>JASFYX010000018.1:0-100166 GCA_045046885.1 Flavobacteriaceae bacterium
GTTTTTATAAGCCACAGAATCAAAAACCATAGTACCAATGGCATGTAAAGTATAAAACCAACCTCGTGTCTGGTCAACACCTTCGGCAATAAAATCAGCCGGAAACGGTATCCCCAGCCCCTCTTTTATTCTCTCCGAAGGGGAGAAATCAGTAGGAATTCCCTTCCCTTCGGGAAGGGTTAGGGATGGGATTTCGAAAGGATAATGCCATTGAGAATACGGCATTGAGCCAGAATCGAACCACACATCAATCAAATCGGCTTCACGATGCATAGGTTTACCCTTATCGGATACCAATACAATTTTATCGACTATATTTTTGTGTAAATCTATGGTGTCGTAATTGGCTTCACTCATATTACCCACCTCAAAATCGGGGAAGATATCGGCTTTCATAAAACCTGCCGCTACGGCTTTTTGCATTTCAGCTTTAAGCTCGGCTACAGAACCAATCATTTTGGTTTCATCACCTTCTTCTGTGCGCCAAATAGGGAGTGGCGTGCCCCAATAACGAGAGCGTGATAAATTCCAATCGTTCGCGTTTTTGAGCCAATTACCAAAACGCCCTTCGCCGGTTGATTTAGGCTTCCATTTTATGGTTTGGTTAAGTGCAAACATCCTATCGCGTTTCTCGGTTACTTTTATAAACCAAGAGTCCAATGGATAATATAAAACAGGTTTATCAGTCCGCCAACAATGCGGATAACTGTGTTTGTGCTTTTCTACATTAAAGGCTTTGTTTTCTTCTTTAAGTTGGATGGCCAATTCTACGTCTAACGAACGCTCAGGAACTTCGCTATCGGTATAATATTCGTTTTTAACATATTTACCCGCATATTTACCCATCTGTTTTATAAAACGCCCCTGTAAATCTACTAAAGGCACTGGGTTTTCATTATCATCTAAAACCAACATAGGCGGTACACCAGCGGCCTTGGCTACTTGGGCATCGTCTTGACCAAAGGTTGGGGCAATATGTACGATTCCTGTACCATCTTCGGTGGTTACAAAATCACCCGAAATAACGCGAAACGCTTTATCAGCATCTTGATAAGGCAAAGTAAACGGCAATAATTGCTCGTATTTTATACCAACTAAATCGACGCCTTTACATGCTGCAACTACATAAAATGGAATTTGCTTATCATTTTCATTATAGGTGCTTAAATCAGCTTCAGACTCAACTTGTTTAAACTTTTTACCAAATTGCTGAATCAAAAGTGCCTTGGCCAAAATGACTTTAATAGGTTTAAAAGTATATTGGTTAAAAGTTTCTACTAGAACATAATCTATTTTTTTACCAACAGCCAAAGCGGTGTTAGACGGCAAGGTCCAAGGGGTGGTTGTCCAAGCGATAAAGTAAGTATTATCCCATCCTATTTCCTTCCCAAAGGGAAGGATTTGTTTTTGAACTTCCTTTCCTTCAGAAAGGGTTGGGGATAGGACTTTAAACTGCGCCACCACCGTAGTATCGGTCACATCGCGATAAGTGCCAGGTTGGTTGAGTTCATGTGAACTCAATCCGGTTCCTGCTTTTGGCGAGTATGGCTGAATGGTATAGCCTTTATAAATAAGTCCTTTGTTGTACAGTTGGGCTAAAAGCCACCAAACTGTTTCCATATATTTGGGCTTGTAGGTAATATACGGGTCGTCCATATCTACCCAATGCCCCATTTTTCGCGTTAAATCTTCCCACACATCGGTGTAGCGCATAACCGCTTTTTTGCAAGCTTCGTTATAAGCTTCTACACTTATTTTTTTACCGATATCTTCTTTAGTGATACCCAATTCTTTTTCAACGCCCAGTTCAATAGGTAAACCATGGGTATCCCAACCCGCTTTACGTTTTACTTGATAGCCTTTTAAAGTTTTATATCGGCAAAAAATATCTTTAATAGCACGCGCCATAACATGATGAATACCAGGTAATCCATTGGCAGAAGGAGGCCCTTCGTAAAACACAAAAGGTTTGTTGGCGTCACGACTTGTGATACTCTTTTTGAATATGTCATTCTCCTCCCAAAAAGCCAATGTTTCATCGGCTATTTTTGTCAAATCTAAACCCTTATATTCTTTAAATTTCTGACTCATTTACGCGCATTACTTTTAATGATTTGCGAAATTACATATTTTCTTAATACTATCGCTTTTAAGCAGAAAAAAATACGTTATTTTTGCTATGAAGTACGTAATTTATAGTGTAATATACATTACAAAAGATATGTATTCAAAACTTTAGTATTGTGCCGATTTGTTTATATATTTGCACTTATTTAGAATGAATCTATATAATTATGATACAAGTTAGTGAAACTGCCAAAAAAAAGGTACTAGAAATGATGAAAGATGACGGTTTTGACACCGCAACAGACTACGTTCGTGTAGGTGTAAAAAGTGGTGGTTGTTCTGGTTTATCATATGAATTAAAATTTGACAATAAATCACACGAAACGGATAAAGTGTTCGAGACTAATGGTATTAAAATTGCCGTTGACAAAAAGAGCTTTTTGTATTTGGTGGGCACAACACTCGAATATTCGGGTGGTCTTAACGGAAAAGGATTCGTATTTAACAATCCAAATGCAAATCGTACTTGTGGTTGTGGCGAAAGTTTTTCACTTTAATTATTTGAAATTTCTATGACGCAAAAAACAAAATATACTGAAGAGCATCTTAAAAAAGAACTCGAAACGCAAGAATACGAGTACGGCTTTTATACCGATATAGAGTCAGAAAAATTTGCTGTGGGTTTAAACGAAGATGTTGTTCGTGCCATTTCTAAAAAGAAAGAAGAACCCAAATGGATGACCGATTGGCGTTTAGAAGCTTTTAGAATTTGGCAAACTATGACCGAACCCGATTGGGCTAACGTAACCTACAAAAAACCCGATTTTCAAAATATTAGTTATTTTTCGGCACCCAAAAAGAAACCTAAATTAGACAGCTTAGATGAGGTTGATCCCGAACTACTTAAAACCTTTGAAAAGTTAGGCATATCTGTTGATGAACAAAAACGCCTCAGTAACGTAGCTGTTGATGTGGTTATGGACTCGGTTTCTGTAGCTACCACTTTTAAAAAGACTTTAAACGAACGCGGTATTATCTTTTGTCCCATTTCTGAAGCGATAAAAAACCATCCCGAATTGGTAAAAAAATATTTGGGCAGTGTGGTCCCCAGAACCGATAATTTTTATGCCGCTTTAAACTCGGCTGTCTTTTCTGATGGGTCGTTTTGTTACATCCCAAAAGGGGTAAAATGCCCGATGGAATTATCGACTTATTTTAGAATAAACGAAAGTGGCACAGGGCAGTTTGAGCGTACTTTATTAATTGCCGATGAAGACAGTTATGTAAGTTATCTTGAAGGCTGTACAGCCCCGCAACGCGACGAAAATCAGTTACATGCGGCTGTGGTTGAACTCATCATTTTAAAAGATGCCGAAATAAAATATTCAACTGTTCAGAACTGGTTTCCAGGTGATAAAAATGGGATAGGCGGTATTTACAATTTTGTAACCAAACGTGCTATTTGCGATACCAATGCCAAAGTGTCTTGGACACAAGTAGAAACAGGCTCTGCCGTTACGTGGAAATACCCGAGTTGCATTTTAAAAGGCGATAATTCGGTGGGCGAATTTTACTCAATTGCCGTTACCAACAATTACCAACAAGCCGATACTGGTACCAAAATGATTCACTTAGGCAAAAACACCCGAAGCACCATTATATCAAAAGGTATTTCGGCCGGAAAATCACAAAACTCCTATCGCGGGTTGGTAAGGGTGAACGCCCGTGCTGAAAATGCACGAAATTTTTCGCAATGCGATTCCCTTTTAATGGGCAATTTATGTGGGGCACACACCTTTCCGTATATAGAAAATAAAAGCAAAAGCGCCCAAATAGAACACGAAGCCACCACCAGTAAAATTGGCGAAGACCAGTTATTTTATTGCAACCAACGGGGTATTGATACCGAAAAAGCCATCGCACTAATCGTTAACGGATTTAGTAAAGATGTACTTAACAAATTGCCGATGGAATTTGCCGTAGAAGCACAAAAATTGTTAGAAATAAGTTTAGAGGGCTCGGTTGGATAAAAGCCCCCTAAATCCCCCACAAGAGGGGACTTAAAAAGTTTGAAATAAAAATAAGATAAATAATAAATGCTCCCCTTCGGGGAGATTAAAGAGGGGAAAATGTTAAAGATTAAGAATCTGCACGCAAGTGTAAACGATCAAGAAATTTTAAAAGGTATAAATTTAGAGATTAAACCCGGCGAAGTACACGCCATTATGGGACCAAACGGTTCGGGTAAAAGTACTTTATCATCGGTTATAGCCGGAAATGATACTTATAAAGTCACACAAGGGGATGTCATTTTAGACAACAAAAGTTTATTAGATTTTGCGCCCGAAGAACGCGCCCATAAAGGCATTTTTATGTCTTTTCAATATCCTGTTGAAATTCCGGGTGTTACCACCACCAATTTTATTAAAACTGCTATCAATGCCAAACGCAAAGCACTCGGGCTAGAAGATTTACCAGCTAACGAAATGCTTAAAAAAATTCGTGAAACCGCCAAATTACTCGATATAGATCGCAAGTTTTTATCACGCTCGTTAAACGAAGGCTTTTCGGGAGGTGAGAAAAAACGCAACGAAATCTTTCAGATGGCGATGCTCGAACCCAAATTGGCTATTTTAGATGAAACCGATTCGGGCTTAGATATTGACGCTTTAAAAATTGTGGCCAACGGTGTGAATAAATTAAAAAGTAAAGACAATGCCGTAATTGTTATCACACATTACCAACGTCTGCTAGATTATATAGTTCCCGATTTTGTTCATGTACTTTACAACGGAAAGATTGTTAAGTCGGGAGGTAAAGAATTGGCTCACGAATTGGAGGAAAAAGGATATGATTGGCTTAAATAATTTGAGAAAAAAGTTATATGTTTTTAGTTATAGGTTATGCGTTTTTTTAACCTATTAACATTTAACAAATAACTGTTAACAAAAAAACAATGGAATTAAAAGATAAATTAATTGGCTCTTTTTTAGCTTTCGAAAATACGGGTTTGGCCGATTTAGATTCGAAAGTCCATCAAGAGCGCACCGATGCTTTTAACAGGTTCGAAAAGATGGATTTCCCTACTAAAAAAGACGAAGATTGGAAATACACCTCGTTAAAACCTATTTTAAATACCGATTATAATCTGTTTCCAGAAATGGAAAACAATATCGAATTAAAAGATGTTAAACGCTTTTTTATTCACGAAATAGACAGTTATAAAGTGGTGTTTGTAGATGGGGTTTACAGTTCGTTTTTATCTGAAACCACTCACGAAGGTTGTGATATTTGCCTGTTATCATCGGCTATAAAAAAGCCTAAATACAAAATGGTAATCGACCATTATTTTAATACCATTGCTGACAAAAATGACAATTTAACAGCGCTTAATACGGCTTTTACAAATGAAGGCGCCTATATAAATATTCCTAAAAATACAGTTTTACCCAAACCCATTCAGATTTTGCATTTTAGCACGGGTAACAGTAAAGAGGTACTTTTACAACCACGAAATTTGATTATTGTAGGCGAAAATGCCCACGTTCAAATTATTGAACGCCATCAAAGTCTGTCTAAAAATGCCACTCTTACCAATGCGGTTACCGAAATTTTTGCACAAAAACGTGCCATAATCGATTATTATAAAATTCAGAATGACTTACAATCGGCTTCTTTAATAGACAGCACTTATGTATCGCAAAAGCAAAACAGTATTGCTTCTGTCGGCACTTTTTCATTTGGCAGCAAACTCACGCGTAACAACTTAAAATTCTACCATAACGGCACACATATTACCTCTAATCTAAATGGCGTAACCATCATTGGCGACAAACAGCACGTAGATCACAATACTTTGGTCAATCATAAAACACCCGATTGTGAGAGCCATCAGAATTATAAAGGTATTTATGCCGATAAATCTGTTGGTGTTTTTAACGGTAAAGTTTTGGTGCATAAAGAAGCGCAGAAAACCAATGCCTTTCAGCAAAACAACAATATTTTATTACACGACGGGGCAACCATAAATGCCAAACCTCAGTTAGAGATTTTTGCCGATGACGTCAAATGTTCGCACGGTTGTACCATTGGTCAGTTAGACGATGATGCTTTATTTTACCTCCGTTCGCGCGGTATTCCTAAAGACGAAGCGACGGCTTTATTACTCTATGCTTTTAGCAACGATGTGTTGGATAAAATAAAAATTCCCGCTTTAAAAAACCGTATTACCAAGCTCATTGCTTTAAAATTGGGCGTTAATTTGGGGTTTGATTTATAGCCCAGGCGCCTCTTAATCTCCCAGAAGGAAAGAAATTCATACATCTCTGCGAATTCCGATATCAATCGGAATGTGATCTGCCCGTACCTAAACGGCACGTCCGGGCGGGCAGTCTCTCAATCATAACCTAATATCCAAATTAGTATAAAATGGATTGCTTTTTCACAAAAAAACTATTTTTATTTTTGGTATAGTTGTTGTAAACTCTCTGTCATTAATTTAAAACTTGATGACCTATCGTATAACGCTACTCTTTTTACTGCTCTTTTTAAAAACTTTTTCGCAAGACGACGATAAAACCCAAGGACTCTTTTATAAAATTTCATTAGCCGGAACTTTAATGCACAACGAAAATTTTGAACTTGGTAATAGTGACAGCGAGAGTTTCATTATTCTAAATGCGCTGTTTTTTAACAATACTTTTGGCTTGCAAATTGACAACCGTTTTAGTGCTGGACTCAATTTAGAATACGAAGGGCATCTTAAACAAAATCTCAATTTTTTACCCGCTTACGTCAGTTTGCGTTATGTTTTATTTCAATACGAAGACAATTTTTTTATCCGTGGCGGTTATGGGCGACTGTTAAAATTAAATGACAATTTTGAAAGAGGCGGCTTTTATAAAGCCGGTATGGGCTTTCAAATTTTTAATGAAGATTACCGCAATTCGTTCCTTATCGGATTGGATTTTACACGTAAACAATATGGTTTTATAAGACATTCTAAAATATCGAGTGTGTCAGTTTTTTTGGAGTTTGAGGTATTTTAGGATTTATTACAAATTAAATTTGGCGTGACATCAAACAAATCATCAGTTTCTATTCATATCTTAAGGCTTCTACCGGATTTTTTCTTACTGCCCTAAAAGTAAAAATAGATACCACTCCAAAAACCAACACCGATACCAAAGCCGAAGCCAATGCAAACACCCACCATTTTATTGATACAGCGTAGACATACTGTTGCAACCAAAGTTTAGAGATTTGGTAAGAAACAGGTATAAAAATCACAAGAGCTACAGCAATGTTCCACATAAAAACCTTATTCAGCAACAGTAATAAATCGTTTGTAGATGCCCCATTTATTTTACGAATACCTAATTCTTTGGTTCGTAAATTAATCATACTTAGTATAAAACCAACCAAACCAGCAAGTGTTATAAGTGCCGCGAGAATAGAGAAGAAGCTTACGGTATTTTTTACGGCACGGTCAAACCGATAATTTTCTCGCAATGAAATATCATAATAGCGAACCTGAACAATCTGACCGGGAGCAATACTTTTAATAGTTTGTTTAATTTTATGTACTGTGGCAGCCATCCCTATAGTGGAAATTCGAGCCGTAATTACCGAGTAAACTGAAGGATACTGGTATCGGCTAAATACAGTAGGTTGCATAGCCGAATGCAGTGAGCCTGAAACAAAATCATCAGCAAGGCCAACTATTAAACGGGCACCATTACGATAAACATTTTTACCAACAGGATGTTTAAAACTAAATAGTTTTGCTGCCTTACGGGTAACAATTACACTATTATCATGAATAGCAGAACCATTAAATCCCAGACCTTTTAACTTTATTTTTAGTGTTGCAAAAAAATCTTTATCAACACTAATGTTTCGTACAATTTTTAAGTTTTCTCCATCCGGATTAGGTGAAAAGCCATTACCCGAAAGCTGCCATATAGGGATGGCATCAGATAAACATACCGATACAACATTGGGAATTTTTATTATTTCACTTTTTATTACCGCATCTTTTGTATAAAGCGGTTTGTTTTGTAATGCAATATAAATCAGATTATTTGAATCATAGCCTTTGTTAAAATGCGTGATAAAGTTAAACTGCCTATTGATAAAAAACATAAAAATAAACAAGCTTAACGAAATGCCTATCTGTAGCGTAAGCAAAGCACGTTGTAAATTGGTATTTATAGGCGGTTTGTAAGATGACTGTGCTTTTTGAATAGTCCTAAAATATTGGATTGACCAATGTACGGGAATCAAGTAAATTACTACAAAAGCAATAAAAAACACCAACAAAAACAAAAGCAAAAACGATACGTTTGTAAAGGATTTGGTAAGACTAAACTGAAAATTAGATTCGATAAACGGATTTATAAGTAAAATAAAAAGAATAGCCACTATTGTTGAAGCCAACATATAAAAAAGTGCTTCGTTAAAAATAAGCTTATGTATATCGAAAACGGAAGCCCCCAAAGTACGATGAATGGCAATTTCCTTTATAAATTTACGATATCCCGCCAGTATTAACAAAAGTGAATTAAAACACACCAAACCAAATATCAACACACCTATAAATATCATAATGGCATAAATGACTTTCTTTTCAGGATTGATAATAAACGTGGCTTTTGTAAGTGGAATAAGTTGGTAGGTTGAAAAAAAACCACGTGCTTCGTCTGCAGCAACATCGTAATATTTGTGTAAAAATGCCGGCATGCCTTTTTCAATTTCGTTAGGATTTGTGTGTTGTGTTAGTTTGATAAAACCCTTAAAACTATCGCCGCCACCCCAACCCATATACAGCCTGTTTTCGTCTTTTAAAGTAGCAAACGACAAGATAACATCGGTCTTAAAACTTGAATTAGGCGGCCAGTCTTTAATGACGCCCGAAATGGTAATCGGTCGCATTTCGTTCAGATAAATTATTTTATCCATAGCAGTTGTATTATTACCAAAAAGTTTTTTTGCTAATTTTTGCGTAATAACCGCTGTATTTTTTTGTAGCAATGAGCCATTTGCCGTTCCGGCAACAAACCAACGCTTAAAAACTTTAAAAAATAGCGAATCGGCATATATGGTATTGGCTTCAATTAACGATTCGTTTACTTTATAATTTGTTTTTCCGTTATTAAAAACCTCTGTTCCTACCGCAACCCCCACAAAATCTGAAACCATAGCCGGTACAAGTGGCTGTACAAGAGCTTCGTCTACCCCGCTGTAATCGGGTGATTTAAAATTGTCAAAAACTTGATAAATTTGGTTTTTATCAGCATAAAAATTATCGGTACTTAACTCATTTAATGCGATATAAAAAAGCACGAGTGCGCTGGCCATACCAACACCCATAGTAATTATGCGCAACCAAAGGGTCAATTTGTGAGACTTTAATCTTTTTAATAAAATGACAATTAAATTCATATTAAATATTTTTAAACGCCAAAACAGCTATTCTGTTTTAAGTGATTTTACAGGGTTTTGTTTTGCAGCATGCCAAGTAAACCAACTTGTAGCTAGCAAAGCAAATAATAGAATTATTATTCCCGCCAAGGCAAAAATCCACCAACTTAAAGTTGTTTTATAGGCAAAGCTTTCAAGCCACTTTTTTAGTGCATAATAGGCAATTGGCGAGGCTATAATAAATGCAAAAATTACTTGTTTTAAAAAGCCTAGGTTTAGCATCTTTACAATCTCAAAAATAGATGCTCCATTTACTCTGCGAATACCAATTTCTTTAGTTCGTAAACGCGTTGTAAAAATTACCAATCCCAGTAAACCAATAATTGACAGCAGCATACTCCAAAGCGTTACAATGCGGATAAAATTTGAAATCCGCTCTTCTTTTTGATATAACCTATTAAGGGTATCGTCTAAAAATTTAAAGTTAAAATCTTGAACAGGCTCAAATTTTCCCCAAATAGTTTTAATATAACTAATTGTTTGGGTAAGATTTTTAGGTTTAATTTTAAGCAACAAATTATATCTTCGTCCGTCGTAAAGCCAGAATACCATAGGGGTAATACCCTCTTTTAGTGAAGCGAAATTAAAATTTTTGGCAATGCCTACAATCGACCCATCTTTTGAAAATCCATAAATCCTTTTTTCTAATGGTTTTTGCCAACCAAATTTTTCAACTGCTTTCTCGTTTAAAATAAACGTCCCTTTATCTACCTCCATATTTTTTGAAAAAGACCGTCCTTTTACAATCTTGATATTAAAAAAATCGACAAAATGCTCATCAACAGGCCAACTGGTAAAATTAACTTGCTGACCATCAATCATGCGCCCCCAGCCCATCCCTACGCTACCGGGCACAAAATTAGAATAAGTGTATTCCGTAATATTTCGGTTTTTAATCAGTTCATCAGCAAAAGCCTTATAATGCTTGCGTATCTGGTTAGTTGTACGGAGATAGATAATATTTTTTTTCTGAATTCCGATATCAAAATTATGCCAAAAACTAATTTGCTTAGCTATTCCGATAGATGAAATAATTAAAACAACAGCAAAAACAAACTGTAAATCTAAAAGTACTGTTCTTACGCTTTTACCTTTATCTTTTAAATTTATTGCACCGTGAATAGATTGAGAGAGCGGCGTAGCATTGAGGTAAAATGCAGGATAAACGCCGGCAATAATTCCAAAAATTATTGCCATCGCAACAAAATAAAAGTAATATTGGGGACGATTGCCAAAACCCATACCGCTTATTCCTAAATTATTTTGAAGAAAAGGGTACAAAAATCGGTGTGCAATAAACGAAAATGACATGACAAAAAGCGAAATAATAACGGCCTCGACAATAACTTGTGTAAAAACCGATTTTTTACTCGCTCCAAAAACCCTTTTCATGGAAAGTGATTTAGATTTTTGAAAAGATTGTGCCGTTGTTAAATTTATAAAATTTACCATGCCCATAATGAACAAAACCAATGCTAAAACACTTAAAACATTTAGCACCTTTTTGTTAACGATATTAAAATTATTGTTGGATGAAAAATGCAAAGCCGAAAGCGGTTTAAGATGAAATAGCGTGTCTTTATCACGCTTTTTATCTTTGCCGGCAAAATAGTTTTCAAATTCGTCAATTGAATTTATTTTGCGTGTAAGCTCGGCTATGTTTGCTTGTTTGCTAACTTTACAAAAAACCTGAAAACTCCATTCGCTCCAACTATTTGTAAAACTATCAGGGGTTTGGCTTTGGGTGATAAATGAACAGATATAACTAACGTGAAAAGAGGCGTTATCGGGTATGTTTTTCATAACGCCGGTAACGGTAAAACTATCTTTGTTTAACAAAACTTTTTTACCGATAGGGTTTTCTTTACCAAACAATTTTTTTGCAAGCTTTTCTGTTAAAACTATGGTGTAGGCATTGGTAAGTGCTTTTTCTTTTTCACCTAATATTAAAGGAAAGGTAAAAATATTAAACACCTGATTGTTGGCATACATACCACGTTGGTAAAAAGCAATTTTTTTAGACTTTAATTTATTAGTTGTTATGGCATTACTGATAAACCAAAGCGGAGTAATATCCTCAATATTGGTTATATTTTTTTCGATTATCGGAGCTATTTTGGCAGGAACTGTACCATCATCTTTTCCAATATTTATTTTGTAAATATTATCGTAATTTTTATTAAAAGTATCGTAATTGTTTTCGTAAGAAATATATAAAACTAAGGTGATAATCCCTGTAAATGCAATCAACAAACTCAAAACATTAAACACCAACGATATGGGATATTTAACAATACTTTTATATAATGATTTCATTTTAAACATAATATCCTAATTATCAGTTTTATATTTTTATTCATATTGCAGTGCTTCCACCGGGTTTTTTCGAGCCGATTTAAAGGTTTGCAAACTAACAGTTAGCAAAGCAACACTTAAAACAACCATCCCGACAAGGGCAAAAATCCACCAACTGAGTGCAATTTTATAAGCAAAATTCTCTAGCCATCTTTGCATAGCATAATAAGCTATAGGAGCTGCAATTACAAAAGCAACGGCAACCCATTTTACAAAATCTTTATTCAGCATTTTTACTATTTCTAACACTGTAGCTCCGTTTACTTTACGAATACCTATTTCTTTGGTTTTTTGTTGGGTGTAAAAGATTGACATGGCAAAAATGCCCATTACCGAAATAGCAATTGACAAGAGTGCAAAATAACCAACAATAACGGCTGTACGTTTTTCGCCTGCGTACCATTTTTTAATAGTCTGATTAAAAAAACCGTAATCAAAAGGCAAGCCACCGGTAAAATTGCTGTAGGTTTTTCTGATTTTATCAACAATAGGAACAATATTGTTACCTTCTATTTGTACTAAAATACTCCAAGGATAGATGTCCTTATCCAGCTGGCGGACAATAGCTGGTCCTACTTTTTCTCGTAACGAACGGTAATTAAAATCACTAATAATACCGAGTACCGGTAATGGCTTCTTATTAGAGCCATACATTACTGATTTAGGAAGCGAATCAAGCGCCATCTTTTTAACGGCTGCTCGGTTTAGCCAGACCCCTTTTTTTGAATAAGCTACCCCCGTTGGTATAATTTTCATTTGCATCATTGAAAAAAAGGCAGTATCAACAATAAAAACTTGAAAACTAACAGGCTTGTTATGATAGTTAAATGTGTAATTATTGCCACCATCAATAGGACTACCCTGAACGAATGACACTCTTTTTACGCCCGTAATATTCATTATTTTATTTCTTAATCCGCTCTTTTGTGCAGGTTTTATATGATTCTGAAGCCAAAGAATGCTTTTTGTATTAAAGCCCGGATTTTTATTTTGCATAAACAGAGTTTGTTTAGAAATAATGATAGCCGATATTAAAAGTATTATAACCACTGTGTACTGAAAACCAATCATTATCCTTGAATACAGACCCTTGCTTTTCCGTCTGAAACCACCTTTTATCACTTCTACGGCATTCAGTTTTGTTATAAGAGCAGCGGGGATGATTCCTGATAAAAACCCGATAAACCCGATAATTAATAAAGCGATAATTAACATTCTTCCTTTAAATTCATAAGAAAGATTAAGCCTTGTATTAAGCAGATGGTTAAATGTTGGTTCTATTAAAAAACTGAACAAAACAGCCAGTGAGAAAGCTAGAAACACTAAAAGAATTGTTTCAGTAACATGCTGTACAATCAACTTGTTCCTTGAACTACCAAGCAGTTTTTTAATGGCAATTTGTTTCACCCGTAAAGTAGACTGGGCAATGGTTAAATTTATATAGTTTATAACCGACAGTATGAGAATTAACAATACAATGGCTAGTAAAACAAAAACAAGTGGTTTACTATTTTGCCTAATACCAGAACCAGTACTGGTGCTAAAATAGGTGTCTACTAGCGGTTCAAATATCACTTTTTTATTGATACCGTCTTTATAAAGCCAAAAATCTTTTTTAAACAGTTTTAATACACTTGGGGCGATAGCGGGTAAATCTGTATGGAGTTTAGCAAGAAAAAATAGGCTAAAAGAGCAATTGCCATAATTAGTCAAAATATCATCTGATCCCCAAATATCACCAATACCTCTAAAATTTATGATGGCATCGCTGTAATCAAAATTTGATGTTTTTGAAATATCATCAACAATCCCGGTTACCGTAAAAGTGGCTTTCATATCTATAAAGACCTGTTTACCTATAGGCGATTCATTTCCAAATAGTTTCTTAGCCATCTTTTTTGATAATACAATGGAATGTCTTGTTTTTAAAACTGTGTTTTTATCACCTTTTAACAAGTGAAAAGTAAACATATTGAAGAAAGTAGAATCGGCCAAAAGATAATTAACCTTTAGCTTAATGCCTTTTTTATTGCTGATAATTCCGTTGTCATGGTAAATTCTGGTAAAGCTTTTAATTTCAGGATATTTACCATGTAACCATTGGCCTATAGGCGGAGAAAAAGAGGACTCATCTTCATCGCTTGTCAGTCTAAAAATACGGTCTTTGTTTTTCTGCGATGCATTGATGCTTAACTCATTTTTTATATAGAGACTCAGCACAATAACAAAAGTTAACGACGCTGCAAATCCAAAGATGGTAATAAACGTATATAACTTGTTCTTAGCCAAATGAGTCACAAAGGATTTTAAATTTTTCCTCCACATATTTTTAGATTTTACCAAATTTATTAAGTGGACTAATTTGGATTTGTCTTTTCCATAATAACTTCGCCATCCAGTAAATTAATGGTACGGTGCGCATAAGCAGCATCGCGCTCGGAGTGGGTTGCCATAATAATGGTAGCACCTTCTTGGTTTAATTCTGATAATAAATTCATAACCTCAATACCGTTTTTTGAATCGAGGTTTCCAGTAGGCTCATCGGCAAGAATTAATTTAGGATTCGCCACTACGGCTCTGGCAATGGCCACCCGTTGTTGTTGTCCGCCTGAAAGTTGTTGTGGAAAATGTTTTGTACGATGACCTATATGCATACGTTGTAAAACTTCTTCTACACGTCTTTTACGTTCAGAAACTTTCATCCTAAGATAAAATAAAGGCAATTCTACATTGTCATAAACATTTAATTCGTCAATAAGATTAAAGCTCTGAAAGACAAAGCCAATACGCCCTTTTCGTAGGTTAGTGCGATTTTTTTCTTTAAGTCCTGCAACTTGAGTATCATTAAACAAATAGCTGCCTTTAGTGGGATTATCCAACAAACCTATAATGCTGAGTAGTGTTGATTTACCACAACCCGAAGGCCCCATAATGGCCACAAACTCGCCTTTTTTTACTTCAAAATTCACACCGTTTAGAGCGTATGTTTCAATCTCTTCGGTACGAAACACTTTTACTAAGTTCTCTATTTTAATCATAAATTATATTGTTTAAATGTTATAAATTTATTTAAAATCCAATCTGTCACTATTACCAAAATTATCATAATCCGATACAACTACCCTTTCATTTGGTTTAAGACCTTTAAGTAATTCGTAATATTTCGGATTTTGACGCCCTATTTTTATATTGCGCTTTTCTGCCATTTTTCCATCTTTTGAAACCACAAAAATCCATTGCCCTCCGGTATTCTGAAAAAAACCACCCCTTGGCAACAAAAGTGCTTTTACAGGATTTCCTAATTGCAAGCGGATATAATAGGTTTGTCCGGTACGCATATTCTGGGGTATTTTGCCGTCAAAAACCATTTGCACTTCAAAACGACCGTTGCGTACGCCCGGCAATATTTTTCTGATGCGCAGCTTAAACTCTTTTCCGTTGCGGTCTAAAATAGCCATGAGACCCACACGGACTTTATCAATATAATGCTCGTCAATTTGTGCCACTACTTTATAGGAAGTAAGAATATCTATTTGCCCAATCCTGCCGCCTTTAGGAATAGATTGCCCCACCTCTGCATCCAACATGGTAAGCTGCCCGTCTCTAGGTGCTTTTATATTGAGACTTTCTTGCCTTTGGCGTACCAATTTTAAATTCAACGCCATATTGTGTAGGTTATTTTTCATCTGTTGTACCTGTATGGATCGATAAATGGAGTCCTGCTTTTGGCGTTCAAGATATAGCGCATAACTCTGTTGGGCATTTTCATAGCTTTCTTTCGATTTTAAAAAATCATTTCTCGAAATAAAACCCTTTTTATAGAAACGTTTGTTCTGATTGTAAATTCTTTTTTTGCTTATCAAAGCAAATTTAAGGTTTAAAAGGCCTTGTTTTATCTGCAATTTTTCTTGTTCCATCCTAACCCGAGTATCGCGAAGAAAATTACTGTTTTTAGCGAGCTCGGCTTCGCTGTTTAAGATACTCAGTCTCAAATCGGGATTGCTCAATTGCAAGATTACATCCCCTTTTTTAACCAAGGCCCCCTCTTCTATAATCTTTTTTTCTACACGTCCGCCCTCTTGTGCGTCAAGGTATATGGTAGCAATGGGAGCAACCGTACCCGTAACCGAAATGTAATCGTAAAAAACACCTTCTTTTACCGTGTCAATAGTCAGCTTATCTGCCGCTACACGATAAACCGACATATTACCCGAAAAAAATGCTTTGTAAACAAGCAGTATAAAAAAGATTGAGCCTAAACCGATATAAATATGCTTTTTTCTAAATTTCGTCTTCCGCTCTATCGGTACATCCATAATAAAAAATTCATTTTTTTTAGACAAGAAATAACCAATACTATGCCATAAAACATAAATAACTATATACCTGTGCTATACACGATAATAGAGCTATTAAAACTAAAAAAAGTGTAAAATATTTTTACACCATGTGTTAGTTTTATTTACAGTTAACTACCTTCGCCATAAGAAATTTTTAAACCTTAAAAATGAAAAGCAAAATTCTTATTGTTGATAATAGCAAGAGTGTTTTAACAGCTCTTGATATGTTATTGCAATCTGAATTCGACAGTGTTTTAACACTTAGCAACCCAAACACACTGCTATCGGCATTATACAAAAATCCCATTGATGTTGTTTTACTGGATATGAATTTTACCGCAGGTATGAATTCCGGAAACGAAGGACTTTATTGGCTTAGGCAGATACTAAAATACGATGCGTCTATCAGCGTGGTGATGATTACCGCTTATGGTGCTATTGAATTGGCGGTAAAAGCGGTAAAAGAAGGTGCTTTTGATTTTATCTTAAAACCTTGGGACAACAACAAGCTAATAACTACCCTAAAAGCAGCGTTAAAACTTAGAAAAAGTAAACAGGAAACCGACAAATTACGCAAAACGAATAGCGGTTTAAAACAAGAATTAAACCCCGCTACACAAAAAATTATAGGACAATCGCGCGTTATGAAAAACGTTATGGAGATAGTAAAAAAGGTGGCGGTTACCGATGCTAATATTTTTATTACAGGCGAAAATGGTACAGGCAAAGAGCTTATTGCACGCGAAATTCACCGGTATTCAAAAAGAAATAACGAACTTATGGTGAGTGTTGATATGGGAGCTGTTAGCGAAACGCTTTTTGAAAGTGAGCTTTTTGGTCATAAAAAAGGTGCGTTTACAGATGCCCACGAAGATCGTATAGGAAAAATTGAATTGGCAAATAAAGGCTCGCTTTTTCTCGATGAAATTGGGAATTTATCACTGCCACTTCAAGCCAAACTTTTGGCAGTTTTACAAAATAGGATTATTAACCGTTTGGGCAGCAACACACCTATACCAGTTAACATGCGTCTTATTTCGGCTACCAACCGCGATTTAAAAACGATGATAGCACAAAATCTTTTCCGTCAAGATTTGCTCTATCGCATTAACACCATTACCATAGAATTGCCTCCTTTGCGGGAGCGCGAAAATGACGTCCTCCTTTTAGCCGATTTTTATTTAGACCGATACAGAAAAAAATATGAAAAACCCGGACTTAAAATCGGCGCAAGAGCCAAACAAAAACTCTTAAAATACCGTTGGCCTGGAAATGTAAGAGAGTTACAGCACGCCATTGAAAAAGCGGTTATCCTCTCAGAGGATAAAATACTTTACGAAGATAGTTTTACGGTAAATAACAACTTACAAGATATGGCTAACTTTCCCTTTCAAACCATTGAAGAGATGGAATGCGATATGATTAAAACCTGTATTTTAAAAGAAAAAGGAAATATGAGTTCCGTCGCTAAAAAACTGGGAATTACAAGACAAACACTTTATAATAAATTAAAGAAATATGAAATATAAATGAGTCAAAAAAATATCATAAAATCATTTTGTGTACTCAGCCTGTTTCATTTTTTGTGTTGTTTATATTTAAATTATGACCTATAAACATTTTTATCGCACAATTTTACTCAAATTGGTCATCATTATAGCCCTTGCGGGGATTACTACATTTATGTTTTTTGAAAAGCAAAACTATCCGTTAAGTGTTATTTTTGTGTTATTGTTGATAGGAGCCGTGGTTAACATTATCCGTTATTTTAATCATTTAAACAAGTGGATGTCCTTATTTTTACTCGGTATTGAAAATGAAGATACAACGCTTAAAATTCCTTCAAAATCAGGAAATAAAACCATTGATGAAGTTTACAAAGGAATGAATCGGCTCAACGAACTCTTTAGGCAAACCAAAACAGAAATCAATACGCGCGAACAATATTTTCGCTTAGTTATAAACCAATCTACCACCGGTCTTTTTTCGGTAAACGAAAGTGGCAGAGTCATAAACATTAATCCCGAAGCTACAAAACTTGTCAATCTTAACGAATACCATCATATTAACACCTTAAAGGCTGTTGATAAAGCGTTGCCCGATTTTATTATGCAGTTTGATTTACACCCCCATCGGTCTTCTGCTATTTTCGAAAATCAATACGGGCAGAAACTTATGTTTAAATTATCGCAAATAACCATAAAAAATAAAAAAATAAAACTGGTTGCCGTAAGCGATATTACCAAAGAATTGGATAATCGTGAAATAGATGCTTGGGTAAAACTGGCGCGTACTTTATCGCATGAAATTATGAATAATATTGCACCTATAACCTCGTTATCGCAGGTTATTTTAGGCTATTTTTTTAAAAATAAAAAAACCATAGCTGTTGATGATATTAAACCGATAACGATTACCAACACCGTAAAAGGACTCAAGGTAATTGAAGAACGCGGTCTCGGCCTGATGAATTTTGTAGAAAACTACCGAAAATTTACCAAACTTCCGGAGCCTCATTTAAAGGAAGTCAACCTTTCTGAACTCATTGAAAATAACCTGTTAATAGCAAGTGCTTTCGCAGGGTTTAATAAGATAACAGTAAAGAAATCAATCCCCAAAAATTTTCTTTTTGTTACAGATGCTACCCTACAATCGCAGGTAATTATAAATATGTTAAAAAATGCAACGGAAGCCCTTTTGTCTAAAGACACCCCTAATCCAACCCTATTAATAAATCTTTGGGAAGAAGAAAATTTTGTTAAAATAGAAATCGCCAACAACGGCCCTAAAGTGCCTCCCGAGCTAAAAGAGCAAATATTTGTTCCTTTTTACACCACTAAAGAAGGCGGTTCGGGCATTGGTTTGAGCCTAAGTAAACAAATTATGTTAACGATGGGGGGCGATATTTTTCTGAATCCCAAAAACGAACAATGGACCTCTTTTATCATTGTTTTACATTAGTGTCCGACTAAAGACATAAGACCGCTTCGCTATAAGAACAAAGAATCAAGACTGTGTTGTAAATAATTGATGATATTTTAGTTAAAATTTATAAAACGCAATAATATTTGTTTTAAACAAATCCAAACCGTATAAATAATTTGGAGTTTACGTTGAGATAAACTACCTCAACGTAAGCAAACATCTCAAGCTTTGTTAATCATTTTTAATCTTTCGTATCTCGTTTCAAGAATATTTAGATAGGCTTCTTTCATCTCATCAGACAAAAAGGATTTATTAATCCATTCAACAGCATTTGGTTGGTGTTTTAATATCCGCTTAAAAACAGCTTGAATTTGCTTAGTTGTTAGCCCTAATACGTTGCCCAAGTACTCAAAATTTTCGCGATTAAGTTTTTTATTTTTCCCTTCGAGTGTAAGTGCCAATTCTTCGGTATCTTCAGGATTTACAATGGCAACATTAAGTAAATCGTAGGCAGGAGCCAATACCCATCCTGAAGGGCTTTCTATCATTGAAAAATTCTTGAGGTGCATATCATTATTGCCCGTTAAAAAACTAAAGAGAACTAATTCTAAATAAAATATCTTATCCAGTAGTGGGTTATCCGAATAATTGTGAATGGCTTTACCTATTTTCTCCATAGAACTTCTGTATTTATCAAAAGCCTCTGTTATTTGAAACATATCTAACATATGTATCTTTTTATGGGTTTCTGTGCGGTCAATTCTTTTAGTGATATACGATAACTCTCCCGATTTTAACCGTATCAAACTTGACGGCACGACCCGTATCCCGAATGCTTCGGCAATTCTCATGGTTACATGTTCATTTTCGGGCATTTCAATATATTGATTAGAAGGGGGTTTAAAAATATATTGTCCACCAAGAGCACCAATTACGGTTAATCGTGTTTCTGTATTTTTTTGAGTCTCTTTAACTAAAGACATCGATAATTTGGGTTGTACACCCGGTACTGTAACACTGCGTTCTACAATATTTTTAGCCAAGGCGGTCATTTGGTTAAGCGTATAAGGAATTTGAGGAAATGTTGGCATGCCAAAGAATTCTACACAACACTTTTTGTGAAAATCTGTTTCTTTTTCAAGCGGTTCATAACAATATAAACACTTATGCTTCATCTTTTTCAGGTATTGGTATGACACTTACTGCGCCAATGCAATTTTGGCAACATGCCAGCAATAAACCCATGCGATCATTTTTATTTATTTTCCAATTTTTTGAAGCGATATCCAGCAACCATCCCTCGGGAATTAAACCTTCAAAAAAGGGGAACAATCGTTTATCGGTATAAGGTTTATCAGATACAGGCATGGTGAACGTGATAAACTTTGTTGGATAATCTTTTACATACTGTTTGTCGTACTGAAAGATAAACTCACCATCGTTTGTTTCGGTAATAATCCCTGCTAATTTATCTTTATAAGTTACTTTTCCTTGTCTCATCCGCCTAGTTCTTTACTGTTTACAGGTGCTAATGTATGACCAAACATGCGCAATACAAGATTAACTTTATCCATATTTAGGTTTGTTTTACCCTGCTCAATTTTACGGATGACGGTTAATGCCACACCGGCACGTTCTGCGAATTCTTCTTGAGTTAAATTCACTTCTTTTCTACGTTCTTTTACAAATTTCTCTAAGGGTTTCATTATATGTGTTTAAATATAATATGATGCAAATATAGTGAATTATATGTATTTAGATATAATTTAATTAAAAATGTAATTTTTATATGCTTAAAAATATAAAATTAGAAAGTATTTTGGTTTTAGGCAACTAGAAAAACTATCTAGTCTTTCTGTTTTTTTGGAATTTGAGGTGTTTTGATTTGATTTATTTTTAATGATTCCCTTTTTCAACAAAAATTATGACATCTTCCCTTTTAGTAAATTTATGAAAGAAGAACACGTAGCTAACATAAATTTAGCTTCAAAAAAATCAATTTCCCTACTACCTTCCATCAAAGAATGTCTTATACCTGCATCATCACTTGTATAACCATATAATGATGTAAATGCTTTTTTTAGCGCTGGATGAATATCCCCATTTGACTCAAGAACTTTTAATGTTTTACCCAATGTAGCTTTATCGTCATTAGTAAATATTTTACAAATAGATTCAACAGCAGAAATAGATTCTTTAACTGAATTTCTATAATCGGGATTTTCTCTATCTGACAAATACTTTAACGATGTGTTTAAATGAATTGAAACAGATTTGAACTCATTATTTTCTTCTGAAGCTTGTTCAATTTCACTTATTTCTTCATTTGAACTTATTGGTGCTATTTGACCATTAATAAATCGATAAGCTGCTTTTTCTCTCTCAAATATTTTATTAAACATTTCTATACATTGAGCACCAAAATATCTGGAAGAAAATTCAAAAAAGTCATAAATCTCAAACCAATTCGTACTATCAGAATATAGATATGAGTGTATTTCTTCTTTTAATCTAAAAATATTCACAGATTTGTCTAGATTAATTGGAGATTTATCTGTTGGCCATTTAAAGTAGTTTAACCAAAGTGAATAAGTATAATTATATTTTTCATAAACACCGTGATAATTTTTATGTTCCAACTTTAATAAAAATAAATCAAGAAAAATCGACCACATTGAGTTAAGTAAATTAATGTCTATACTTTCAAATTGCAAATTTTTTCTTACTGTTTTATATCCAAGTCTTTCTGAAAATTTCATTTTATAATATTATTAAAAAATTAAATATTTTTCACTCTTTTATCCCTGCCAAAATCCCTTTTAAAAAGGCATTAAAATCAAAATCGGGATATTCGGTTAAACCTGTTCTAACCACTACCAAATTTTTTGAAGGAATCATAAAAACCATTTGGCCTTGAAAGCCATTGCAGCTAAACATATCTTTGGGTACATCGGGGTAAATACCACCAGCATTAAGCCAAAAGTGTGCGCCGTAACGACCCTTAGACGTATTGGTCGGTGTTTTTATATAATTTACCCAAGTGGTATCTACAATTTGTGTACCGTCCCAATTGCCATAGTGTAAATTAAGGGTACCGAATTTAGCCCAATCGCGGGTGGTAGCCCAACCGTACGAAGAGCCCACATAATTGCCTGCCAAATCGGTTTCTACCAAAGCACTGTGCATACCTATTTTATCGAGTAAAGCCGTGTACCAAAAATCGAGATAGTCTTGGTGTGTTTTAAACTGTGTACGCAACCAGCCCGAAAGTAAATTTGTAGTGCCCGACGAGTAATTCCAATGGGTATCGGGTTTGTATTGGGCGGGTTTTTGACGTTGGCGTTTGCTCATATCTTTATCTAAAAACAACATACGGGTTACGCCCGAGAGTTTGCTGTAATTTTCGTCCCATTCCAAACCGCTATTCATGTGCAATAAATCGCTTAAAGTGATATTAGCACGTTTATCATTTTCCCAATCTGAAAACAAATGCGATTGACTCACTTTTAATTTGCCTTGCTTTTGCAGGATGCCGTAGATGGTAGCCGTTATACTCTTGGTCATAGACCAACCCAACATTGGGGTATTACGATTAAAGCCATCTGCGTATTTTTCGGCAATAACATGATCTTTGTACAAGACCAAAACCGAGCGTGTTTTTTTAAGATTTTCGCCAGGTTTATCAAAAGCATCAGTCACCGCGTTTTTTACAAGTTCATAATTAACTTCAGCTAAAACAGTGTCTTTTTGAGGTAAATCGCCATAGGGATAAACTTTGTTTATCATGGTGAAATCACGTTTCGGAATTTCGTATTTTAAAGTGTCTTTTACCCCGTCTATCATTAAAACAGCCCCAAGACCTTCTCTAAAAATCGCTGTGCGTTTTTTTAAACCAAAAGCCGTTGACGCAACCGATTTATCATCTGTGTTAACTACGTTTTTGGCCAGGTCAATAGACGGAATATCATTATCGCCTTGCTCAATAGAGGCTTGTGTACGATGTGCTAAAAACACGCCCGAAGCCACACTTTTTGAGGAATAACCTGTAATAATATCGAGTTTTTTATAGGTTGTAAAACCAAAATAAACGAGGGTAGCAACAATAAGGACAAGGACTAATTTGAGAATTTTTTTCATAGCTAAGAAGATTTTAAGCGTAACAAATGTAGCAATTATTTTGCTATTTATAAAAAAGGTTTTACTTTTGTTAACTATTTGGTTAAACCATTTGGTAAATTATGGAAAACAACGAACAAAAAATCTTAGAAGCTGCAAAAACTGTCTTTCAACGCAAAGGTATGACAGGGGCACGTATGCAAGAAATTGCCGACGAGGCGGGTATTAACAAAGCCCTACTTCATTATTATTACCGCAGTAAACAAATGCTTTTCGAAGCGGTGTTTTTTAAAGCTTTTAGTTTAATAGCACCAAAATTAGGAGCTGTTTTAAACTCGGAAATTGCCCTTTTCGATAAAATTAAACACTTTACAAAGGGCTATATAAGCTTTGCTATGACCCATCCATATGCCCCTAAATTTATTATACAAGAACTCAATCAGAATCCTGATTTTGCTGAAAAACTAATACAGCACAACAGTTTTCCAAATATTGATATTTTCAAAAATCAAATAGAAACGGCCGTTAAAAACGGTAAAATCAGAGCCATAAGCCCTGAACAATTGTTTATAAATATTATGGCCTTAACTGTGTTTCCATTTATTGGCGCACCTCTTTTAAAAGGCTTTACTAAATTAAATGAAGCCAATTACAAAGTCTTAATTGAAGAGCGCAAAACAATGGTAGCCGATTTTATTATAAATGCTATAAAAAAATGAAAAAAATGAAATTCTTTACAATTCTTTTAATTCTTATCGGAGGAATAGCCAACGGTCAAGAAAAACTGAGTTTAGACCAATGCTATGGTTTATTGGATAAAAATTATCCCTTAACACAGCAAAAAAATCTATTGACGCAACAAAACACGCTTGACGTGTCTGTTATTAACAAAGGTAAATTGCCCCAATTAGACCTTTCGGTTAAAGCTTCTTATCAATCTGATGTAACAGCGGTACCCGTTGACATTCCAGGTGTAGTTATTCCGAGTCCCAACAAAGATCAATACAGGGCTACCGTTACAGCCAATCAGTTATTGTACAACGGCGGTTTAATAGACGCGCAAACCCAAGCCAAAAACTTAGAAACAAAAGTTAAAAAAAGCAGCGTTGATGTGGCGCTTTACCAATTGCGACAACGCATCAATGCACTGTTTTTTTCCAGTTTAATTATAGACGAAAAAAGACAAATCTTAACGGATAAAAAAACACAGATTAAAGCAAAATTAAACGACTTGAACAATGCTGTTAAATACGGTACAGCCTTGGCTTCGTCAAAAGCAATTCTAGATGCCGAAATTTTAACTATCAACCAACAAGTTTTTGAAATTGACGCCACTAAAAAGGCTTTGCTTAAAAGTCTTTCAAAACTTATTGGCACACCTGTCAATCCCAATGTTAAATTACAAAAACCTCTTGTTTTATGGCAACCTAAGGCTTCTTTAAAAAGACCCGAACTGCACTATTTTGATCTTCAAAAAAAGCAAATAGACCAACAGAGCAACATCTTGAGTAAAAGCAACAAACCCAAAATTATGGCTTTTGCACAAGGCGGTTACGGCAATCCGGGGTTAAATTTATTCGACAAGAATTTTGCGGGTTACTATATGGTAGGCTTGCAATTAAACTGGCGTATATTCGATTGGCAAAAAACCAAAAAGCAACGTCAGTCTTTAAAAATAAATCAAGATATTATAGACAATCAAAAAGAAGTTTTTAAATTAAATACAAAACTTGAGAATTTGAACCAAACAGCCGAAATAGACGCGTTTAAAGAACTTGTTAAAACCGATAAGGCCATTATTCCACTACGTGAACAAGTTTTAAAAACAGCCGAAGCGCAACTTAAAAACGGCTTGATTACGACTTCTGACTACTTGACAGAACTAACCCATTTATACACCTCTAAAACCAATTTAAAAACCCATACCTTACAACTTGAATGGGCAAAAATTAATTATTTAACAACAACTGGAAATTATGAAACATCTCATTAAAATAGCAGCTTATAGCACGGCCCTTTTTATATTTTGGTCTTGCGACAACACCACTAAAGCCGACGCTTACGGCAACTTTGAAGCCACAGAAATTACCGTATCGGCGCAAGCCAACGGCCAACTCATGACCTTTACTGTTGACGAAGGTAAGCTCATAAAAAAAGGGACAACAGTAGGTATTGTAGATACGCTTCCGCTGTATTTAAACAAACAACAATTATTGGCAAACAAGCAAATAATATTTGCTAAATCTAAAGGTG
Organism: Flavobacteriaceae bacterium; assembly: GCA_045046885.1. GTDB lineage: Bacteria > Bacteroidota > Bacteroidia > Flavobacteriales > Flavobacteriaceae > CG1-02-35-72. The sequence goes on from JASFYX010000018.1 coordinate 25,539, forward strand.
TTTTATCGCAAATAGCCGTATTAAAAGCACAGTTAACAACAGCCAACAGTAATTTACAACGTATTCAAAATTTATTTAAAGCCAAATCGGCTACTAAAAAACAATTAGACGATGCCTTAGGAAAAGTAAGTGTTTTAAAACAACAAATTAAAAGTATCGAAACACAAAATACCGCCGTGGTAAACGAGGCTAAAAGTGTGGTGGCACAACTCAAACAGGTTGAAGATAAAATAACAAAAAGTTATATTAAAAACCCATCAAACGGTACCGTTTTGGTAAAATATGCCGAACCCGGAGAGATAACAGCTTTTGGTAAACCCTTGTATAAAATAGCCGATTTAGGCACTATGGAACTACGCGTTTATGTAAGCGAGCCCCAATTGGCACATCTTAAAATCGGGCAAAAAGTTACCGTTAAAATAGATGCTGGTAAAGCGATGAAAAACTACAAAGGTATTGTTACTTGGGTGGCTTCTGAGGCCGAGTTTACCCCTAAAATTATTCAGACCAAAGAAGAACGCGTCAATTTGGTTTACGCCGTTAAAATAGACGTTAAAAATGACGGCTCTCTAAAAATTGGTATGCCCGCCGAAATGTGGCTTAACACAACTAAAAAATAAATAGCACATGAAAAATATCTTAAAAATAACACTTGTATTTAGTCTTACAGTACTCATAGTATCTTGTGGTAATCCGCAAAAAAAGGAAAAACATTCTGAAACCGAAGAAGTCCACACCCATGAAAAAGGAACTCCTGTACAACTTTATGACGGCAATTTGTGGATTGCAAATCCCGAAACTACCACTGGCATCAAAAACATGAGGGCGCTGATGCAGAATTTTTCAGACACCGAATCGGTTGCTGCATACGCCACGTTAAAAGACAGTTTAGAAATGCAGTTTAAATCTATCCTAATCAAATGTACTATGACAGGTGAAGCCCATACCCAATTACACAACTATTTGGTTCCTATGAAAACGGTATTCGAAGGTTTAGAATCGTCAGACCTAAACACTTGTAAGAAGAGTTTTAACATTTTGAATAAGCACTTAACACAGTATAAAAAATATTTTAAATAGCACCTAAAAAACAATTGAATTAACCTTTTAAAAAATTTAACATGAAAAAGTATAAAAAATTATCATTCATCGCTTTGGCTCTTGGTTTAATCCTTATTGGATGTGATAACCCAAAACAGAAAAAGACTCAAAAAAAACAACAAATAGTTCAATCGGGCGAAGGCTATACATTACTTAAAACCAATTGTTACGCCTGCCATAATCCCAACACAGAATCCCACGATGCCATTATTGCGCCACCTATGATTGCCGTTAAAAAAAGGTACAGTATGCAACATCAAACCAAAGAAGCTTTTGTAAAGGCCGTTGTGGCTTGGGCTAGCAATCCTACAGCAGAAAATGCCTTGATGAAAGGCGCTGTAACGCGCTTTAAAGTGATGCCAAAACAACCTTTTAAAACTGACGATCTCGAAAAAATTGCCGCCTATATTTACGATAATGATATCGAAGTTCCTTCTTGGTTTGCCGCTCACGAAAAACAAATGCACGGCAAAGGTGGTAAGGGTATGATGCAAATGAATCACAATATAAAATAATAGAAAGTTTTTGTATAAAAACGACTTCGATGGGAATAAAAATTAAAAATATCAGCAAATCTTTTAAAACTGTTAAAGCTTTAAAAAACATTTCTTTTGAAGTTAAAGAAGGCGAATTATTTGGTCTTATCGGCCCCGATGGTGCTGGTAAAACCACCTTATTTAGAATTTTAACGACCCTTTTAATAGCCGACGAAGGCGCTGCTAATGTGGCCGGATATGATGTGCTTTCTCACTTTAAAGACATTAGAAACAGCGTGGGATATATGCCAGGACGCTTTTCGCTTTATCAAGATTTAACGGTAGAAGAAAACCTGACTTTTTTTGCCACTATTTTCGGAACAACTATTGCCGAAAATTACGATTTGATAAAAGACATTTATGTACAAATAGAGCCTTTTAAAAACCGTCGTGCTGGCGATTTATCAGGCGGTATGAAACAAAAATTAGCTTTAAGCTGTGCTTTAATTCACAAACCCAAAGTGTTGTTTTTAGATGAGCCCACTACGGGTGTTGACCCCGTATCGCGTAAAGAATTTTGGGATATGCTTAAACGCTTACAACAAAAAGGCATTACCATTTTGGTGTCGACACCTTATATGGACGAAGCCGCTTTGTGCGACCGCATTGCCCTTATTCAGGATGGCACCATATTACAAATAGACAGTCCGCAAGAGATTGTAAAGCACCATCCTAAAAAAATATACAATGTGCGTGCCGATAATATGTATCAACTTATAGAAAGTTTAAAAGCATATCCCGACAGCTACAGCATTTATCCTTTTGGCGAGTTTGTGCATTACAGCGATAAAAATACCGTATTTAAATCGGATAAATTACGCCACTATTTAGAAGGAAAAGGTCTGAAAAATATACTGATAGCCGAAACAAAAGCGACTATAGAAGATACCTTTATGGAGCTGGCAAAATAAAAAACAGACCTAACAGGTTTTGAAAACCTGTTAGGTCTAAATTTAAAAATGGAAACAAACACTAAACATATCATACAAGTTAAAGACCTCACCAAAATATTTGGCGATTTTACCGCTGTTAACGCCATTTCGTTCGAGGTCAATAAAGGCGAAATTTTTGGGTTTCTTGGCGCCAACGGCGCGGGGAAAACCACCGCGATGAAAATGTTAATCGGTATTTCTAAACCGTCAAAAGGTGACGCACAAGTAGCGGGATTCGATGTTTATACACACCCAGAAGACATCAAAAAAAACATTGGGTATATGAGTCAGAAATTCGCTTTGTACGACGATTTAACCGTTAAAGAAAATATCACATTTTTTGGGGGTATTTACGGTTTATCGCGCAAGCGTATTAAAGAAAAAACAAAGGCTTTGATAAACGAATTAAACCTGCAAGAAGTAGCCGATGAATTGGTGGGAAGCCTCCCTTTAGGATGGAAACAAAAAATAGCCTTTTCTGTAGCACTGCTTCACGATCCTAAAATTGTGTTTTTAGACGAACCAACTGGCGGTGTAGACCCCATAACACGACGTCAATTTTGGGAGATGATTTATAAAACAGCGCATAACGGCACCACTATTTTTGTGACCACACATTATATGGACGAAGCCGAATATTGCGACCGTGTATCGATTATGGTTGACGGTAAAATTGAAGCTTTAGACAGCCCCAAAAAATTGAAACAACAATTTGAAGTTGATAATATGAATGACGTATTTTTAAAATTAGCGAGAGGATAAAAAAACTCTCGAAGGGTTCAAACCCCTTCGAGAGTTAAATAAAATTAAAAAATGAAAAGATTTATAGGCTTTATAAGAAAAGAGTTTTACCATATCTTTAGAGATAAACGCTCACTGTTTATACTTTTTGGTATGCCCATTGCGCAAATTATGCTTTTTGGTTTTGCCATTACCAACGAAATTAACAATGTTGACATCGCTGTTTTTGACAAATCTAAAGACCATACAACACAAGAAATTATCAATAAAATAAGTGCTTCTAAGTATTTTAGCAACAAACAAGTTATAAAAAGTGAAGCTGAAATTGAAGCTGTTTTCAAAAAGGGAAAGGTGAAAGCCGTTTTGGTTTTCGAAAACAATTTTGCCAAAAAACTCACCAAAGACAACAAGGCTACCGTTCAAATAATTACCGATGCTACCGACCCCAATACTGCACAAACCATTAGCAATTACGTGGGGTCTATTTTACTGAATTACCAAAAAGAAATAAATAAAGACACCAAAATTTCGTATCAAATTATCCCGCAATCGCATATGTTTTACAATGCCGAACTTAAAAGTGTATTTATGTTTGTGCCGGGTGTTATGACCATTATTTTAATGTTGGTATCGGCTATGATGACCTCTATTTCTATAACCCGCGAAAAGGAATTAGGTACTATGGAAATTCTTTTGGTATCACCTATAAAACCTTTTCAAGTAATTATTGGCAAAGTATTTCCTTATATTTTCTTATCGGTTATCAATGCCATTGTAATCATATTGCTGAGTATTTTTGTTTTTAAAATGCCCGTAGAAGGAAGTTTGTTTTTACTCGGTCTAGAAAGTCTTTTGTTTATTGTAAACGCCCTTTCGTTGGGTATTTTGATTTCTACCATTTCAGCCACCCAACAAACCGCCATGATGATTTCGCTAATGGGATTAATGCTGCCTGTTATTTTGCTATCGGGTTTTATTTTTCCGATTTCGAGTATGCCTTTGCCCTTGCAAATTATAAGTCATATTATTCCGGCTAAGTGGTTTATCATTATTTTAAAAGCCATTATGTTAAAAGGTGTTGGCATAGGTTACATCTGGAAAGAAACACTCATTTTATTGGGTATGACCTTATTTTTTATAGCGATGAGTATTAAAAAATATAAAATTAGATTAGAATAAAAAACCATTGTCATTCTGAGCCTATCTGCCGTTAGCACGGCGTAGTTAAAAGATTTCAATAACGATATAAAAAATGAAAACAATACTATTCATCATCCAAAAAGAGTTTAAGCAAATCTTTAGAAATAAAGGGATGCTACCCATTATTTTTGTCTTGCCACTTCTGCAATTGGTCATCCTGTCTAATGCCGCCACTTTCGAAGTGAAAAACATTAAATTCTCTTATATAGACCACGACAATACTTCTTTTTCTAGAGCTTTAATAGATAAGTTTGAGAGTTCTACCTACTTTAATGTTTTGGCCGATTTTAAATCGGTAAAAACAGCCAATGCCGCTATGTTGGCAGGAGAAGTAGATGTTATTCTCGAAATACCATCTCATTTTGAACGCGATTTATTAAAAGACAAAAAATCCAACTTATCGGTTACCATCAATGCCATTGATGGAGCTGCTGCCGGTGTAGAAAATGTGTACATCAACCAAATAGTTCAAAGCTTTAATAAAAATGCCTTGGTTGCTCTTATGCAACCTTCTGATGCCAAAAATATTCCCAAAAGCATCATAAATATTCCTTCGTTTTGGTACAATAAAACACTGAATTACAAGACTTATATGGTGCCGGGTATTTTGGTTTTACTGGTTACTATGATTACCTTATTCCTTTCGGGGATGAATATAGTACGCGAAAAAGAAATTGGTACTTTAGAACAAATTAACGTCACACCCGTTAAAAAATACCAGTTTATTATTGGTAAATTATTCCCTTTTTGGATTATTGGTTTTGGCTTATTGAGCATCGGACTTATCATTTCTAAAGTACTTTTTAATGTGCCTATGATAGGAAGCATTGGTTTGTTGTACTTTTTTACGGCTTTTTACCTTTTGGTTATTTTAGGAATGGGCTTTTTCATCTCAAATTTTACCGACACACAACAACAGGCTATGTTTATCGCTTGGTTTTTTGTGGTTATTTTTATCTTGATGAGCGGTTTGTTTACGCCTATAGAAAGTATGCCGGAATGGGCACAAATGCTCACCGAATTTAACCCTATTAAATATTTTGTAGAAGTGATGCGAATGGTAATGCTTAAAGGGTCCAGTTTTACCGATATCTTTCCCCAATTTATTAAGACACTATTATATGCTGTTATTATGAACGGATTGGCCGTTTACAGCTATAAAAAAGTAAATTAAAACACAAGACTTATGAAAAAAACACTTAAAATAATCACGGTAGTTATATTGCTAGCTTTTGCCTTACTGACACTCTTTTTAAGCAGTTCGGTCATTTTTGATTGGTTTGGCGTGAGGGCAAAAGAAGGTAACTATGTCTTATTTGTAGTTTGGGCAAATTTTATCAGCAGTTTTCTCTATTTGGCCTCTGTGTACGGACTTATAACACTAAAAAGGTGGACATACAAACCCTTGGCAGCATCGGTTGCTCTTTTAGTTTTAACCCTTATTGGGCTGTTTATTTATATCAATCTTGACGGTATTTACGAAACTAAAACCATCGGTGCACTTATCTTTAGAGCTACTTTGACATCAATCTTTACATTTTCAGCTTACTTATCTACCATTAAATGGCATCAGTAAAAAAGATAACATTCTTACTTTTCCTCTTCATACTTTTTTCGTTTAACGAAAAAAATGTACAAGAAACCTATACTTTAACTGTGGTGGTAAAACACTTACGCAACTCAAAAGGGGTGGTTCAGTTTGCTTTGTACAATAAGGAAGGTTCCATCCCCGATCAGAAGTATAAAAAATATCTAAAAAAAGCTATCACACCTATTTATAACGACTCTTCAAGTGTGGTTTTTAAAAACCTCCCTAAAGGTACATATGCCGTTAATATTTTACACGATGAAAATAAAAACGGCAAAATAGACAAAGGGTTTTTACTCCCAAAAGAAGGGATTGGTTTTACAAATTATAAAACCATCGGTCTGGGAAATAAACCTAAATTCATCAAAGCTAGTTTTTATTTAAACGCAAATACCACAAAAAAAATAAAGGTTATCTATTTTTAAAATTACAGTTTAGACCTAACAGGTTTCAAAAACCTATTAGGTCTTAGGTCTAAAAGTTTTGTACTTTTGCACTTAGAATCATTCTAAATAACAACTATGTTAGATATTGCTAAAATTCGTACTGAATTTCCCATTTTAAATCAAACCGTTAATAAAAAACCTTTGGTTTATTTAGACAATGCTGCTACTAGTCAGAAACCCCAAATGGTCATTGACGCTATTAGTACTTATTACCAAACCATCAATGCCAACATCCACCGCGGTGTACATACCTTGAGTCAGTTAGCCACAGAGGCTTACGAAGTGTCAAGACAAAAGATCCAAGCCCATTTTAATGTAAAAAACAGTTACGAAATCATTTTTACCCGAGGTACAACCGAAAGTATTAATCTGGTTGCCAACGGCTTTTCACAATTGCTCAAAAAAGGAGATGAAGTCATTATTTCGCATCTCGAACACCATTCTAACATTGTGCCTTGGCAATTGGCTTGCGAGAAAAGTAGAGCTACCTTAAAAGTGATTCCCATTAACGAAAAGGGTGAAATGATTCTAGAAAAGTTTGACGCTTTATTATCCGATAAGACCAAAGTCGTAGCCATCAACCATATTTCTAATACATTGGGTACCATAAATCCTGTTAAAGAAATTATAGATAAAGCGCACAAAGTAGGTGCTGCTGTTCTAATAGATGGTGCTCAAGCTGCACCGCATTTAAAAGTAGATGTACAAGATTTAGATTGCGATTTTTACTGTGTTTCAGCTCATAAAATGTATGGCCCAACAGGTATTGGATTTTTGTATGGTAAAGAAGAATGGCTCAATAAATTACCGCCTTATCACGGCGGCGGTGAAATGATTAAAACCGTGACTTTCGAAAAAACCACTTATGCCGATTTACCTTATAAATTTGAAGCAGGGACTCCTAATATTGCCGACGGTATTGCTTTTGGAACCTGTATAGATTACATCAATACCATTGGCGTAGAAAATATGGCACAACAAGAAAATGATTTGTTGGCTTATGGCACTCAAAAATTACTTGAAATTGAAGGCTTAAAAATCTATGGCACTTCTGCTCAAAAATCCAGTGTTATTTCGTTTAATATAGAGGGTATGCATCCTTTTGATATTGGTAGTATTGTAGATAAATTAGGCATTGCCGTTAGAACAGGCCATCATTGTACACAACCTATCATGGATTTTTATGGCATTCCGGGTACGGTACGTGCGTCCTTTGCTTTTTACAACACTATTGAAGAAATTGATGCTTTGGTAGCAGCTGTTAAAAAAGCCCAAATGATGTTGTCTTAAAAAAACGTCACTGCGAGTGCCGATAGTAATCGGCACGTGGCAGTCTCACTATAATTTAAGAGATTGCATTTAAATTGGGTGTTTTTACAAATAAAAAAAGAAATTCAATGTTATTTTAAACCTACCCTGAGAGGACTTTAGGGGTGTTTTATGTTTAAAACCATAATTTTATGATAATTATCTAAAATCATGAATCCGCTTAAATTTAATGGCATTTTGGGCATTATCAGCGCAAGCATTTACCACAAAGATTAATCCGGCAAAACGCGGGTCTTTTGTAAACCCTTTTTTATAACGGGCATATATTTGCTGCGCGATGACCGCCAATTTAAAACAGCCAAAAACATAATAAAACAAAATATCATTAATGTTTAAATGTTGGCACTCGGTATAAGTTTCTAAAAATTCTTCACGTGTTAAATTGCCTTCGGGCCAAGTGAGGTTAAAGGCGCGTAAAGCCTTGTTATCATCGGCTTCAACCCAATAAGCCAAGGTGGTACCTAAATCCATAAGTGGGTCGCCTACGGTGGCCATTTCCCAATCTAATACGGCTTTAATGTCGAGCGAGTTTTCGTCTAAAACCAAATTGTCGTATTTATAATCGTTGTGGATAAAAGCTGTTGCTGATGTTGTGGGCTGATGAGTTTCTAGCCACTCTGCTGTGTTGTTCATAGCTTTAATGCTGTCCGTTTCGGCTTTAAAATAACGATCAATCCACCCAGTTACTTGCCGACTGACGTAGCCATCTGGATTGCCAATACTTATTAAATTTGATTGCTGCAACTCTAAGTTGTGTAAATCGACCATATTTAAAACAGTATTGGTTGATAGTTTTTGAAAGGCGTTTTTGTCTAGTACAAGTCCTTTAGGAATGGTATTTCGCAAGATGACGCCTTTAACGCGTTCCATCATAAAAAAAGGGGATCCAATGACAGCTTCATCATCACAATAAATTGTGGGGTCTGGCATTTTTTTATAAAGGGGTTTTAACAATGATAGGACATTATATTCGCGATGCATATCATGCGCCGATTTAATTTTAGCCCCTCTTGGAGGTTTGCGCAATACATATTCTTGAGCTGTTGTTTTGATAAGATAAGTCAGATTAGAATAGCCTCCGGGGAATTGCTTGATGTCAATTATTTTCTTAAAATCAGCTAAATGCAATTTTAGGTAATCCGATAAGGCGATTAAATCTAAGGCTTCTTCGGGTCTAACATCATTGGGTTTGTCAATAGGTGAAGTGCTCATACTACTCTGGTATTTAAACCATAACCTTTAAGTACTTGGCGTGACAAAGCCGCTTTATGCACTTCATCGGGACCGTCGTAAATACGGGCGGCACGTTCGTGGCGGTACCAAAAAGCGAGGACGGTATAATCGGTTAAACCTAGGGCTCCGTGAACCTGAATAGCACGGTCTAAAACCCGTTGTAAAACATTGGCGACATAAAATTTAATGGTTGATATTTCTATACGGGCAGCTTTAGCTCCTTCTGCATCAATTTTGGCAGCGGTATGTAAAACCATAAAACGCGCGGCATTGATTTCGGCTCGTGATTCGGCTATAAAATTTTGAATACTTTGTTTTTCACCCAGCATTTTATTTTTGGACAAGGCTCTTGTCGCGGCACGCTGACACATTAAATCGAAAGCACGTTCGCAAATGCCAATCCACCGCATGCAATGGTGAATGCGTCCTGGACCAAGGCGTTGTTGTGCTAATGCAAAACCATAGCCTTCTTTTCCGATAAGGTTTTTAACAGGTACTTTACAGTTGGTGTAACGCACCTCGCCGTGACTAAAATAATCATCGTTGCTGTCGCCCATAATAGGCGTGTTGCATTCCAACTTAAAACCCGGATTATCGGTGGGTACAACTATCATACTGGCGCGCTGGTATTTATTTTCGGCTTTGGGATTGGTATTGGCCATCACCACCGCAAAGCTGGCCCCGTCAGCAGATGAGGTAAACCATTTATGGCCGTTAATAATGTAATTATTGCCTTCTCTTAGGGCAGTCGTTGCCATTTCGGTAGGATTTGAGCCGGCAAATTCTGGCTCAGTCATAGAAAAACAACTGCGGATTTTTCCCTCAATAAGGGGTTGTAAAAACAGGTCTTTTATAAAGTCTGAAGCATGTCCTAAAAGCAATTCTTGGTTGCCAATGTCAGGGGCATTGCAATTAAAACAATAATGGCCGTAAGGCGATTGGCCGAGCATTTCGCTTATTTGTCCGAACTCGGTTAAGCTTAAACCCAATCCACCAAGGGCGGTACTTAAATGTGGATTCCACAGCCCTTCTTGTTTTACCAATTGACGTATTTTTTCGAGTTCGGGTTTGACTTTACTAAAATTGTGTTGTAAAAAATCGACTTCAAGCGGTATGATATGTGTTTTAAGAATATGTTTAATTTTTGGCAGAACAGCTTCTAATTTTGGGGTAGTAAATAGTTTCATTTTTTATAAAATAGGATATACACAAAGGTATGTAAATTGCTTTTAAAAGTGTAATATTTGTCAAACACATACAAAAAAAGGTTGTTGACCATGATTTGTTTAGCAGTTCGTCATAAAATGATACATTTGTTTTTCTAACACTAAGCAAAAAATTTTGAAAAATAAGTTTTTAATACTGGTTTTACTCGTAGTTGCTTTTAATTTACAGGCACAAGACCTGTCATATTTTAAAGACTCTACAACTTTAGTTTTTCGTAAAAAAGCACTATTAAAAGCGCCACAAAGACTTATTCCAAAAATAACGGTTAAAAAAGTTAAAACAAATCGTATCGTATTAAAAGACAGACAACCTAAGCCTGTTTATTTTGATGTTAAACCAGACATTGTCGATTTAAATGACGTTGCGCCACCCATAAAAATTGAGGGTACATTTACTCCGAAACCACTCAAATTTGCAAAAACCATTGAGGCACCACCTCTATTATTTAGAGACAATTCTAAACGGAATATAAAATATTTAGACAAAGCCCATGGGTCTTTTTCAGACCAAATAACACAAATAACACAAGATAGTTTGGGGATTATTTGGATGAGTTCTGCAGATGCCGGATTGGCAAAATACAACGGAAGAACTTTTAAAATAATTGATAAATCTGTTGGCTTAGCTTCAAACACAGTCGAAAATATATTTTTAGACTCCTCTAACCGTTTATGGATAAGTGGCTCTTATGGACTATATTATATAAAAAACAACACACTTTACACTTTAAAAGGAGCCTTAAAAAATTATAATTTTAGAACGATTTACGAAGACCGCCAACATAATATTTGGGTTTCTACTTTTAAAAACGGTTGTTTAAGATTTGATGGGAAATATTGGTTGCATTACAATGAAAAATCAGGTTTAACAAAAGGCGGCATTAGCGGTATTTACCAAGATAAAAACAATAATTATTGGTTTGGCTCTTGGACTAATAAAGGTGTAACAAGATTTGATGGTAAAAAGTTTTACCATTATAAACCCGAAAACCACAAGCTGGGTATAGATTTTCATGCTTTTGCAGAATATGATGGCAAATTATGGATGGGAACCTATGCAGGTGGTATTGTGGTTTACGATAAGGGCAAATTTTACCGCTACGATTTTTTTAAAGAACAATATGGTAATGTCTATTCGTTTGCCATTAATAAATATGGCTTGTGGTTTAACATTTACGGGCTGGGAGTTGGTAATTATTATAAAGATAAATTCCATTTTTATTTTAAAGATGATGGTTTACGCGACAGACAATCGTATAAAATATTTAGCGATGCCGATGATAATATTTGGGTAGCTGATTTGTTTTATGGTTTTTCTAGAATTGATGACGATTTGTTTTATAAAGAAACATTTAACAATCAATTTAAATCAAATCAAGTAGCGTTTATAGACAAAGATCCCGAAGGGAATATGTGGTTTATGCCAAATGGCGGTTTAATAACTAAATTAAAAAATAACGTCTTAACAACCTATGTTAATAACTCAGATTATAATACACCTCCTATACATCACAGTTATGGTGCTTATTTTTTAGGAGATAACAAGGCATGGATAAGTACCGTAATAGCCGGAGTGGTTTATTTTGATAATAACACTTTTACATTTTACAATTTTGGTAAGCGGAATATTTTTGGACGTGTTATAAAAGACAGCTCAGAGCGTGTTTGGTTTGCTTCAAATTTCAGTGGGCTTGTATTTAAATCGGACAAAGGGTTTTATGAACTCGGTAAAAATCAGGGACTGTCTGCTAATGCCGTTAATGACCTTGCTTATGTGGGCGATTCTGCTGTTTGGACAACTGTAAAGAACAACGGTATAAACGTGATAAAGGAGGGCGAAATTTTCTATACCGATAAAACTGACGGGCTTGTAAGCAACCAAATATTATCGTTATATGTTGACAATAAAAAACGTATTTGGCTCGCTTCAGAAAATAAGGGCGTTCAAATGATTGACGGTGGGACAAGTTATACGTTTAACGAAAGCAACGGTCTTTTATCAAATAAAACGGAAAGTATTATTGAAACAGAACCCAATATTTTTTGGATTACCAGTAATATAGGTTTAACTAAAATATCTTTTTTAGAAAACAACACGCTTGAAATACGCAATTTCAACAACAGTTACGGCAATAATCTAATTGGTTTACCTGGGTCGGTTTTTAGCGATGGTAAAGGACGGGTGTTATGGGGGTCTCATAAAGGGCTATTGGTATATAACAATAGATTTAAAGATAAGGTAGAAAAAACACCACAGTTATTTATAGAAAACATAAGTATTAATAAAAAGGCGTGGCTAACCTCATTTAAAAAAGGGAAAGTCATAGAATTTTACCACAATGACGATTTAAAAATTTCTGTCAACGCTATCAATTGGGGATTTGAGTCTACATTAAAATACAAATATCGTGTTATTGGAGATTTAGAAAAGAAAATGGATTGGGAATTAGTGGCGTCAAATGGTACGGTTATTCTTAATCATCTAAATTTAACCGATAACATAATAATAATCAAGGCCATAAGTGATTCTGGAGAAAGTAAAACACTGATGATTCCCATTAAAATTCGTCCTTATTTTTATCAAAATATCTATTATCATTTAATTTTTTGGATTATAATTGTAGGATTAACTGTTTTATATTTTCAGTATAAAAAACGAGTAGCTTTTGATAAAAAACAGGAACTAGAAAAAATTATATCTCAAAAAACGGCTGTAATATTAGAAGAAAAAGAGGCTCTAGAAAAAAGTCATCAAAAAATAGTAGTACAAAATAAAGAAAAAGATGCGCTTATTCAAGAAGTTCACCATCGTGTAAAAAATAATTTACAACTTATATCGAGCATGGTGTCAATGCAGTTGAATAGTTTAAAAAGTGCGCAATCAAAAAAAATATTGTTGGAAACTTATAACCGTATAGCCTCAATGGCACTGGTTCATGAAATTTTATATACCAGAGATAATGTGTCGTATATTTCGCTAAAAGCCTATTTATCTGACTTGACACACAACATAAATCAAATGGTGAATTTTGAAAAGATAAACATTCAGTTTAACAAATCGCTTGAAGATATACAGCTTAATGTGTCAGATTGTATCGCTTTAGGTATGATTGCTAATGAATCGGTTTCAAATGCCATTAAATACGCTTTTAAAAATATTGAAAACCCAAAAATTGACATAAACCTGAAATACAATAAAAAATCAAAACTTATTACTTTTGTTATACAAGACAACGGAATTGGTATAGATACAGCATATCTTAAAGATATAGATAAGTCGCTTGGACTAAGATTAATTGCCATTTTTTCTAAACAGCTAAAGGCACATTTAGACATAAGCAATAAAAAAGGGACTAAAATTTCAATTAAATTTAAATGCAGAAGTAATGCGGATTGTAATAGGTGAAGACGAAATATTAATTGCAGAGCATCTTAAAGATATTATCAAGTCATTTAAGCATGAAGTTGTAGGAGTGGGGCATGATAAAAACAAAATTTTAGATATGATAGCTAAAACAAAACCCGATATGGTTTTGTTAGATATCCGTATGGAAAGCAAGTTTACCGGTATAGAAATAGGTGAAATTTTACTACATCAATACGGTATACCCTTTATTTATATTACAGCACACTCCGATAAAGAAATTATTGAGAGGGCTTTGCCTACTAAGCCAAGTGGGTATATTATAAAACCTTTTAAGCCTATGGATGTTTACACGGCTATTCAGATTGCTTCAGATAAATTTAGGCATACTATAAAAGATAACTATATCCTTGTTAAAGACAGTGGTAAAAAGATAAAGGTTTATTATTATAATATTCAATTTTTTAAATCGGATAACAACTATATTGAAATTCACACCAAAACAAAAACCTATGTTTTGCGCTCTAGTTTAGAAAAAGTAGCTCAAGAATTATCGGATGATGGGTTTATAAAAGCACATCGTTCGTATATCGTAAACAGTAATCATATAACGGCACTTAATCCCCGTTTTATAAGTATAAATTCCCATAAAATCCCCATGTCAAGAGCCAATTATAAACGGGTAAAACAACTCTTTGATAAAAGTAAATAAGTTACTATAAGCTTGTTAGAGACTTAAAGTTTAACTATTTTTCACCAAACGCATACAAAAAATAGTCATTCACACCATTTTTTTGATTTCTTTAACATTTTAACATAGGTTTGTTAATCCATGACCCCAACGGGAAATCAATATTAACTAAAAACCAATTATTATGAATTTAAAATTACTTAAATTTAAAATAGTGCTTTTATTTGTGCTATTTGCTTTTTCAAGTGAGCTTTCTGCTCAAGTAAAAGAACCAATTGACATCGTTTTGATGAAAGCAGCTCCTAATTTAGCTTGGATTCAACGTTCTGAATCTAGTTTAAACGTGTATAAAGGAGATAAATTTAACTATAGTTTAGTCGAAAATAACAATAAACTGAACAATTGGTTAAACAATTATCCACAAGAATTTGTAGCTTATAAAAAAGCTATGGATGAATTCTTTAGAACTAAAACAATTGGGGATTTTACATCAACCGACCAAGATTTTTACTACGATTTAAAAGCTCAGTATGAGATACTTAAAAAATTAAAATCTTGGTAATTTTTAACTAATAAATAAACTATGAAATCAATAAAATTATTTAAAAAGTTTGGGTTAACATTATGTTTTATATTTTTAACTCAATTTATATATTCTCACGTTACAGAAATTCGTGTTAATCAAAATCAAGATGGAACCTTAACTTGGTATTTACAAACTTATCATCGTGTTTATCAATGTGGTCACTCTAATGCAGGATTAAATATTAATGGTGTAAATTACCCTATTAACTCAGAACATGCGGGAAGTATTGTAGGCTTAAGTCCAACAATATTTGCTCAAAATTCTTGGATATCCTCACGTTCCAGTTATGCCATTGTTAATACACCATATATACCTGGTAACTTAAATGTAAGACCTTATTCAAATAATGTCTGTTGGGCGTTCTTAGTAGGAGGAAATGGAAGTTTTACACCACCACCACCACCAGTTTGTACAATTTCACCTATTAATACTTGGACAAATACCGTAGGTACAGCTAACAATAATGGTACAGATTGTAACCCAACAGATGACACCTTACTTGCTACAATTACCGTAAACCACCAATCTTGTGGTTCTATTACAAATGCAGGAACATTTTCTATATATTTAGATCCGTCAGGAGCAAATACCTTATTAGGGAATTATGCTTATGCTACTGGTATTACTACAAATGCCACATTTAATTTGCCTTATGGCTTTAATCCAAACACGCCAATTAAAGTGGTTGATGATAGCTTTGGCGCTTCAGATGTAACGCATACATTATCTGGTTTGTCAGGTATATTTAATGGTGTTCCAAGTACTTCTGTTCCTACAGTATTGGTACAAAACATAAATGCTAATTTAGATGTATCTGGAAATGTTACAATTACAGCAGCGAGTATAGATGCAGGCTCAAGTGATGCTTGCGGCCCTGTTACTTTCGCCTTAGATAAAACGACATTTAATTGCTCTAATATAGGAGTAAATACAGTTACTTTAACTGTAACATCTCCAAGCGGCAATACATCTTCGGCCACAGCACAAGTCACCGTAGTAGATAATATTGCCCCTACGGTATTAACCCAACCCATCACAGTCCAGTTAGACGCTACGGGCAATGCTACAATCACGCCCCAAATGGTAGACAATGGCAGTTCAGACAATTGTGGTGCTGTGACTTTAGCATTAGACGCAGGTCAAGGGCATTTTACCTGTGCTAATGTAGGGACAACCAATACAGTAACCTTAGCGGTAACCGACAGTCACGGTAACACCGCCACAGGCACAGCCAATGTCACAGTTCAAGATGTAACCCCACCAACGGTAGTGACCCAGAACATCACAGTCCAGTTAGACACTACGGGTAATGTAACGATTACCCCACAACAGATAGACAATGGCAGTAACGATTCTTGCGGAGTAGCCAGTATGGCCTTAGACGCAGGTCAAGGGCATTTTACTTGTGCCAATGTAGGTCAGGCTAATACAGTAACCTTAGCGGTTACGGATGTTAATGGCAATACAGCCGTAGGTACGGCCAATGTTACGGTGGTAGATGTTACAGCCCCAATGATAGTCACCCAAAACGTAACGGTTAATTTAGATGCCACAGGAGCAGCCAGTATTAGCGCCCAACAATTTGATGGCGGTTCAACGGACGCTTGTGGCGTAGCGAGTTATGCATTAAATATCCCAAGAGGCGGTACAATTAATCCAAGGTCATTAACCTGTGCCGATGTAGGAACCCATAATGTAACTCTTATAGTAACTGATATTCACGGCAATGCGGCACAAGCCTCAGCAACAGTCACAATACAAGATGTTACAGCGCCAACAGTAGTCACACAAAACGTAACAGTTAATTTAGATGCCAATGGTTCAGCTAGTGTCACAGCCCAACAATTTGATGGCGGTTCAACAGACGCTTGCGGTGTAGCAAGTTATGCTTTGACTATTCCCAGAGGCGGTACAATAGACCCTAACAATTTAAGTTGTGCAGACATAGGAACACATGCAGTAAAATTAATAGTAACCGATGTCAATGGTAATGCGGCACAAGCTACAGCGCAAGTCACGGTTCAAGATACAACAGCACCCACAATGGTCACACAACCGGTGACAGTCCAGCTAGACGCTACTGGTGTGGCCAGTATCACTACAACAATGATAGACAACGGTAGTTCAGATAACTGTTCAGTAGCCTTAAGTTTAGATGTAACAAGTTTCAGTTGTGCTAATGTAGGCGTCAATACAGTTACCTTAACAGGAACAGACCCAAGCGGTAATACAGCTACAGCTACAGCGGTAGTCACTGTTCAGGATAACATAGCGCCAACAGTAATCACTCAAAATATCACGGTTCAATTAGATGCTAATGGTGTAGCTACAATTACGCCACAACAAATAGACAATGGCAGTTCAGACAATTGCAGTATAGCTGGAATAGCCTTAGATATCACAAGTTTTAATTGTGAGAATTTAGGGGTCAATACAGTAAATTTAACAGTAACTGATGTTAATGGAAACGCTACAACAGCCCCAGCAGTAGTTACAGTTCAAGATACAACAGCACCCACAATGACAGCTCAAGATGTCACAGTACAGTTAGATGCCAATGGTGCCGCCAGTATTACCACAGCAATGATAGATAATGGTAGTTTTGATAACTGTTCTGTAGCTTTAAGTTTAGACTTAACAAACTTTGGTTGTGAAAATGTAGGAACCAATACAGTAACCTTAACAGGGACAGACCCAAGCGGAAATGTATCAACAGCTACAGCGATAGTGACTGTTCAAGATAATATAGCACCAACAGTAGTTACCCAAGCCTTTACAGCCACAATAACAGGTGGTGTAGCTACGATAACCGCCCAAGACGTAGATGGTGGCAGTTTTGATAACTGCGGTATACAAAGTATGAGCGTTTCACCAACCACTTTTGTATGTGGCGATCAAGGTAACCATACAGTCACTTTAACGGTAACTGATAACAGTGGCAATGTATCAACAAGTCCAGCTATAGTAACAGTAGTAGGTTTTGTACCAACAATAGCAATAGCCGACTTTACGGCCGTACCAACACAGAACACCAATACAGTTTATTTAGGTTACGGGTCACAAAGTATGACGCTAAACACCACTACAACAGGTGGTTCAGGATTTATTTATAGTTGGACAGCCTCAACAGGAGAGATAGTGGCAAGTGTAGCCAATCCAACAGTTACCCCATTGGTGAGTACTACTTATACAGTAACGGTAACCAATGCGAATGGTTGTGAGGCCACAACATCTATAGATGTCTGTGTTATAGATGCCCGATATATAAATAAAGAAGGAGAATGGGATGATGGTAAAGTCTTAATGTGTAAAGGCAGTGATGACGATGATGATGATGACGATGACCACTCGGATAAAGATGATGAAGATCGCGACTCTAATACAAAAGCTAAAAAAGCTAAGGATGTAGAAAAATATTTAAAGAAAGGCTACACCTTAGGCACTTGTAATGCTACTTGTACAACAACTTATGTAGAGGTTATAGTTGATAATGACGATGATGACCACGGAGATGATGACCATGCTGATAATGACAATGATAAAGATGATGATAAGGGTCACAACGGAGACAATGATGACGACAATCACTCAGACAGTAATAAGACAAAAGTTATTATCTATCCAAATCCTGTTGAAAAGGAGGCTACAATAACCTTAAAGGATGCGAAGAAAAAAGAAGAAGGCACAGTCAAGGTTTATGATTATAAAGGACGAAAAATCTTTAGTAAAAAATCTAAGAACCTCAAAAAAGGTGTAAAAGTCAATATGAGTGGTAAGAAGGCGGGCACATACTTTGTACGTATAAAATACAAAGGAAAAGTCTATACCGGAACACTCTTAAAAGAAAGGTAGGTAGCCTAGGGGGGTTATCCATTTAAAACAGGTTAAGGTATAATGCTTTAACCTGTTTTTTTATTTTTAAGGTTTATTCTAATTTACTTAAATTTATGCGCATAAAAATTAAGGTAAATGAATCAAGATTCTTTAAACGCTATATTGGATAAACTGCCAAATTATTTACACAGTTTTATCATCCCGCAACCTTACAATTCTTATACAGCCAAAGACCAAGCCGTGTGGCGTTATGTGATGCATAAAAGCATTGCTTTTTTAAAGGACAAGGCACATCATTCTTACCTTGACGGATTAAAAAAAACAGGTGTTTCTGTCGAAGAAATTCCGCATATGGCAGGTATGAACCGTATTTTAAAAGACATAGGCTGGGCAGCGGTATCGGTTGATGGGTTTATTCCTCCCAATGCCTTTATGGCTTTTCAAGCCTATAATATTTTAGTCATAGCAGCTGATATTAGAACTGCAGAACACATAGAATATACACCTGCACCCGATATTATCCACGAAGCAGCCGGTCATGCACCCATAATTGCCAATCCCGAGTATGCTGAATATTTAAGACGTTTTGGCGAAATAGGGAGTAAAGCTATTTCTTCGGCAAAAGATTACGAATTATACGAAGCCATTAGGCATCTATCAATCATAAAAGAAGACCCTTATACAAAAAAAGAGGCAGTTGTTAAAGCTGAAAATAAAGTAGCTGAAATAGCTTCTGATATGGGCAGTCCAAGCGAAATGGCACAAATTCGCAATCTGCATTGGTGGACAGTTGAATATGGTTTAATAGGGACTTTAGAAAATCCTAAAATTTACGGAGCGGGCTTATTGTCATCTATCGGCGAAAGCGAATGGTGTATGAGCGATGCTGTTAAAAAAGTACCTTATACAATAGAAGCGGCTCATAAGGCTTTTGATATTACAAAGCCACAACCACAGTTGTTTGTGACACCCGATTTTGCACATCTGAGTGTTGTTTTAGAGGAATTTGCCAATACTATGGCCTTGCGCCGTGGCGGATTAAAAGGTTTAAATAAGCTGATAGATTTTAAAAATTTAGGAACAATAACACTTAGTACAGGTATTCAGGTTTCAGGTATTTTTACACGTGTTATTGAAGAAGAAGCACGTCCAATTTATTTTCAAACTACAGGCTCTACAGCTTTAGCACATCAAAATAAAGAACTTATAAATCACGACAAAGAATACCACAAAGACGGCCTTGGATCACCAATAGGAAAGCTAAAAGGACGCAATTTAGCCATTGAAGACATGGCTCCAAAAGATTTAGAAGCTTATGGTATTTACGAAGGTAAAAATACGGTTTTAGAGTTTGAAGGAGGTATAAAAGTTTCGGGAAAAATTATTACAGGACGTCGTAATTTACAAGGTAAAATAATATTGATATCCTTTAAAAATTGTAGTGTAATTTACAAAGATGAGTACCTTTTTAAACCCGAATGGGGTATTTATGATATGGTAGTTGGAGCTGTAATAACATCTGCATTTGCCGGTGTTGCCGACCCCGAATCTTTTGGTTTAGTAGGTGAGCCACCCAAAGAAAAAACACATAAAATCACCTATTCTAAAAAAGATTTAAACCTACATCAGCACTATCAAAAAATTAGAGACTTTAGAAATAATAATTTGGCTGATGTTACGCAATTAATGGCAATTTTTAAAGAAGCCAAAGTTAAATACGCAAACGAATGGCTGTTGTTTTTAGAAATTTACGAAATGCTTCTTAAACTTAAAGAAACCAAAAGTCAAGAAGTGTTAAACTTTTTGGATAAAATTAGCCGACAAAAAAAATACAAAAAACTAATTGACGAAGGTTTGGCTTTATTGTAATTAATCTATTTGAGTTAGTCTTAAGGTATTCACCTTCCCTTTTTCTCTAATAGGCATAGACGTCAATGAAATAACAAAGTCGCCTACATTGGTATAGCCATTTTCTTTTCCTATTTTATTAATATCTACTATTGTGGCATCAGTACTACTCATTTTATCATAATAAAAAGCTTTAACACCCCACAACAAATTTAGCATCGCCATGATGCGGCGATTAGAAGTAAAGGCTAAAATATGAGAATGAGGTCTCCTTGCCGAAATATGGAAAGCTGTATAACCGCTGTTTGTTAGAGTGTTTATGGCAGCCACCTCAATATTATCGGCCATAATAGTCGCTTGATGACAAATAGATTTGGTTATAAAACGGTCGTTTATAGCTGTAAAAAAAGAAGTGTCCATTTTTATTAACGAAGAATTCTCTACTGTTTCTATTATATCACGCATTTTTTGAATGACTTCAAGTGGAAATTTACCTACTGAAGTTTCGCCAGAAAGCATGACAGCATCAGCGCCATCCATAATAGAATTGGCCACATCATTTACTTCAGCTCTTGTCGGTACTTGACTTTCAATCATACTCTCCATCATTTGTGTTGCTATAATGACAGGGATTCTTGCTTTTTTGGCTTGAGCTACCAATCTCTTTTGAATAAGCGGTACTTCTTCCATAGGAATTTCTACACCCAAATCGCCCCGCGCCACCATTAAGCCATCGCAATGGCTTGTAATTTTTTGGATATTTAAAAGTGCTTCTGGTTTTTCTATTTTAGCGATAACCGGAATTTTATAATCAGAATTATCGGCAATAAGTTTATTGAGTAAATCTAAATCTTCTGGCGTCCTTACAAAAGAAAGTGCTATCCAATCTACTTCTAATTCAATAGCAAACAAGGCATCTTTAATATCTTTTTCCGTCAAGGCAGGTTGCGAAATTTTTGTATTAGGTAAGTTAACACCCTTTTTTGAACTTAAAATGCCACCGCGTAAGACTTTGGTAATAACTTCATCTTTTTTATTGGTTTTAATAACTTCAAACATTAGTTTGCCATCATCTACCAAAATATGTTCGCCTAGTTCAACATCTTTCGGAAATTGTTGATAGGTCATAAAGGCCTTTTCTTTTGTGCCTTCACACATATTTGTCGTAAAAGTAAAAGTATCTTCTTTTTTAAGTACCACATTATCTTGCATGACGCCAACGCGGAGTTTTGGCCCCTGTAAATCGGCTAAGATGGCTATATTAAAATGGAGCTCTTTATTGAGAGATCTAATAGTATTTACATTTTTTTTAACGACGTCATAATCGGCGTGAGAAAAATTTATTCTAAATACATTTACGCCAGCTAAAGCCATGTTTTTTATAATTTCTCTATCGCTACAAGCAGGCCCTAAAGTGGCTACTATTTTTGTTTTTTTTCCTTTATTAATCATATTAGAATATTAAATGGGCGTTTTGTTTTATGTTTTCTGGTGATGTTGCATAACTTGTAATAACTTGATCAATAGAATTGAGTTTATCAAGAATACAATTTATTTGTTGCAAAGATACATCTCCAGTTATTTTAAAAAAGTAATCTACTTTCTTTTTATCGTTAATGAGGTATGAAATTTTTGTTTCGCTTAACAAGGTGTTGTAAAACAGCGCGTTTTTTTTGGAGGTTTTAAAGGCAACATCCAAATGTTTGTTTGCAATGAGATTATAGGTTAAAAAAAAAGATTTATCGTAATATTCATAAAGAGAAAAAGTGCTCCCTGTTTCTTTAAAATCTAAATCTTCGTCTCTGCGTTTTAATGAGAGATTTAATTTTTCGTTTATAAAATAAGCCAATCTATAATCCTCTAAAGTTGTGTGTAAACAAATAAGTTTATAATCTACTTCTTCTTCAAAATCAAGTGTATGTAATTTAGCCATAATTTATCTGATTTGATTTTTTAAAGCATAGTAGCCACGTTGCGCAGCCTTTTCTTCGGCTTTCTTTTTTGAGGTGTCACGTCCTTTAGAAATCTGTTTGTCCTCAATATATAATTTTACACTAAAATGTCTTTTAGTGTCATTCCCAGAATCTTCATAAATTTCAAATTTATAGGCTTTCTTTTCTTTTTGACACCATTCAATAAGCAGACTTTTATAACTAGAAATTTTTGTTTCTAAGTCGGTTATTTCAATATGATTTTTAATCAAATTAACATGAATAAATTTTTCACAAAATTTAAAACCTTTATCTATATAAATAGCCCCTACCAAAGCTTCGAAAACATTGCCATGAATGTTATCTCCAAACCTATTTTCTCGAACCATGCTTTTTATAAGATGGATTAAATTTAAGTCTTTACCAATTTTATTTAAATTATTCCGACTCACAATTTTAGAGCGCATTTGTGTAAGGTAACCTTCATCGCCAAATGGCGCAATTTTAAACAAGTAGTCAGAGATAATAGTACTTAGTACAGTATCCCCTAAAAACTCTAATCTTTCGTAATTTAAAGGCCTCCCATCTTTTGTAAATTCTTTAACAGAACTATGGGTAAATGCTTTTTTGTAAATGTCAATATTTTTTGGCTTAAAGCCTAAAATTTTTGTCAAATCATAGTAAAAGATATCAGACTCTTGGGAAGTTGACTTACTTTTTTTACGAAAAAAATTCATTAATTAGAGATGAAGTTATTCAAACTTCTTAAACAACACACAAGCATTATGGCCTCCAAAACCAAAGGTATTACTTAAGGCTACTTTTACATCGCGTTTCTGGGCTTTGTTAAAGGTAAAATTAAGGCCATTGTCAATATTATCATCATCAGTAAAATGATTGATAGTAGGCGGAATAATACCGTGTTTTATAGCAAGTATTGAAGCAATAGATTCTATAGCACCAGCCGCTCCCAATAAGTGGCCTGTCATAGATTTAGTTGAATTGATATTGATACTGTAAGCGTGTTCTCCAAAAACGGCTTTAATAGCTTTAGATTCGGCTATGTCACCCAAGGGTGTAGAAGTGCCGTGCATATTTATAGCATCAACATCTTCTGGTTTTAAATCGGCATTCTCAAGGCAATTTTTCATAACATTAATAGCACCCAAACCTTCAGGATGTGGAGCCGTTATGTGATGCGCATCTGCAGATAAACCACCACCGATAATTTCGGCATAAATGGTAGCACCACGTTTTATAGCGTGTTCGTACTCTTCTAAGATAAGTGCTCCAGCGCCTTCGCCTAAAACAAAACCATCACGGTCTTTATCAAAAGGTCTTGAAGCCGATTTAGGATCATCATTTCTAGTTGATAAGGCAAACATGGCGTTAAAACCACCTACGCCAGCAATTGTTACTGCGGCTTCTGAGCCACCTGTAACAAAAACATCGGCATGACCTAAACGGATATAATTTAAGGCATCTATCATAGCGTTAGCCGATGATGCACAAGCCGCTACAGTTGTAAAGTTAGGGCCTCTAAATCCGTATTTAATAGAAATATAGCCAGGCGCAATGTCGGCTATCATTTTTGGGATGAAAAAAGGGTTGAATCGTGGAGAACCATCTCCTGCAGAAAAGTTGAGAATTTCTTGCTGAAAAGTTTCTAATCCACCAATGCCAGCGCCCCAAATAACGCCCACACGATCTTTGTTTAGACTGTCTAAATCAAACCCAGCATCAGTAATAGCTTCGTCGGCTGCTACCATAGCATATTGGGTAAATTTATCCATTTTACGCGCGTCTTTTCTGTTGATATAATCTGTTACCTCAAAGTTTTTCAATTCGCAAGCAAATTGTGTTTTAAACTTAGACGCATCAAAATGAGTTATGGGACCGGCTCCGCTAACACCGTTAACTAAGCCGTTCCAATACTCTTGTAGATTATTACCAATTGGCGTCAAAGCACCAAGTCCAGTTACAACTACGCGTTTTAATTTCATAAAGAGCTTCTTATTTGGCCGCGTCGATATAAGAAATAGCTTGACCTACTGTGCTGATGTTTTCAGCTTGGTCATCTGGTATTTGAATATCAAACTCTTTTTCAAATTCCATAATTAACTCAACAGTATCAAGTGAATCAGCTCCCAAATCGTTTGTAAAGCTTGCTTCTGTAGTTACTTCATTTTCGTCAACACCTAGTTTGTCAACGATTATTGCTTTTACTCTTGATGCAATGTCAGACATAATTTTTTAGTTTTAATTATAATTATCCTGCAAAAATAAAAAACTTTAATATATAACAGGCCTTTTATTGAAAATATACTGTTTTAAGTTTTAAAATTAAGTCAAAATAATCTTTGACTATGTTAATTATAATGCTTTTTTTTGTGGTAAATTAAACCTAAACAAGTTGAAACACTTAGTTATTTTTGCTTCTGGATCGGGTTCTAATGCCGAAAACATTTTTAATTATTTTAAAGAAAATAAAGAAGTTACTATTGACTTAATTGCTACAAATAATGCGCAAGCAGGTGTTATTGAGCGTGCTAAAAGACTGAATGTTGCTTATAAAGTATTTGATAAAAGGGATTTAAACAACGGTAATTGGCAAAACTGGCCTCGTTTACTACAAGTAAATTTAATTGTATTAGCAGGTTTTTTATTAAAAATACCAGCTGATTTTATTGCCAAATTCCCAAATAAAATCATCAATATTCATCCGGCTTTATTACCTAAATATGGCGGAAAAGGGATGTACGGTGATAGGGTGCATCAAGCAGTTGTAGAAAATAAAGAAAAAGAATCGGGTATAAGCATCCATTATGTCAATGAAAACTATGACGAAGGGGCACTTATCTTTCAGAAATTGGTCGCGCTTGACGCGGATGAAACAGCAGAATCACTAGCCCAAAAAATTCATAAACTAGAGTACAAACACTTTCCAGAAGTAATCGCTAAAATTTTAAAAGATGCCTAAAGATAATGTACATATTTATACAGATGGCGCTTGTAGTGGTAATCCTGGTAAGGGAGGATATGGTATTGTAATGGAATGGGTAGGAAAACCTTATAAAAAAGAATTTTCTGAAGGCTATAGGTATACCACAAATAATCGAATGGAGCTTTTAGCGGTGATTGTAGCCTTACAAAATTTAAAAACGGATAACTTAGATATTTCTATTTTTTCTGATTCAAAATATGTGGTAGATGCCGTTGAAAAAAAGTGGGTTTTTGGTTGGGAGAAAAAATATTTTGTCGATAAAAAGAACAGCGATTTATGGATTCGCTTTTTAAAATTATACCGTAAGCACAAGCCTAAGCTGGTTTGGGTAAAAGGTCATAATAACCATCCTCAAAACGAACGATGTGATAAATTGGCAGTAGCAGCTTCACAAAAAAAAGAACTCCAAATTGATATACAGTTTGAAGGGAAAAATCCGAAGTTACTTTAAACGTATATAATTATTTATGATGTCATTCTGAGTGAAACGAAGAATCTATATATAAATAAGTTTTTAAAAAATATTTTCTGAGATTTTTTACCACGCCTGCTTTCAAGAAGACAGTTTTAAAAATAAGCTTAAAAGGAATGTCCCCTTTAGGGGTGTAAAAACAAAAAAATATTCTCCTATCTTTTCCCTACTTTTGGTCAATCTAAAAAAACAAAACATAATGAAAGCCATACGCATCCATAAAACAGGCGGTCAAGACGTCCTTAAATTTGAAACACTAGAAACACCCGCCTGCCAATCCGACGAAGTTGTCGTTGCTATTAAAAGTGCTTCTGTAAATTACTCCGATGTCCTTATCCGCAAAGGCGATTATCCTTATATGCCTAAATTCCCCGCAATTTTGGGTAACGAAGCGGCTGGCGTTATAACCAAAGTTGGAGAAAATATATCTCATCTAAAAGTCAGACAACGCGTTATTGTTTTTGGCGGACCGGCTTATACTACCGAGGCGGTTGTTAAAGCTACATCTATAATTCCCATTCCTGATGCAGTTGATTTTGACGAGGCCGCTGCCCTTCCCATCATATATTTAACCGCTTATCATATGTTACACACGGTGCGTCGTGTAAAAGCAGGCGAAACTGTTTTGGTTCATGCCGCTGCCGGAGGCGTAGGCACAGCCTTGATTCAGTTGGCTAAAATTGCTGATATCACCCTTATCGGATTGACCAGTAAAGATGCAAAAGCGGCTGTTATTAAAGAAATGGGATATCGGCATGTGATAAATTACAAAACAGAGGACGTGGTTGCCCGTGTAAACGAAATCACAAATGATCGTGGTGTCGATTTGATAATCGACTGCATTGGTGGCCCGCGATTTGACGATAATTTTAAAATGTTGGCCACTTTGGGACACATTGTTTGGTACGGTATTGTAGCCGGACAGCCTACAACCGATTTTAAAATAGCTTTGGGAAGTCGTCCTCATAAATGTCATTCGGTTTCTATGTTTCATCTCTACGGTATTTTAAACAATCCCGCCCTGATGATGTCTTCGTTTAAAACACTTATCGGTTATTTGTTAAACGGACAAATAAAACCTGTTATTCACGCCAGATTACCTTTGGCTGATGCCGGAAAAGCCCATGCTATTTTAGAAAATCATGAAAATATTGGGAAAGTTATTTTAAAACCGTAATTGTTAGAATAAAGACCTTAGACCGCTACGCTTTTAGAATCTAGACTTGATTGGGGGTAGTCAATAAGAATAATAAATAAGTGAAGATAATTTATCTCAACATTAAAAAATATATTAAAAACTTCAAATGAAAACATTAAAAGATATAAATAACATCCTTATTTTAGGAAGTGGTACATTGGGCTTGCGTATTGGATTGGCCTGTGCCCTAAACAATTATAAAGTCACCATTTACGACATTGATACAAAGGCTTTTGCATCGGCAAAAAAAACACAGGCCGACCTGCTTAAAATATTGGTCAAAGCCCAAACTTATACGCAAAACCAAGCTGATACCGCCATTAAAAATATTCGTTTTACAACGGATGCTCAAGAGGCCTCAAAAGATATTGATTTGGTAAGCGAGTCTGTAACAGAAAACATCGACATCAAGAAAAAGGTATGGCAGCAATTCGGAAAATTGTGCCCGCCCAAAACAATTTTTACCACCAATACTTCGTCTTTGTTACCTTCGCTTTATGCTGAGGACACGGGACGTCCCTCTCTGTTTTGTGCCTTTCATTTTCACGATGTGTTTTACGCCAATGTGGTAGATATTATGCCTAATCCGCAAACGGAATCTTGGTTGATACCTTTACTGCAAGAGTTTGGTAAAAGTATTCAGCAAACGCCTGTTGTGGTTAAAAAAGAATCGCCTGCTTATATTTTTAATGCGATGCTTATCGCCCTAATTAGTGCAGCCGGTGCATTGGTAACTTATGATGTAGGCAGTATTGAAGATGTTGACCGCTCTTGGATGGGTAATTTTAAAATGTCACGCGGACCTTTTGGTATCATTGACGAAATAGGTTTAGATACCGCTTGGCATGTAACCGCACCTAAAAAAGACGCGCGAAGCCTGCGCTTTGCTGCCTTATTAAAAACTTATATAGATCAAGGTAAATTAGGACGCAAAACAGGGGAAGGTTTTTATAAATATCCCAATCCAAAATTTTTGGAGGGTGATTTTATATAATTTTTTCGATTACATCCGTAAAATTAATACTTTTTTTTTCGGTTTGAATCTAAATTTAATCATTTCTTTTCTTATAAGACTCAAAATGACGCTTTAACCACCCCTTACTTTTAAGCGTTTTTATAATATTTTTTCGCTTGCTTTTATTGTTAAAAGATAATACTATTTGTCTGGGGTAATTGTAAAACCGATTGCTAAAATAAGCGGTTTCTGTGGCGATTTTATAAAGATTTTTATTCGTCATAAATTGATAACGCCAAAACAACAGACTTAAAAAAAGTGATTTTTGATATAAAACTGTTTCTGTCTTAAAAAGTTTGCCAACCCATTTTAGGTATATATTCTTTAAAAAATAATCCCGTTTATAAGTTTTAAGGGCTTCTTTTACATCGGGTTTAAAAGACAATAAAAAACAATCGTATAGCTGCCTTATTAAAATTAAACCTCTTTTATAGGCATGGTCATTAACCTGTGCATTGAGCACATTATTTAGGGCTTGATGCTCAAATGACGGCAAATAATAAGTATCTATTTTTTGTTTATCATCAAACAAAACATCATAATTTAAATCGTGTTTGTGACCCTCTTCAAGAATATCCCAATGTATCTCTACCGATGCAATGTAATCTTGATGTGCCAATCGCCTATAATGACGCGGTTTTGCTAACCCCTCATTTTTAAGACGGTTATAATAACCTTCCTTTTTTAAAATAGTAGCAACCTCTTCAACCTGATTTTTAGCGACTAATATATCGATATCACCAATCATGCGTTCGCCCATATCTTGGTATAATCCCGCTATTAAATGAGCGGTTCCTTTTAAAAAAAGCTGTTTTATTTGGTATTTTTCTAACAAAATAGCCAAGCGATTAGCTTGCTTTAACAAGGCCTTATTCCGCTGTGTATTTGCCTGTGTAATTTCTTCAAAATATAAATCCAGTCCTTCCGGTAAATTTTTTAATAGATTGTTGCGTTTTAAATTGAGGTAAAGTGTTGGCACTATCATTTGATTGGAGCTGAGTTTAACAACCAAATCCCAATCTACATTATCAGAATTAATCTGCTTTGCTATATCATTTTTCCTTTCAGGATATTTGGCTAACGACAAGCAGTGTCCTATAAAAAATAAAGCCTGTTTATAAGTCATCTTGATATAATTTTTTAACCGTTTGATACATCAATTCATTATCAGAATAAGTTAAACTATAACAGGTCAATTTTTCAAACCAATCTAAAAACTGTTGGGCATTTTTGGGTAAAGGTGACAACCAAGAATCGGGGATAAGCTTTTGAAAAGCATCTTCTTTTTCTATTTCTTCAATTTTTAAACCTGAGTTTTTTTGATACTTAACGAACACCAAGGTTTTACAAGGCAAATGAGAAACAGCCTTTTCTTTAAGCGGTGATGCCACCAAATATCTAACCGATTTATTTATATAGGCTAAATCTATTTGCGGCGTTTTTTTTAATTTGGGAAAAATCGAATTTAAAACTTCCAACGCTTTTTCTTTAATAGAAATGGCGGCAGGAAAATAATAAATCTGCTTAGATTTAGCTTCAACAGGCACAAAATCGTCTGCAAAAAGCGTGTAACCTTGGGCTACCAATAAAGCGGCTAAAGTACTTTTACCATTACCGGAGTCACCTAAAAACATCATATTTTTCTTACCATCGCTTAAAGCGGACGCATGAAAAACACCTATCCAATCGCGTTCGGGTTTTTGATATAATTTTTCTACCAACTTCATAGAAAATTTTCCTTGAAAATAATGTATTTCATCAGCACACCAAGTCCCAACATAATCGCCATCGGTTTTAAAAACTATTTTACGGTCGTTTAAAAACACTTCAAAATGATGATTGTGTTTTGAAATACCCTTTACTTCAAGGTGTTCAAATTTGGGATGAATCAAAAAGGTCAGGTTTTCAGTTTGAAAATCGACTTTAAAACAGGTATTTTTAATTTGATAATATTTTGAAACGGCGGGGCTATCTGTGGATTTGAAATCTAATTGGGTATCATCTTTGACTTCTTTTTTATTGAGCTCTTTAACCAGTTTTAAAACGGGCGGTAATAATACCTGGATTTCTTTTTCAGAAAAATTTAAAGTCTCTTTAATCCAGTTTTTAAGCACCCCATTTTTAGTCCCTTTAAAATATTGTTTGATAATTTGAGCTGTTTCAGGAGCCACCAAAACATAAGTGTTGGTGTTTTTAAACCATACAATGCTCTGATTATTTAAAGGTTTAATTAAAATAGCACTATTAATATCCATAAGGTTAAGTAACCCTTAAAAGTAGTATTTATTCTCTTTAAAAAGAAAATATCACACCAAATAAATGATGTGATATTTAATATAATGATTTGTATATGTTATATCTAAAATTTAGGTGCACCTGGCCCACCTGACTGTGCTTGTGCCTTTTTAGGATTTAATATTATAAAAGTTGATAAGGCTGTTAAGGCCATATAGCGAGCCGCCTTTTGTATGGCTTCTTTTCTTGTGATAAGTTCTGCTGAAGTTTCAACCCCTTTTACCACTTCGCTTTCTAATTGTTTTTTATTTTTCATTGTCATTATTTCTTATTTAGTACCACACTATTTTTTTACTCAAAGGCTTGCCATCTATTGTGGCTTTAACGAAATAAACACCTGTAGCCATATTAGGTACGGCAATATCTTGTTCTGTCCCTTTTATTAAAGAAGTTGTGAAGATAGATCTTCCTAAACTATCATAAATGACTATTGAACCTTTTTGTGTTACAGCTCCATACAATTTTAGATTATTGTTTTTTGGTGTTGCAATTAAAGTGTATTGAGACGTATTAAAGTCTTCTACAGCTAAAGTAGAAGCATTGTCTTGGGTATGCATATAAAAACGACCCGTACCCGACAAACTTGAACTTAAAGTAATCGTGTAAGATTTATCTGTGTTGTTAATTTCTGTAACGGTATTTAACAACTTATCTTCTAAAAATACTTTTTTACCGGTTGGTAAATCTGTTGCGGTAGCTTTAAAAGTAAGCTGAGCGCCGTTGCTTGCATCTATTCCAATAGGTATTACAGTCGTATCATAGCCAGTTTCGGGAACTACCTGTAAAGCAAAAGCCACACCGTTGTCTTGTACCAAATGAGTGTAAACATTAAACCCGGTATCCACAGCACCAAATCGTCCTGCGTCATAACCGGGGTCAAGCCCTAATGTTGTACCACTCATATATTTTATTTCGGTACTGCTTACAATACCTGAATTGTTATCAACTGATAAATTTATTGTAGGGATACCTGTGATAACCGTCTTTTGAAAATTATTTCCAGAATGTGTTTGCATTCCTGTTGTAAAATTAAAAGTGGCTCCGCCCGCTTTAGATTTAATAAAAAATCCTTGTGCCGGAGGCATTGTATAAGCTGCAGATGCTTGATTAACCAAATCGTAAGAACTGGTGCCAGGATTCCAAACATATATAGCTACAAAAGAAGAATCCATATTAGCAGAATTCGTAGATATAAAATTCGTAGCATTTGCATTTGAGTTAGCATACATAAATGACGTATATGGATTCCCAATTAAATTCCAACCTGTATTACCTACGGTAGCCGCAATACTATCATCTCCTGTTTTTATGGCTCCTTTAAAAAGCACTGTCCCCGAGGCGTCCATTAAAATTTCGTACCCTTTACCAGCTGCAAAATTAGCTGATGTAGGAGGATTTGAGCCTCCTCCAGTCGTAAAGTGAAACCAAGTATCTACATCAATAGTCTTGGTATTATCGTAAGTTGCCATACTATAATCTGTACCACTAGTTGTCATGCTACCACCATTATCGGTAAAGAAATTGTTAACTTTTGAAAAGGCAAGCGGTGAAGCTATTAAATGCCAATTAGTACCACCTGTTAAGTACCTATTAAACCTATCGGTTCCTGAACCTCCCCCAATAGCACCAGCTATTACTGAACCAGTCCCGGTTGCATCAGAATTAACAGTTAAAATGGCATTATTTGTAAAAGTGCCATTTATTGTGAGACCACCACCTACATTTACATTTACATTTGCAGTAGCGTCAATTGTTAGGTTATTAGTTACAGCATTAGAAACCCCAATGTTTACTGTTTGCCCTGCTAATATTGTCACATTATCACCACCTGTCGGTACTTGAGATGACGACCAATTTCCAGCTGTTGACCAAGCACCACTTGCTACATTAAAAGAAATGGCAATACTTGTTTTTTGACTCTTACCTGACTTGGTTTGTGCGAAACCGAAACCCGTTATAAAGAGCACTATTAAAAGTGTAGCTTTTTGTTTCATATATTTTATTTTTAGTAGTATCAAGGGGTTAAGACCGCAATTATACTCATTTTAATACTGTTAACAAAATAAAATGGTGTGAATGACGCTTTTTTGTATGTAAATGGACAGTTTTTTTAATTCTTCACCATTCCATAATATAATTTCATTAGTTTCGCTTTCTTAATATTATTTTGTATTGCTTTTATTTAAAAAGAAAAAAATTACTTTATCTCAAGTCTTTCCTAAAGGGTATACAGACATCCATTCTCATTTACTGCCGGGCATAGACGATGGGGCTAAAACATTAGAAGACAGTTTAAATCTTATTCGCCAATTTAAAACTTTTGGGGTGACAAACCTCATTACAACACCTCATGTTATGGGGCAAGTTTGGCCTAATACACCCGGAATAATTAATCAGAAACTAGACACTTTAAAACAAGCCCTAAAAGATGAAGGGTTATCTGATATTAATATAAGTGCTGCGGCAGAATATTTATTAGATGATAATTTTATCACCTTGATGAAAAGCAAAAAGCTCCTCACTTTAAAAGATAATTTGGTTTTGGTAGAACTCTCTTATTTTAATCCGCCAAGCCATTTATTTGAAATTTTATTCGATATGCAAGTCGCTGGATACAAACCCGTTTTGGCACATCCTGAGCGTTATACCTTTTATCATAATGATGTTGAAAAATATGATACTTTAAAAAAGGCAGGTTGTTTATTTCAACTCAATTTACTCTCTCTTACCAAACACTATGGCGAGAAAGTAAAAGCTACAGCACATTACCTTTTAAAAACGGGTTATTACGATTTTGCAGGTTCTGACGTGCATCATAAGCACCATTTAAAATTACTCGAAAAAATCGGTGATAAAAAAATCCAGCGTTGGTTGCAATCATTGTTAGAAAAGAATTTATTTTTCAAACCTTAACTCGTTCTCTACCAAAAAAGAGGGCTGATTAAAACCAGTTAAATCTTATTAATCTGAGTTATTGCTAATAATTTTCTTCTCTAAGTTGCATATAAGATTTCGGATGCAAGCAAGCCGGACAAACTTCTAACGCTTTTGCAGATTGATACACGTAACCACAATTTCTGCATTGCCACCAAACTTTGCCTTCTTTTAGAAAAACCCTATCTTTTGATAAATTTTGAAGTAACTTTAAATAACGACGCTCATGTTCTGCTTCAACTTGTGCAATCATTCTAAAAGCGACAGCTATTTTAGAAAAACCTTCTTCTTTAGCTATTTCGGCAAAATGAGGATATAGGGTTGTCCATTCTTCGTTTTCGCCTTCGGCTGCAGCCTTTAAATTTTCTTTGGTTGTGCCAATTATTCCAGCTGGATAAGTTGCTGTAATTTCGGTTTCACCACCTTCTAAAAATTTAAAAAACCGTTTAGCGTGTTCTTTTTCTTGATTAGAAGTTTCCATAAAGATAGCGGCAATTTGTTCATAGCCTTCTTTTTTAGCCACTTTAGCAAAAAACTCATAACGATTTCTGGCTTGAGATTCCCCTGCAAAAGATTTTAGCAGGTTTTGTTCTGTCTTTGTTCCTCTTAATGATTTTGTCATAATATTAAATTTTTAAAAGATTGACTTTTAATTATATATAATTAAAAATATTTCTAAAATTAAACAGGTAAATGTTTATAAACTATGACTTTTGTTTGTTTTTAAAAATAAAAAACTCTCAAAAAAATAAAACCCCAACTACAATTTGTAATTGAGGTTTTAAAGTACGGGCGGAGAGACTCGAACTCTCACACCTCGCGGCACTAGATCCTAAGTCTAGCGTGTCTACCAATTCCACCACGCCCGCATTTATCTAAATAAGGGTGCAAATATACATAATACTTGTAAAAAGAAAAGTGCTAAACATATAATTTTATTACATTTGATTTTCAAATTTAGAACCCCAAATATGTCACACATTTCAACCTTTGTCCAAGAAAATAAAAGTCGATTTTTAGAAGAATTATTCGAACTTTTAAGAATTCCATCTATAAGTGCCGATAAAGCTTATAAAAAAGACGTTGCGAAAGCCGCCGAGTTTGTAAAAGAAGCCCTTTTAAAAGCAGGCTGTACCCAAGCCGAAGTCTGCAAAACACCTGGTCTCCCCATTGTTTATGCCGAAAAATTTATCGATAAAAATCTACCAACTGTTTTAGTATATGGTCATTACGATGTACAACCTGCAGACCCTATTGATTTATGGGATTCACCTCCTTTTGAGCCTGCTATAAAAAAAACAGATCGTCATCCTGACGGTGCTATTTTTGCCCGCGGCGCTTGCGACGATAAGGGACAAATGTACATGCACGTTAAAGCCTTAGAATATATGACGGCTACTAATAATTTGACTTGTAATGTCAAGTTTATGATAGAAGGCGAAGAAGAAATAGGGTCACCCAGTTTAGAGTGGTACGTCAAACGCAATCAAGAAAAATTAGCGAATGATGTCATTCTTATTTCTGATACGGGGATGGTGTCTAATAGCCAGCCCTCTATTACGACAGGTTTACGCGGATTGAGTTATGTAGAGGTTGAAATAACAGGCCCTAATCGTGATTTACATTCGGGTTTATACGGAGGTGCGGTGGCCAATCCTATAAATATTCTGACAAAAATGATTGCTTCTTTACAGGATGAAAATAACCATATTACCATTCCTGGATTTTATGACAAGGTAAAAGAATTAAGTGATAACGAGCGTTCCGAAATGGCCAAAGCACCCTTTTCTTTAGGCAACTATAAAAAAGCTATCGGTATAAACGACGTGTACGGCGAAAAAGGCTACACAACAAACGAACGGAATTCTATCCGTCCTACCTTAGACATCAATGGTATTTGGGGAGGGTATACCGGCGAAGGTGCTAAAACTGTTATCCCTTCGAAAGCATTTGCTAAAATATCTATGCGATTGGTACCCAATCAAAATCACGAAGTAATAACCGAGATGTTTACCAAACATCTTAAAGCTATTACGCCAAAATCTGTTACAATTAAAGTAACACCACATCACGGAGGCCTGCCTTATGTTACACCAACCAATAGTATTGGCTATCAAGCCGCATCTAAAGCGCTTAACGAAAGTTTTGGTGTAAAACCCATTCCTATTTATTCCGGTGGCAGTATTCCTATCGTAGCTCTTTTTGAAAATGAATTAAAAAGTAAATCTATTTTGATTGGTTTTGGCTTAGACAGCGATGCCATCCATTCACCTAACGAACATTTTGGCGTTTTTAATTACCTTAAAGGGATAGAAACTATTCCGCTATTTTATAAATATTATGCCGATATGATGGCAGAATAGACCTATTTTTCCTGTTGGGTTTATAGTTTTATGCTATTTTACAAAGCTTAACCGCAAAGAACGCTAGGTTTTTCGCTAGGAACGCAAAGAATGTAGAATTGCTGTGAATTATAACATTTAACGTGTAACAAATAACTAATAACTGTTTTGCGTTCTAGGTTCTGTACTAAAATATTTGAAGTTTGTTTTTTGATATTTATTTTTTGAACTGTAAAATTTCTGTTCAAAACCTAGGGTTTTTATATGTATTTACATGGTGTGTATACCAAGACTTATCTTTTAATTTTTTAAGGAGTTGTCTTCTTATATCTTTTCTATAACAAGCTTGAAAAATAGTTTTGGGATAACTAAATAAACGCGATAAAAGAAAAATACTATAATTTAAAAAGTAGTTCATTTTTGGATAATTAATGCTCAACTTATACCTAAGCATTAATGTTTGTACAAAAAAGGAGCCCGAAATATTAAGATTTTCCACATCAAAAATATGCTGTATCAATTTTAAATAGAGTGTTTTCCGATAATAATCGTACTTGTATTGTAAACAAGATTCTAAAACCCGTGGTTTCTGTTGTAATAAAAAACCATCGTATAACTGACGGGGTGACACTTTTCCGTATAAATAGCCTTTGTCATTAATCTGAGTATTTAATATATTGTGAATAGCCTGATGCCTATATGACGGCACAAAAACAGTATTTACATTTTGTTTTTCTTTAAAAATAGTAGAATAATCAAGAGTTGTTTTATGGGAATTTAAAACTACTGCCCAATGGATTTCAATAGCAGCCAATTCTTTAGGATGTATCAACCTGGGGTAGTGTTTAGAACCATATTGCTTAGTTGAAATAAAAGTGCCCATAGGTTTATAGCCATTTTGAATGAGCAAATCCGCTACTCTTTTAATCTGATTTTCAGCTACAATAAAATCGATATCACCCACCATACGTTCACCAATATCAGCATACAAGTTTTCTAATAAATGAGCTGTTCCCTTTAAAAAAATTACCGTAATGTCTAGACTTCTTAATAAAAGACTAATTTTTTTAGCTTGTTTTATTACAGTTTTATTCCTCTCCCTATTCGAATGTGTTATTTCTTCACAGTAAGCCACCAAATCTTGGGGTAAGAGATGTAATAATTTGGCGTATTTTAAATTTAAATAGACTGTCGGTAAAACCAAATGACCCGAGCTGACACTTACAATTTTAAACCAGCTAAAATTTTCTTGAGCTATGTAGTTTTGTAAACCAATCCGTCTATCGGGATATCGAGAAAGACTTAAACATATCCCAATAAATTTTAAAGCCTGTTTATAGGTCATTTTATTTAATACCCAGGATTATCGGGGGTAGATTGTGCTTGTGCCTTTTTAGGATTTAAAATGATAAAGGTAGACAAAGCCGTATAAACCACATACTTACTTGTTTTTATAAGGGATTCTTTACGGGTGATAAGATTTTTATCTTTTTGCTCTTCGACTCCCACTTCGACTCCGCTCAGTGTGACATTGCTCAGAGTGTCTTTATTATTCTTAATTTTCATTTTTTCTAAAATTAATACCAAGCTATTTTGGTGCTGTAATTTCCTTTTTCTGATTCCACCTTTACAATATAAATACCTTGCGTCATAGGGGGAATACTTAACTCATTGTCGTTTGATAATTTATACTCAATTGAAAATATATTGCGTCCTAACATGTCGTAAATGGCCAATTTTGTAGTGCCGTTAATATTTCCTAAAATTCTAATGCTATTATTCTTTGGCTGAACTATAACACTTATTCCTAAAGTATTAAATTCTTGTGTGGCTAAAGTAGATTGATTGTCTTGGGTGTGTAAAAAGAAACGACCTGTGCCTTGTTCTTGTGTAGTTAAAGTAAAAGTATAGGTTTTATCTGTGGCGTTAAGTTCTGTAACTGTATTTAATAATTTATCTTCCAAAAATACTTTTTTGCCTATCGGTAAATTTGAAATGTCAGCTTTAAAATTTATCTCAGAACCCACATCGGCGTCTAAGCCAATAGGGATAATGGTTGTATCATATATAGAATCAGGTAATACTTGTAACATAAAATTCACGCCATTGTCTTCTACTAATTTTGTGTAAAGTGTAAAATTACCACCCGAAGCGTCAAAAAGGCCAGCATCGTAACCGGGGTCTAATCCCAAACTTTTCCCAGCTATATATTTAATATCTGTCGTTTTTGTTTTATTGCCGTCATCTGCTATAAGCGTAATACTAGGTGTTGCACTACTCATCTTTTGAAAGGCTACAGCCAATTGATTTGTACGCATAGCTGTTGTAAAATCGACTGTTCCTCCTGCTGCTACAGATTTCACAAAAAAGCCTTGTCCGGGTGCAATATAAGTAGCTGATGAGGCATTATTTATAATTTTATCGTAAAGAGAGGTAGTGGGATTCCATAGATAAAGAGCTACAAAATTAGCATCCATAACTGAAGTATTAACAGTTAAAAAATTATTATTAGTATTGGCATTATTATTGGCAGGAATAGAAGAGGGAAAAGGATTTCCAATTAAATTCCACGCATTATTAGAAACCGGATTGGTAACAGAAATACTGACTTTTAACACAGGAACTGTTCCTGTAAAAGCCATTGTACCATTGGCTGTCCGCAATACTTCATAGCCTTTACCGGCTACAAAACTACCAGCTCCTGATATATTTCCTGCACCAGATCCATCACTTGTCCAGTGATTCCAAATACCTGAGACGCCTTTTGCAACAGTATTGTCATAAGGTGTTAGGCTATAATTTGGACTTTGAAAACCTACATTATTACTCCCTGTAGTAACAAAAGTATTGATGTCTTGTCCGCCTACGGGCGCTGCTATGAGATGCCATTTATCTACCCCTGTCATATAACGTTTGTAAGTTATATTTCCTGTTGCTGTTGTTGTTACAATTAATGAACCACTGGTTGTTGCATCAGAATTGACGGTAAAAGTTCCGTTATTAGTAATATTACTACTTATGGTGAGATTACCGCCACTATTTAGCGTTAGACTTGCACTTAAATCAATTGTCAAATTATTAGCCACAGCTGTTGTAGCAGTACTAATAATTGGCATATTTGTTACATTTGGGATACTTATCGTAGTGGCATTTGTTGGAATCCCACCACTCCAATTTCCGGCAGTATTCCAATCGGTATCGGTAGCACCTGACCAAGTATCAACTGAGGTACAATAATAAGAGCATCCTGAAGCTTTATAATTTGTTGTATTGGTATTATTAGTTAAAAAATTACCAGCTGTTGCCAAGGCTGTTTTCAAACTGGCAACGGCTCCTAGTGTTGAACAATCATATTTATAATTATCTGAAGTGCCACCATACACCGCATTTGCACCTTCTGTTAAACCCGTTGGTAAACTTGTGGTTGTATTGGAAGCTGCATCTGGAACAAAGCCACTACTTCCCGAATTGAAAGCCCATAAAAAGGCCGTTACTTCTGAGCCATCTGTTGGTTTTGCCGTCCCCTGATATACAATAATGGCATCTCCAGAAGGCCCCGGACCCCAAGTTCCACTTTTAGAGATACTTCCTGCACTAACCATTAAAGTTGCATTGAGTTTTGGGGTGATGACCTGAATTTCTGTGCCACAACTCATAGCGCTAGTGCTTGTCCAAGTTAATGTGCCTTCTCCTGTAGTTCCCCAAGTTGGTGCAACACCTCCTCCATTGGCGTCATCATCCCAACCATTTTCTGTAAAATATATTTTTGTCCCCGAAGTGATATCTTTTAAAAGAACAAAACTAAATTCATCGTCACCATCTGTATTGAATGATGTTATAGCCACATCTCCGGCTGCTAAAGTAGTTTGTGAGAAAGATTGAAAAGAATAGATTAGTGAAAATCCTAAAAGTAAATACAAAAAAAATCTCCTCATATCATATAATTTACGTATTGTGCCAAGCACCTTACAATTATTTTAGAGGAGGATTTGTATTAAGACTGATACCTAATACTGTAGTGCTAAATTATAAAATTAAATTTATTTTTTATGTTAAAATACTGAAAATGAGGTAAATTTAGAATAATTCTAAATAAGGGATGGAAATTTTGTTCTTAAAAACTCTGTTAACCGTCTAAACTGGGGCTCTCTTTGACTTTGTCTGTTATTGGTTATACGTTAAATGTTATGTGTTAAAATATTAAAAGTTGGCATTTTCCCATCTGTCCTACGGACACCCCTGCCTTGCCAGTAGGCAGGTTCCCAAAGGGAAGAAAAACTATACTTTTGGGATTTAAGAAAAGACTATTCCGTAAAGAGGCACGGAGATTCACAAAGTTTAATTATAAACTTAACCACAAAGGGCACAATGGTTTACGCAAGGTTCACTAAGAAATACGCTAACACAGACGCTGAAATAGCAATTACTAAGAATAGCTACGCCATTATCGCCGCTATGCCCGGCAAGGTTTTCCCTTCGAGCATTTCGAGCATAGCACCTCCACCTGTTGAGACATAACTCACCTTATCGGCAAAACCAAATTGTTTAACCGCTGCTACAGAATCACCGCCACCGACTAAAGAAAAAGCGCCGTCTTCGGTTGCATCAGCAATAGCGTTGCCTAATTCAATGGTGCCTTTGGCAAATTTTGGCATTTCGAAAACACCAATAGGACCGTTCCACAAAATAGTTTTAGACTGGGCTATGATATACGAAAAGCCAACATTGGTTTTAGGTCCAGAATCAAGACCCATCCATCCATCAGGTATTTCGGAAATAGGAACCACATCTGTTTTGGCATCGTTGCTAAAATCATCCGCAATAAGCGCGTCAATTGGTAAGTGAATTTTAACTTTTTTGACTTTGGCTTCTTCTAAAATCTCAAGCGCTAAATCCAGTTTATCGTCTTCGCAAAGCGAGTTGCCAATATTGCCACCAAGGGCTTTTATAAAGGTAAATGTCATCCCACCACCGATAATTATATGATCTACTTTGTCTAAAATATTTTTGATAATTCCAATTTTTGACGACACTTTAGCCCCACCTAAAACTGCTGTAACAGGTTTTTGACTGTCCTCTAAAACTTTTTTAATACTAATGATTTCCTTTTCGAGCAAATAGCCAAAACATTTTGTATTTGGAAAAAACTGTGCAATAACGGCCGTTGAGGCATGCGCACGATGGGCTGTACCAAAGGCATCGTTAACATAGATATCGCCCCATTTAGACAATTGTTCGGCAAAAGCCACATTGCCTGCTTTTTCTTCGGGATGAAAACGCAGATTTTCTAATAACAAAACCTGCCCCGACTTTAAGTCGGCTACCGCTTGCGCTACTTTAGAACCAATACAATCTGGTACAAAAAGGACTTCTACACCTAACACTTTTCTGACTTGGGCAACGATATGTTGGAGTGAAAATTTAGTTTCAGCCTCTTTAGGACGTCCCAAATGCGACATCAAAACGGCGGCACCGCCGTCTTTTAAAACTTTTAAAATAGTAGGTTTGGCGCCTACTATACGCGAATTGTCAGCCACTTTAAAATCGGCGTTAAGCGGTACATTAAAATCGACACGGATTAAAGCTTTTTTATTTTTAAAATTAAAGGTATCTAAGGTTTTCATCGGCTTAAAATTTAAAGTGTAAAGATAAAACCAATTCGTTATTAATGGTTGGGAATTTTTACTTTTTTACGAAAACCGTTTCTTTTCCCTCTCCCAATACTTTTTAAAAAATCTTGAACTCTCCAAAGGAAAGGTTTAATTTGAAAATCCCGAATTAATGGTGTCTTCAAGATAAGGAATCAATTCTTTAAATGGTATTTCTTTAGCTTTAAAAGGCTGGTGAACGGTTAAGGTGATTTTATCGCCTAAATGCAAAGGGAACTTGCCATATTTATAAACCTTATAAGAATTATTAATTGTTACAGGCACAATAACAGCTTCAGACATGTATTTAATCAGTATTTTTAAGCCGTTATCTTTAAAAGGTTTTAATCGGCCGTCTT
Organism: Flavobacteriaceae bacterium; assembly: GCA_045046885.1. Taxonomy (GTDB): domain Bacteria; phylum Bacteroidota; class Bacteroidia; order Flavobacteriales; family Flavobacteriaceae; genus CG1-02-35-72. The sequence continues at coordinate 67,392 of JASFYX010000018.1, forward strand.
TACTGCGAGTCCCTTCGGGAAATATAATAGCCGCATAGTTATTTTTAGCAATGTATAATCCAAAATTCTTAAGTGCCATTATGGCTTGTTTGGGATTGTTGCGGTTAATTAAAACCGATCCGCCATGACGTAAATTAAACGACAAACTGGGGATACCTCTTTCCAACTCTTTTTTGGCTACATATTTTGGATGATTGGCTCTGAAATACCACATCAATGGTGCAATATCTTGGGTACTTTGATGATTGGATACTATAATTATGGGTTTGTCTCTAGGGATTTTGTATGGGTTTTTAAACTTGACCGATGTGCCTAAAAACCACAAACAGCGCATTAAAAACAAACTCAGATAATCGACAATTATTTTGTGTGCTGTGTAACCAAATATATTAAGACTCAACCATTGGAGTGGGTGAAAAACAAGTATCGTAATTAAATAAGCCCCATAATAAAATACAGAAGCGATACTGCTTACAGCTTTTTTAAATAGCGTCATTTTTAGGTTAGATTAGACTTTGTAAAAGTAGGTCTTTCTCTTATTCTAACAAGTGTTTTTTAATGACAATGGCATCATTTAAAACAAAAGGTGTGGGCATCATAATTTCTGTACGTGGCGTGACGTTAAAATTAGGATTGGTAAACAAATCGTACGAAGCCAAATACATCGTTATATCGGGTTTTTCACCTTTTTCTAAGGTAAATTCCAGTGTTAAAGTTTCATCGGGTTTGGTAAAATAATAGCTCAAAAGGTGTTTCCCTTTTTTGGTGTTTAAAACATACTTTTCACCTTTTTGTTTTGTAAAAGCCTGTCCGTTTAAACTAAAGCTTTTAAATTGTAATTTGGTGTTTGATTTTAATTCAATTCGATTGGTTTTGCGTTGTGGCGAAATGTTAAAACGGTAATAATTTGTAGCACTATTTATTGAATCTGAAACTATTGGCAAAGCCAAATCGATAACTTTTGCAGATTTATGCCAAGCCAAACTTGTACCATATTTACTAGCAGCCACTTTGCCATTAGCATCTCCTTTTACAGGATTATCACCCAAGAATTGTTTTGTAAAAGAATCTAATTTAGGGTTATAAGTCGCCCAATACGCTTTGTGAGCATCGGCGTCGTAAATGTAGAGAATGCTGTTGGGCTTTTTTCTATCGATTGTGTAACCCGAACTTAGGCCGGCTTTAACAAAAAACACAATACTGATTAAAAAACCTACATAAACCAACAAACGTTTTGTCTTAAACTTCATCAAAGCAGGAACCAATAAACCCATTATCAAAACGACAAAAAAGGCACTTATAAAAAGGTTTTTAAGGCCTAATCCTACGGGAAACATTTTTACCAACGGCGCAAAAATAACCAATAACGGCACAGCTAATAAGCTATAAATAAGTATATTACTTTTAGATTTGTCTTTAGAAAATAATGAAATAGCTAATCCGCTTAAAGCGAAATAAACGGGAATGATAAAAAAGCCAGATCCTTTTAAATAAATAGCTATTAAAACATTGATGACTAACCATAAAAATAAGGGCGCAATACTTAAATCTAGCGTCGATTTCTTTTGAAATTTATTATAAATATAATAGGTCAGGGCAAAACTCAGTGCTACAAAAGCAGCTATATAATCGTAACCGTTATAGGTAAAACCGTGTAAAATATCATTGTATTGTGGATGAATAATTAGCATTAATTTCCATCCAAAAATAGCAACCAGTACCGATATAACAAGCGACAACATCAGTGGTAAAAAACCTATACCGATGCCTTTTAAACTTAAACGCCCTCGCATGAGTCCGAATAAACAAAGTAATACAAATAAAATAAACGCTATAATTGTCAACGGCCAAACCCAAGTAAAAGGAAAACTTTTCATTTTAACAAAAGGAAGGCTAAAATACACCAAATCCTCTTTGCTGTCGAGTTGCGATAAATCGGCATTCGAAAAATATGTGAGTAAAGGCAACAAATACGACGCTTGGTGCATAAGCGTATTGCGGTCTAGTCTTTCGTAAGAATCTTGTGCTGTATGATAATCGAAATGATTGCCTATAAAAGCAAAATTAAAGCCATTGATATTAGCATCTTGTCTAAAAACAGTTAAATCGGTATCGTTAGGCAACATTTTATAGATGCTGTACATCAACGAATTGGCTACCGTATATTTGGGATGGGCTTTTACAAATTCTTTTATGAGCTTTGCATTGCCCCCATTGGTTTCTAACAACATATAACTGGGGCCTCCACTACCCCGTGCTTCAAAATTTAAAACCAATCCCACATTTTTAGCCCACGGATGGTGGTTTACAAAAGCATCGGCACCATTAAGACCAATTTCTTCGGCATCTGAAATAAGAATAATAACGTCGTTTTTAGGTTTTGGGTTTGAAGCCAAATAAGCCCGTATGCCCTCTAAAATAGTTACCACACCACTCCCCGCATCACTTGCGCCTAAAGAAGAATGCGGACTAGAATCGTAATGTGTTAAAAGTAAAAGTGCTTTTCCATTACCCGTTCCTTTAATTTTTGCCAAAATATTTTGGGTCTGTGTAGCACTATGCCACTTTTTATTAATCCCTAATTGTTCTTGAATTTCAACTTTTAAACCTAATTTTTCTAATTCTGAAACGATATAATCACGAACTTCTTGGTGTGCCTGCGTTCCTACAAAATGACTTTTTTTAGAAATTTCTTTAAGATGCCTTAACGCCTTCTCTTGAGAAAAAGCCGTGTTGTTAATTTTAAATATTTTCTTATCGGATGGCATTAAAGTATAAAAACTATAAAATACCGCAAGAACTAAAACAGCAAAGGCAATAAGACTGTTATATTTTTTAAAAGAAGCAGACATAAGGAGGTAAATTTACGTGTTAAATAAAAAATGATTGTTTTGTGCCGACTAATTTACTACATTTACGGGTAAAATGTGTGTATTATGATGAAATCTAAAAATTACAGAGGTCAACAAGGAAATCAGAAAAAAGAGGACAGTCCTATTTCGGTAAAAAATTATATGACAACTAAACTCATCACATTTAAACGCAAACAAAGCGTTATAGAAGTGATGCAAACACTTGTAGATAATCGTATTTCGGGTGCCCCTGTTGTCAATAAAAATAATGAATTATTAGGTCTTATTTCTGAAGGTGACTGTATGAAACAAATTTCTGAAAGTCGTTATTACAATATACCCATGGCAGGAGCCACCGTAGAAAAATTTATGGTGACAGATGTAGAAACCATTACAGACGATTTAAGCATTTTTGATGTGGCAACCAAGTTTTATAAAAGTCATAGAAAGCGTTTTCCTGTTGTAAAAGATGGTAAACTCATAGGGCAAATAAGTCGCCGTGATGTGCTAAAAGCCGCTTTAGAAATAGAGGCTAATCACTGGTAGAAAAAAGTGTTCAGTGGGCAATCCCGATAGCTATCGGGGCAGTGACCAGTGTTTCTTGTGAATATTACATAAGATTCTGCGAACTTCGCAGTTAAATTTTATGATACAGTCTTCTCAATCAAAGCTTTAGGATCGTCACTAATTATAAGCTTGTTTTTAGCAATACTTTGTAAGACGGGTATTTTAGAATAGCTATCGGTTAAACCATAAGGACTTATATTCTCGTATTTGACAGTTCCCATAACGGCAATTTTTTCGCCCACTTCTATAACTGCTTCTTTGTAGCGCAATGTTTTATTAAGCCCTAAAAAACTAATGCTTTTTTTACCGTGCACCTCTAAGTAATGTTCTAATTTATTAGTAGCGTCGTTAAAATGACCCGATTTATAAATGGCATCTTCTATAAAGTAACTTTTAAAATTCTTCATTTTAATCAGTGCTTTACCCGAATAGGATTCTATTAAAAAGTTGGGAGCTATTTCATCGTCGATTATGGTGACCCAATGTTGATTTCTACCTCCCGATTTTTGTTCAACTTTAACACTGTAATAAACACATTTTCTTCCCGAAAGGGGCGCATTTAACACTTCTTTTATGGGCTTTGCTTTGCCCATAACTTTTACCAATTGATTTTCTTGAAGGCTAGAAATGGCTGTTTTAGGAAATTTCTGCAAAGTTCTTATTACCACTGCCTTTTTGCTGTAATAGCCTACTAAAAAAATAAGTCCGCCAATACTGATAAGCCCGAGAAAAAACATCCCGATTTGATCTTGATTTTGTGTTATCCATTCGATTAACTTATCCATATTATTCGCGTTTTATCAATAAATAAAAATCGTTTTCTAATGCCAGATAACCTTGGTCGTAACAATAATAATAGGTATTGCCAGTTTTGGTGGTGTAAATAGAGGTAAAGAAATTAAAGTTGAAATTATGTTGAATTAACTTACTGCGTGTGACTTTGGTTTTGCCTGTTGTGTTTAAGTCAGATAAAATTTTATAATTTCTTCGCAATCGGTTATTGGTATTGCGGATAAGATTTTTACTATCCTTGTTGACTTTATTATTGTAGGCATTCCGACAATAATCGCTACAAAATTTTTTATCGCTGCGGCCTTTTAAATGTTCGCCACATTCTAAACAGGTTGTTGTTTGCATAACGTTACTATTATTTAATCACTAAACTTTAGTAGTTTTAAATTCATTAATCTAGAATAAACTCCTAAAATGTAATAATTTTTATATTTAAAAATGACATCTTCATTCTGATTTTTATTCTTCTTTTTAAAATCTTTTATCTTATCAAAGGCATTCTTTTCTATTTCGCCCTTTATGTGTTCAAAATTGTTATTAAAAAGGCCTTTAATATAAGTTGATTTTGTATTTGCATATGTGTTATATGCAATTGAAGTTGGATTAAAAAAGATAGAAAAAGAAAAAGATCCCGAGCCTAAAGTTGCCAAAGGAAGGTTGGCAAAACCCATAAAAAACATCATAGGCGCTAGAGATTCTGATTTATGTCTGCCTCCTAACGAGATTTGGTAAATACTGTCTCTATACCTATAAACAGATACGCCCACCTTACTGGAAGACATTTTTCTTAAAAATTGTTTTGTTTTGTCCAATTCTCTAAATTTTTTATAAGAACCTCCAAGTTGGATAATTGGTGAATTTTTAAAGAAAATTGAATCTTCTCTAGTCGCAGAATATGATTTTATAAGATTACCTGTGTCAAAATCTTTAACAGTAAACATAAATTTATAGTCTAATGCAGATAATTGGTAAATGTAGTCACCACTTAAATAAGAATTGGTTTTAATAAATATCTGTTTTTCTGCAAAGTAAGGTTTTTCAAAACGCCTTACATTTTTACTATAAGTATCTAAATTAATTGATAAAATCTGTGTCGATTTTTGATTTATATCAAAAGAAAAAACCAATTTACTCCCTCTTATATACTGCTTAATATTTGCAGAAGTCATTTCTATAGAATTGGGAGTGTCTTCTTTAATTTTTAAAACATTAATACTTCTATCTTCGTTAGAAGAAGAGCGAAAAAGCTCATATAATGTTGATATGTGATTTTTTAGCATGAATTTATTGTCAGAAAAGTCTAATTCGTGTCTTATATAATTGGCTTTTTCGTCAAAAGAATAAATATTGATTATTGAACTGCGTTTTGTAATAGTAACCAAATAAAACTTATTATTGTAAGCCACCGTTTGAATAAACTTTTCATTTTTTAAGTCTATCGAAATTTTTGAAAGAGTAGAATTTTTATCTTTATACGAAAATTCTATAGATACGAATGCCTCATTTTTTTTATCGGTTAAGTAAATCCTATACTTATCATTTTCAGAAATACTGTATCCTATGAGTTTTTTGAATTTTCTACTCTTTTTATCAGAAATTAATTGGTTTTTAATTTTAAAATTATCGTTTAATAAATAACCATAAATATTTTTTGAGTCAATAAAAAAAAATGATATATCATCATTCTTTTCATTTATTATTGGTACAATACCTCTTATGTTTGCAAAACTTGTTTTTAAATAATTTTTAAAGGTTTTTAATTCTTCTTGAGAAAAGCTAACTGTACTTACCAAGACGGCAAATACGACAAGTAATTTTTTATACATATAACAATCTTAACAGGCATTTATGCCCTATTTTTTAATAATCTGTAACGTGCCCCCAGTTTTCGCCTGTTTTTATACGGTATAATTGCATTTCTGAAATACCAAATTGTTTGGCTATCATTTTATAGCGTGTTTTGCGGTTGGGGTCGAATATTTTACGTTTAATAATTTTTACTTTGGCTTCACAAAGTTTATAAGTTCTTCGCTTTTTAAGTTTACCTTTAATAACTGTAGGGTTTGACATGTTGTGATTAACCACATCTTGACGGGTACCCCATTTTAAATTATCGGTATGGTTGTTTGTTTTGTCGTGGTCTAAATGCATCACGTACTTATATTTATTTTCATTGTTTAAAAATAATAGTGCCACAACCCTGTGTACATAATGTGTTGCCATTTTACCTGTATCTTTTTTATACCAAAACATCTCATACCCCATCGCCTTAGAAAAACGCATGAGTTTAAATGTGCCGTCGGGTTGTTCTTTTTTTACCCTTCCGTAATCAGACACAAAAATGCGCTCATTACTATCCCTCGTGGTTTGGCTGAAGGGCTTCCAAACCTCATTTCTAAAATTTATCACTGTTATATTGATTGTTTATGCCTTACAAATATACATAATTTTATCCGTTTACAAACGGTTACATCTAATTACATACACTTACAAACGAAAGTAAATGTATTACAACCGAATCTATTTTAGAATCCGTCTTTTATTTGCACTGTTGAATCGAACTAACGAGATTCGACTTAATTTAAATCCTTATCTTATGAATACGTTAAGAAACAAAGTACAGTTAATTGGAAACTTAGGAAATGCTCCTGAAATTATCACTTTAGATTCCGGTAAAAAATTGGCAAAATTTTCAATTGCTACAAACGACACTTACAAAAACGCTCAAGGCGAAAAAGTACAAGACACGCAATGGCACAATATTGTAGCCTGGAACAAAACAGCCGAAATAGTAGAAAAATATCTAGACAAAGGTAAAGAAGTGGCTATTGAAGGCAAACTCACCACACGTTCTTACGACGATAAAGACGGTAACAAACGTTATATAACCGAAGTGGTTTGTAATGAATTGTTGATGTTGGGAAGTAAATAAAACGCCACCCCTTCAAGGGTTTTGAACCCTTGAAGGGGTAAATTACGTTATGAATCAGACACCTCTAATTAACGGCAGCTATTACCACATCTATAACAGAGGTAATAATCGCGATGATATATTTTATGAGACTGAAAATTATTATCATTTTTTAAGGTTATACGATAAATATATTAATCCCGTAGTTGATACCTTTGCTTGGTGCTTGTTAAAAAATCACTTTCATTTATTGGTTTATATCAAAACCTTAGCAGAAATTAACCCTAAATTATTGACTTATAATACTGTTAAAAAACCTAAAGTAATATCAGCTTCAAAACAGTTTTCGCACTTCTTCAATGCTTATACTCAAGCTATAAACAAAAGACACCATAGAACAGGCAGCCTATTTGAAAAGAACTTTGAAAGAAAACTGGTGACATCTGAAAGTTATTTTCAAAAATTAATTTTTTATATCCATAACAATCCTGTTCATCATGGTTTCACCGATAAAATAACTGATTATCCATGGTCGTCTTATGGTAGCGTTGTTTCTAAGCATCCTACTAAATTGCTTAGATATCGTGTTATTAAAGCATTTAACGATTTAGAAAATTTCAAATATTATCATTCGAAAAATCAGGAAACCGAAAGTATAGACCATCTTATTATGGAGTAGGAATTTTACCTCTTCCAGAGTTTTGAATTCTGGAAGAGGTTTAAGGGGTTTAATTTTTTAGATAATCAACATCGCATCACCATAAGAAAAGAAAGTATATTTTTCTTTAACAGCCTCGGCATACGCTTCTTTTAAAAAATCGTATCCCATAAAAGCAGCTGTCATCATCATTAAGGTAGATTTTGGCGTATGAAAATTAGTAATCATCGCATTAGCGATACTAAAATCGTAAGGAGGAAAAATAAATTTATTTGTCCAGCCGTCAAGTGGGTTTAAACGCAAATCGGCTGAAACAGAACTTTCTAAAGCACGCATTACCGTTGTACCACAAGCACATACGCGTTTTTTATTATCTAAAGCATTATTAATGGTTCCAACAATATTATTGGGCACAGTAACTCGTTCTGAATCCATTTTGTGTTTAGATAAATCTTCAACCTCTACAGGACTAAAAGTACCCAAACCAACATGAAGTGTCAATTCTGGTAATTCAACACCTTTAATTTCAAGGCGTTTTAACAAGTGTTTAGAGAAGTGTAACCCGGCAGTTGGTGCTGCTACAGAACCTTCGTGCTTAGCATAAATTGTTTGATAACGGTCTATATCGCTTGCCTCGGCTTCGCGTTTTATATATTTTGGTAAAGGTGTTTGTCCTAACTCAGTCAATTTTTCTCTAAAAGCTTCATAACTGCCATCGTATAAAAAGCGCAAAGTGCGTCCTCTAGATGTGGTATTATCTATTACTTCTGCTACCAAACTATCGTCATCGCCAAAAAATAATTTATTGCCAATACGAATTTTACGAGCAGGATCTACTAAAACATCCCACAAACGACTTTCTTCGTTTAATTCTCTTAAAAGAAATACTTCTATTCTAGCACCCGTTTTTTCTTTATTTCCAAAAAGACGTGCCGGAAAAACTTTGGTATTATTCAATACCATGACGTCACCTTCATCAAAATAGTCTATCAAATCTTTAAACAACTTGTGTTCTATTTTTTGTGTTTTTCTGTTGATTACCATTAAACGTGCTTCATCGCGTTGTTCTGATGGATATTCGGCTAATAATTCGCTTGGCAGCTCAAAATTAAACTGCGATAATTTCATTTTCAAAATAAATATATATTTTATAGAGTATACTTTTAAAACTCTGTTAAAATTACTTAGTAATTACATACTAAAATTAGTAAAAGCCCGCAAATATACAATATTGACATAGGGCTTGTCAAGTTTATGGACACCTTTTTTAAACGAACGCTGTTTTTGAATACCTTTTTATGATTTTTGATTATGTATATTTGCACAAATTTTTACATTTTAATGGGGACAAGAGTTAAGCCTTATAAAGATTCTGATTTGAGTAAAAAAGAACAAGTTGCTCAAATGTTTGACGCTATTTCTGAAAAATATGATTTTCTAAATCATTTTCTTTCTTTTGGAATTGATGTGGGTTGGCGTAAAAAAGTGGTTAAAATTATAGGACGTCAAAATCCAGATACCGTTTTAGATATCGCCACAGGAACAGGTGATTTAGCCATAATGATGGCGCAAAAATTACCAATAAAAAAAATTGTGGGTTTAGACTTGAGTCAAGGAATGTTAGATGTAGGTATCCTAAAAGTAGCGGCAAAAAAATTAAACAATTGCATTACAATGACGCAAGGTGATTCTGAAGATTTACCTTTTGACAATAATAGTTTTGATGCCATTACTGTAGCATTTGGCGTACGTAATTTTGAAAATCTAGATAAAGGTTTAAGCGAAGTTTTACGTGTATTAAAACCTCATGGTACTTTGGCAATTTTAGAATTTTCGCAACCTCAAGGTTTTATTATGAAACCGCTTTATGGTTTTTATTCGCATTTTGTTTTACCCTTATTTGGTAAACTTATTTCTAAAGACAAATCAGCTTATACTTATTTACCAGAATCTGTTGCAGCATTTCCTTACGGCGATGCTTTTAACACTATTTTAAAAAATGTAGGTTTTACCACAATACGCAACAAACCTGTGTCGTTTGGTATAGCAACAATTTATGCAGCTTCAAAATAATATAGATTTATGAAAAAAAAAATTCTGTTTGTTTTTAGTTTAGTCTTGCTGTTTAATACCGCTGTTTTTGCACAACGCGTAGATAAGCTACGCTACTTACCTACCTTTGATAAGCACCGTGTCCATTTTGGTTTTTATTTAGGTGTCAATCAGAAATCATTAAAGTTAGACTATAAAAAACCAAATATATTTATTGGTGTAAAAAACGAAACAGGGTTTAATATAGGCCTTGTTGGCGATTTACGTATTTTCAACAATTTAAATGTACGCTTAGAGCCTGGCATTTCTCATAATGTGAAAACCCTTTATTTTACAAATATTCTCACGGCAAGAGACAGTGTTAGAGATATTTCTAGCACCTATCTTCATATACCGTTATTGCTAAAATTTAGTGCCAATCGCATAAACAATGTAAGACCTTATTTATTAGCAGGCGTGTCGTACGATTTTAATTTTTCTAGTAATCAAGACAGTGGCGAAGACAATTCGCAACGTGTTTTTAGAATGACAAAAAATAACTTTATGTACGAAGTCGGTTTTGGTGTTGATATGTATTTTTTCTTTTTTAAATTTTCGCCTTCAATTAGAGGGGTTTTTGCAATTAATAATGAACTTGTACGTGATGTCGACCCAAATAGTCCTTGGACAGGCCCCATTAATTATTTGGGCACACGTGGCATTTTTCTAAACCTTTCGTTTGAGTAAACCTGATTAACGTCTAAACTCGCTTAATAAAATAGCTGTAGCTGTAGCCACGTTTAAGCTTTCGGGTTTTGAAGTGTTGTTAAATCGCGGAATGGCCAAAGGGCTGTCAATCGTTTTTAAAACCCTTGAAGAAATACCATTTGCTTCATTACCCATAACTAAAACAGCATCTTGAGGCAATTGTTTTTCGTACACATTTTCGCCATCCATAATGGCCGCAAAACAAGCCAATTTTGTATTGTTTAAAAAAGAAAATATATCGGTATAAATTATAGGTACGCGCGCCAAAGATCCCATTGTAGCTTGAACAACTTTAGCGTTATAACAATCAACCGTTTCTGTAGCACAAATAATCTGAGTAACTTTAAACCAATCGCTTAAGCGGATAATCGTTCCTAAATTGCCCGGATCTTGTACATTGTCTAAAACAACCGTTAAGCCTTTTTTTTGAATTCTAGCTTCAAGGGGTTTCTTAAAGATTGCCAAAACTTTATTAGGCGTTTTTAACTGACTTATTTTTCTGAGTTCTTTATCATTAATCACAACAGCTTCGTCGTAATGTTTTTTTAGAACAAAGTTTTCTGTGTGAAATAAAAAATGTAATTCAAAGGACGCTTCTAAAAATTCGCTCACACCCTTTTCGCCTTCAACAATAAACAAGTTATGTAAATTACGATACTTTTTTTGGTGTAATTGTTGTATTAATTTTATTTGATTTTTGCTAACCATTCAAATGTGCTACTTTTGAAAAATATTTAAATTTATTACTTGAAAAAGTTTACTGCTAAAATACTATTATTTGTTGGAACTACCGTTTTTTTAAGCGGATGCAGTGCTGTTAGACGTGTCCCAGAAAATGCTAAATTACTAACAAACAGTAGTATAATTACAAATAATAAATTAATATTAGATGAAGCCATAAATAGTTTTATAATTCAGCGCCCCAATCAAAAAATTTTAGGGATGCCGCTTTCGCTTCATTTTTACAATATGGGGAATCCAAAATTAGAAACCGCCTATCAGAACTGGTTAAAAAATCCCGATAAGACAAAAAAACCTATCAGTAAATTTAGACATGGTATTGGCAATTGGTTTTTAAAAAATGGTAACGCACCCGTTATTATAAATGATAAAAAAACTAAAAAAACAGCCAATTCTTTAAAACAATATTATTTTAATCAGGGTTATTTTGACACTGAAGTAACAATACAAAAAGATACTATTGGTAAAAAACGTGCTGCTATTAAATATTTGGTAAACACACATAAGTCTTATTCAATTGCTACTATAAGAACAGAAATAAACTCGCCTTTTTTAGATTCTATTTACAATAAAAATTCACTAAATTCTTTTGTAAAAAGTGGCGCTGTTTTTAAAGCTGATAATTTTGAAAAAGAAGAGGCACGATTAATTTCTTTATTTAAAAATGCCGGTGTGGTACACTTTGCTAAAAATATTGTAAAATTCGATATAGATACCAGTAATGTAACACATACAGCTTCGGTAATTTTAAAAATTCCAAATCGTGTTATTACAGATGTCAATGGCAATCCTAAGTTTATACCATTTGTACCGCAACGTGTTAAAAAAATTAATGTCATAACCGATTATAATTTCTCAAGAAAAAATGACATTATCAGAGATTCTGTAAGCTATAAAAATATTAATTTCTACGCTTTTACTAAATTAAAATTTAACCCTAAGCTTTTAGCTGATGCTGTTGCCATAACGCCAAACGGGTTTTTTAAAGAAACAGAAAGAAATAAAACACGTCTTTATTTTAATAATTTAAAAAACTTTAATGTTGCCTTAACCTATTTAGAAAATAATGACAATACACTTACGGCTAATGTGTTTTTAAATCCTATAAAAAAATATTCTTTTGGTATTGATACAGAAATAACCCATTCTAACGTAAAGCCTTTTGGGCTGACTAGTAAATTGTCTTTTACAAATCACAATATATTTAAGGGGGGCGAAAATTTAGAACTGTCTTTTCAAGGTTCTTTTTTAAATTCAGCTAAAGATGCCAGCACCAACTCTAACTTTTTTGATGCTTATGAATACGGAGTGGGATTGTCATTATCAATTCCAAGAATATTATTTCCTTTTAACATTAAAAAGATTATCCCAAGAAATATGCAACCTTTTACGTTGATGAAAATTGGCACGAGTTTGCAAAAAAACATCGGTCTTGACCGTCAGAATGTAACAGGTATTTTAAAGTACAGTTGGCAGAGTACTTCTAAAATTTCGCATAATTTAGAAATGTTAAATGTACAGTATATCCGCAATTTTAATACGGGCAATTATTTTAATATTTTTAATTCAGAATACGACAAATTAAATACTGTATCACAAATTTTTAACGGTTCTACATTATCACAAGCCGATAGTGATATTCTACAATTTGTTACCACTGTTCTGGCAGATACAGGATTTAAAACGTCAAATCCAACAGATTATTTAGCCGTCCAAAATGTAAACGAAAGGCGTTCTATTTTAATAGAAAATATTCTAGTACCTGCCATTGGGTATACTTTTACTTATCAAAATAAAACAGATTTTTTAGATAATGATTTTTCTTATTTACGTGCCAATATAGTTGAGTCTGGACTTTTATTTTCAACATTTGGTAAAAAGAAAGTGGGCGAAACACAAAAAAAATTATTTAGTTTACCTGTCGCCCAGTTTATTAAAACACAGATTGAGTATAAAAAATATTGGAGTAAAAATGCAAAAAACACACTTGTTTTTAGAAGTTTTGTAGGTTTGGCATTAGCTTATGGTAACTCTATAACTATACCATTTAGTAGGAGTTATTTTGCAGGGGGATCTAATGAAATTCGTGCTTGGAAAGCCTACGATTTAGGGCCAGGTAGTACGCAAAGTAATCTCGAATTTAATGTAGGAAACTTTAAAATTGTCAGTAATTTAGAGTATCGTTTTAAAATACTCAACAGTTTTAATGGCGCGCTGTTTATTGATGCTGGAAACATTTGGAACATCACAAACAACACCTTTGTAGAAGAAAATACAAAATTTAAAGGCTTTAATTCCTTTAAAGATATTGCAGTTGGTAGCGGTTTTGGTGTGCGTTACGATTTTAATTTTTTGGTTTTTAGGTTTGATATTGGCTTTAAAACCTACGAACCCTATTTAATAAATCAACAAAAATGGTTTACCAATTTTAATTTTGCTAACGCCGTTTATAATATTGGTATAAATTATCCTTTCTAAGGGCTTTTTTTTAGTAATTTTGTCATTCAATTTTAAACCTACAATTATGACAATCCCATTTGGCGTTGCTACTGGCGATACCGTTCAAGATATTTTTAAATTAGCTAAAGCTAAAAATTTTGCATTACCAGCTGCAAATGTTACAGGCTCTAATACAATTAATACTGTTTTAGAAACAGCTAAAGAACTCAACGCGCCTGTTATTATTCAGTTTTCAAATGGCGGTGCCTACTTTAATGCGGGAAAAGGCTTGTCAAACGACAATCAAAAAGCAGCTATTGCCGGAGCCGTTGCGGGTGCTAAACACATCCATTTAATGGCAAAAGCTTATGAAATTCCCGTTATTTTACATACAGATCATTGTGCAAAAAAATTATTGCCTTGGATTGATGGTTTATTAGATGCCGGTGAAGCTTATTATAAAACACATGGTGTACCACTTTACAGTTCGCATATGCTAGATTTATCTGAAGAACCTATAGAAGAAAATATTGAAATTTCTAAACGTTATCTAGAGCGTATGAGTAAAATGGGTATGACTTTAGAAATAGAATTAGGTATTACTGGTGGCGAAGAAGATGGTGTAGATAATTCTGATGTAGATGTGTCTAAACTTTACACACAACCCGAAGAAGTTGCTTATGCTTACGAAGAACTTAAAAAAGCAAGCGACCGCTTCACAATTGCCGCTTCGTTTGGTAATGTACACGGCGTTTACAAACCTGGCAATGTAAAATTGACTCCTAAAATATTGAGAAATTCACAAGATTACATCCAAAATAAATATAATACAGGTAACAATCCTGTTGATTTTGTATTTCATGGTGGCTCTGGCTCAACATTAGATGAAATTAGAGAAGCCATTTCTTACGGCGTTATTAAAATGAATATAGATACCGATTTGCAGTATGGTTTTATGACAGGAATAAGAGATTATATGGCAGAAAATAGCGCTTATTTGCAAAGTCAAATAGGAAACCCCTCTGCTGCAGACGCTCCAAATAAAAAATATTATGACCCTCGCGTATGGTTAAGAAAAGGTGAAGCAACCTTAAAAGCGCGCTTAAAACAAGCTTTTGAAGATTTAAATAACGTCAATACTTTATAATTTACTAAATTTCGCTCCTCAAACCCCAACCTAAAACTAAAGACTATGACTACATGGTTTAAGAGAAAAGATAAAGGGATTCAGACCCCTACAGAAAAGAAAAAAGATATTCCTAAAGGGCTATGGTATAAAACACCTAGTGGAAAAGTTGTAGACTCTGATGAGTTAACCGAAAACCTTTGGGTATGTCAAGAAGATGGCTACCATGTTAGAATAGGGAGTAATGAATATTTTCAACTATTCTTTGACGATAATAAATATAAAGAACTCAATACAAAACTTACATCAAAAGATCCATTAAAATTTTCTGATACTAAAAAATATACAGATCGTTTAAAGGACGCTCAATCAAAAACCAAATTAAAAGATGCCGTAAGAACGGCTGTGGGTAAGTCTTTAGGTAAAGACATTGTCATTGCCGCTATGGATTTTAGTTTTATTGGGGGTTCTATGGGAAGTGTTGTAGGTGAAAAAATTTCTAGAGCTATTACTTATAGTATTGAACACAAGCTACCTTTTTTAATGATTTCTAAATCTGGTGGTGCCCGTATGATGGAGGCTTCGCTTTCGCTGATGCAATTGGTTAAAACATCGGCTAAATTAGCCCAATTAGCCGAAGCTAAAATTCCGTATATTTCGTTATGTACAGATCCTACAACAGGCGGCACAACGGCTTCTTTTGCCATGCTTGGCGATATTAATATTGCAGAACCCAACGCTTTAATTGCTTTTGCAGGACCACGTGTTGTTAAAGACACCACAGGGAAAGATTTACCTGAAGGATTTCAGCACTCTGAATTTGTTTTAGAACACGGTTTTTTAGATGCAATTTACGAACGTAAAGACCTTAAAAAGCAGGTCAATTTATATTTAGATCTCATTCAAAATAACTCTATAAGAACATAAAAAAAAGAGCGCCAATGGCGCTCTTTTTTTAAACTAAATATTAACAATTCTTATTTTCTTAAATGGATGGTTTCGGTTACACCGTCTTTAGTTACCTCTCCTAAGTCATCGCAAGTACCATCACCAAAATCTAACACCGCTGCTTGGTCGTCTTTTTGAAAAGCGATTACACCACTTACAATAAATCGGCAAGACAATTCTTTTCTTAAAGGTGTTGTAATTGTAGCCACATGTACAGTGCCATCTTTTCGAGTGAAGTTCCAATTACCAGTAATTGAAAATACGTTATCTCCCCAAGCTCTTGTGTCTTGACCTTCTATAAGTTCTTTGGTTCGTGTACCATTTTTACTGGCCACACTATTATCCGGCCAAGTTACAGTTACATCAAAAGTATGTGTAGATTGCGGATTACCATTGTTGTTACTGCGTTCTCTTAATACGGTATAACCTCCTTCTATGTGTTTGTCGTTTACAAACAAGTTATCAAAAGTTACCTCTATAGAAATTGTAAGTGCTGTGGGGTCTTTCACCCAATGCATCATTATTATGCCACTTACTGTGTTGCCGTTGCGTAATTCACAAGCTTCTCCAAAATCTATTGTAATATCTTTTGTAGTGTCTGTAACATCTTTTGTTACAGTAGCACAATCTGGCAAATAACGTTCATGAGGTGTTGCTGTTTTATTAGCAAACTCTACATCGTTATAGGTTTGATCAACAATTACTGTTACATCTTCTGTAGCATTGTCAACTTCTGTTTCTAATGCAACTTGATCTACAGTAAACTGGTTGGCCGTTTCTTGACTTACAACGTCTCCGCTTCCACTCTGGCAGGCTGTTAGTAAAATCCCTGCCGTAAAAAGGGTCGAAAAAAAATTAAGCATTTTTTGTGTTTTCATCTCTTTATATTTTTTAATTAACGCTTCTAAGACTTATTATATTTTAAAAGGTTTAATTTTAGGAAACCTTTTTTATAATTGATTGCCCTTCAAAATAATAATTGTATATTTGCGCCCGATAAAAATTACATAATAATCATTAAACTAATATTGGCATGTATTTAACAAAAGAAACAAAACAAGAAATTTTTAAAAAACACGGTAAATCTGAATCAGATACAGGCGCTTCTGAAGGACAAATAGCCTTATTTACATTCAGAATTAATCACTTAACCGAACATTTAAAAAAGAATAGAAAAGATTTTAATACCGAACGCTCTTTGGTGAAATTAGTTGGTAAACGTCGTAGTTTATTAGACTATTTAAAAGCTTCAGATATTACACGTTATCGTGCAATAATTAAAGAGTTAGGTTTAAGAAAATAATCTAAATTAAAAGAGGCTTTTGCCTCTTTTTTTGTAAAAAGGCTATAACTTAGCATTTCATTGGCAATAAACAACACACAACTATTTATTGTTTAATCAAACCTCTTACTAGATAGGCAGGTTTAAAAAATTTAAAATTATGATTCCTAAAGTGTTTAAAGAAACAATTGACTTAGGAGATGGCAGAACTATTAGTATTGAAACTGGCAAATTAGCCAAACAAGCTCACGGTTCTGTTGTTGTACAAATGGGTAATTGTATGTTGTTATGTACAGTTGTATCTAACTACAAAGCAAGCCCAGTAGACTTTCTACCTTTAACTGTAGATTTTAGAGAAAAATTTGCAGCTTCAGGGCGTTATCCTGGAGGCTTCTTTAAAAGAGAAGCAAGACCTAGTGATGGTGAAGTATTAACAATGCGTTTAGTCGACCGTGTTTTACGCCCTTTATTCCCAAAAGATTACCACAATGAGGTACAAGTTATGATTCAGATGATGTCTCATGACAAAGATGTAATGCCAGATGCTTTGGCAGGATTAGCTGCTTCTGCAGCAATTCAATTAAGCGATTTTCCTTTCGAATGCCCAATTTCTGAAGCAAGAGTAGCACGTGTTAATGGCGAATTTGTTATTAACCCAAGTCGCGCTCAATTAGCTGATGCAGATATAGATATGATGGTAGGTGCTTCAGCCGATTCAGTTATGATGGTTGAAGGTGAAATGTTAGAGTGTAGCGAAGAAGAAATGGCCGAGGCTATTAAATTTGCTCACGAGGCCATTAAAGTACAATGTGCTGCTCAAGTACGCCTAGCAGAAACTGTTGGTAAAAAAGAAACCCGTGAATATGAGCCAGAAGCTACTGATGAAGCTTTAGCTGAAAAAATACATGGTCTTGCATACGACAAATGTTATGCTATTGCCAAAAAAGGCACTTCTAAAGTAGAACGTAGTGCTGCTTTTTCTGAAGTTAAAGAAGAAATTATTGCTTCGTTTACAGAAGAGGAGCTAGCAGAATATGGCAATTTAGTTGGCACTTATTTTAACAAAGCACAAAAAGAAGCTGTTCGCGAATTAACATTAAGCGAAGGTTTACGTTTAGATGGTAGAAAAACAGACGAAATAAGACCTATTTGGTGTGAAGTAGATTATTTACCTTCTACACATGGTTCTGCTATTTTTACAAGAGGAGAAACTCAAGCCTTAGCAACAGTTACTTTAGGAACATCTAGAGAAGCAAATAAAATTGATATGCCGTCTTACGAAGGTGAGGAAACTTTTTACCTTCACTACAACTTTCCTCCATTTTGCACAGGTGAGGCGCGTCCTTTAAGAGGCACCTCTCGTCGTGAAATTGGACATGGTAACTTAGCACAACGTGCTTTAAAAAACATGATTCCTACAGATTGCCCTTACACTGTAAGAGTTGTTTCAGAAGTATTAGAATCTAATGGCTCGTCTTCTATGGCTACTGTTTGTTCTGGTACAATGGCTTTGATGGATGCTGGAGTTCAGATGAAAAAACCTGTTTCTGGTATTGCTATGGGATTAATTTCTGATGGTGATCGCTACGCGGTTTTATCTGATATTTTAGGTGATGAAGATCATTTAGGCGATATGGACTTTAAAGTTACAGGTACAGCTGATGGTATTACAGCCTGCCAAATGGATATTAAAGTTAAAGGTTTGTCTTACGATATTTTAGTAGATGCTCTTAAACAAGCGCATGCTGGCAGATTACATATCTTAGGAAAAATTACTGATACAATTAAACAACCAAATGAAGAAGTGAAATCACACTCTCCAAAAATGGTCACTAAAACAATTGCAAACGAATTTATTGGGGCGCTAATTGGTCCTGGTGGAAAAGTAATTCAAGAATTACAAAAAACGACTGGATGTACAATTGTAATAAATGAAGATCCCGTAACAGAAGAAGGTATTGTTGAAATCTTAGGAACAGATCAAGATGGTATTGACGCCGTTCTTGCTAAAATTGATTCAATTACTTTTAAACCAAAAGTAGGAAATACTTATGAAGTTAAAGTTATTAAAATTCTTGACTTTGGACCAGTAGTTGAATATGTTGAAGCACCAGGTAATGAAGTGTTATTACATATCTCTGAATTGGCTTGGGAACGTACCGAAAAGGTTACCGATGTGGTTAGTTTAGGGGATGTGTTTGATGTTAAATACTTCGGTAGAGACCCAAGAACACGTAAAGAAAAAGTTTCTAGAAAAGCTATTTTACCAAAACCAGAAGGCTTTATAGAAAGACCTCCACGTGATAATAATCGCTCAAGAGACAATCGTTCAAGAGATAATCGTTCAAACGATAGAAGACCAAGAAGAGACTAATATTCGCTCATTTTGATAAAAAATAAAACCCTTAGGCTTTCACCTAAGGGTTTTTTTATTCAATAAATTTAGATAACCCCCCTAAATTTTTTGACAGGACAAATATAGAAATATTTCACACTTAATAATTGCAAAAATTACAATTTGTTTAAATATTATTTTGTAATTTTTGCAAATTGTGTATTTTTACATATTATTAGTCAGTATTTTATGTTAAAACATCAAGAAATATTTATCAAAAAACTCAAATCTAGAGTTCATAATAAACTCTCTTTTATTGACCTTATAAGCTCAATTTTACAAATAAATTACGATGCAGCTTATAGGCGTGTTAACAATAAAACAAGTCTATCGTTAAACGAATCTATAGTATTAGCAAAACATTTTAACGTTTCTTTAAACACCCTTTATAGTGTAGGTGAAAAAAACAGTGTGTTAGTAGGTAAAACTCAAGAAATAAATAGCGCGACAGATTTAGAAAGTTATTTTAAAACTTCTTATCGTAATTTTGAACCTTGGTTAAAAAAGGAAGGGGCTCATATATCTTATTGCGCTAACGATTTACCTATCTTTTATTTTCTAAACAATTCTAAACTTTCAAAATTTAAACTTTACGCTTGGCTTACCCTATTAGATCCAACATTTTCTACCGATAAAATACCATTTATAAGATTTAAACCAAAAGTAAGCTTATTAAGAGCTGCCGAAAATTTTGGAAAAACCTATAGTCAATTTAATATAACCGAAATTTGGAATGAAAATATTTTAAATAAAACCATTAAGCAAATATATCATTACAACGAAATTGGTTTGCTCTCATTAGATGACGCCTTAGAAATTACATCAGATTTAGAAAAAATTATAAAAAAAATAGAATTAGACGCTCGGGCTGGTAAACGACAAGACAATAAAAAAATTTCTTCATTTACACTTTATCACAACGAAATAATGTCATTGGGAAATAACGTCCTTATTAAAACAGCCGACTCTAAACTGGCTATGTCCCCCTATTCCTTACTATCTTATTATATTGTGTCAAATCCCGAAACCTGTAACGATCTAGAGAATTATTTTAAAAAACAATTAGAGAGTTCTAATTTATTATCCTCTACAGAAAATAAAGGTAGAAGTTTGTTTTTTAATAAGTTATATATGATTCTTAACCGTTTAAAAGTGCGTTTAAAAATAGACGATCAATTACCGCTTATTTAAATTTTTAAAGTTTTGTAACATTTAACATCCTCTTTACGTATATAAGTGTACATACCCAAAAAACATATTATATTTCATGAGACAGCTTAAAATTACAAAACAAGTAACCAATCGCGAAACAGCATCCTTAGACAAATACTTACAAGAAATAGGTAAGGTTGATTTAATTACTGCCGATATGGAGGTAGAATTAGCCCAACGTATTAAGGCCGGTGATCAGGTGGCACTTGAAAAATTAACCAAAGCTAACTTAAGATTTGTGGTATCTGTTGCCAAACAATACCAAAATCAAGGTTTAACATTACCCGATTTAATTAACGAAGGTAACCTTGGCCTTATAAAAGCTGCACGTCGCTTTGACGAAACGCGCGGATTTAAATTTATATCTTACGCCGTTTGGTGGATTCGTCAATCTATTCTTCAGGCTTTAGCCGAACAATCTAGAATTGTACGTTTACCGCTAAACAAAATTGGTTCTATTAATAAAATTAATAAAACTTTTGCCCGTTTAGAGCAAGAATCAGAACGTCCTCCTTCTGCAGAAGAAATTGCCAAAGAACTCGATATGACTATTACAGAGGTTAAAGAATCTCTTAAAAATGCAGGACGTCATGTCTCTATGGATGCACCCCTAATTGAAGGTGAAGATTCTAATCTTTACGACGTATTAAATTCTGGTGAATCTCCAAACCCTGATAGACAACTTTTACACGAATCATTACGTGTAGAAATAGAACGTGCTTTAGAAACGCTAACACCTCGCGAAGGTGATGTGGTGCGTTTATACTTTGGTTTAGGTGATGAACATCCTATGACACTAGAAGAAATTGGTGAAACTTTCGATTTAACACGCGAACGTGTCCGTCAAATAAAAGAAAAAGCTATTCGCAGACTCAAACACACATCACGTAGTCGTATTTTAAAAACCTATTTGGGATAGAAAGCTTCATTTAAGTGTCAGATTGAGCGCAATCGAAATCTGAACAATGCTAAAAACTTAAAAACGTCTGAATAATTTCAGGCGTTTTCTTTTTTATCCTACTTTTGTAAAAATTAACACCTTTATACAATGACGCCACTTATCGCTCCCTCAATGCTTGCTGCCGATTTTGCCAATCTTAAAAAAGATATAGATATGGTAAATAATTCTGAGGCCGACTGGTTTCATCTAGATGTTATGGATGGCGTTTTTGTTCCCAATATTTCTTTTGGAGCGCCTGTGATTAAAGCTATAAAAAAACACGCTACAAAAACACTCGACGTTCATTTAATGATTGTCAACCCCGATAAGTTTATCACAGATTTAAAAAAGGCTGGTGCCGATATTTTAACCGTTCACTACGAAGCTTGTCCCCATTTGCATCGTACAATTCAAGCCATAAAAGCAGCAGGGATGCAAGCCGGTGTCTCATTAAATCCACACACACCTGTTGCCGTTTTAGAAGATATTATTCAAGATTTAGATTTGGTGCTTATTATGAGTGTCAATCCTGGTTTTGGCGGCCAATCGTTTATAGAAAACACCTATAAAAAGGTTATTCAGCTTAAAGATTTAATTTTAAAATCGAAGTCAAAAGCCCTTATTGAGATTGATGGCGGTGTAAACGATAAAAATGCGCCCAAACTATTAGCCACCGGTGCCGATGTTTTAGTAGCAGGGAGTTTTGTGTTTAAAAGCACCAACCCTACACAAACTATAGCCGATTTAAAAAATATTCTGTAAAGTAGTCAGGGTTTCACTTAAAGTGAAGCCCTGACTTAATAATCTTGAGTTATATGAGCATTGGGTACTAACTAGAGAGCAGAACGTTTAAATAAATAATTACACCTTAATCATCAATAGATTTCATCATTTCTGACATAAAACCTAGCAGGTTTTAGAAACCTACTAGGTTCTATTTTTATTTTTCCCTTTTTATATCTTTGTCGTCACCTTTTATACGATAAAAATTTCTCCTTAATTAAATCAATTTTTTTATTCTTAATCACTTCCTTCTTTTTAATATACCAAATAGGCCCAGTTGAAATAAATTTAAAATTATTCTTAAAATAACTACTATCCTTGTTTAGAGTAACAGAATCTAGTAGCATATCATCATATACAAAGTCCTTAATGTAATTAACAAATTCTTTACTGTAGTTTTCTGGAGGTTTTACACCGTCCTTGACAGAATAAATTAGTATAGGCCTCCTTTTAAAATCCGTATAAAAAGAAATTGGGGAAAAATAAATATATGACATAACATCTATACTACTTATATAATAATTCGAATTATTACTTGAAATTTCCTTTGATAAAAAAACTGTTATTACTTTTTTATTTTCTCCAATTTTATCATCATAAAAATGATTCTCATTCATATAGTTATCAATGTTATGCAACAGTGTTTTGTCAAAAAGATAAACCTTTTTTATAGTATCTGGGCTGTAATATATTTCTTTCGGATAATTAGAAGCGCTCATACCTATATTATCTTCATTCCATAACTCTTGTAGTCTAAATTTAACCAAAGAATAAGTGCTGTATTCTTGAAAAGGTGTATTGATATGCCCTAAATATGATTTCTTTGGAATCTTAGTACTCTTCCTTAAACGCTTATCTTTACTTCTTAAAACGGCATAAAGCAATTTTTTATTAACTATTTTATCTATAATTAGTTTACGTAAAGAAATATAAGAATGTAAAGATGTAGACATTATCCAACTATTTTTCCTGTCAAAATTGGTCTCATAAAAGAATCTTGGCAATTCCTTACAATTATTACAAGAATAGGAATTTAAGGAATCTACCATTCTATTAACAAATTTCAGACCTCTTATTCTCCTTTTTACTTCATCTTTTCTAAGTTCATATGTGTTTTGTGAAAAAGATAAAAAAAAGCCAAAACTAAAAATTATTATAAATGTTTTCCTCATATCATAACTATTTATTATTATTCATCTTTTAAATATATGTCAATTATCCACTAGAATATCTTTAACATTTAATTGTATAGATGTCATACCGTTCCATACATTTTCTTCAATGGTAAAAACGGCTTTAAAAGGTTTGCCGCTAGAAATTAACGGGTATTTATCACCTAAATTGAATCCAATACCGCTGTAAGTCTTACTATCTGACCCTGCAATAATACTCAGTTTTAAATGTGTTTTATCGGCTCCTACACATTTGCCAAAACCATTATCGCGTAAACCCGATGCCATAAAAACCGGCGCCATATTTTGTGGCCCAAAAGGGGCAAACTGTTTGAGAATACGCACAAACTTTGGGGTGATATCTTGCAAATCTATTTCTGCATCGTATAAAATTTCGGGTGTCAAACTCGTTTCAGAAATTGTTGTTTTTACAACTTGCTCAAAAGCTTCTTTAAAATTTTGATAATTTTTTTCTTCTAAGGTCAATCCCGCTGCATACATATGACCCCCAAATTGCTCTAAATGCTCAGCACAACTTTCAATGGCATTATACACGTCAAAACCTTTGACAGACCTTGCAGAAGCAGCTAACTTTTTACCACTTTTTGTAAAAACTAACGTTGGTTTGTAATAAGTTTCAATAAGTCTTGAGGCCACAATGCCAATCACCCCTTTATGCCATTTCTCATTGTAAACAACTGTTGTATAATGCTCTTTTTCGTCATTTTCAGCAATCTGATTGAGTGCTTCTATCGTAATACTCTTATCTTGTATTCTTCTGTCTAAATTAAAATCAGATATTTCTTTTGCAAAAGCTTCGGCCTGTGTTAAATTCATTTCGGTAAGCAATTCAACCGCATAACGGCCGTGTTTCATACGCCCTGCCGCATTTATTTTAGGGGCAATACCAAAAACCACATCGGTAATACTTAAAACCTTTGTTTTAGTCTGACCCATTAATGCTTTAATGCCGGGTCTGGGATTTGAATTTATAACCTTTAAACCGTAATACGCCAAAATCCTATTTTCGTCTACAATAGGTACAATATCGGCACCAATGGCAATAGCCACCAAATCTAAATAAGGGATTAATTTGTCAAATTTTTGACGGCGTTTTTCGGCCAAAGCCTGAATCAATTTAAAACCAATTCCGCAACCGCACAATTCATCAAAGGGGTAGGTACAATCGGCACGTTTTGGATCTAAAATAGCGACTGCTTTAGGTAATTCATCGCCCGGTCTGTGATGGTCGCAGATAATAAAATCAATCTTTTTTTTAAGCGCATAATCAATTTTATCTACGGCTTTAATACCGCAATCTAAAGCAATTATCAACCCAATATCATTATCGTCTGCAAAGTCGATTCCTTTAAATGAAATACCATAACCTTCATCATACCTGTCCGGAATATAAGTGGCAACATTGCTATAAATAGTTTTTAAATAAGAGCTGACCAAACTTACGGCCGTAGTACCGTCAACATCATAATCGCCGTAAACAAGAATAGTTTCATCATTGGCAAAGGCTTTTTCGATACGCGCCACGACCAAATCCATATCTTTCATCAAAAACGGACTGTGTAAATCGGCTAATTGTGGTCTAAAAAAGTTTTTAGCCTGATTAAAATTTGTTATGTTGCGCTGTACCAATAATTGAGCAACCAAACCCGAAACCCCTAAGTCTTTTGCTAAAGAGTTGACAAGTTTTTCGTCGGGTATAGATTTAAGAGTCCAGCGCATGATGGATTTTAAACTTACCCAAATATAGTTATTTTATTTCTCAAAGTACTGAATATTAGTACTTACTTTAGCAAACTGGCGGAACATTTCCATAACGCCACAGTAACGCTCAACAGATAAGTTTATAGCTTTTTCTATTTTAGCCTTTTTAAAATCACTTCCATAGAATTTGTAAACAACCTCAACTGCATCATAATATTTAGGATGCTCATCGGTTAAATGACCTTTAACTTCTATTTTAAAATCGGCTACCTCGGCGTGCATTTTTTCAAGAAGTGATATAACATCCATACCCGTACAACCCGCTAAGGCACTTAACATTAAAGGTTTTGGCAAAACCCCTTTATTTTGACCGCCAAATTGAGGATCAGAATCAATACTTATTGTTCCTCCGGGTTCTTCTACATTAAAAAGCATATTACCCTGCCAATTGGTCTCTATTGTGTGTGTCATTTTATTAATTTTTTTCTTGTCCAAATTTACGAGAAAAAGAGGCATTATCACTAAATTATTGAGACAATAAAATTTGAAAATGAGTCGGTATAAAAAACAAAGCTCATTTTAGATACATCTAAAATGAGCCTTATTCAATTAGTAGTAATTGTTTTTAATTATTTGATTTTAATCAAAACTAATATATTTAGTCTTTACAAACTAATTAATGTTGTGAATGGCGTTTTTTAGTATGTAAACGACACTTTTTTTGAATATTTTACCAAAACAGAATAGGTTTTATTTCGTATTATTGTTATCTAAAAAATAATTATGCCCTTAGTAAAGCCCTTACCTTCTGATGCAAACGAAGATGTTAAAAAATTAGCTGAATTCTTTAACGAAACACTGGGATTCTGTCCAAACTCTGTTTTAACCATGCAAATTCGCCCTGAAATTGCGAGGTCTTTTATCAGCTTAAATATGGCTGTAATGGACAATAAAGGACGTGTAACTTCTGCTTTAAAACGCCTAATAGCTTGGGTTTCTAGCAACGCTACGGGATGCCGCTATTGCCAAGCCCATGCCATTCGTGCTGCTGAACGTTACGGGGCTGAACAAGAACAATTAGACAATGTATGGGATTACAAAACCCACCCCGCTTTTAATGCTGCCGAACGCGCTGCTTTAGATTTTGCTTTGTCCGCTTCTGTCTTACCAAACGACGTGAACAAAAATATTCAAGCCACCCTCCACAAATATTGGGACGACGGCGAGATTGTAGAAATGTTAGGGGTTATTTCTCTTTTCGGATTTTTAAACCGCTGGAATGATTCTATGGGAACCGTTATTGAAGAGGGCGCCGTTGAATCTGCCGAAACCTTTTTAGGGAAACACGGTTGGGAGCGTGGGAAACATGTGTGATAAGAACAAAGATACTAGACCGCTTCGCTTTTAGATAAAAGACTTAATAGTTATTAATTTCTATTTATTTTGATAATTTGTAAAGTTTTATTTACATTTGTACAAATATAATAGATTATGAAAGTACAAATATTACCAAATTGGTGTAAGAAATTAGGTTTCTTTATTTTTCTAGTTACTTCTATAATAAGCGGTGGTGATGGTTTTATAGATGGATTTATGGATGGGCAGAATAATTATGGAAGTGTAAATAAATCTAAATACGAGTCAAATCTTTTTTCAAATTATTTTGGAGAAAATCTTTTACATATTTTTAGCGTTTTAGCAATAGTTGGTTTAATTATTTATATGATTTCTAAAGAAAAAATTGAGGATGACTACATAAATAAGTTACGTTTAGAATCGTTTCAGTTAACTGCAATTATAGGAATGTTATTGTCACTAGTTTTATTTACTTTTACAAATCATTTAGAATTAACATTAGATTATTTTGTCGTACTTTTCTTATGGATTTACTTTATTGTCTTTTTTATTAAAAAAAATAACTGATGAAAAATCTTGTAAAAGTAGAGCGTGCTAGGCATGATTTAACGCAATCAGATTTAGCAGACAAGCTAGGTGTTTCTAGACAATCAATTCATGCTATAGAAAAAAATAAATTTAATCCCTCTGTTACATTGGCTTTAAAAATGGCTAAATTTTTTAATGTAACAGTAGAATATTTATTTGAAATTGAAGATTAATTTAAAATCGTTTTAACAATCTAATCGTTTTTATTAAAATACGTTTTTCAGACATTTTTTTTTTATAACCACAATTTTTATTACCAATACAACTGAATACTGTCAGCTACTCCCGCCCTTCAACCACAATCACAAACTCCCCTTTTGGGGCTTTGTTTTCAAAATGAGTGAGTACTTCTGCAACTGTACCACGTATTGTTTCTTCGTAAAGCTTGGTGAGTTCTCGAGAAATCGAAATTTTTCGGTCAGCCCCAAAATAGTCAGCAAATTGGGTAAGCGTTTTAAGTAATTTATGAGGTGATTCATAAAAAATAATAGTCCGTGTTTCTGTGGCTAATAATTTAAGGCGTGTTTGACGCCCTTTTTTAGGCGGTAAAAATCCTTCGAATACAAATTTATCGTTTGGAAACCCACTATTTACAAGCGCTGGAACAAAAGCTGTTGCGCCGGGTAAACATTCAATAGCAATATTGTTTTCTACACAAGCTCGCGTCAATAAAAACCCCGGGTCTGAAATAGCCGGCGTACCGGCATCGGTAATAAGTGCCATCGTTTCACCTCCTTTTAGTCGGCTAATTAAACTGTTGAGTATTTTATGCTCATTGTGCATATGGTGACTTTTCATAGGGGTTGCAATATCAAAATGTTTGAGCAATTTACCCGATGTCCGTGTGTCTTCTGCTAAAATAACATCCACCTCTTTAAGCACTTGTATAGCCCTAAAAGTCATATCATCTAAATTGCCAATGGGCGTGGGAACCAAATAAAGTTTAGCCATAATTAAATACTTTCATAGGTTTCTACGGTGAGTTCGTTTACAATATCACCTGTATGTTTTGTACTTAGCGGTTCAAATAACAATACCTGAACTTCTTCTTCGGCAATGGGTTTGTGTTCTACTCCTTTTGGGATAATAAATATTTCACCCTCGTTTAAAGTAACGGTTTTATTGCGGAATTCAATTCTTAATTGCCCTTTTATAATCATAAAAAGCTCATCTTCGTCGGCATGCGTATGCCAAATAAAAGTCCCTTTTAGTTTGGCTAGTAAGATTTGTTGTCCATTTAATTCGCCAATTTTTTTAGGCGTCCAATGTTCGTTAAAAAGGCTTAATTTTTCTAAAATATTTATCGGAGTCATCCCACAAAATTACAAAGTTTTTTATTGGAAATTGTTTTAATATGAATTCGTCTTTTAATTTGTAAAAGCTATGGTATTATCACTAAATTTGCACATTCAAATTTTGATTGATTATGTATAGAACACACAGTTGTGGTGAATTGACATTAGCAAATAAAAGCCAAGAAGTTACCTTGGCGGGATGGGTACAAAAAGTACGCGATAAAGGTTTTATGGTTTGGGTAGATTTACGCGATCGTTATGGTATTACCCAACTTATTTTTGACGAAGCACGTACCGATACTGCTCTTTTAGAAAAAGCCAAGTCATTAGGACGTGAATTTGTTATTCAAATAGAAGGTGAAATTATTGAGCGTGAAGCTAAAAATAAAAATATCCCAACTGGCGAAATTGAAGTTTTGGTCAAAAAATTGACAATTCTAAACAAGTCTAAAACACCGCCTTTTACAATAGAAAACAAAACCGATGGTGGCGAAGAATTGCGTATGAAATACCGCTATTTAGACATTCGTCGTAATCCTGTAAAAGAGAAACTTATTTTTAGACACAAAGTGTCGCAAGAAGTGCGTAAGTATCTTTCGAATGAAGGTTTTATTGAAGTAGAAACACCTTACTTAATCAAATCTACACCCGAAGGGGCACGCGATTTTGTAGTGCCAAGTCGTATGAACTCAGGACAATTTTACGCCCTACCACAATCGCCTCAAACCTTTAAACAGCTGTTGATGGTGGCAGGCTTGGACAAGTATTTCCAAATTGTAAAATGTTTTAGAGATGAAGATTTACGTGCCGACCGTCAACCGGAGTTTACACAAATTGATTGCGAAATGTCTTTTGTTGAACAAGAAGATATCCTCAACACTTTTGAAGGCTTAACCAAGCATCTCCTCAAAGAAATAAAAGGTGTTGATGTAGCCGATTTCCCAAGAATGACTTACGACGAGGCTATGAAAACCTATGGCAACGACAAACCCGATATCAGATTCGGCATGAAATTCGGTGAGCTAAACGATATCGCCCAAGGCAAAGGCTTTGGTGTTTTTGATAGTCAGGAATTGGTTGTAGGTATTGCCGTTCCCGGATGTGCACACTACAGCCGCAAGCAAACCGACAAATTGATAGATTTTGTAAGACGTCCTCAAATTGGCGCCAAAGGTTTAATTTTTGCTAAATACAATGACGATGGCAGTTTTAAATCGTCTGTAGATAAATTCTTTACACAAGACGATTTACAAGCTTGGGCAAAAAGACTAGGGGCTCACAAAGGTGATTTAATGCTCATAATGTCGGGTGATACCAATGCGGTTCGTACACAATTAAGTGCTTTACGTATGCATATGGCCGAAACTTTAAACCTGAGAAATCCAAACGAGTTTGCACCACTTTGGGTAGTAGATTTTCCACTTTTAGAATGGGATGAAGAAAGTGGTCGTTTTCATGCGATGCACCACCCGTTTACATCCCCAAAACCCGAAGATATTAAACTTTTAGAAACCAACCCTGCAGCTGTTCGTGCTAATGCTTACGATATGGTTTTAAACGGCAACGAAATAGGCGGTGGCTCTATAAGAATACACGATAAAGCTACTCAAAAAATGATGTTTGACCATTTAGGTTTTACCCCTGAAGAAGCCGAAAATCAGTTTGGCTTTTTAATGAATGCTTTTGAGTATGGGGCACCACCTCATGGCGGATTGGCTTTTGGTTTAGACAGATTGGTAGCCATCTTAGGCGGTCAAGAATCTATCCGCGATTTTATTGCTTTCCCTAAAAACAATACAGGACGCGATGTTATGATTGATGCCCCATCGGCGATAGACCAAAATCAGTTAGACGAATTACATTTAAATCTTAATCTAGAAGACTAAAATGCCTAAAAAACCCAATACTCGCATTGCAAAATTTTTGATATGGCGCTATAAGCACATCTCAAAAAAGCAATTCATAAATATTTTAAGTGCTATTATTGGGTTGCTGGCGGGCTTAGGAGCTGTTACACTTAAAAATCTTACACACTTTATTCAGCACTTATTAGAAGGTAAATATATAGGCGAATATCATAAAGCGGCATATTTTATCTTCCCCTTAATTGGATTGTTTTTTGTTATTGTCATTATTAAACATGTGATAAAGAAAAAAATAGGTCATGGTATTCCTACAACATTATACGCTATTTCTAAATTAAAATCTATACTCCCTTCACATCAAATGTGGGGCTCAATATTAACAGCACCTTTAACTGTAGGTTTTGGAGGATCTGTAGGACTTGAGGGACCAACCGTTGCTACAGGAGCAGCTTTAGGGTCTAACGTAGCGCGCTTTTTTCATTTAAATCAGACTACGCGAAATTTATTAGTAGCTGCTGCTGCTGCTGGCGCTATGTCTTCTATATTTAAAGCACCCATTGCGGGGATAGTATTTGCCGTAGAAATATTTAGTTTAGACCTGACTTTGTTTTCAATGATACCTCTTTTAATAGCTTCTATTACGGCTATTTTAACGTCCTATTTCTTTTTAGGCGAAGATGTCTTGTTACACTTCCCAACAGAAAATGTGTCATTCGATTTAAACGATGCCATATTTTATGCCTTGTTAGGTATAACTTCTGCTACAACTTCGCTGTATTTCAGTAAGACATATTTTGGTATCAGCGCTTTTTTTGAAAAATTTGCAAGTCCGTATAAACGTTTAATAATTGGTGGGTTACTAATTGGTATAATAGTTTATTTAGTTCCACCACTTTTTGGCGAGGGTTATGAAACCATTAACCATATTTTAAAAGGTCATGTAGAAAACGTTTTGGCTACAAATTATTTTGAAATTGTAACCGATAACGCGTGGATTGTCATTGCTTTTTTGGTAGGGTTGGTAACTTTTAAAGTAGTAGCTATGTCTATTACTTTTGGTGCTGGTGGTATTGGTGGTGTATTTGCCCCAACACTGTTCACGGGGAGTATTTCGGGGTTTGTATTCGCATACTCTATCAATACTCTAGGTGTTTTTAACCATCAATTATCTACTAGTAATTTTGCTTTGGTTGGTATGGCAGGGCTTATGGCAGGTGTGCTTCAAGCGCCTTTAACGGCTATCTTCTTGATCGCCGAAATTACCAATGGCTACGACCTGTTTGTGCCATTAATGATTACCGCTTCTATTTCGTTTTTAATTGTCCGTCGTTATATTCCTTATAATATTTATGCGGCAGAATTGGCTCAGAAAGGTGAATTATTGACACATGATAAAGATAAAACAGTTCTTTCTATGATGGATTTAAACCGTATTATAGAAAAGAATTTTATTGCGGTTAAACCCGATATGAAATTGGGTAAAATGCTCAAAAAAGCCGTCACACAATCTAAACGCAATATCTTTCCGGTTGTAGATGACGATGAAAAATTTTTGGGCATTATTTTGTTAGATGACATTAGAGATGTCATGTTTAACAGTAAACTTTACAAAAAAACCTATGTGTCTAATTATATGCATGCAGCCCCAGAAGTTATTTATTATCACACAGATAATATGACGAGTATTATGCGTAAGTTCCAAGACAGTAGCGCTTGGAATCTTCCTGTGGTTAAAGAAGATAAATATTACGGCTTTATTTCTAAATCTAAACTGCTAACCGTTTATAGGAGAAAACTGATTGAAGTAACAAGCTAAATCAGTTAAAAATAAATATATTTTAGTAATTTTATATACATTAAAAAGACTGCTCAAAAGCGGTCTTTTGTATTTTCAGTGACTTTGCTTTTTAGTTAAACTAATGATGAGTTCCATTGGTCGATAGTTAAACTACTCCTAACTAATTTCGACCTTAAAAAGTATTATCCCGACATACATTTGTCCCATCAAACAACAACAAATAGTATAAAAAAAACAAATTATTAAAACTTTAAAAAAAATATTATGAAACTTAAAAACTTATTATTCGCAGCCTTAATCGTTTTCACAGCAAAAGCCTCTTTTGCTCAAGACACAAACACAGACACACACACCGTAACAATCGGTATTCCGGAAGTAGCCTTATTAGATCTTGAATCAGCTACAGGTACAGCTATCACTTTAAACGGTACTGCTCCTAGCGAAGCAGGAGAAGCTATGGTATTCAACGCAAAGAACTCTGACATTTGGATTAACTATTCTTCTATCGTTGGTTCTAAATCAGACCCATCAAGA
>JASFYX010000019.1:0-20373 GCA_045046885.1 Flavobacteriaceae bacterium
CAAGTAGGTATTTTAGCCTTAGGTGCTATACGAAAAATGCCGGCTGTTATAGAAACTTCAGAAGGCGATTTTATAGGTATTCGTCATAAAATGTTCTTATCGCATTCTTACGACCATCGTGTGGTGAATGGTGCCCTCGGCGGGATGTTTATAAAACGTATTTCCGAAATTCTTGAGGGTTTTGATGTAAATCAATCGTTCTAAAACCTACTGTCACATTGAGCGCCCGCCCGACAGAGTCATTCTGGCGAGGAGTCGAAATGTGGCAACTTAATGTTGGCGTAGTCAAAGTATCTCTTTAAAAAATTAAGATAATTTTATATTTGCATATTTGTACAGGCAAGGATGCTCGTGCTAGCAGAGAAAATATTCTTTTGTAAATTGCTCTATTAAATTTAATATAAATGAAAAAGCTAAAAACTATTTTACTATTAATCTTATCAATACTTCTTATTAATTGCCAAAACTCAAAAAACTTTACAATAGAAGGTAAAATCAAAGGCAATTACAAAGGTTATATTTATTTAAAATATAATGATACGGTTGATAGTGTTCTTGTAAAAAACAACCATTTTAATTTTAAAGGTACTGTTCCAGAACCAACAAGAGCTGTATTATCTCCAGAATCACCCTATTCTAAAAAGATGATGAGTTTAACTTCTTTTATGCTTGAAAATAGTAATATCTCTGTATCGATATAATATTCAGAAGGCAATTTTAGAGGTAAAAAAACGAGGTTTTTAGATAAAGATAGTATCATTGGTTCAAAAACAGAAGATTTAGATAGTAGCTTTAAGAACTTAATAAATACCACTATTAATAGTAAAGTAAATGACAGTATTAAAAGAGATTACTCTTTATAAAAATCTATACAAATTAATAAGTGAAAATCCTCGATTGAAAATAAGTGCAAGTCAATTATCTTCTTTTGTTAATTTTTATGATTACCTCAGTAGTAACCAAATAAATACACTTGTTTCTCTACTAGATACAAGTTACCAAAATAAGAACGATTTATACACTATTGAAAGAGCCTCTAAAAAAAGAGAAATATTAAAAAAAGGAAGTATACCACCTAAAATATTACTTCCCAATCAAAAAGGGATATTGTTTGACAGCAATTCTCTTAAAAATAAATTTGTACTTGTTGAGTTCTGGGCTTCATGGTGTATTCCTTGTCGTCAAACAAACCCACAACTTGCAGCAATTTATAATACTTATAAAGATAAAGATTTCGATATTTTAAGCGTTTCATTAGATACAGATATCAAAAAATGGCAAAAGGCTATCAAAAAAGATAAATTAGTGTGGACGCAGGTTATAGATACTTTAAATAAAGTGGGAGAAACATATTATTTAATAGGTGTTCCTTATAATTTTTTACTTGACAAAAATGGTAAAGTAATAGCACGAAATATTAGGCCTTATAAATTAAAACCATTACTTGCTAAATTAACAGAGTAATCTTTGTGAAAGATTGATACGATGACTCAAAGTCATCGTATCAATATAATAACAAGTTAGTTATAATTTTACTTTGAGCGAAACCCTGAAAAAAGAAAGACCTAACAGGTTTTTAAAACCTGTTAGGTCTCGTCATATATTTGTTTGTCGTTGGTAAACGATACCTCAATTTATAAAACTACTCTTTAACAGGAATTTCTTTTAAAATTTCTTGTAAAAAGAGCCAAAATTTTTGGGTAGAACTGATACTGGCGCGTTCATCGGGTGAATGGGCGCCTTGAATGGTAGGACCAAAAGAAATCATATCCATATCGGGATAGTTTGTGCCTAAAATACCACATTCCAATCCGGCATGACAGGCCACTACGCCAGGTTTTTTGTCAAAATTCTTTTCGTATAAAGCGGTTAAAACTTTTAAAATAGGCGAATCAGGATTTGGTTGCCAACCGGGGTAAGATCCTGCAAATACAACCTCAAAACCACCTAATTCAAAAGTCGCTTTGAGCTTGTTAGCCAAATCGTATTTTGTAGATTCAACCGAAGAGCGCGTCAAGCAATTTATTTTAATATTTCCGTTTGATGCGACAACTTTTGCTACATTGTTCGATGTTCCTACCAAGTCCGCAACATCTAAACTCATTTTATACACGCCGTTATGCGCCGCATATAAAGTGTTGAGAAAACTTGTTTGATCGGTTTGCGCCATAACCGTATTTGGTATGGTAACAGTTTCAATAGCTATGTTGAGGTTGGTATCAATTTTATGGTATTCGTGTTTAAAAGTAGTGGTTTGTTCGGCTACAGATTCTTTAAAAGCCATTACCTTATCTGTGGGTACAACAACTGTTGTACGCCCTTCTCTTGGGATGGCATTGCGCAAACTACCGCCATTAAATGATGCTATTTGTATATCGAATTCTTGTAAGGTGTAAAGTAATCTTGCTAATAATTTATTGGCATTACCCAAACCTTTGTGAATATCCATACCCGAGTGTCCGCCGTTTAAACCGTTAAGGGTTATTTTAAAGGCCGTAGTATCGGCGTTTGGTTTTACTTCATTGTAGGTTTTGCTAGCCGTAATATCAATGCCACCGGCACAACCTATGTCTATTTCATCATCTTCTTCGGTGTCTAAGTTTAAAAGGATTTCACCATCGAGGTAGCCAGCTTGTAAGCCTTTAGCACCCGTCATACCTGTTTCTTCGTCAATGGTAAATAAGGCTTCAAGAGCTGGATGAACAATATCTTTAGATTCTAAAATGCTCATAATAGCAGCAACTCCCAATCCGTTATCGGCACCTAAGGTTGTACCTTCTGCAGTTACCCAATCACCATCCACATACATTTTTATACCTTGGGTATCGAAATCAAAATCGGTATCGTTATTTTTCTGACATACCATATCGAGATGCGATTGCAAGACAACTGTTTTGCGGTTCTCCATTCCTGTAGTGGCGGGTTTTTTTATAATGACATTGCCAATGGGGTCAATTGTTGTTTTGAGATCTAAATTTTTTCCAAAAGTTACCATAAAAGCACGGACTTTTTCTTCCTTTTTTGAAGGGCGTGGGACAGTATTTAAAGCTGCAAAATTTTTCCAAACAGCTTTGGGTTCGAGAGATAATAGGGATGTATTCATTGAATTTAAACTTTAAATTTAAGGATAGCAAAGGTACGATTTTATAGGGCTTTTTAACTAGTTATAAATTAAAAGTATTTAGAGCCCAGTAGATAGCTGCCTAGTACTAAAATAGTAATTCTCTTTGCTAGTGTCAGGTTGAGCGCAGTCGAAACCTAATTGTAGTTAAACTAGTTTCGATTGCGCTCGAACTGACAATTTATAAAATATTCATTCTTATTTCTTAATAAAAAAAGGAATGCTTACGCGTCAAAAGATTGCATACTCACCAATTTAAAGTATTCGCCTTTTTGGGCGAGTAAAGCGTCGTGTTTGCCTTGCTCAACAATTTCACCTTTTTTCATAACGACAATAAGGTCGGCTTTTTGAATGGTCGATAAACGGTGGGCAATAACAATTGACGTGCGGTTTTCCATCATCTTTTCTAAAGCTTTTTGAACGAGCTGTTCAGATTCGGTGTCGAGTGCCGAAGTGGCTTCGTCTAAAATCATAATCGGCGGATTTTTAAGTACCGCACGGGCGATAGAAAGGCGTTGTTTTTGACCACCCGAAAGGGTGTTGCCACCATCGCCAATATTGGTGTCGTATTTTTCGGGTAAATCGACTATAAACTCGTGGGCGTTGGCAATTTTTGCCGCTTTTTCTATGGCGATGTCATCGGGGTTTTCTATACTCAAAGCAATATTGTTTTTAATCGTATCGTTAAATAGGATGGAATCTTGCGTAACAATGCCCATAAGATTCCGCAACGATTTTACCGTTATATCTTTTATATCAATACCATCTATACTAATTTGACCTTTATTAACGTCGTAAAAACGGGTTATCAAATTGGCAATAGTAGACTTGCCACTTCCAGATTGCCCAACAAGTGCAATGGTATTTCCTTTAGCAATGCGCAATGAGAAATCTTTTAAAACCGCTTCCTTTTTGTATTTAAAACACACATTTTTAAGTTCTAAAACTTCATCAAAATTGGTTTTTACTAGTGCGTTAGGAGCGTCCTTAATACTGTTTTCCATATCTAGAATTTCTATAATCCTATCAGCCGAAGCCATACCTTTACGGATACTGTAAAAAGCAGCTGTAATTTTTTTAGCAGGTGTTAATACTAAGTAAAACAACATAATAAAGGTCAGAAATTCTTCAGGTTTTAAGTCGCTTTGATGGGTTAGTACTATGCGTCCGCCAAACCACAAAATACTGATAATAGTAGTGGCACCAAGGAATTCGCTCAACGGTGAACCCAAAGTTTGACGGTGTAACACGTGATTCATAAGTCTGAAAAACTTATAAGTTGAATCCTTGAATTTTTTACTGATGCGTTCTTCGGCATTAAAAGCTTTTATAACGCGTAAGCCCGTTAAGGTTTCTTCTATAAACGATAAAAATGTACCCGTTTCTTCTTGTGCTTTTAATGAAGTAGACTTTAATCTTTTGCTTAAACTGGAAATGATAATTCCAGAAATAGGCAATAAAACCAATACGAATAGCGTGAGTTTATAACTCATAGACAGCATAGCGGCTAAGGTTATAATTATGGTTAATGGATCTCTAAAAATAGCCTCAAGTGAAGTTAAAAATGACATCTCAATCTCCTTAACGTCATTTGACATACGCGAAATAATATCGCCTTTGCGTTTTTCGGAAAAATAAGAAATGGGTAATGACACAATTTTGTCGTACAATTCGTTACGGATATCTTTTACAACACCATTGCGCAAGAAAGCCAAAACAAAAGCGGCTAAGTAGCGAAATAAATTCTTAAAAAAGAACAAACTGATTGAAATAATACACACAATTAATAAGGCGCGAACCGGCCCATCTGTACTTATTGTATGCGATATAAAATAGTAAAATTGCTCTTTTAAATAAGTGTCGGCAGAACTGAGTCCCTTGTAAACAGGTTTAACGCGCTCTATATTTTGTTGCCTGAATAAAATATTTAAGATAGGTATAAAAGCTATCATTGTGAGGACGTTAAATACAGCGTACAACACGTTAAATAATAAATTTAACCAAGCAAAGTTGTAATATTTTTTAGCGTAGGACAGTATTTTTCTAAACGGACTCATCTACAGTTTTATAAGTTCATATCTTTAATGATGCGCTGAATTTTAGTATCTAAATCGGCTTCAATCTTAACGGCTTCCTCAATACAACACAGCGGTTTATGGACGCTAAAATAGAACTTTATTTTGGGTTCTGTGCCACTAGGGCGTGCGGCAATAGTACTACCATCTTCTGTGTGATAAATAAGCACATTAGATTTTGGCACTTCAATAGCCGATTTTTCACCCGTTATTAAGTTTGTGCAAACACTAGATTGATAATCGTAGATTTCTGAAACACGAGAACCGTCAATTGTTGTAAGTGGATTGTTTCTTAAATCTTTCATCATTTTGGCAATTACCTCAGAGCCGTCTATGCCTTTTTTTACCAAAGCAATAAGGTGTTCTTTGTAAAAACCGTGTTCTGTATAAATTTTAAGCAATTCTTTGTAAAGTGAACTCCCTTTGGCTTTAGCTTCGGCCGCAATTTGACAAGCTAACAAAGCTGCCGAAACAGCATCCTTGTCACGTACAAAATCACCTACCATAAAACCAAAACTCTCTTCGCCACCACCGATAAAATCCATGTTTTCAAAATCGCGAATCATTTTGGCAATCCATTTAAAACCTGTTAAACCGACTTTGGTTTCTACTTTAAAACTATCACAAATCCTATCGACTAAAGTTGTAGAAACTATGGTAGAACCCACAAACTGATTGCCGTTGAGTTTGTCTTGTTTTTGCCATTGTTTTAAAAGATAATGAACCATTAAAACCATAGTTTGATTACCGTTGAGCAATTTAATATTTCCCTCTAAATCGGGTGTGGCAATGCCTAAGCGGTCGGAATCTGGGTCGGTGCCAAAAACAATATCAGCGCCTATTTTTGTACCTAAATCAATCGCCATTTTTAAAGCGGCAGGTTCTTCGGGATTGGGAGAGGCTACTGTGGGGAAATCACCATCAGGTTCTGCTTGCTCTGGCACGATATTTACATTTGTAAATCCTGCTTGTTCTAAAGCTGCCGGAATTAATTTTATAGACGTACCGTGTAAAGACGTGTAAACAATATTTAAATCGGAAAAACCTTCTTTATTAAAAATACTTTGGGCGACGCTTTCTTTCAAAAAGGCTTCATCTAATTCGGCTCCTACTTTTTCTATTAAGTTGTCATTGCCATTAAAATTAATAGTGTCGAAAGCTACTTTGTTGACTTCAGCAATAATTTCGTTGTCTTCTGGAGGTACAATTTGGCCACCATCGTTCCAATAGACTTTATAGCCATTGTATTCGGGTGGATTATGACTGGCGGTAAGAACTATACCGGCATCACAATTGTAATAACGCACAGCGTAAGACAGCTCTGGCGTAGGACGCATATCTTCAAAAAGATAGACTTTTATACCGTTGGCCGATAAGACATCGGCTACCAATTGGGCAAAAGTATCTGAGTTATGACGACAATCGTAATTGATAGCTACGCTTAAATCTTTATTTGGAAAACGTTGTTTTATATAATTAGACAAGCCTTGTGTAGCACGTCCTAAAGTGTATTTATTTATACGGTTGGTGCCTACGCCCATGATACCACGCATACCGCCGGTACCAAAGGCCATATTCTGATAAAAACTTTCTAATAAATTGTTATCGTTTGCTTTAATGAGTTGTTTTACTTTGTTTTGTGTATCGGTGTCAAATGGTGTAGTGAGCCAAGTTTGTGCTACTTTCAAAGCGTGTTCTTTCATTCTAATTCTAAATTTTAAAGTCTTGCAAAATTACGGATTAAACTTAAATGATATCTTTTATTTGATATCTATTTTGATTGTTTTTAGTACGTAAAATGAGTTCGCCTATAAATCCGGCAAGGAAAAGTTGTGTCCCTAAAATCATAGTGGTTAAAGCGATATAAAACCAGGGATTATCGGTCACCAAAATGGTTTTAAAACCGTGGTAGAGTTTGTAGAGTTTTAAGGCGCCAATATAGCCGGTAGCTAAAAACCCAATAAAAAACATAAAAGTACCCAACAAGCCAAAGAGGTGCATAGGACGTTTGCCAAACTTGGTTAAAAACCAAATACTCAATAAATCTAAAAAACCGTTTGTAAATCTACTCATACCAAATTTTGTTTCGCCGTATTTACGGGCTTGATGTTTAACGACTGTTTCTGTAATGCGGTTAAAACCTTGATGTTTGGCCAGAACCGGAATGTAACGGTGCATTTCGCCATACACATCAATGCTTTTTACAACTTCAAGTTTATAGGATTTAAGGCCACAGTTAAAATCGTGTAGACTTAAACCCGATGTTTTTCTGGCGGCCCAATTAAATATTTTTGAGGGTAAATTTTTTCTTATTTTTGAATCGTAGCGCTTTTTTTTCCAACCCGATACCAAATGGTAATTTTCGTCATTTATAAGACGGTACAACTCTGGTATTTCATCGGGACTGTCTTGTAAATCGGCATCCATAGTAATCACCACATCGCCTTTGGCTTCTTTAAAACCGACGTTTAAGGCTTGCGATTTACCAAAATTTTGTAAAAATCTGATACCTCTAACGTTTGTGTTTTGTTTGTTGAGATCGGTAATTTTTTGCCAAGACTTATCGGTACTACCATCGTCTATAAACAGTATTTCATAAGAAAAACGATTGGATTGCATAACTTGTACAATCCAATCGTGTAATTCTTGTAAAGAATCTGCTTCGTTAAGCAGCGGTATGACTACCGATAAATTCATTCAAAATAGTTTTTAATAATCTTGTTCAGGTGTTTTTTTCATAATTAAGCCTGTAATTAATGAAATTACAAAGCCTATGAATACTGACCATAAAAGTCCTGCAATGGCAATAACCCAAAATCCAGAGAATTTTTTAGCCATACCCATAGCCGCTTCAACTTGCTCGTCAGTCATATTCGGTCTGGTTTCAAGCATTTTTTGTTGTTGTAATTCCATCATATTACTCATAAAATTAGGCTCAATAAAGGTCATAAAAATATAGGTATAGATAAGTCCAATTATACCACCAATTAACATAATGCCAATACCTGTTTTTAAAGACTCCGCTAAAGTTAAATAGCCATCGTTACTTTCTTTTAATTTTTTAAGGCCTATTACAATAAAAGCAATAGAAACAAGAACGCTTATTGCTTGTACAGACCAGTGCGGTTTATAAATATCGCCGACAGCATAATTGGTGACATTGATTAATATTGAAACAAATCCTAATATTAAACCGTAGTTTAACATTATTTGTTTAGTTGAAGTTGTTTTAGTTTGGTTTTCCATAAAGTAAGGTTTTAAAAGTTGAACAAATATAATTAATTAGTATAGTTTATTGGGAAATAGTTACATAAAAATAAATAAATAAAGCCTTGCCCAATAAGAAATAGGTTGTATTTTTGCAACGGCAAGTCCTACACAACTAGCTCCCTCTTAATCTCCCAGGGTGGGAACACAGCAAGAGTACGAGGTTGTAGCAGTGTGATGTAGGTAGCTTGCCATTTTTTTTTGCCCATCCTAAAT
Source organism: Flavobacteriaceae bacterium (assembly GCA_045046885.1). Classification (GTDB taxonomy): domain Bacteria; phylum Bacteroidota; class Bacteroidia; order Flavobacteriales; family Flavobacteriaceae; genus CG1-02-35-72. The sequence goes on from JASFYX010000019.1 coordinate 8,680, forward strand.
CCTTTTGTCCTATCCTAAATCCTTTCCGAAGGAAAGGACTTTAAACTGTTACAATTTAGTTTCTTCCCTTCGGGAAGACGGAAGATGAGAAAATCTTGTACTTTTGTTAAATGTTAAATGTTAAATGTTAAATGAGTAAAGTCGTATTGATAACAGGGGGTTCTTCGGGGATTGGCAAATCGGTGGGTGTTTTTTTAGCACAAAAAGGTTTTGTGGTGTACGGTACGAGTCGTCATCCCGAAAAAATCAAAAATCCTCCTTTTAAATTGGTGGCTTTAGATGTCAATAAAGTTGATACCATAAACAAAGCTGTCGCCGACGTTATTGCAAACGAAGGTCGTTTAGATATTCTCATCAACAATGCCGGTATGGGTATTACAGGTCCTGTAGAAGATACCCCAACCGACGAAATGCGCAAAGTTTTCGACACCAACTTTTTTGGAGCGATTGATGTTATTAAAGCAGTTTTACCACAAATGCGTAGCCAAAAAAAGGGTTTAATTATCAATGTGACCTCTATTGCGGGTTATATGGGTTTACCTTTTAGAGGCCTTTATTCAGCCACTAAAGGAGCTTTAGAACTCACAACCGAAGCACTGAGTATGGAGCTTAAACAATTTGGTATTAAAGTTACCAACGTAGCGCCGGGTGATTTTGCTACAAACATAGCTTCAGGACGCTATCATACACCTGTGTTTGACAATTCACCCTATAAAGAAATTTATCAATCTAACCTCGATTTAATGGATGCTGATGTTGACAGTGGCGAAGATCCTATTAATATGGCCAAAGCTATTTATAAAATTATCAACACTAAAAAGCCAAAACTACATTACAAGGTGGGGAGTTTTATGCAAAAATTTGCTATTGTTCTCAAACGTATTTTACCCGATGCTGTTTTTGAAAAATTGATTATGAATAACTATAAAATGTTATAAATGTTAAGCACCAAAAGATGAATTTCAAAAGATGCTAAACAGAGATGCTAGACTCAAAATTCAAAATCCCAAAAGACAAATTCCAAAACACAAAAGATATTAGAGCCTAACGTTAGATACTTGACTATAACAGTATTTCAATTCAACATTCTTTGCGACCCTTGCGTAAAACCTTGCGTCTTTGCGGTTAAACTTTGTGAATCTTTGGGCTTCTCTGTGAAACTCTGTGCAATAACCATTCACTAACCAACTCATAACCTGTTAAAAAGTATGTGTAATTTTTTGGGATAGCCTGTACATATCTTTTATCTTTGTCCTCAAAAATAAAAACTTAAGAATCCTATGAAATTTTTTATCGATACTGCCAATCTAGACCAAATAAAAGAAGCCCAAGAACTCGGTATTTTAGATGGTGTTACCACAAATCCGTCTTTAATGGCTAAAGAAGGCATAACCGGCGCCAACAATATATTAAAACACTATGTTGATATCTGCAATATTGTTGATGGCGATGTAAGTGCCGAAGTTATTGCAACCGATTTTGCAGGGATGGTAAAAGAAGGCGAAGCTTTAGCCGATTTACATCCGCAAATTGTGGTTAAAATACCGATGATAAAAGAGGGTATTAAAGCCATTAAATATTTTTCGGATAATGGTATAAGAACTAATTGTACGCTTATTTTTTCTGTAGGACAAGCTCTTTTAGCGGCCAAAGCGGGCGCTGCTTATGTCTCTCCTTTTATAGGACGTTTAGACGATGTTTCTACAGACGGTCTCAATCTCATTGACGAAATAAGATTGGTCTATGACAATTACGGTTACGAAACCGAAATTTTAGCCGCTTCTGTCCGTCATACTATGCATATTGTAGAATGTGCCAAGTTAGGTGCCGATGTTATTACAGCGCCATTAAGTGCTATTGAAGGTTTGCTAAAACACCCTTTAACAGATATTGGGTTGGCCAAGTTTTTAGCCGATTATAAAAAAGGAAATTAGATTTTACACACCCCTTAATCCCCTCTCGAGAGGGGAGTTTATAAAAGAGCGACCCTTGGTTGCTCTTTTTATAATTTTATTTGGAGTTACGCTTATCGGTGTGTATGATTATGTTGCGGGAAATCAGCAATGATTTTCCGCTTAGCTGTAAAGTTAATTAATTCGAATGAATTTCCGTTTAGGAAATTCCGCCGCAATTAATTATACATGGTGTTGTAAGTAGTTTTTATTCTGTTTTCAGCCAAATTCCATTGTCTTCGATACGGTTAAGAGTCGATTCATTTTGGATAATGAAAGAAATGTCAAAATTTAATCCTTCTCCTTTTTTTAATTCAATTTTATTTTCATTCAGGTCATAGCTTGTTCGGTAAACGATATCTCCAGCACCAATTAGCACATCAGCCTTTGAGTTGTCAATAAACTCAATAAATTCAATACAGTTGATTTCAGGACTCCCATTATTATCACAATCAGGAATTCGATGAGTAAAACGACCATCTAGCTTAAAGGTTTCATTCGAAATATCGTCGTTATTTGAACAAGATATTGAGAGTAGTAAGGAAGCTAAAATTAAATAGAAATTTTTCATTTAATGAATTTTTGTTGTTTATTTAATTTTAATGATGTGTATTCTTCTGAATAGTTGGGTGAAATTATTTACAATGGAGGAGATATGGACTGGTTTGAATCAGCTATATCGTCCGATACCCGCCAAAGGCCGACAGGAGCGAAGCTAGTCTTTTTTGTTTACAAAGTCAATTATTTTGTAAAGTATTTAAAATAAAGACGTAAAAAAGAACCATCTGCGTTAAGATGTTTAAGAGATAGCCACGTCGCTACGCTTCTCGCTATGACTTTTACAACAAATCTTTTAAAATTTTAATATCATCTCTAAACTTAGCGGCTGCTACAAAATCTAAAGCTTTGGCGGCAAATTCCATGTTTTTACGAGCGGTGCGCACGCGTTTGTCTATTTCGGGTTTCGAGAGGTATTCCAAATCCTTTTCGGCTGCTTTTTGAGCGGCAGCGTCATAGTGGAAAGTGGAAATATTCTTTTTTGATAAATCGTCTGAAATAGCTTTGATAATCTGTTTTGGTGTAATGTTATGCGCTGTGTTATAAGCTATTTGTTTAGCACGTCGGCGGTTGGTTTCATCAATGGTCAGTTGCATACTGTTGGTTATTTTATCGGCATACATAATGGCCAATCCGTTTATATGACGGGCGGCACGGCCAATGGTTTGCGTGAGCGAGCGGTGCGAACGCAAAAAGCCTTCTTTATCGGCATCTAAAATAGCCACTAAAGAGACTTCGGGTAAATCCAATCCTTCACGGAGGAGGTTGACACCAATCAGCACATCAAACACCCCCAAACGTAAATCACGCATAATTTCTACACGTTCTAAAGTATCTACATCAGAATGAATATAACGACAGCGTATCTGAATACGCGTTAAATACTTGGTCAATTCTTCGGCCATACGTTTGGTTAAAGTTGTTACCAAAACACGTTCATCTTTTTCTACACGCAACTGAATTTCTTCTATCAAATCGTCTATCTGATTCAGACTGGGGCGCACCTCAATTTGAGGATCTAACAAACCTGTAGGTCGGATAATTTGTTCTACAAATTCGCCTTCGGTTTTTTCTAATTCGTAATCGGCTGGTGTAGCACTCACATAAATTACCTGATTTTGAATAGCTTCTAACTCTTCAAATTTTAGCGGCCGATTGTCCATCGCCGCAGGCAGTCTAAAACCGTAGGAAACCAAATTTTCTTTTCGTGATCTGTCGCCGCCATACATAGCATGTGTTTGCGGAATGGTGACGTGGCTTTCGTCTATTATCATTAAATAATCGTCCGGAAAATAATCGAGCAGACAAAAAGGACGTGTACCCGGAGCACGGCCATCTAAAAAACGCGAATAGTTTTCAATACCTGAGCAATAACCCAGTTCTTTTATCATTTCGAGGTCGAATTCGGTGCGCTCTTTAAGACGTTTGGCTTCGAGGTGTTTGCCAATTTCTTTAAAATAATTGACTTGTAATAAAAGCTCATCCTGTATTTGAACGATGGCATTATTGAGTACATCGGGGCTGGTTACAAAAAGATTGGCCGGATAAATAGTGAGATTTTCGAAAGTTTCATTTACAGTTCCTTCAGCAATATTAAAATTTTCTATTTCTTCAATTTCATCCCCAAAAAAGTTTACGCGATAGCCAAAATCGCCGTAAGACGGATAAATAGTTATTACATCGCCTTTTACTTTAAAAGTCCCACTTTTGACTTCCGCTTCAGAGCGCGAATACAAGCTCGTTACCAAGGTTTGTAAAAATTTTGTCCGACTTAATTGTTGTCCGACTTCAATATTTATAACATTCTTTTTAAACTCAACAGGATTGCCAATACCGTATAAACAACTCACAGAAGCCACTACAATAATATCGCGACGTCCAGACAGTAAGGCAGAAGAAGTACTTATTCGTAAACGTTCAATTTCTTCGTTTATAGAGAGGTCTTTTTCTATATAAGTGTTGGATGTAGGAATATAAGCTTCGGGTTGGTAATAATCGTAATACGATACAAAATATTCAACTGAATTGTTTGGAAAAAAGGCTTTGAATTCGGCATACAATTGCGCCGCTAAAGTCTTATTATGTGCTAAAACCAAAGTAGGACGCTGTGTCTTTTCAATGACATTAGCTACTGTAAAAGTTTTACCTGAGCCTGTTACGCCCAATAAATTCTGGTATTTTTCTCCTTTATTTATAGCGTCAACCAAGGCCTTAATAGCTTGTGGTTGATCGCCTGTGGGTTTGAAATCGGATATGAGTTTAAAGGACATTTTGCAAAGATACCGAATTAAAGACGGGCTAAAAAGTTCAGTTAGTTTATTGCTTTAAAAGGAATATCTACAATGTGGTAAGAACGCCAATCTTTATAATCAAAATGCCACCATTCGTATTCGTAAACAGTAAAACCGTGCGCTTCCATTTTACTTTTCAATAGGTCTCTCATTTGGCGTTGCTCAGCAGTACCACCTTTATAATTTGGATAAGAGCGTTCTGTCATTTCATCGTACTCTCCAGTCATTTTTACTTCTTTTCCTGTAGCGATATTGTATAAACTTAAATCTATAGCACAACCGCGGTTGTGTCTGGAACCGTTTTTAGGATTGGCTACAAATTTCTTTTTGTCTTGTGGTGTGACATCCCAAAAGAGTTTGGTAATCCGCCATGGGCGATACCCGTCAAAAATAAGCAGTTTGTAGCCTAAAGGTTTAAATTCTTTGTTCACCGCCACCAAAGCTTCTGCAGCAGGTCTTTGTAAAAAGGCACGGGCTTCTTTGTAAACGGGTTTACCCACAAAATTATTAGCAGTAGCATAGCGAATATCTAATTTAAAGGTACTGTCTAGTTTTATGAGTTCTACTAAATCTGATTTTTTAAAAACTCCTTTTTCTTGGGGTGGTTTTGGGGTGCAACTATTGAGAAAAAGTAGGGTAAAGGTTAAGAAATAAGGGAGCAGTTTTTTAATAAATTTAAGAGGATACATATTGGGTTAAATTTAGAATTATTCTTTTTTGATGGTTAAAATATCTCTTTTTTCATCGGGTATTTTGAGGTGGGGTTTTTCTTTTCTCTTTTCCATTTTGGCTAGTTGTACTTTTCCAAAAGTAGTTTTATTGCCTTTAAATATAACGCGCCAAATTTTACCTTTTTTAGAGTCAGAAATATACAAAGACCCGTCGGGACCTTCGGCCAAACCCATAGGTCGGTATTTAGATTCAGACATTCTAGAAATGGTATCTTTACCTATAAAGCCATCGGCGAAAATTTCGTAAGTCCCAATAGGTTTGCCGTTTTTAAACGGTACAAATACCACGACATAACCAGCTTGTGGGTATGGATTTCTGTTAAAAGAACCGTGAAAAGCGATAAAAGCGCCTTTTTTATACCTTTCGGGAAACTGATTGCCTTTGTAAAAGAGCAAATCGTTTGGTGCCCAATGCGCTGGTAATCCCATAATGGGATCGGCATAGCCTTTGGCTTCTGTTTCACCATCGCCACCGTATTCGGGAGCTAACATTCTTTTATGCTTAAAATGATCGTAATAAGTGTAAGGCCAACCGTAATTTTCACCTTCTTTAATTCTTATAAATTCTTCGGAAGGGAGGATGGCATTACGCCATTCGCTATAAAATTGTGGTGCATGGTTGTACAGGTAATCTCTTCCGTGATTTACGGCGTATAAACTGTTATCATTGTCATTCCAAGTAATACCTACCAGACTTCTTAAACCGGTGGCATACCTCTTACCCGATTTAAGAGACTGATTAGGTCTGTCTTCGTAAAAACGCCACACACCGGCTAATATTTTTAGCTGAGAACAGGGATTTTCACCTTTTACAATATCAATATTATCGGGGCCTTTCATTATGCCATTTTCGCAAGCATTCGTAGGGGCACTAAAGGTGACATACATACCGCCTTTATTATCGAAAGCCAAAGATTTGGCATTGTGCCATCTTATAGGAAAAGGGTCTCTTACCAAGACTTGCGGCTTGCCTTCGGGAATTAATTTACCGGGCGTTAGTTTTTGCCTGTAAACTACAAGTTCTGAGCTAAAATACAGATAACCTTTATGGATGCGCATTTCGGTAGCAAAGCGCCCGTCGTTAGGGTAGTTGCCAAAGCGTTTTACAATATCGGCTTTGCCGTCATTGTTTGTATCTCTTAGTGCTACATTGCCCTTACGTCCTTTAGGTGTACTTAATTTTATATAAATATCGCCATTGCTATTAACGGCTAAATGACGTGAGGCTCCCACACTATCTACTACTACCAAAGCCCCAAAACCATCCGGTAAAAAAAGACCGCCATTGTCTTTATCGGCATTAGGTGTAAAAGTATTTTTATTGTTTTGACAGTTGGTCAATAAAATGATAAGGAAAAAGAATAAAATATGTTTAAAGGACATAGGTTGATTTTTAAATATAAGACTTGTAAGTGTAGAGGCGGATTTTAGCTTCAAAATAATTATCTTCTTATCAAGCTGAAGTGTCCTTTTCGTAGACGGCCATCTTGTAAACGGGCTGTAAACCAATAATCATTAGTCGGTAGTTTACGACCATTAAAGGTACCATCCCATCCGGGGCCTGTTGGGTCAATTTTAGCTATAAGTTTTCCAAATCTGTCGAAAATATAGATTAAAGAGTTGGGTTGTAAGCTAGCTCCGGCTACGTTCCAAGTGTCGTTTATACCATCGCCATTAGGTGTTAAAAAGCGTGGAAACCCAATAAGAACAGCTTGTTTAATGGTGAGCCCACACCCATTTTTATCGCGGATATAAACCGTATGAATACCTGCTACAACATTTGTAAATCTGTGTGTGTTACCGGGTAAAGAACTCAATGGCGTAAACGGCACAAAATCGTTTAAATTATCGAGAGCTATTTCGTAAATACCTGTTCCGGTTATGTCAACGTCAATTATATTATTGTCAGAATCATCAACAATATTAAGATTTTCTACAGTAGCTGTAACACTTTCGTTTATAGTAATAGTTTTTGTTTTACTACACAAAGTACCATCTTTTGTTGTAGCTGTAACGGTATAGTCGCCTCCTTTTGTAATGTTAACACTAGGAGAATTGTTTCCTATAACAGCTCCGTCGGCATTGCGCCATACATAATCGTAATTAGCAGCTGGGTTTGTAACAGAAACCGTAAGAGGTAAATCGTTTAAACACACATATTGGCTGCCTATTAAATCGAATTGAGGTAGTGGATTGACTGTTAAAGAAACATGAGTTCCTAAACCCACACATTCATTATTATCTACACTTTCTACGCGTACCACTATGTCTTGAGAAAAAGCTACTTCGTTTCTGTAATTACTAATATCGATAACATTTTCTTCGGCTAAAGCATCGGCTGTGGTTCTGTAATAGCTTACAGTTAAATTTTGACCTACAGGAAAAAGATTTAAAAATGCTGTTGTAGCATCAGTAAAATCAAATGTAGTAATGCCATCCTCAACAGTATCATCACACTCTTCTAAAGGTACTAAAAAATCTGGGGGTATTTGAGTTGTAGAAGCTAATAAATTAACCAGTGCTACTCTAAAGCAGCCAAAGCTATTTTCTACTCTTGTGTAAATAGTAGAAGCGGTACTGTTAGAAAAAATATCTGTATTTGTTATAGCAAGTAATGGGTCGCCAACTTGAGCATCGGCTAAATTGAGATAATAAGTAAATGTAGGTGCCGGATTTTGTGTATTTACCAAGATGTTACTTTCGGTTAAATTAAAATCAGAAATACCATCTGTATCAATATCACATTGCTTGAGAGTCACAACAGGCGTGATAACGGGTAAAGGATGAACCACTACTTTAAAATTTGTTGCAGCAGAAAAAGTTGTATTCAATCTATTGGTAACAGTTACATAGATAATTTGCTCTCCTGCTACAATATTTTTATAGGCAGTTGGATTTACAATGGGGATGGTTAGTGCGGCATCTGCAAAAAAAGCTACTTCAAAATCAAGAGCCGATTGCCCATTGAGTATATCGGGACTTCGTAATGTTAAATCGAATGTAGCACTACCGTTTGTGTCATCGCCATCAAGGTCGTCATCACAGGTTTCTAAATCGGGTATGGCATCCGGTAGAGCAGGTAAGGGATTGTCAAAAACATTTATATCAAATTGGGTAGTTGCAGCACAGTTAGAATTATTTTTATTGATGATACGGGCATAAATTGTTTCGGCGGTATAAGCTGTTGTATTTGTATGTAAGCGGGTAATTTTTTGAGTCATAGCCACATCTGTAAAATAATCTACTTTGAATACTGTAGGGTCTTGACCATTTAAGATTTCAGCATCTTTTTGTGAAAAATCAAAGCTGTAAAAGCCATCGTTATTATCATCAAGAACAAACCAATTAGTAGGTGTTGTAGCAGTAGGGACTTTGTAAATACTAAAATCTTTTGTAAATGTTTTGACTTCAGAGGCTGTCGTAATAGTAATACTGACTGTGTAATTACCTGTCGATCTATAGGAATGTGTTGGTGATAACGATGTGCTTGGAGTAGAACCATCACCAAAATCGGTTGACATAGAAATAATGGGCTCTGTTGAATTGACTAAAAACGAAGTTATATCGCCAAAACAAGTGTTGAGTATTTGAATATCTGCTACCAAGAACGATTGAATAAAAGGCGGTAACCCTTGACGGGAAATGTTACCCCCTAAATCTATTATGGCGTGTTGGTAATTTACAGCTGTTCCAGAGGCATCGGGATTATTAATAACGCTTAACTTTGATTGGTTATCTACGTTGCGATAAATTTTCCCATCAGGTCCTAATTGAAGTGCCGCTCTTGAGTTTAAATAGCTATGTATTAAAACGCGAGAACTTTCGAGGTTGGCAGCACTCAAATCGGTTTGGTTTAAATCGAATTGGTACAAACGTTCTTCGGTCGAATGTGAATTATCAAAAGAGCCTGTAGAGGTATATAATTTTTTGCTTAAAGAAGAAAAGGCAATGCCATAAGGGCCGTAATTATTATTGACAAAAGGTAAATCAATATGGCGCTCATTGCTAACTCTTCCTGTAGCGTTATCAAAATCATAAAAATAAAGACCCAACCTCATATTTCCGGTAGCCAAAAAGTTACCATTAGGCGAAGCTTTTAAATAACCACGTCTGTCTGTATTAAAATTGGTGCTAAATGGAGATGAAATAGGCGTCGCTACATCTACACCACCAACACTGACTTTAAAAGCAAAAAAAGTATTGGTTTTAAGTGTTATAACCCAAAAGTCAGTTTTATTAGCGGCCAACACTGCCGTAATTTTTTCTGATGAAGGTTGTGGCAATAAATTGGTAACATTAGCAGTTCCTGCCGTATTTACAAGATCTCCTTTCCCTCCATTCAGCGTTAAATCTACTGTATAAAAATTAAGACCATGATTACTGGTTGAGGGAACAACTTCTTGAGCATCTACTGTAAAAATATAATAAATATTAGTATCTCCGGGTTTGGGTACTATTATAGCCGATTGTGTACTGGAGGAATTACCAAAAAGACCTGCCCCATGAGGCATGATATCGTTATTTTTATCCCAAACGGTTGACCCATCGGTGTAAAAAAGTAGGTTTCCACTAATATCAGAAATTGAAGCACAGCCTTCTATTGTGTTTAATTGCCCGCTAATATCGGCAACAGGATTTACATTTTGTGTTGCGTTTGTAAAATTTAAACCGGCATTAGCCCCAAAGAACCAATGATTAGCTTGTTTTTGTGCAAATACATTACAAACAAAGAAAAAGGAGAATATAGAAAGAATAAAATATTTCATCAACAGTATTTTATACCGTCAAATATATTATAAATCTCTTTTCTTTACTAATAAATAAGAAAGATATATAAAAACAGCCGTCCATGTTAAGGGCTGTCGCTATCTCATATCAATGTACTGCATAGTCAAATTTAAACTTTTCGCCTAGTTGATTGGCTACTGATTTTACGGCATTTAGACGTGTAAAAGGTTTGTCAATGAGGTTGCTCATTATATTTATATGTTTGATATCTAAATAAATATACATATCTTTAAAAAGATATTAAACAACTTTTTTTGTTAAATTATAATGCATAACTGGTTTTATTTATATTTAATTACAATTTTAAAAATTATAACTCATTAAAAAACCCATCTAATTTAAATTTAGATGGGTTGGTTCTTTTAAAAATACTTTTATCTAAAATGCGCGAATAGCACGGACATATAATGGAGTATTTGTAGCTCCTGCTGTTTGGGGTCCACTGCTGCTGCTAAAGTCTTGCACCCAAGCATTAACGTTATCGGTGTACTTAGTAGAACTTAAATAAGTAAAAGCAGACATAGTAATACTGGCTAAACCTTTATTTGTGAACAATAAACTTAACTCATATTTAGAGGGCAAATACCAATCGCCAAAATTACCGCCTTGATAATTAGCACAAGATTGAGCCGCATAACTTCCAGAGCCTTGTTTTATAATAATTCGTTCTGTATTAGACATTCCAGCATTTAATCCATCTCTTATTGCATTGGTATCTACAAAGCTACCATTATACCACTGTATTCCTGTACTTTGATCTGCTGTTGCAGCTATTAAACCATGTTGCCCGTCAGCATCAACATAAAAAACAATGCCACCGCCAAAACTATCTCCAATAGCATGCGTACTTCCGCTACCTGAAGCTGTACTGCGCATAATTTGACCCGTGTTAAAATCATAATACATATTTGACGCATCAGTAGTAGTGGCTAAGTTATTAGCTGTTCCAAAATAAAGTGCATTCACATTGGCATTTCCAAGTTGTATGGTATTAGAAAGTGTTGTTTGAGCCCCATACCCTATCACTGTTGAGTTGGTGAGTGTACCAGTCATATAAGCACCAGTACCCAAAGCCGTATTCTTGGTACCGGAAGTTGTTGTCATAAGCGCTTGGTTACCAATCGCCACATTTAGACTTCCTGTTGAGTTATTTGCAAGCGCACCTCCACCAATAGCTGTATTGTTACCACCTGTGTTTAATTGTAATGCATTCGCTCCTAATGCCGTATTACTAGTTCCTGAAATGTTAGTGTTTAGTGCAAAATAACCTATGGCCGTATTACTACTTGCTGTTGTATTATTATTGATACCAGAGGCGCTACCAAAAAAAACATTCCCTAACATATTGTCAATTCTACCTGCAAAAATATTATT
>JASFYX010000020.1:0-32681 GCA_045046885.1 Flavobacteriaceae bacterium
TATATGTTATATGTTAAAATGTTAAAAGTTGGGTTTTGCCCTTCGACTCCCCGCCTGAATGACTTCGTCGGGCTGGCGCTCAGGGTGACACGGGTTTTGAAATTTGTGATTTGTGATTTGATGCTTGTTTTATCCCCATTGTCCTATCGGACATTTCCCCGAAGGGGAACAACTTCTCAATCAAATTCTGGGTTTTGGAATTTGGAATTTGATACTTCCCGTTACAAAGTCTAGCCTCTTGGCTCTAACACCTAGGCTCTATTCTAACCGCTATGAACATAATGAGTTCTGCCAACCCGCCTCAATCTTCGCTTGATTCGGGCAAGCTGTCAACTGAATACTGAACACTGAACACTATTACCGTTTCCTCAAATTATCACTAAACTTCTCGGCTGCCTTAAAAAAACGCTGCCACCAATTTTTATTAGCTTTGTCGTTGCCATAACCATAACCGTAGCCATAACCGTAGCCATAACCGTAGCCATAACCGCGTTGATGATCGGTGTCATTTAAGAGTATGGCCATGTTATTCAAGCGTTTTTCTTTATACAAGGTTTCGGGAACGACTAACAAGCGTTTGTCTAAATAATTGGCACGAGCCACATATACAAACAAATCGGCATAGTCATTAAGGAGTAAAGTATCTGTTACCAAATTAACGGGCGCTGTATCTACCACTATATAATCGTAGTCTTTTTTAACGGTTTCAAAAAGCTTTTTAATATGAGGGCTCAACAGCAATTCGGCCGGATTGGGCGGGATAACACCCGATCCGATAATATCTAAATCGCCCAATTCAGCTACCTTAAATTTTAAATCGTTTAATTTAACATCGGGACTGGTGATATAGTTGGTAATCCCTTTTTTATCGGAAATATCGAGATACTTCGTGATTTTCGGAGCACGTAAATCTAAGCCCATTAATAACACTTTTTTACCAGAAAGAGCCAAAGTTGAGGCCAAATTAATAGCGATAAACGATTTTCCTTCACCACTAATGGTCGAAGTAACAAAAATAGTCTTGGCTAAATTGTGCTCGCTTTTATTAGTTAACATAAAGTCGAGATTGGTCCGCAACAATCTAAAGGCTTCGGCACTACTTGAACGGGCGTTACTGCCCATAACAATGTTGCGTTTTGATTTTTCTTCTGGAATATCTCCTAAAATAGGAACACTTATTTGACTTTCTATATCCTTACGGGAATGTACTTTGGTGTCGAGTAAATCGCGGATATAAATAATGATAAACGGAATCAACAAACCGATTAAAATGGCAGCCAAAAGGGCAATTTTCTTTTTAGGCGACACCGCAATATCATTGGAAAAAGCGGCGTCAATTATTTTGGCATTAGGGGCTGTAACTGCTAAACTGATAGCTGTTTCTTCACGTTTTTTAAGCAAGTAAAGGTATAGTGTTTCTTTTATCTGTTGTTGTCTTTCAATAGCACGATATTCTTTTTCTTGTTGGGGTACATCTGTTATTTTGGCATCAATTAGTTTTTCTTGAACCTTTAAATCGGTTAAAGCAATGGTAATTCCTTTTTTAACATTGTTTAAACTCGTTTTTAAACTGATTTGTAAATTGTGTAATTGGGCGTCTAAATTTACCACAACCGGATTTTGCAAGCTAGAATTCTTAAGAATCCTATTGCGTTCTAAAACCAACTCGTTGTATTTGGCTATAAGGGCGGCTATGGATACATCGGCTAAACCGAGATTAGTGGGCAAAAGTTCTATTTTGTTTTGAGTTTTATCTAAATACTCTAGCATAAAATCAGCCAAACGCAATTGGGTATTTTGTTCTAAAATGGCTTTTTTTGTTTCCGATACATTTTCTAAAAACAGTGTGGCTTCAGATTTTATGTCGGTCAGCTTGTTTTTCTTTTTATAACTGGCGGCATTATCTTCTACCACTGTTAACTCTTTGTTTATTAATACTAAGCGGTCGGCTATAAAGGTGGCTGTATTTCTCGATACCAAATTTTTATCTTCAATGGCGTCATCGTTGTATTTTTTTATCAAGGTATTGATAAAATCTTCTGCTCTACGCTGAATAGCATCTTTTAAAGTCAAACTGATAACACTGGCCTTTTTACTTACCGGTTCTATTTTAACACCTCCTCTATACCCTGACACCATCGCCTTAAGGGGAACAATACTGATATACACTTCAGGATTACTCGGCATATTATCGGTAAAATGTGGTGTTAACAATAAAGTACCAAAGGGTGTTTTTATTTGTTGCCCGAATTTATGAGACCCTAAATTACCCAATTCCTCTTCTTCTAAGATAAACTTTGTTTTGCTTAAAATGATGACCTTTAAATTGGCTGCTGTTCTGTACAACACAGAATCTGTTTCTAAAAAGTTGAGTTTAACCGGGGCATTGTTATAATATTCACGTGTTTTTATATGTCCTTGGCGGATGTATTTGACATTTAGTTTTAAATCTTTAACAACACTACCAATCAGTGTTCGCGATTTTAATATTTCAATTTCATTGTCTATTGAGTTTTTGGCGTCGTTTAAAATCCCTAAATCCTGAAAAGCACTAAGCTCAGACATCATACCACCTCCCTTTTTATCGTCTTTAATCATTATGGTGGCCGATGTTTCGTATTGCGGTGTTGTTTTGCGCAAATAATACAAAGCGACTACAATACTAAGTGCAATCCCTAAAGCAAACCACATCCAATAACGCAAATATTTATCGAGTTCTTCGCGCAAATTAAGTGGATTCTCTTCTTCTAGGGCATATATATTTTGATTGGTTGTATTCATAAATTATCTAAATAAAATAGCGTAAACAGAGATGAGTGTCGAAAAAGCTGAAATTGTAATAGCTGTAAATTGATTATAACTAGACGATTTTATCTTCGCATTATTGGGTTCTACATACACCATATCATTTTGTTGGAGGTAATAAAAAGGCGAATTAAAAATAGCGTTAGAACGCAAATCAATATAGGTTTTGGTAACTTTACCGTCAACCTCACGGACTATTAAAATATTAGCACGTTTCGCTTGGATACTCAAATCACTTGCCAAACCCAAAGCTTCGGGTAAGGTAATCCGCTCGTTGGGTATGGTGAAAGTACCGGGGCTTTTGACTTCGCCTAAGACACTAATTTTAAAATTGGTTAAGCGAATATTGACAATGGGATTGTTAACATAGGGTTTTAATTTGTCTGAAATTAAACGGGTTGCCTCTTTACGGGTTAAACCCGCAATGGCAATAGAGCCAATAACAGGAAAATCAATAGTGCCTTCGGCATCAACCAAATAGGTTTGCAGAGAGGGTGTTGAGGTAATAGAACCACTTGCAGAACCTCTTCTATAATCGGCTACATATAAATTAAAGGGCTTTACGGCATCCATATCTAAAGCAGAAACAGCTATGGTGAGTAAATCGTCAGGTTTATAAGTGAGTTCGTATTTAACTGAGGCGTTTATATTGGTATCATCTCCTTGAAAATAAACCATATCTTGCCGTGAAGCACAACTGCTTATCAGAAAAACGGTTAACAATAAAAGGAGAGGGATTTTTAAGTGTTTTAAATAACTTAATATCATTGATGTCATTTTTAGTAGTGCAAATATAGTATTTCTAATTAAGTGTTTGCAAACTAAATTTTGTTAAAATTTAAAATTCCACCTTTTTACTATATGTTAAGGGTAATCACCTTGAAAACTAGCTAGCAAAACTACTCTTTATTATAGGTTATGCAAATTTAATTTAAGGGGATTATTCCCCCATTTTTTTTTGGATTTTGGATTTTGGAATTTGAGATTTGAAAATTTAAAAATTTATTTTAAAAAGTGACACGAAGCTTAACCGCAAAGAACGCTAGGTTTTTCGCAAGGGACGCTAAGAATTTAAATAAGAAGGATTGTCTTCTTGCCTGCCCGAACTTTGGCGGGAGGGAACCTTAGGGGTGTTTTTGAACGTTTTCTAAAACTTTCTTGAGTTCAATATATATATAATTTGACTTTGATTTATCCCCATTGTCCTATCGGACATTTCCCCGAAGAGGAACGGCTTCTAATAAAATTTTGAAATTTGTTTTTTGAAGTTTGTTTTTGTTTTTTGGGATTTGGAGTTTGGGGTTTTAAAAGTGTTATTTCACAAAGAGACACGAAGTAGCACAAAGAGACACAAAGCTTAACCGCAAAGGAAGCTAAGCAATATTGCATTGATGTAAACTTATAACAGATAACTGAAAACGCTAGGTTCTTGTCTCTAGGTTCTTGTCTCCTCAATCCAGATACCCGATACCAGATACTATTTATCCATTAGTCTATCCTTTTCCAATATTGTTTTAGTTAAATCCCTACTTTTGCAATCAAATGAACACCAAGCAAGACATCCGTGCTTTAAGCAAAACCGAACTGAGAGATTTTTTCGTTTCTAAAGGTCAAAAGACTTTTCGGGGTAATCAGGTTTATGAGTGGTTGTGGGGGAAATCTGTTCACAATTTTGATGAGATGACCAACCTCTCAAAAGAAACACGTCAATTTTTAGCAGATAATTTTGTTATCAACCACATAAAAGTCGACAGCCTGCAACGCGCTAACGATGGTACCATTAAAAATGCCATCAAGTTACACGACGGACTCATCGTAGAATCGGTACTCATTCCAACAAACAGCCGTACCACAGCTTGTGTGTCGAGCCAAGTGGGGTGCAGTTTGAATTGTCATTTTTGTGCTACGGCACGCTTAAAGCGGATGCGCAATCTCAATCCCGATGAGATTTACGACCAAGTGGTGATTATTAACCAACAAAGTCAATTATACCACCAGCACAAACTGTCGAACATTGTTTTTATGGGGATGGGTGAACCGCTTTTAAATTATAAAAATGTGTTGGCAGCTATTGATATGATTACTTCCGATGACGGATTAGCCATGTCGCCCAAGCGCATCACTTTATCAACTGTTGGCTTACCAAAAATGATAAAAAAACTGGCTGATGACGGTGTGAAATTTAATTTAGCCGTGTCGTTACATTCTGCCATAGATGACGTGCGCTCTAAAATGATGCCCATAAATGAAGTCAGTCCCATTGCCGATTTACTGGAAGCTCTTCAATATTGGTATGCCAAAACCAATAGACGAATCACCTTTGAATACGTGGTTTGGAAAAACATCAACGACGATCAGAAATCCATAAATGCTTTGATGCGTTTGTGTAAAAAAATTCCCGTAAAGGTCAATCTTATTGAATACAATGCCATTGACGATGGCGCGTTTCAAAAAGCATCACCAAAAGCCATCAAAAATTATGTAAGTTGCCTTGAAGATAATAACATTATTGTAAATGTACGTCACAGTCGTGGTCAAGATATTGATGCCGCCTGCGGACAATTGGCGAATAAAACAGTAGGCGGTCCCGATAGCTATCGGGAGCAGTAGCAGTGTTCAGCGAGCTGTACGCCCCCTAATATAGGTTGACCAAAAAAGTCAATTTATATAAAAACAAATTTAACAGCAGATATCTTAAAAAATCAGCGTCATCAGCGTTCTATTATTAACACCAATGCCTTACTTTTGCAATATTATTCAATTAAAATATGACACATAAAGCAGGTTTTGTAAATATCATTGGCAATCCTAATGTAGGTAAATCGACTTTGATGAATGCCTTTGTAGGCGAACGTTTGTCTATCATTACTTCTAAAGCACAAACCACACGGCATCGTATTTTGGGGATTGTAAACGGCGATGATTTTCAGGTTATTTTTTCGGATACGCCAGGTATTATAAAACCCGCTTACAGTTTACAAGAATCTATGATGAATTTTGTAAAATTGGCTTTTGATGATGCCGATGTGCTGATTTACATGGTAGAAATTGGCGAAAAAGATTTAAAAGAGGGTGTCTTTTTTAACAAGATTATAAATGCCAAGATTCCTGTTTTATTGCTGATTAATAAAATAGACACCTCTAATCAAGAAGCGGTTGAACAAAGTTCAGATTATTGGCAAGAAAAAGTACCCAATGCTTTGGTATTGCCCATTTCGGCTTTACAAGATTTCAACGTTAAAACAGTATTTGATAAATTAATTGAGTTATTACCAGAGTCGCCTGCTTTTTATCCCAAAGACCAATTAACCGATAAGCCTGAACGTTTTTTTGTGAATGAAAAAATACGTGAAAAGATTTTGTTACACTACAAAAAAGAAATTCCCTATTCTGTAGAAATAGAAACAGAAGAATTTAAAGAAGAAAAAAAACTCATACGTATTCGGTCTATTATTATGGTTGAGCGTGAGACTCAAAAAGGGATTATTATAGGACATAAAGGCAGTGCTTTAAAACGTGTAGGTGCCGAAGCACGCAAGGATTTAGAAATCTTTTTTGGTAAAAAAATCTTTTTAGAGCTGTATGTAAAAGTCAACAAAAACTGGCGTAGTAATAAGAAACAACTGCGTAGGTTTGGGTATGATGAGTAATTAAAAAATCAATTGTTAATCAAACTTATAAGCCATAGAAATTGTGCCATATTTATGGGCAGTTACCCTACCGTTATCTACAGATTTTGTTACCCAAGAGGTAAAATAACCAAAATTAAAACGCTTGGTAGCCCATTTTAAACCTGCTTGTAAATTGGCTTTTATAGGCTCTGATTTAAAAGTAAGCGGACTGTCATTATTAAACAAACTGCCTTGTATAGTAGCGTTGTAGGCTACATAAGTCAGCTGAGGTTTAACATAAAAGTAAAACTCGTTTATTGCGTCGTCTGTTTTAGCGTCATTTAGATTGGAATTAAATAAAATAGTGTTAAAAATAGGGTTGAGACTTTTTAGGCTAACCCTACTTACAAATCCAAAGCCAATTTCATTAAAAACAGTCCCTACTTTAGCTTCCGCAAAAGCGTTAAAATCAAAATTCCTAGCACCAGAATAAGCTAAATTTTTTAGATAAAAAACATTAACGTTTGCGGACAGTTGATTTTGTATTTGAAATTCCCAACCATTAATAGGAGGTAATCCCAACCAACTGTGGTACCACTTTTGAACATCCTCGCCACCAGAACCTGGACCTAAAACGCCCAA
The DNA here is from genome assembly GCA_045046885.1 of Flavobacteriaceae bacterium. Taxonomy (GTDB): domain Bacteria; phylum Bacteroidota; class Bacteroidia; order Flavobacteriales; family Flavobacteriaceae; genus CG1-02-35-72. Next base: position 7,059 of record JASFYX010000020.1, read on the forward strand.
TTGATAAGTTATTTTAAATATACGTTGGTTTTTAAAATATTTGGTGATGGCATAAGAGCCAAATAAATGCCCCGCAAAAGGTCTATCTTGATCGGCTTTAACCGGCACATTAGCTATAAAAGGTGAATACATATCTTGACGGACTGCAAAAGTGTAGATTTTTTTGTAAACCTTTTTAACTGTTTTTTTAGCTAAAACGCGGTATTCTAAAGCCATTCCGTTGGTAAAATATTGGTCTTGAGTATGTGAGATGTAAACATCATTGTCGTTTACAAAACCAAATGATTTTGTGTGTTGTTTTTGACTAAAAGAAAAAGCAGAAATAAGCAAACAAATGCTTAGAAGGATATTTTTAAAATTCATAAAGTAAATATTAGGTAACGTCTATTTTCCGGATTAAAATGGCTGCTAATTTAGGGAAAAAGCGCTTAATTAAAATACCGTAAATTTCTTTGTGTCCAATGGCTTTTTCTTGTTTGTCTTTTCGGATAGCTTTAAGCATTTTTGTAGCTAGGTATGCTGGTGTAACACCATTTTGAATGGCCTTATCCATAATGTTCTGAGGCTTCCCTGTTCCCGTAAGGGCATTTTTAGACACATTTGTTTGTACAAAACCAGGGCAAATTAGCGTTACTTTTATATTGTATTTATAAACTTCGGCACGCAAGCTGTCAAAAAATCCGTGAAGCGCATGTTTTGACGCCGCATAAGTTGAGCGCAGAGGCGTTCCTATTTTTCCAGTGACGCTTGTAACCACTACAAATCGGCCGGCACGGCGTTCGATAAAATGTGGTAAAAGGGCTTTGGTTAAAGCTACCGTCCCTAAATAGTTGATTTTTATTATTTGTTCATCTACCTTAATAGAGGTGTCTTCTACTAAAGACCGCTGACTTATACCCCCGTTATTTATTAAAATATCAATATGACCAAATGTGGCTATTGCCTGAAAAACAACGTGACTAAAATCGGTATATTTAGCTAAATCAAACGGAATGATATGAACATCATTTGCGTTAGAACATTCCTTTTTTGTGTCTAACAAACGGTTGGCATGACGTCCGGAGATAATAAGTTTAGCGCCTTCTTTAGAAAAAGCTAGGGCGGTTGCTCTGCCAATGCCAGAGGAGGCACCGGTTACCCAAACTACTTTGTTTTTAAAATACATAGCTTTATTTTTACCAAAGATAAGAAGATTTTAACGTTAAAGTTAGGGTTATTTAAATTGAAAAGTGCAAATTTGTATTTCAAAAAAAATAAAACAATGTTTAGAAAGTACTTATTCTTATTGATATTTATCGGTTTTGGCTTGCAAGCCCAACATACTGTTAAAGGAACACTTATAAATCCCGGTAACCAGTCGTGGGTTATTTTGTACAGAGTTAATGGATTTCAACAAAATTATGTTGCTCAAGTTTCTATTAAAGAAGGGCGTTTTACCTTTAATCTTGACGCTAAAGCACAACCGGGTGTTTACAGGTTGTTATACAAATCTAATAAAACCGATTTTTTAGACTTTATATACAATAAAGAAGATATTGAATTATCCTTTAATCCAAAGGATCCGAGCAACACAATTAACTTTAGTAAATCTAATGAAAATAATATGTTTAAGAAGTACGCCAATAATATTGCTGTGCCACAAAGCAAAGTAGATTCGTTGCAATTATTGTATTTTCAACCGGCCGATGTTACTAAAAATGCTAAAATCCGCCGAGATTATACAAAATATTTAAAAGAGGTAAATACTGTTCAACAGCGTTATGAAACTTTGTCTAAAGATATGTTAACCTATCATTTTATTAAAGCGAGCAAACGGTATAATGCTACATTACCTTTTAAAGATCCTTCTCATTATTTAGCCTCTATTAAAGCACACTTTTTTGATGCTATAGATTTTAACAGCCTGCAATTACTTAATTCGACGCTTATAAACGACCGTATAAACGATTATATTTTTTATGTGAATGTGTCGCAAAATCCACAAACACAAAATAATTTATTTAAGAAATCTATCAATACTGTCTTTGCTAAAATAAATAATTCAACACTTAAAAAAGACCTTACCTATAACCTGATAAAACGTTTTTCTAATAAAGATAATAAAACCATTACAGAATTCTTACTGTCTAATTATTTTGATAAGTTACCAGCTAAAGATCAGGATTTAGCTTATAAAAACAGGGTGTTAAATGAGATGAAAACGGTTGTCAATGCCAAAGCGCCTAATATTACTTGGCAAGATTTTAGTGGTAATCATAGTTTATATGAGTTGACAGGAGCTAAATATTATTTAATAGTGTTTTGGAGCTCAACCTGTTCGCATTGCCTTCACGAAATACCTATTTTATACACCTACATAAAAGACAAAAAAGATGTTAAAGTTGTGGCTGTTGGTTTAGAAAGCGGCCCTAATCCGTGGAATACTGAAATGAATAAATACCCTAATTTTATTCATGTTTTTGGCAAGAATAAATGGCAAAATAAATTTTCTAAAGCTTATAATATTCACGCAACACCGACTTACATTATTTTAGATGCTGATAAAAATATTATTGACAAACCTTATGGTGTAGAGGACGTTAAAAAGTATTTTAACAAAAAGAATATTCATTAAATTATTTTTATGTCCTCGTAAAGCTTAGATAAGGAAAGCATAATGGCGTTCTATCAAAAATGAAAAAAGGCATCTTCAAGGTGTTCTAGTCTTGTGCCTTTTTTGTTTTTTATAATTCCGATTATGTCAAAACGAACCTCGACATCTAGGTCGTTTTTTATAACATAATCGTCAATAGCACCGACCAATAATTTTATTTTTTTTGGTTTTACAAAATCTTGAGGGTCGCCAAAATAATCTGTAGAACGTGTTTTGACTTCAACAACAGCTAGTACGTTATCTTTTTGAGCAATGATATCTACTTCGGCTTTATGAAACCTATAATTGGTTTCGCGTATGGTATAGCCGTTTTTTATTAAAAAAGTGACAGCCATTTTTTCACCGTCTTTTCCCAGTTCGTTGTGTTGTGCCAAAATAAAATTAATTACGTATTAAAGGTATTAAAATAATTGGTATTGCAATCCAAATAAAAACATGTGGTATCGTGTGTCAAAGTGCGCCCCATTTCTAAAAAGTACAGGAGATCCTGATGTATCAACAATTGTACTTTCGCCAATTATAGCTGCGCGATTATCAACATCCGAAGTTAAAACATATTTAAATTCCGACACAGCGTTTAAATTTTTTGTCAGTAAAAATGAAAATCCGCAAGAAACCTGTAAAGAAGGTTGGGTGGTTGTTAAACCGTGCTGAATTATTGTTTTGGCGAAACCGTAACCGGCTCCCACAAAACTGAATGATTTACTCATATTATTTTTAGCAAAAGGTATTTTAAACCGTCTTAATAAAACCAAATGAAGTGCTTGCCTTTTTTCACGAATTTTAGAAATAGAGGGTAAATAGTCTCCAATATATTTATCTGCAACAGTGTTGTGATTCCAATAAAGATAATCTAGCTTTAATCCATATTTTTTAAACCAGTAGGACACATTAAGCCCTTTTACTAAAGAAATAGTGCTGTGTGTTTCAGATGTTTTTATCATTCTAACATAATGCCCATCGGTATCAAATTCTCTAAATTTCAGGTCTTGCATCCCTGGCACTTGAACTCCTAAAGTAGCACCAATATATAACTGACTTTTGCTATTCTGAAAACAAAGTAACATTACCACTAAAATTAGTCCTTTAATCAGTCGCATCTTTTTTATTTAAAAAGAATAATACTATTATTTTTGGTAGCTTTAATCGCTATTTTACTACCTAAAATTAAAGCACAATTGTCTTTTATATGTCCTGCCGGAACGCCAAAAATAACAGGGATATCACTTCTATCAATAACATCCAAAATAAGTTGGTTAATACTTTTTCCAAATTCTGGATCATTTTTGGGGATGTCGGTCATCCCACCAATCAATACACCACGACATTTTTTAAAAACACCATGACGTTTTAAACTGTACAACATGCGGTCAATGCGGTATTTGTATTCACCTATTTCTTCTATAAAAACAATGGACTTGTTAAGGTTTGGAAAAGAGGTTGTGCCTAAACTCGCAGCCAATAGCGATAAATTCCCACCGATTAAAACACCATGGGCTTCTCCTAAAATATTATTTACTTCAAAAGGAATTTCATAGTTTAAAGTTGTACCAAAAAGAGCATTTTTTAAACTCAAAACAGCCAATTCATTTTTAAAAGCGTCTGTACTAGTAGCCATCATCGTGTGAAGCGAGGCGATTCCTAAATTATTAATATGATTCAGTAAAATAGTGATGTCTGAATAACCAATTACCCATTTGGGTTGTTTTTTAAAAGCTGTAAAATCTAATTGGTCAATAATCCTATTGGTACCATAACCGCCTCTCGCACACCAAATAGCTTTGATTTTTGGATTGTCTAAAGCTTCTTGTAAATCAGACAATCTTTCTGTATCTGAACCTGCAAAATGGCCTTCTTTTTTAAAGACATTCTGACCTACTTTTATTTTTAAATCCCAAGACGCCATCAAGGTCCTTCCAGAGGCTAATGAATCTTCTGATTTTAAAAATCCTGCAGGGGCAACAATAGCAATGGTATCGCCTTTTTGAAGATAAGTCGGTTTAATCATTTTTTTGAAATTTATAAATGCAAATTACAAAAATTCTAAGACCTAACTGGTTTTGGAAATCTGTTAGGTCTTCTAATATCTAATCCTTACTTTTGTAGCCGTTTTAAACCTTAGAAATCATGAAAAGGTTTAACAAAAATTTTCTTTAAAAATGACTGACACAAAAGCCAATACAACAGATATAAAAAGATATACCTTAACTGCAGCATTGCCTTATGCTAATGGCCCTGTTCATATAGGCCATTTGGCCGGCGTTTACGTACCTGCCGATATTTATGCGCGCTATTTAAGGTTAAATGGTAAAGATGTGGCTTTTGTTTGTGGCTCTGATGAGCACGGTGTGCCGATTACAATTCGTGCTAAAAAAGAAGGCATTACGCCGCAACAGGTCGTTGATAAATACCACGGCATCATTAAAAAATCTTTCGAAGATTTTGGTATTACTTTCGATAATTATTCAAGAACCTCAGCTAAAGTTCATCACGATACAGCTTCAGAATTCTTTAAAAAGCTCAACGCGGATGGAAAATTTATCGAAGAAACTTCAGAACAATTATATGACGCCGAAGCACAACAATTTTTAGCCGATAGGTTTGTAGTGGGTACCTGTCCAAAATGTGGTAATGAAGAAAGTTATGGCGATCAATGCGAAAAATGTGGCACCAGTCATAATGCTACCGATTTAATAAATCCCAAAAGTGCCATCACTGGCAACAAACCCAGTTTAAAAGAAACCAAACATTGGTATCTCCCTTTAAACGATTATGAAAAATGGTTGCGCGAATGGATAGTTGTCGGTCATAAAAAAGATTGGAAGGCCAATGTTTTAGGACAAGTAAAATCGTGGTTAGACGACGGTTTACGGCCGCGTGCTGTAACGCGTGATTTAGATTGGGGGATTCCCGTTCCTGTAAAAAATGCAGAAGGAAAGGTTTTATATGTGTGGTTCGATGCTCCTATTGGCTATATCTCATCTACAAAAGAATGGGCAGAAAAAGAAGGTAAAAATTGGGAGCCTTATTGGAAAGCTGACGATACCAAATTGGTTCATTTTATAGGGAAAGATAATATTGTTTTTCACTGTATTATCTTCCCGGCGATGCTTAAAGCAGAAGGCTCTTTTATAGTGCCCGATAATGTGCCCGCCAATGAGTTTTTGAATCTTGAAGGCGATAAAATTTCGACTTCAAAAAATTGGGCGGTGTGGTTACACGAATATTTAGAAGATTTCCCCAATCAGCAAGACGTGTTACGCTATGCCTTAACAGCTAATGCGCCAGAAACAAAAGACAACGATTTTACGTGGAAAGATTTTCAGGCTCGTAACAACAACGAATTAGTGGCCATTTTTGGAAACTTTATAAACCGTGTAGTCGTACTCACAAATAAATATTATGAAGGGATTGTGCCGACTGCTCACACATTTACCGAAGACGATAAAAATACTTTAGAACAACTCAGTCATTTTCCAAATAGTATTGCCAATTCAATAGAACGTTATCGTTTTAGAGAAGCTTCACAAGAATTGATGAATTTAGCGCGATTAGGTAATAAATATTTAGCCGATGCTGAGCCTTGGAAACAGATAAAAACAGATCCACAACGCGTTGAAACTATTATGTATGTGGCTTTACAAATTGCAACAGGTTTGGCCATTTTATCGGAGCCATTTTTGCCATTTACATCTCAAAAGTTAAAAGAAATGCTTAATGTCATTCCGACAGAGCGAAGCGACGCCGAATCTCTGCTTTGGGATGCTATTTCTAATAATCATGAGCTCTTAAAACCCAATCATCAAATAGGTAAACCGACTTTGCTTTTCTCTAAAATTGAAGACTGTGATGTACAAAAACAATTAGACAAACTCGCCGCCACAAAAAAAGCCAATGCACTCGAAAATCAAGTTGTAGAAGCGCAAAAATCCACAGCTTCATTTGACGATTTTACCAAATTAGATATCAGAATTGGGACAATTTTAGAAGCTGAAAAAGTAGCTAAAACTAAAAAATTACTCAAACTTAAAGTCGATGTTGGTATAGACATCCGTACAATTGTAAGTGGTATTGCCGAAAGTTTCAAACCCGAAGATATCATCGGTCAAAAAGTAAGCGTTTTGGTCAATTTAGAACCGCGTACTATAAAAGGCATCGAAAGTCAAGGGATGATTTTAATGACAGATGCCAATGATGGCAGTCTTTCTTTTATCGCACCTCAAAATAATAGCATCACCAACGGTGGACAAATAAGTTAGAGTATTAAAATAGCATTTTACCTGTACTTTGGTACTGCCGACATCTAGAAAAGAGAACGCAGATGACACAGATTCTCTATGGTTTATGCTGATATTAATTTAAACATCAAGTGATAATTTTAAACTTCCTCCTAATCCTTCTCGAATTATTCTCATTAAAGTAGAAAGTCGAATATCACTCGCATTATTTTCAATCCGAGAAATATAGTTTTTTGTTGTCCCAACTTTTTCAGCAAGTTGTTGTTGCGTTAATTTTTGTTTTTTTCTCGCCTCTTGGATAAGGACACCAATTTTAAAAGTCTCAAATTCTTCTTGGAATTTCTGACGAGATTCTGTTCCAACTTTTCCATATTGTTCGTCTAGATGGTCATCAAATGATGTAATTCTTTTATCTGTTTTCATAATATTCCTTTTTTAATCGTTCCGCTTTTTTAATTTCTTTCTTAGGTGTTTTTTGCGTTTTCTTTTGAAATCCGCCCAACAGAATTATTAAGTTTCCTTTGTCGAAAAAACAGAAAATTCGGAACATTCCATTTCCTGCTGAAATTCGCACTTCCCAAAGTCCTTCAGTATTCGTGAGATTTTTAAAAAATTTTACTGGAACAATTCGCGTATTTCTCAAAATTAAAAGCGTCCAATCTATTTTCTTACGAACAACGAGCGACTGCTTAAAATAGAAATCCTTAAAGTGATTGCCATAAAACCCTATTTCTCTTTTAAATTCGCTCAATCGTTAGTCGTTAAATTTAGCTCAAAGTTACCTAAAAAGGTAACATTTTCCAAATTAATCAATCAATTTAATTTTTGATGCTTCAATCTGTGTTTTTCAAAACAATCAGCGTCATCAGCGTTCTAAAAATATTTAGAGCATTTTAAAATAAGCTTTGGCAGCCACATTGACTTTTTTAGCCAGTAAAATTCCCGATATAACCGTTGGTATCGCCATTAAGGCAAAAGCGCTGTCAATAATATTAATGGCAAATTCTATTTTAATAACTGCCGACACCACAATAGATATAATGTAAATATAGTTGTAGTATTTACCGTACTTAGGTTTGGTTAAAAAACCTAAACAAGTTGTACCATAAAAAGCATAAGAAAACAAGGTAGAAAAGCCAAAGACCATAATAACAATTGTTAAAATAATACTTCCTAAATTGTAAGGTAAAACGCTGTTAAATGCTTCGAGTGTTAAAGAAATGCCATTGCTAGAACTCTTTTGCCAAACCCCAGTTGACAAAATGGCCAAAGCGGTTAAAGTACACACCAAAAGCGTGTCGATAGCAGGGCCAATCATAGCTACCAAACCTTCTCTAACAGCTTGAGATGTTTTGGCATTTCCGTGCATCATTGGAGCTGTTCCTACGCCTGCCTCGTTAGAAAAAGCAGCACGTTTTATCCCTGTTTTTATCAGATAACCCAAAGCGCCTCCGGCAACGGCTTTCGCTGAAAAAGCATCCTCAAAAATTAATTTAAACATAGTCGGAATCTCTCTAAATTGAATGAGCAAAATGATGATAACAACCACAAAATAAAGCACCACCATAAAGGGTACTAATTTACTAGCCACATTACCTATACGCCGAATGCCACCAAAAATCACTAGCGAAGCCATCAAAGCCAAAAACAGACCTATCGCTAATTTATAATGAAAAGTACTAATGCTTGCAATAGGAAATACATCTACAAAAGTCTGCGTAAGCTGATTGGCTGTAAATGACGGTAGCGTACCTACCAATCCTGCCAAAGCAAAGAAATAAGCCAAAGGTTTCCAAAATTTTGACAAACCATTAGTAATAACGTACATCGGACCTCCTCGCGTTTCGCCATTTGTATCCGTTTGACGATACATAACTGCCAAAGTACAGGTGTAAAATTTAGTAGCCATACCAAAGAGGGCACTCACCCACATCCAAAAAATAGCTCCAGGTCCGCCCGTAACAATGGCTATAGCTACGCCGCTAATATTGCCCAATCCTACCGTGGCGGCTAAAGCGGCCGATAAAGCTTGAAAGTGGCTCAATTGTCCGGGTTCTGATTCAGAATCGAATTTGCCACTTAAAATCTGAACGGCATGTTTAAAATATAAAAAAGGTGTAAATCGTGAATAAATTAAGAAAAATGTGCCACCTCCAATCAGTAAAACGAGCAAAGGCCAATCCCATATCCAAGCACTGAAATGGGCTATTTGGCGTTCGATAAATTGTATCATTCCGGTTTTTGTTAATTTTCTAAGCTCTAAATATAAGTATTAACTTTATTTTTTTTTCTATTTGTGATATTATTTGCTGTGGTAATATAGAATATTTATATGTTGTACCTAAAGGCACAATAAGCAAATAGTTTGTTTAAAATTACCTATATGTTGTCCCTAACGGGACATAACCACAATAAAAATAGCGTCCCTTTAGGGACGAAATATGAGTAATAATGAGGTAGAACTATGCCGATTTGTGCCGTAGGTACAACATAAACACTTTGCTTTAAACGGTTGTTAAAGCTAATTTTGCTAAGGCGCAGGATTGGGTTGTAAATTCTGAATGGCGTCTATTTCTTGTAATATCTCATCGCTTAAAACTACTTCGGTACTACCTATATTTTCTTTGAGTTGCGTCATAGTTGTGGCGCCAATTATAGTACTGGTTAAAAATGCGCGTTGATTGCAAAAAGCCAAAGCCATTTGTGCCAGATTTAGATGGTGTTTAGTCGCTAAATCGGTATACAATTGCGTAGCCCTGTGAGCTTCTTCACTGTTATAGCGTCCCATCTGTGGGAACAATGCCAAACGTGAATTATCAGGTGTACCTTTTAAATATTTGCCACTTAAAACCCCAAAAGCCAAAGGCGAATAAGCCAATAAGCCAATATTTTCTCTTACCGATACCTCAGCTAAACCTATTTCGTAAGTCCTATTTAATAATGAATAGGGATTTTGAATAGTAATTGGTCTATTGAGGTTTTCGTTTTTAGCGGTTTCTAAATACTTCATCACGCCCCAAGCGGTTTCGTTAGACAAACCAAAATGACGTATTTTACCTTCTTTTTGTAACTTGTTTAAGGTTTCTAAAATAGATTTGAAGTTGTTGCTCCAGATTTCTTTAGGATTGCTTTTAAAATTACGCACACCAAAAAAATTGGTGCTGCGTTCCGGCCAATGCAATTGGTATAAATCTATATAATCGGTTTGTAAGCGGTTTAAACTTTTCTCTACAGCCTCTCTTATTGACGCTTCAGAAAAATCCATTTTATCTCTGATATAAGCCATCGCGGGATTGGGGCCTACAATTTTAGTCGCTATAACTAAATCATCTCGTTTTTGTTTTTTTAACCAAGAGCCAATAAAACGCTCGGTACTCCCTTGGGTTTCTTTACGCCCCGGCACGGCATACATTTCAGCCGTATCTATAAAATTAATACCTTGACTAACGGCGAAATCTAATTGTTGATGCGCTTCTTTTTCTGTGTTCTGTTCACCAAAAGTCATCGTGCCTAAGCATATTTTTGATACTTTAATATCTGTAGTGGGTAATGTGGTGTATTTCATTAAGTGTGTTTCTGTTTTTTAGTAAAGAAACAAATGTAAGGATTTATGTCTTACTTTTTAAAGATTAAAAATAACAAGTGGCAAACTAAAAACACCCCTAAAGGCCCCTCAAGGAGACAATAAAAGAAATAAAAATTCAGTTAAGTATTAAACTTTCCCATTCGAAATTGTCTTTTTTGACTTTTGAGAAAATATTTAAATCAAACGAATGTCCCCTTGAGGATTCCGGCGCTTCGCATTGGCGTCAACTTAAGAGATTTTAAAGTATATGGTTTCGATAGCATTTATGTGTTTTTTTCAAGGATATTAATTTTCTTATTTATTATCATTTGAATATTTTGATTTATAAACGTGCTTATTTTAATGATACTAATTGCCAATACCCTAAAATAATATCGACAATTGTACATTTTCTGTCTTTTCGCTAACTTAAGTTTAATTTCTTTGCTAATGCCGTAGGCTTTAAAAATCCTATTTTTTGTTTAATTTCGAAAACTGGTTGCAGTTGGGGATTCTGTCTTTGCATTTTTAAGGCGTATTAAATTTTTACAAAGACAAATACGCTCCTGTTAACCAAATTCTTATAACCTGAGTTCGACCTAAGGTTTATAGAAAATATCAACCTCTAAATCCTGAAATTTTAAAAATAAGGTTAACGCCAATGTGGTAAATCAGGATGTGGCCATCTCTTTATCATTTCTTAATTTAACCATAAAGCACGCCAAGTTTATACGCAAGGAGTACTGAATACTAATTTAAAGCGTCAGCACTTTTTCTATCATTTTATCATGTTGATTGTAAATTTCATAGAAAGTACTCATATCAAACAATTCACGGGCAAAAAAGGCTTTTAAATAAAATCTGATTTGTTTTTTGGGGATTTTGTGGGATTTTACAAAGCCACCAATGCGTTTTAAATAAATCTTTAATATTTTGTCATTCTTATCGAAATTGACTTTAAATTCTTTAAAAGTGAGGTCTTTAAAATCACTTCGGTGCTTATCTACATAATCAAAAACAAAATTATTAAGACTGTTGATATACAAATTATTGATGTAGTTTAGTGTATCAAGTGGCACAAAAACATCGGGAACAATACCGCCACCACCATAAACAATTTTGCCTTTTGGGGTGGTAAATTTTAGCGAGTCGACTACTTTTATACTATCAGCATTGGTCAATTCGCCTTCTATAAATCGTTTTTCAAATTCTTTAAAATAACCTTTATTTCCTTTGTGATTATAGGGTTTTTGAATTGAACGTCCGGTTGGCGTATAATAACGTGCCGTTGTTAAGCGCACCCACGAGCCATCGCCCAAGCTCATTTCTTGTTGTACCAGACCTTTGCCAAACGAACGGCGTCCTACAATAGTCCCGCGGTCATTATCCTGTAAGGCTCCGGCTATTATTTCGCTTGCCGAAGCAGAGCTTTCGTCAATGAGTACAAAAACATGAGCCTTTTTAAAATCGCCATTAGCTGTAGCAAACGATTTTTCTACACGTCCTCCTTTGTTTTTTGTGGAAACAATTAATTGTCCTTTTCCTAAAAATTCATCGGCAATTTTAATGGCTATTTGCAAATAGCCTCCGGGGTTGCCCCGTAAATCGAACACCAAGGCTTTCATACCTTGTTTTTCTAAACTTGTTAAGGCTTTGTGGAATTCTGAGTAAGATGTCGCCGAAAATTTATTGAGTTTAATGTATCCTAAACTATCGTTTATCATATAAAAAGCATCTAAACTTTTAATGGGCACTTCACCTCTTGTAACTGTTGTTTTAAAAAATTTATGTGTGGCTTTTCTGTAAATCTCCAAATTGACCTTAGTATTCTTTTTGCCTTTTAAGGTTTTAATGATTTTATTATTACTCAGTTTTTTTCCGAAAAGGGTATCACTATCAGCCATTAAAATACGGTCTCCTGCTTTAATGCCCGCTTTAAAACTGGGGCCATTTGGAATGACTTTTGAGACCGTTAAAGAATCTTTAAACATTAAAAACTGAATACCCACCCCCACAAACTTGCCATTCATTTCTTCGTTAACTTCCTTCCGCCGATTAGCAGGCAGGTAAACAGAATGTGGATCGAGTTTACTCAACATATTGGCAATGGCCATATCTAAAAGACTATCGGTATCAACTTTATCTACATAATCGTACTGAATATAATTGATAAGGCGCTTGAGTTTAGCTTCATTTTTATCGGGTAACCCAAAAAAGGCTGTCGTTTTTTTATTGAAATTCAAATAACTCCCCAACACTATGCCAAGGGCTACGCAAGTGGCCATAATAATGGGTAAAAATGTTTTTAATTTGTTCACTTAATGATGTTGTCTTAATTAAATTGTCTGATTTCGACTCCGATCAATCTGACAATTAGGTTAATTTTGTTGTTATTTTACTTCTAAAAGTGTCAATTCTACACCAGCTTTCTCTAAAAATTCTAATCCCGATGTATCGCGGTAACCTTTGTTATAAACCAAGCGTTTTATACCTGCTTGATGGATCAATTTACTGCACTCGCGGCAAGGCGATAAGGTAATATATAGCGTCGCTCCTTTACACGACTGCGATGACGCTGCCACTTTTAAAATAGCGTTGGCTTCGGCGTGTAGTACTTCCCATTTGGTTTTACCCTCGTCGTCTTCACAACAATTGTCAAATCCCGAGGGAGTGCCGTTATAACCATCGGAAATTATCATCTTATCTTTTACAATAAGTGCGCCGACTTGTTTGCGAGTACAACGTGAGAGTTTACCCCATTCTAAAGCCATTTTTATATAAGCGGTATCGTATCTTAATTGTTTTTTATCTGTGTTCATTGTCATCAGTAAATAAAAGCTTTTTAAATTGATTTTGTTGTTAAATAATTACCAAAATATTCGTGAGTACAATATGGGAATGGTTATCCCTAAAATAATGGCCGAAATGAGCATAACCCAATCGCGTTTTGAGACTTTAAAGACATTCAATCCAACGAATGAAAATAATAAAATCACAATAACTAAAATTGCTTGTGAAACCTCTACACCCAAAGCAAACGAGATTAAAGGTAATACTTTATCGGCTTCTCTGCCGACAAGAATTTTAAAATAACTTGAAAAACCCAGCCCGTGAATCAGACCAAACAATAATGCGAAAATAATATTGACATTCATATTGCCTGTCCCTTTTTTCTGAAAAAAAATATTGGTTAAGGCTGTAATAAAAATAGTAGCTGCAATAGAAAATTCAACAATATTATCTTTGACATAAATAAGATTATACGCTGCTAAAGTCAATGTTAATGTATGACCAATGGTGAAAAAAGTGATGAGCCATAAAGTTTTTTTCCAATCTTTTAGGGTAAAGACAACCACTAAAGCCAACAGAAATAAAATATGATCGTAAGCCGACCAATCTAAAACGTGGAAAAGACCTTGTTTAAAATAAAATGAAAATTGATCTAACATAAATCTTGAAAATTGATTTGCTAAAGTCGCATTTTTTTAAATAAATCCCAACAAACCACTCCACAACTTACCGAAATATTTAAGGAATGTTTGGTGCCAAATTGCGGAATTTCTATACAATAATCAGACACATCAACAACACTTTGTTGTACGCCTTTTACTTCGTTGCCAAAAACAATAGCTAATTTTTGGTCGGTTTCGGACTTAAAATCTTGGAGAGGCAAACTGTTTTCGGCTTGTTCAATTGCCGCTATTTTTACGCCATCGGCTTTGAGTTTATCTATAACTGTTAAAATATCATCGACGTGTTCCCAATCAACAGAATCGGTTGCCCCTAAAGCCGTTTTATGAATGTCTTTATGAGGCGGTTTTGCCGTAATACCACACAAATATATTTTTTCTATTGCAAAAGCATCGCAAGTTCTAAAAACAGAGCCAATATTATTCAGACTTCGAATATTATCTAGTATAACAATAAGCGGTGTTTTGGCAACTTTTTTAAAATCGGCTAAGCTTATGCGACTGAGTTCGCTGTTTTTTAGTTTACGGTTTTTCACGTGTTTGTTAAATTGATGTATGGTGCAAATTTAGTTTTTAAAACTTAAAGTAACTATTGCCTTTCAATCAAATTAAATGAACCTTAAAAGAGCTCATTTAAATATGTTGTCCCTACGCACAAAGAAGTCTCTATTTGGTTTTATTACACATATTTTGTCCCGTTAGGGACATCCTATCGGTAATTTTATAGAAGCCATTTTTTATTGTGCCTTTAGGTACAACATATAAAGTTTTGATAGTTTTTTATCCGATTTTAAAAACAGCAATTAAGTAATTAATTCTATCTTTGTTTGCCTTCACAAAAAACGTATTTTTGGAGGGTAGAATTTTATTATAAAGAAACACAATAGATTTGTCAAAAGTAAAAAAAGTAACGCCTTTAATGAAACAGTACAATGCCATAAAGGCAAAGTACCCCGATGCTTTGTTGCTTTTTAGAGTAGGCGATTTTTACGAAACTTTTGGCGAAGATGCCGTAAAAGCATCTGCTATTTTAGATATTGTCCTTACCAAACGCGGCGCCGGTAGCCCTACTGAAACAGCCTTGGCGGGATTCCCACATCACAGTATCAATACCTATTTACCCAAATTGGTAAAAGCGGGTTTTAGGGTCGCTATTTGCGACCAGTTAGAAGACCCTAAAATGACTAAAACAATTGTAAAACGTGGGGTAACCGAATTGGTAACGCCTGGTGTTTCTTTAAATGATGAGGTGTTACAAGCTAAAACCAACAACTTTTTAGCGGCAGTTCATTTTGGAAAAAAATATGTGGGTATTTCGTTTTTAGATGTTTCTACAGGCGAGTTTTTAACTGCTCAAGGTGACGCCGATCATATCGATAAATTACTTCAAAATTTTAAACCCAGTGAGATTCTGGTTCAAAAACAGTTTAAGTCAAAATTCACAGATATTTTTGGGTCAGACTTTCATTGTTTTTATTTAGAAGATTGGGTTTTTAAAAACGATTTTGCAAACGAAGTTTTAACGCAACATTTTAAAATTACGTCCCTCAAAAGTTTTGGTATTTCTGATATGCCCGAAGGGATTATCGCCTCAGGAAGCGTGTTGCATTATCTTTCTGAAACGCAACATAAAAAACTACAACACCTTACAGCGCTCACACGCATTGAAGGGGATGCTTATGTGTGGATGGATAAATTTACTATTCGGAATTTAGAATTATATTCCGGCACCTCATCAGGTTCTGTAACACTTTTAAGCGTGATTGATAAAACCCTCACACCTATGGGAGGGCGTTTGTTAAAACGTTGGTTGGCTTTACCTTTAAAAGGTATCCAAAAAATAAAAGCGCGTCACGATTTTGTAAAATATTTGATTGACCATCCCGACTTTTACGATTTGGTATCAACTCAAATTAAAGGTATAAGCGATTTAGAACGCCTCATTTCTAAAGTGGTGACGTCTAAAATATCGCCAAGAGAAATTTCATATTTAAAAATATCGCTTAAAGCCATTGTTCCCATAAAAAAGACACTTGAAGAAAGCCGTTCTGAAACTGTAAAATCGCTTTTACACAATTTTAAAGATTGCTCTGATTTGATTGCAAAAATCACTCAAACACTCCATCCCGAAGCGCCTGTTAGTTTACAAAAAGGAAACGCCATTGCCGAAGGTGTTTCTGAAGAATTAGACGAATTAAGAGGATTGGCTACATCGGGTAAAGCCTATTTAGACGCTATGTTGACGCGTGAAATTGAACGGACTCAAATATCCAGTTTAAAAATAGCCTTTAACAATGTGTTTGGCTATTATATTGAAGTCCGCAACACCCATAAAGACAAGGTGCCAGAAGATTGGATTCGCAAACAAACTTTAGTAAATGCCGAGCGTTATATTACCGAAGAACTCAAAGAATACGAATCTAAAATTCTAGGGGCGCAAGAAAAAATCACTCTTTTAGAACAACAATTATTTACGGGTTTATTAAATTATATAAGCGGCTATTTAGAACAAATCCAAGCCAATGCTTTTGGGATAGCCCAACTAGATTGTTTCCGTAGTTTTGCTCAAATTGCTATAGATAACAATTATGTTCGTCCCGAAATTGATGAAAGTACCGATTTAGAAATAAAAAACGGGCGGCATCCTGTTATAGAAAAACAATTGCCAATTGGCGAAGCGTATATTCCAAATGACGTGATTTTAAATCAGAATCTGCAACAAATCATTATGATTACGGGGCCTAATATGAGTGGTAAATCGGCTATTTTACGCCAAACTGCTTTGATTGTTTTGATGGCACAAATGGGTAGTTATGTTCCGGCTAAATTTGCTAAAATTGGCTTGGTTGATAAGATTTTTACACGGGTTGGGGCGAGTGATAATATTTCTATGGGCGAATCTACTTTTATGGTAGAGATGAACGAAACAGCCAATATTTTACACAATATAACCGATAGAAGTTTGGTTTTACTCGATGAAATTGGGCGCGGTACCAGTACTTATGATGGCATTTCAATTGCCTGGGCTATAGCCGAATATCTACACGAATATCCTGCCAAACCCAAAACCCTTTTTGCTACACATTATCATGAATTAAATGATATGGCCGAGACTTTTGAACGTATTAAAAACTTTAATGTATCGGTAAAAGAACTCAAAGATAAAGTAATTTTCTTGCGTAAATTAGTCCCCGGCGGCAGTGAACACAGCTTTGGAATTCACGTAGCTAAATTGGCGGGTATGCCAAGCCCCGTTATCCATAAAGCCAATAAAATATTAAAACAACTCGAAAAAAGTCACACTTCAGAAGACGTTAAAGAAAAACTCAAACTAGCACAACAAAATGATATGCAACTGAGTTTTATTAAATTAGATGATCCTTTGTTGGAAGACATAAAAGAAGAAATTCTATCGACAAATATTGATACTTTGACGCCTATTGAAGCTTTGATGAAGCTTAACGAAATAAAACGAATGCTCACTAAAAAATAAAATAATTCTGAATTCTGAATTTTGAATTCTGAATTCTTGGTATCTTTGTACTTTAAAATTAAAAACAATGTTTTTATTTATTAGTGGTCCAGAAATTTTTATTGTGATGCTTATAGTTGTCATGCTTTTTGGTGCCGATAAAATTCCTGAGATGGCTAAAGGTTTGGGTAAAGGTATGCGTCAGCTAAAGGACGCGACAAATGACATTAAGCGAGAAATAACTGAAAGTGCCGAAAAACAAGGTATTGATACAGATTTTGCAAGAAATATTAAAAAGGAAATCAATCAAGTTAAAGAAAACTTTAATGACATCACTAAGCCTATAAAAAACGAGATTAACGATAGCATTAAAAAACAGGGTATCGATACGGATTTTACCAAAGACATCAAAAAAGGAATTGGTAAAATAAAAGATGATATTGACGATTTAACAGGCCCTATAAAACGTTCGTTTTAAATGTCTTTTCTCGATAAAATTATCACCTTAGACAAATCTACACTCATTTATTTAAACAACTTGGGCTCCGAAAAATGGGATGGTTTTTGGCTTGCTATTACCCATCAATACAATTGGATACCGCTTTTCGCTTTAATGCTTTTTTTAATTTTTAAAGTTTATGGCTTAAAAAAAGGGCTTATTATTTTGGGTATTGCAGCCGTTTTAGTGGCTTTTACAGACCAATTTGTCAATCTTATAAAACATACTTTTGAACGATTACGTCCTAATAACGACGCCTCGGTTAAAAACCTAATTCGCATTGCTTATTCTCCACATAGTTTTAGTTTTGTATCGGGTCACGCCACCAATTCTACAGCAAATACGGTGTTGATATATTTACTACTCAAAAAACATTTTAAATATGCTTGGCTGTTTTTTGCTTGGCCATTGGTTTTTGCTTACAGCCGTATTTATTTAGGAGTTCATTACCCTATTGATGTTTTGGGAGGGGCGCTTTTAGGTCTCATTCTCGGATTTGGATTTTATAAAATTTGTCTTTTTACCTTAAAAAAGATGAACAGTTAAATCCTTTTAATCGCTATTACACAAAGGAACACTAAGAAGCACAAAGACACACAAAGTAGTAATTTCTTTATGATACTCTGAGAAACTCTGTATAATAACTCTAAACTTATTTTACACGCGTCAATGTTAAGCCGTCTCTAATGGGCAACAAAACACTCTCTACACGCGGATCGTCATTTAATAGTTTATTGTAAATCTGTAGTGCTTGAGTATCTTTATCTTTAATGTCAGCTTGTTGTAAAACTTTGCCACTCCACAAAACATTATCAGATAATATGAGTCCGCCAGAATTCATTTTTGGCACAATCGCTTTAAAGTAATTTGGGTAATTAACTTTATCGGCATCAACAAAAACCAAATCAAATTTAATTTTAAAGTTTTCTATAATATCTAAAGCGTCCCCTAAATAAGTCTTAATCTGATTTTTATAAGCAGATTTACTAAAATATTTTTGTTGGATGCTTGCCAATTCTTCATTGTGGTCTATGGTGTGTAATTGGCCATCGGGCGATAAACCTTCAGCTAAACATAAAGCCGAATAACCCGTATAAGTGCCTATTTCTAAAATTTGTTTGGGTTTTATAAGTTTAGACAACATAGAAAGTAAACGGCCTTGATAAGCACCACTTAACATACGCGGAATAAGTACTTTTTGCCACGTTTCACGATTTAATTCCTGTAAAAGGTCAGGTTCTTTTTGTGAATGTAAATTGGCGTATTCTTGGATATCCTTTGAGATAAATTCCATAGCTAAAGATTTTAGCAAAAATAAAAAACGGCGCTAAAAAAGCGCCGTTTTAAGTAAATATTTTAATCTTTAATTTATTTGATGTTCCAACTTTTCTTTTAAATCTGCTTTATCTCCTTCAGATAAACCAGAAGAATGATTGTGTTTTACAAGATGTGTATTAAAAATTTTAGACATCGTTTTATTTTGCTCTGAATACAAGCCACATTTTTTGCATAAAAACAGATGCATTTGCAATCTTACTTTGTCCCAAAAACTAGCTTCGCAATATTGCGATTTATCACAAATTGTTGAAGCTTCATCACAATTAATCATTATTTTCTTACTCATTTTCTTAATTTTTAAACCAACTTTCTTCCATACATTTTCTTAACTGAAGTCTGGCACGGTGTATTATTACCCACAAATTAGACGACGATATGTCTAATTCATTACAAATTTCTTCGGTATCAATATTTTGAACCGTTTTCATATTAAAAACAACTCTGTATTTTTCTGGTAATGCCTCAACGCAATTATTTATAGCTGTTCCTAATTCTTTATTTTCTATATCAGAAGCCGCTTCGTTATCCCATTTTTGAGGTACACATTCTTCAAGCCAGCTGCCTTTTTTATCGCCTTCTTCGTAAAAATTAACCCTCACTTCGGCTCTGCCTTTTTTAGAGTTCATTTTTCTGTATTGATCAATAATTTTGCGTTTTAATATAGATACTAACCATGTGCGCTCTGAAGCATCTCCGCGGTAATTTTTCATAGCTTTTAAGCCAGAAAAAAAAGTTTCTTGAACTATATCTTTAGCTAATTCGGCATTGTCTAACCTAGAAATTGTGTAGTTAAACAAATAATCGGCATACTTGTCTATCCATTTATTGGGATCTAAAGTATTTTTTTCTTGGTCTGACATCTAGCTTAGTTGATAAAGTGGTTAAAGATACATAAATCTAAATATATTTATAATATCTAGCACCCATTAGATTTTGTTTTTCTGATTCTATATAATCTAATACAAAAACCTTAGTCGGATATTGACTATTTTCTTTCAGTGTCTTGTTATGAAAATAGAAGTCTTATTTTTTAGCCTAAAATTTATTATTTACTAACACATTTAGCCCTATTATATTCAAAATTCATACGTGTTATGTCTAATAATTGTATCTCTTGCGGACAAACTATAGCACAAGCACCCGTATTTGAACAGCTACCAAAACCTTCTTCGTCTTGAGCGTTTATCATCCATAAAGCACGTTCGTTTCGTTCTACTTGTCCTTGAGGTAATTTTGCTAAGTGACTTATTTTAGCAGATACAAATAATGCTGCCGATGAATTTTTACAAGTAGCTATACAAGCGCCACAACCTATACAAGCCGCACTATCAAAAGCACTTTCGGCGATGTCATGATGAATTGGTATTGCATTAGCTTCTGGAGCCAATCCTGTAAATGATGAAATATATCCTCCTGCCTGAATGATTTTATCCATAGAACTTCTGTCTACTTTTAAATCTCTTATAACAGGAAAAGAATTCGCTCTAAAAGGTTCTATTGTAATTGTGTCGCCATCACTAAAAGAACGTAAGTGCGTTTGACAAGTTGTATAATGCTCTTCTGGACCGTGCGCTTTTCCATTTATAACCAATGAACATTGTCCACAAATTCCTTCTCGGCAATCATGATCAAATTCAACAGTAGGCTCTCCTTTTACAGCTAATTGTTCATTAAGCACATCTAACATTTCTAAAAAGGAAGTATCCGGACTTAAATCAGATAATTTATAGGTTACTAATTTTCCTTTGGAGTTAGCGTTTTCTTGTCGCCATATTTTAAGTGTCAGTTTCATAATTTTATTATTTGTATGACCGTACTGTTGGTTTAACTTCAGTGAATTCTAATGGCTCTTTATGTAATTTCCAGTCTTTTCCTTGTTGCCATTCCCAGGCAGAAGAGTACATGTAATTTTTATCATCTCGTAGCGCTTCTCCTTCAGCAGTTTGATAATCTTCACGGAAATGAGCACCACAACTTTCTTTTCTGCTTAAAGCATCAACAGCCATAAGTTCTGCTATTTCAAGGTAATCTGCTAATCGTCCAGCTTTTTCTAGCTCAGAATTAGGGCCATTTTCATTTCCTGGAATAGCAACGTTTTCCCAAAATTCTTTACGTAATTTTTTTATTTCTTCAATAGCCCAAATCATCCCTTTCTCATTTCGAGACATCGCTACTTCTTTAAACATTATTTTTCCTAAGCGTCTGTGAATTTTATCAACGGGCATAGTGCCTTTAATAGCTAGTAACTTTGCTACGCGTTCTTTTACAGCTTTTTCGGCTTCTTCAAATTCAGGCGTTTCTGTCGAGACTAAACCAGTTCGAATGTCATCTGCTAAATAATTTGAAATAGTATTAGGCAAAATAAAGTTCCCATCGACAGATGCTTGTAAAAGAGAATTTGCCCCTAACCTATTGGCGCCGTGATCTGCAAAATTAGCTTCACCAACAGCAAATAAGCCTGGTATTGTTGTTTGTAATTCGTAATCAACCCACAAACCTCCCATTGAAAAATGCGCTGCTGGCGATATTTTCATGGGTTCTTTATATGCGTTTATTGCGGTAATTTTTTCGTACATAGTGAAAAGGTTCCCATAGCGTTCTTTAATAGTATCTTCACCTAATTTCTCAATGGCAGTTTTAAAATCAAGATAAACAGCATTTTTTAAAGGGCCAACACCATGACCAGCGTCCATTCTTTCTTTAGCTGCTCTTGAAGCAACATCGCGAGGTACTAAATTACCAAAAGCGGGGTACCTTCTTTCTAAGTAATAATCTCTATCCTCTTCTGGAATATCTCCTGGTGCTCTTTTTTCATCTTTATTTTTTGGTACCCAAATACGACCATCGTTCCTTAAAGATTCTGACATCAATGTTAATTTTGATTGATGCTCTCCTGACTGTGGTAATGCTGTTGGATGAATTTGTGTCCAAGATGGGTTTGCAAAATAAGCACCTTTTTTATGAGCAAACCAATTAGCAGAACCGTTAGAATTCATCGCTAAAGTAGAAAGGTAAAATATTTTACCGAAACCGCCTGTTCCAAAAACAACAGCATGGGCAGCATGACGTTCAATTTCTCCTGTGTCTAAATTACGTGCAATAATGCCACGTGCTTTTCCATCAACCACAACAAGGTCGAGTATTTCATGACGTTTATACTGTTTTAATTTTCCAATTTTAACTTGTTTCATCATGGCTTGGTATGTAGCCATTAATAATTGTTGCCCTGTTTGCCCACGTGCATAGAAAGTACGCGAAACAAGTACGCCGCCAAATGAACGATTACTCAAATAACCACTATACTCACGGCCAAAAGGAACTCCTTGAGCAACCATATGATCGATTAAATCAACAGAAACTTCTGCCATTCTATATACATTAGCTTCACGAGATCTAAAATCGCCACCTTTAATGGTATCGTAAAACATACGATAAACATTATCACCATCATTTTTGTAATTTTTTGCAGCATTTACACCACCTTGGGCTGCGACAGAATGTGAGCGTCTAGCTGAATCTTGAAAAAAGAATACTTTAACATTATAACCTAATTCTGCTAGCGATGCGGCAGCTCCACCACCAGATAATCCGCCACCAACTACTATTACATCTAATTTTTTACGATTAGCAGGGTTAACAATTCTGGTTTTGGCAAGGTAATTTTGCCATTTATCTTTTAAAGGTCCTTCTGGAATTTTTGCGTTAAGAGCCATAATTATTTTATTTGAAGTAAATGATGATTGGAATAATGGCATATAATATTGCCATAACTAAACTAAAGCACAGTGCTATATATTTGATAATATTCATTATTTTTTTAGGATATATACCAAGAGAACGGTGTGCACTTTCAATACCGTGAACTAAGTGAAAACCTAATGCTATAATTCCTATTTCATATATAAGAACAAACCACCAAGTTTTAAGGGTAACGAGAACTAATTCATATAAATCGTGCTCTACTTTTAAAACTTTGTATTGCAACCAAAATTGAGCCATATGAATAACCAAAAACAGTCCGATTACTGTTCCTAAAACACCCATATTACGAGAATACCAAGTACTAGTAGAATTGTCTGTGACTTGATATTTTTCACCTCTAGATTTTCTATTTTGTATTGTAATCAGTAGGGCGTCAATTACATGGATAATTATTGTAGCGTATAACACCCAGGCAACTAAAGAAACTGGCCAAAAACTAACTAAAAAATGAGAATAGGCATTATACATATCGTGCACATTTTCTACACCACCCCAAAATTCTACAGGAAAAAATGAATTTGGTAGTGTTAATATTAAGTTTCCTATAAGGTGTATTACAAGGAAAAAAATGATAAATAACCCAGTGATAGCCATAAGATTTTTACGAGCAACCGACGTTTTAAATAGTCCTTTCTTTATTGACATAAGACTTGTTTTTATAAATGAATAGAATAAACAAATGTAAAACAGGTAGGTGTTTATAATAATGACATTTATCAGATTTCTCTATAAAGACTTGATGTTATGAATAGTTTAAAAATAAGTTAATAAAATACTACAGTATTTTAATTACCTATCTTCAAATGTTTAACTTTGCCACCTAAAAAAATATTTAAAAATGAGTAAATTTATATCGTCATCTATTGGAAGAAAAGTAGTCATGGCACTTACTGGTTTCTTCTTAATAACGTTTTTAATTGTACATCTTGGTATTAACTTATCGCTTTTTTGGGGCGCTGAACCTTTTAATGCCGCATCAGAATTTATGGCAACAAATGGTGTTATCCAAGTTATGCAATATGTACTTGCAGTTGGTTTTATTTTACACATTGTACTAGGCATCAAATTAGAACTCCAAAATCGTTCTTCTAGAGGTGTTAAATATGTTGTAAATAAACCTTCAGAAAATTCAAGTTTCTCTTCTAGAAACATGATTGTAACAGGAATTATAGTTCTACTATTTTTAATCTTACACTTAAAAGATTTCTTTGTAGAACTCAAATTTTTTGACAAAGGTGGTTTTGCTTCCGATTACGATTTGGTTACAACTCTATTTAAAAATCCGGTTTATACCGTGATTTATGTAATTGCTTTTGTTTTATTAGGTATTCATTTGAGTCACGGATTCCAATCTGCTTTTCAAAGTACAGGTGCTAATTACAACAAATACAAAAAGTGTTTAAAAAATACTGGCATTGCTTTTAGTATTTTAATTGCTGTAGGTTTTTCTGCAATTGCACTCTATTTTTCTTTCATTAATTAAGAATTAAAAAATTATGACAACATTAAATTCAAAAATACCAGAAGGACCAATAGCCCAACAATGGGAGAATTACAAAGCCCATACTAATTTGGTAAATCCTTCAAACCGTAGAAAACTCGATATCATTATTATTGGCTCTGGATTGGCTGGTGGCGCTGCTGCTGCCACTTTAGGCGAAGCTGGTTACAACGTAAAAGTTTTTTATTTTCAAGATAGTCCACGTCGTGCACACTCTATTGCTGCCCAAGGTGGTATAAATGCTTCAAGAAATTATCAAAATGATAATGATAGTGATTACCGCTTGTTTTACGATACTGTAAAAGGTGGCGATTACCGCGGTCGTGAAGAAAATGTATATCGTTTAGCCCAATTAAGTGGTGATATTATTGACCAATGCGTAGCGCAAGGCGTCCCTTTTGCACGCGAATATGGGGGCGCTTTAGCCAACCGCTCTTTTGGAGGGGCTCAAGTATCTAGAACATTTTATGCTTCTGGTGCCACAGGTCAGCAATTATTATTAGGGGCTTATAGCTCTATGAACCGTCAAATAAAAGCAGGAACTGTTAAATCTTACAATCGTCACGAAATGCTTGACGTAGTTCTTGTAGATGGTAAGGCGCGTGGTATTATTGCACGTGATTTAATTACCGGTAAAATAGAACGTTTTGGCGCACATGCCGTTGTTATCGCCTCTGGTGGTTACGGAAATGTTTTCTATTTATCTACCAATGCTATGAATTGCAACACAACAGCTATATGGAAGACCTATAAAAAAGGGGCTTTTATGGCCAATCCTTGTTTTGCACAAATTCACCCGACTTGTATCCCCGTTTCAGGAGAAAATCAAAGTAAATTGACATTAATGTCAGAGTCCTTAAGGAATGACGGTCGTATTTGGGTACCTAAAAATATTGAAGATGTTAAAGCCATCCGTGAAGGAAAACTAAAACCAACTGAGATAGCCGAAGAAAATCGCGATTATTATTTAGAACGTCGCTATCCTGCTTTTGGTAATTTAGTACCAAGAGATGTGGCTTCAAGAGCTGCAAAAGAACGTTGTGACGCTGGTTATGGCGTAAATAAAGCAGGTTATGCCGTTTATTTAGATTTTGAAGAGGCGATAAATAGATTAGGCGAAAATAC
>JASFYX010000021.1:0-68275 GCA_045046885.1 Flavobacteriaceae bacterium
TGTAGATTATTTGAGGGGTTATCAAAATAGTTGGCGGCCATGTGTGCCAAAGCTGCCTGACTATTCTCTACGACAATATAGGTGCGTTTATCGATCCTATTGGAGGGTAATTCTTCGCATATAATTACAGAAGCACCCTTTTTAAGAGCTTTATCTATAAATTTATGCCCATCTATTTGAGTGCCTTTAATGGCTACAAATACATCGTTTTTCTTAACCTTACGCGAATCAAAAGTCAGTGCTCTTATAAGCACATCTGTACTACCATAAACTTCGTTTACAGAAACACTGTACAATATATCTTTTAAATTCTTCACAATAATTTTATATAAATACTTTTATATTTCTTTAAATTTTCACCTGGTTTTATTGATTGGAAAGCGACTTTTCCAGTGCCTTCGCACTTTACTTTTAATCCCAAATTTTCTAACAGCGCCACGGCGTCCATACCTGGCATTTTCTTTACATTTGGAATGTATTTATAACTTTTAATTTGCTTTTTAGAAGTGTTATTTAAGTGTTTTTCTAAAATGTCGTTGGCTTTATTAAACTGCGCAATACTTTTATTAATGGGCGTATCTGTATAAATTCTTTGCGCTATTTTTTTAAAGGCAGGAGCCGCTACTGTGGCACCATAATAGCCTAATTTTTTATTGGGTTTATGAATAACCACTATGCAAGAATATTTAGGATTGTCTGCTGGAAAATACCCTACAAAAGAAGATATGTACTGTGTTTCTCCACCTTTCCAATAATCTGTTTGACAAGTACCTGTCTTTCCTGCCATAGCAAAATTTGGTGTGTAAATATTAGAGGCTGTTCCTCTTTTTACAACATTCGCCATTAAGACTTTTACTTTATTTATAGTTGATTGAGAGCAAACTTTATTATCAATTACAATAGGTTTAAACTTTTGAATAACTTTATCCTGCCTTCTGATTTCTTTTACAAATTGTGGTTTCATCATTTTACCATTATTGGCAATAGCATTGTAAAAAGTGAGCATTTGTAAATCGGTAAATTTTACACCATAACCCCAAGCCATCCACGGAAGTGACAAGCCATTCCATTCTTTTTTATTTTTTGGATTTGGAATTTTTGGCGTACCTTCTCCTTTAATAGGAATGTTTAATTTTTCACCCACATGCATAGCTTTTAAACCATCGATAAATTTTTGAGGATTATTTTTGTAATTGTTGTAAATTATTTTAGTCATACCCACATTAGACGACAGCTCTAATACTCTAGCAGCACTAATTTTTCCGTAACCACCTCTATGAGAATCGCGTATTTTTTTGCCATAAATTTTTATAACCCCTTTTTCTGTGTCAATAATAGTAGAAGTATCTATCACTTTATCTTCTAAAGCGCGAATCATACTCATTAATTTAAAAGTAGAACCCGGTTCGTGCGCTTCGTAAACAGCATAATTTCTTTTTTCGAAATAAGTACCTTTAGAAGTACGCGCCAAATTAGAAATAGCTTTTATTTCGCCCGTTTTAACATCCATTACCACAACACTGCCGTGTTCTGCTTCAAATTTTTCGAGCTGTTCTAACAAAGCATGATGTGCAATGTCTTGGATGTTTAAATCTATAGTAGTAATAACATCTAAGCCATCAACAGGATCTATTTGATTGTCATCATTTAAAGGTTTCCACTGTCCTTTGGCAATTTTTTGTTTTAAATGACGCCCTTGAACGCCTTTTAAATAGCTACTGTAACTGCCTTCTATTCCCGCTGTGCCACGTTTATCATCATAACCAATTGTTCTTACAGCTATTTTCCCTAATGGATGCCCTCTTACTGTTCTTTGGTTGACAATCAGTCCGCCTTTATAGGCGCCATATTTTAAAATTGGGAAATTCTTAATTTTCTGATATTGATTATAGCTCAAGTTTCGCGCTATAAACAAATATTTATTGCGCTTTTTACGGGCATTTTGTAAATAATCTTGATAATATAAAGCCGATTTACCAAACATTTGAGACATCGCCGTTGCCAAGTTCCTAACTTCTTTATTAAATATCTTTTTAGGCACCGTTACAACATCCATTCTGATGTCATATTTAGGGACAGATGTTGCCAACAAGCTACCATCTGCAGTATAAACATTCCCGCGATTGGCCGGGATTTCAAATTTTTTAATAGTGTTTTCAATAGCTTCTACGCGATAAGCGGCACCTTCAAGCCATTGAATTTCGACAATTTTGTAAATAATTGCCATAACAAAAACAAGCATCATGCCCGATAGCATATAAAATTTGTTTAATATGTTTTGCTTTGTTACAGCCATTATTCTGTGATAGTTACTTTAATTTTATAAGGGGGAGTTTTGGGGGGTCTTAGGCCTTTTTTAGCCAAGGTTTTAGTGATTGATGATTCCATTTTTAGATTCATCAATTCAGATCTATTGGCCACAAAAGCCGATCTCAATTCTTTGTTTTTAGTATCTAAATGACTTATTTCTTGCACTTTTTTATCTATACTATGCGAACTTGCAATCATTGTAATGGCTAGAAACGTCAAGAAAATAAGAAACACCCAATTTTTTTGAGCATTGTCTTCTGTAAGAAAACTTCCTTTTAAAAATTTATATATTTTACTTTTCTCTTCAGTCATTACTTTCTGGCAACTATTCTCAGTTTCGCACTGCGTGCACGATTATTTAATTTTATTTCTTCGCTTGTTGGGATAATTAATTTTTCTGATTTTTTAAAAGGCGTATCAGTATTGCCATAAAAATCTTTATCGGGTTCACCACTAAAAATGCCATTTTTAAAAAATCGTTTCACCAACCTATCTTCTAAAGAATGATACGAAATGACACTTAATTTTCCGCCACTTACCAATAAATCAGGTGTTTGCAATAAAAATTCTTTCAAAACTTCTAACTCCTGATTGACTTCTATTCTAATGGCTTGAAAAATCTGAGCCATAATTTTATGCGCTTTGTTATTTGGTAAAAATCTTTTTAATATTTCTTTTAACTGAAACGTAGTCTTAATAGGTGTTTCTTGTCTTGCCTCAACAATTGTTTTTGCCAAAGCTCTGGCATTTCTTAACTCTCCGTAACTAAAAAGAACATTCTGCAAAGCCTCTTCGTCATAAGAATTTATGATTTCAAAAGCAGACATTGCACCGTTAACATCCATTCTCATATCTAATGACGCATCAAAACGAGTAGAAAAACCACGTTCTGCCACATCAAATTGATGAGAAGAAACGCCCAAGTCGGCTAAAATTCCATTTACTTTAGTTACCCCATAGACTCTTAAAAATCGTTTTATATATTTAAAATTTCCGTGTATTAATTCAAATCTATTGTCTTCAATTTTATTTTGAAAAGCCTCTTCATCTTGATCAAATGCGTATAATCTTCCTTCATCTCCTAATCTTTTTAATATCTCTTTAGAATGACCGCCGCCGCCAAATGTTACATCTACATATATGCCGTTTGGATCTATTTCTAAGCCATCTACACTTTGCTTTAACAGGACGGGATTATGATAGTCCATCTTCTGCATTTGTTGTATTGCCCATCACTTCTTCTGCCAATACAGGAAAATCTACTGTCGCGTCATTTATGGCTAATTCATATTTTTCTTTATCCCAAATTTCAATAATCCCAACCGTTGTTGTCAGTACTATTTCCTTAGAAATCCCAGAAAAAGCACACAAATCTTTAGGTATTAACAAACGTCCTGCCGCATCTAAATCTATCACTTTAACACCAGCTGTAAACAACCTAACAAAATCATTATTTTTCTTTACAAACCTATTTAACTTATTGATTTTCTCTATCATAAGATTCCATTCTTTCATAGGATACAATTCTAAACAAGGTTGAAAAACAGATCTCTTTAAAACAAAACCATCTGCAAGGGCAGTTGTCATTTGTTTCTTAAGTACATTAGGAATCATTAACCTACCTTTGGCATCAGATTTACACTCGTATGTTCCAATTAAATTGATCAATTTTTAAAAGAATTTAAAAACAAATATACAGTTTTTTCCCACTTTTTACCACATTTTACCACTTTGTTGTAAAAAAATTTATCAACAACTGTGAAATCTTAGAGGATTTTGATTTTTAAACACTTATAAAAAAGCTTAAATAATCTTTGTTAATTATTAATATTTTAAAGAGATTCTCACTACATTTATTGAAAATAAAATATCTTTGTATCTTGCTAAAAATTAGTTTTACCTAATGAAATACTCACTTAAAAAAGAAGCTACATTTAACTATATAGAAGCTGGAGAAGGGACTCCTATCATAGTGCTTCATGGCATTATGGGTTCTTTGAGTAATTTTAATGGGGTATTCGATTTTTTACCAAAAAACGGGTATAAAATCCTCATTCCAGAATTACCATTATATAC
Organism: Flavobacteriaceae bacterium; assembly: GCA_045046885.1. GTDB lineage: Bacteria > Bacteroidota > Bacteroidia > Flavobacteriales > Flavobacteriaceae > CG1-02-35-72. The sequence continues at coordinate 4,387 of JASFYX010000021.1, forward strand.
TTTACCGCTTTTAAAAACAAACGTCAAAAACTTCGCACTGTTTGTTAAAAATTTTATGGAATTTAAAAATTTAGATAAAGCCATTTTATTAGGCAATTCTTTAGGGGGACATATAGCGCTTTATTTTGCTAAAAATTTTCCTGAAAATGTTACCGCAATGGTATTGACAGGAAGCTCTGGATTATATGAAAATTCAATGGGCGAAAGCTACCCTAAACGTCGTAATTATGAATTTATAAAAAATAAAGCTGAAGAGGTGTTTTACGATCCTAAAATAGCGACAAAAGAAGTGGTTGACGAAGTTTTTGAAACCGTCAATAACCGATTAAAATTGCTTAAAACTTTGGCAATTGCCAAGAGCGCCATTCGTCATAATATGTCTGCAGATTTACCCGATATGGAAATGCCCGTCTGCTTAATTTGGGGTAAAAATGACAAAGTAACACCACCAAATGTGGCTGTAGAATTTAACAATCTCTTTCCAAATTCAGATTTATATTGGGTTGATAAATGTGGTCATGCCCCAATGATGGAACATCCTGATGAATTTAATGACATTCTTGTAAAGTGGCTTAAAGAACGCAAGCTTTAAGTCATGAAAATTAAATCGGCTGATTTTGTAATTAGCAACACCAATGTTGCTAAATGCCCTAAAGAAAACTTACCTGAATACGCTTTTATAGGCCGCTCTAATGTGGGCAAATCATCGTTGATTAATATGTTGGTCAATAATAAAAACCTAGCCAAAACCTCAGGAAAACCCGGTAAAACACAACTCATCAATCATTTTAAAATTAATGATGCTTGGTTTTTGGTAGATTTACCCGGCTATGGATACGCGCAAGTATCAAAATCTAAACGCCAGGTTTTTCAAAAATTTATACGAGACTATTTTGAACAACGCCAACAATTGGTCTGCACATTTGTTTTAGTAGATTCTAGACATGAACCGCAAAAAATTGATTTAGAATTTATGCGTTTTTTAGGCGAAAAAGCTATTCCTTTTTGCATAGTTTTTACAAAATCTGACAAATTAAAGCCTTCTATCCTCAATAAAAACTTACAGCATTACAACAATACCATGACCCACACAGACTGGGAAATGATGCCACAATACTTTGTGACTTCGGCGACTGCTAGAGCCGGTAAAGAGGAGTTATTAAATTATATAGATTCTGTAAATCAAGATGTTGCTAACAATTAAAAATGGCTTCTACTCCGTATAATTTACAAGTCCTTTTTGAAGATAACCACCTTATTATCGTAAATAAGCAAGTAGGCGACATTGTGCAAGGTGATAAAACTGGCGACACCCCTTTAAGCGATATTGTTAAAGCTTATATCAAAGAAAAATATTTTAAACCAGGTAATGTTTTTTTAGGTGTGGTGCATCGGCTAGATCGCCCAACAAGTGGCATCGTGGTTTTTGCCAAGACTTCAAAAGCACTTGAGCGTTTTAACAAAATGTTGCGCGATAAAAAAGTAACCAAAACCTATTGGGCGGTGGTTAAAAACAAGCCTGCTAAGGATTCTGACACCCTTATAAATTACCTCAAAAAAAATCCAAAAAACAATAAATCGACTGTTTTTAAAACCGAAGCCGAGGGGAGTAAAAAAGCTGTTTTACATTATAAATTAATCAAATCACTTGACAATTACCACTTACTAGAAGTTAATTTAGAAACAGGGCGTCATCATCAAATCCGATGCCAATTGGCAGCCATAGATTGCCCTATTAAAGGCGATTTAAAATACGGTTTTGACCGCAGTAATAAAGATGGCGGTATTCATCTTCACGCCCAAAAAATTGAATTTATACATCCGGTATCCAAAGAACAAATATCGATTACTGCCCCAACACCAAATGACGCTATTTGGGAAGCGTGTAACTAACTACATTTCAAACTTATTTTTAAAATTGTTAATTTTAGTCAGAACTTCACTTTAAGTGAAACCCTGACTATATAGAACATTTTAGAGGAACGATGGTGAACTTAACAAGTTTTGATATCTTAATTTTAGACCTTAATATGTTGTACCTAAAGGTACAATAAATAATTCACCTATTTAAAACTACCGATAATTTGTCCCTATCGGGACATATTACTCAAAACTAAGCTAGTCCTTAACATCCCATTAGGGACGAAATAGGTGTAGCATCAAGCGGGTAATGTGACGATTTATGCCGTAGGTACAACATATCAATTCAAGCTTGTTGTTAAAATTGATACGATGGCTTTGGAGTTATTGTATCAATAAATTTAGTAGTAATGAGTCAGGGCTTCACTATGAGTTAGTCAGGGCTTCACTCAAAGTGAAACCCTGACTATATTCTTTAATATTTCTCTAAAATCTAAAAAGAAACCCCTGCATCCGGAAGAATTAAGATACAGGAGTTTCAAGTCAACTAACCAAAAAACCTAATCGTTTTTCTTTTTTATGATGTCTTCTAAACACAAATTACCTATACTGCCCGCATGCGTATGGTGGATATTTTTATCCGGTTTAAATTGATTTTCTTGAATGTCTTTTCCAATAATTTTATAAGCATCTCTAAAAGGCACACCACTTTGCACCAACTTATTAACCGCTTCAACACTAAATAGATAATCATATTTCGAATCGTCTAAAATAGATTGATTTACCTGTATGTTTTTTAACGAATAGGTTAGCATTTCTAAACAGGATTTTAAGGTAGAAAATGCCGGAATCAATCCTTCTTTTAGCAATTGTAAATCGCGGTGATAGCCATTGGGTAAATTATTGCTAATTAAGGTAAACTCATAAGGGAGTGCTTGCAATTTGTTGCATTTACCGCGGATTAATTCAAACACATCGGGATTTTTTTTATGCGGCATGATGCTAGAGCCTGTGGTTAAGTCATCCGGAAATGATATAAATCCAAAATTCTGACTCATATACAAACAGATGTCCATACTCATTTTAGACAAGGTGCTCGCCACAGCACTTAGTGCAAAAGCCACCCCTTTTTCCAGCTTACCGCGGCTCATTTGCGCCGCCACTGAATTGTATTTTAAGGTTTTAAAACTAAGTGCTTTGGTTGTAAAATCTCTGTCTATTTTAAAAGAGCTGCCATAGCCTGCTGCTGAACCTAACGGATTTTGGTCAGCCATTTTATAGGAGGCTTTAATAAAAAACAAATCGTCTATCAAAGTTTCGGCATAAGCAGAAAACCACAAACCAAATGATGAGGGCATGGCAATTTGCAAATGGGTATAACCCGGCAACAATACAGCTTTATATTGCTCTGCCAACTTGATTAGCAAATCAAATAAATCATCTACCTCTGCCGTAATATCTTCTAAAGCGTCCTTTACATACAAATGTACATCAACCAAAACCTGATCGTTTCTAGACCGTGCCGTGTGAATTTTTTTACCCGTATCGCCTAATTTTTGGGTGAGCAAATATTCTATTTTAGAATGGACATCCTCAAAAGTATCTTCAATAGTAAAAGTTCCATTCTCTATGGTTTTTAAAATAGCAGACAATTCGGTTTCTAAACCAACTAATTCATCCGCGCTAAGCAAACCAATTTTATGCAACATTTGCGCGTGAGCCACATTGCCCATAACGTCGTATTTAGCCAGAATCAAATCCAACATTCTATCATTACCAACGGTAAATAAATCTATTTTTTTATCGGTTGAAAAACCTTTGTCCCAGAGTTTCATAATTTTTTGTTTTTTATATACTTGTCATATTGAGCGCAGTCGAAATATCTCTTTTAATCGTTTTGAGATTCTTCACTTCGTTCAGAATGACAATTAACATTTATAATATTTCATTTAACATTTTAACATACAATGCTATACCTTCTTCAATTTCTTTGATGTAAATAAATTCATCCGCCATATGCGAGCGCAAACTATCGCCCGGCCCTAATTTTAACGATGGACGACTCAAAATCGACTGGTCTGATAAGGTTGGCGACCCATAAGTTTGCCTACCCAATTTAAGACCTGCCTGTACCACCGGATGATTTTTATCTATAGCCGAAGAATTTAACCGCAACGACCGCTCTTTGACGTCCGATTTTAAATGTTCTTTGACAATATTCAAAACTTCTAAATTAGTATAAGCATCTGTAACCCTAACATCTACCACAAAATGACACTTAGCCGGAATAACGTTGTGTTGCTTGCCGGCATCTATTTGTGTGACCGTCATTTTTACTTTTCCTAAAGTCTCTGACAGCTTGGGGAATTCAAAATTTTCTATCCATTTAATATCTTTCAACGCTTTATAAATTGAATTATCACCAATGCCGTGAGCCGCATGACCGGGTGTCCCCGAAGCTTCGCAATCTAAAACCAACAAGCCTTTTTCGGCGATGGCTAATTGCATTAAAGTAGGTTCACCAATGATGGCAAAATCAATTGGCGGAATAATTTTTAACATACTGTTTAGTCCATTTTTTCCTGAACTTTCTTCTTCGGCAGAAGCCACATAAACCAAGTTGTATTTCAGGTTTTTCTCGTTGTAGTAGTGGGTAAAACACGCCAACAAACTCACCAAGCAGCCACCAGCATCGTTACTACCCAAACCGTATAATTTCCCGTCTGACACTTCGGCTTTAAACGGGTTTTTTGTGTAGGCTTTGTTGGGTTTTACCGTATCGTGATGCGAGTTGAGCAATATGGTTTTTTTAGCCAAATCGAAATATTTGTTTGCAGCCCATACGTTATTGTTGTCTGCCTTAAAATCGATTTGATGGTTTATACACCATTGCTTTATCAGCTTTGCCGTATCGTGTTCTTCGCCCGAAAACGACCGTGTCTCTATTAAATTTTTAAGCAAATTTATCGCCTCTTGTTGTAGTTGTTTCATTATTCTAAACTTAATGTGGTATGTAAACTATCTGTGTGTGATACCAGCGAGGCATCGCCTATTTTAACCTGATAAACGCCTTTTTCTAAGGCTCTAAAACAGTTGTGTAATTTGGGCAACATGCCTTCAGAAATTTTGGCGTCGTCTAACAATTTTTCATAATCTTTTAAGTTGATTTCTGTTATAACCGATGCCTTGTTATTGGTATCGTTTAACACCCCTTTTAACTCAAAAATATAATCCAATTCTACTTGGTAAAAATCGCTCAAAGCAGCCGCCATTTCAGCGGCAATGGTATCGGCATTGGTATTGAGTAATTGTCCTTTATTGTTGTGAGATATAGCACAAAAAACAGGTGTTAAACCATTGTCTAAAAACAACTTAATGTTTTTAGCATTAACATTTATAATATCGCCTACAAAACCATAATCGATGTGCTTTACAGGTCTTTTCGCGGCTAAAACCACATTGGCATCGGCGCCCGTAAGTCCTACAGATAGAGTATTGCATGCTTGCAAGTGCGCCACAATGTTTTTATTTATGAGTCCCGCATAAACCATTACAGCTACATCTAAATTATCTTTATCGGTTAGGCGTCTGCCTTTGTACATTGTGGGCTTTAAGCCCAATTTATTGGCCAATTTTGTGGCCGATTTACCACCGCCATGTACCAGTATTTTAGGCGCTTCCAGTAGTGCAAAATCATTTAAAAATGTGCTGAGTTGCGACTCATTTTCAATAATATTACCACCTATTTTTACTATTTTAAGTGTTTGTTTCATCTTCTAATTAAATTAACGCTTTATTTTCCTTCGACGCCGCTCCCGCCTAGGTCGGGCAGGTAGGATGACTTTGGTATATTTTCTAATATTTTTTTTAATACAATCTGTGCAGCAAAAGTCCTGTTATGGGCTTGCTGTATAACCAACGATGCTTTCGAATCTAAAACGGCATCGGCTACAACCACATTACGTCTTACGGGTAAACAATGCATAAATTTGGCTTGATTTGTCAAATTCATTTTCTCCTGTGTTATTTGCCAATCGGCATCAGTTTTTAAAACTTTTCCGTAATTGTTAAAAGCACTCCAGTTTTTAGCATAGATAAAATCGGCATTTTTAAAAGCCTTATTTTGATTGTATTCAATTGTAGCATTTTGTGTAATAGCCGTATCGAGTTCATACCCTTTTGGATGTGTGATAACGAATTCGGCTTCTTGCATCTGCATCATTTCTATAAACGAATTGGCCACGGCATGCGGTAATGCCTTTGTATGTGGCGCCCAAGTGAACACTACTTTTGGCTTGGATTTTGTTTTAAATTCTTCAATCGTTATAGCATCGGCCAAAGCCTGTAAAGGATGTCCTGTAGCACTCTCCATATTTATAAGCGGAATGGTTGCGTATTTTAAAAAGCCATTAATAACTTTATCTTGAGCATCTTCTTCTTTATCTTTAAGTTGTGCAAAAGCGCGTACTGCCAACACATCGCAATACTGAGACACAACTTGCGCTGCTTCTTTAATGTGTTCAGATTTTGAACCGTTCATAACAGTACCATCTTCAAATTCAAGCGACCAACCTTCGTTGTTAAAATTCATAACAATAACATGCATACCTAAATTTAAGGCCGCTTTTTGGGTGCTCAATCGGGTTCTTAAACTCGGATTAAAAAATAATAACCCTAAGGTTTTGTTTTTACCTAATTGCTGATTTTTACACGGGTTTTCTTTGAGTAAGATAGCTTCTGAAGCTATCTTTTTTAAGTTATCTACATCAGTTATTTTTATAAAATTAATCATCTAATAATTCTTTTAAAGCATTAATAAATATGTCAATTTGTGCTGTTGTAATATTTAGTGGCGGTAAAATGCGCAACAATTTTTTGTTATTGGCGCCTCCCGTAAAAATGTGCTTGCCATAAATAAGTTTTTTGCGAAGTTCGCTCACTTCAAAGTCAAATTCAAGACCTAACATTAGCCCTCTTCCTTTAACTTTTATAACTTGTTTAACCGATTTAATTTGTTCTAAAAAATACTGACTGACTTCATTTACATTAGTAATTAAATTTTCTTCCCCCATAATTTCCAACACGGTTAAAGCCGCTGTACAAGCTAAATGATTGCCGCCGAAAGTAGTGCCGAGCATGCCGAATTCAGCCTTAATTTTATCTGAAATCAAAACACCTCCAATGGGAAAACCATTGCCCATACCTTTAGCCGTTGTAATAATATCGGGTTGCATGCCGTGGTGCTGAAAAGCAAAAAATTTGCCACTTCTGCCATAACCCGATTGCACCTCGTCTAAAATTAAAAAGACCTTGTGTCTTTTACAGGTTTGCTCAAGTTCTTTAAAGAAAGTAGTTGTTCCCTCATCTAAACCACCAACCCCCTGAATACCTTCAACAATTACTGCTGCTACATCGCCTTTTTGTAATTCTTGCTCAACCAATTCAATGGCATTCAAGGGTAAAAAAGTGGTTTTTTGTTGTTTATTTAATGGGGCGTTAATTTTAATATTATCTGTAACCGCAACCGCAGCAGATGTGCGGCCATGAAACGCATTTTTAAAGGCTACAACCCTGCTTTTACCTGTTTTAAACGACGCTAATTTCAAAGCATTTTCGTTGGCTTCAGCGCCCGAGTTGCACAAAAAAAGATTGTAATTGTCACAATCAGAAATTTGTCCTAATTTTTTTGCTAATTTTTCTTGTAATGGATTCTCAACAGCATTAGAATAGAACCCAATTTTTGACAATTGGTTTGTTAATTTAGATACATAATTGGGATGAGTATGACCCACAGAAATAACCCCATGACCTCCATATAAATCTAAATATTTAGTACCCTTTTCATCCCACACATAAGCACCTTCTGCCCTTGTTGGGGTCACATTATAAAGCGGATAAACCTTAAATAAGTCCATTTTATTTATTTTTAAATCTTATTAATTTTTTCAAACGACGTTACCAAGCCTTTTATTAAGGCGGCACTTAAACCTTGTTGTTCCATTTCGTTTAAACCCGAAATGGTACAGCCACTTGGTGTGGTAACTTTATCAATTTCTTGTTCGGGATGATTGCCAGATTTCACTAGCAAACTAGCCGCCCCCAAACAAGTTTGCATGGCCAATTCTTGGGCTTTTTTAGCTTCAAATCCCAATTGAACTGCTCCTTGCGCTGTGGCGCGAATTAATCGCATCCAAAAAGCAATACCGCTAGCGCAAATTACTGTGGCTGCTTGCATTAACTTTTCATCAATACACATTGTGGCACCCAAAGCTTCAAAAATTGTTTTGGCTATGTCTATTTTTTTTGCGCCTTTTTCATTGGCACTCAAACAGGTCATAGATTGCCCAACTGCTATGGCGGTATTGGGCATACTTCTAATAATGCCGATTTCATTTTTTAAAACTTTTTCAATGTCATTTATTTTTCTACCTGTTACACAAGAAATTACTATATGTTTTGCTGGATTTAAAACACCTTTAATTTCTTCTAAAACACTTTGTAATTGATTAGGCTGAACCGTAATTAAAATGATATCTGAATCTTCTACTGCTTTTTTGTTATCCGATAAAACAGTCACTTTTGACAATTTTTTAAGAGATTCTAAAGAGCTTGTATTCCTTTTGGTTAAAAACAATTGTTCATAATTAAATTGACTCTGATTCAATACACCTAGTGCAATTGAATATCCTAAATTTCCTGTTCCTATAATAGCTATTTTCATTTGTTTATATTTTAAAATGCAGATGCTTTGAGTTGAAGTCCTTCAGTTTCATCAAGACCACACATGAGATTCATATTCTGAATGGCTTGTCCCGACGCCCCTTTTAATAAATTATCTATCACCGTTGTTATTAATAATGTGTTTTTATATTTCTCTAAATGGATAAAACAGTTGTTTGTATTGATTACTTGTTTTAGATAAACCCCCTTTTTTGACACTTGTGTAAAAGGAGCCGATTCATAAAAACCTTCATATATTTCATAAGCTTCTTCTAACGATCTATCAAAATCTAAATACACCGAAGCAAAAATACCACGGGCAAAATTCCCCCTGTTGGGGATAAAAAACAATTCATTATTAAATGACGATTGCGTTTTTTTGAGACTCTCGTTGATTTCGCCCAAATGCTGATGTATAAAGGCTTTGTAGACCGAAAAATTATTATTACGCCAACTAAAATGTGTGGTAGCCCCCGGCGTAACGCCGACACCTGTAGCGCCAGTTGTAGCGTTAATGTGTACCGAACTTTTTAGTAAATTACCGTTCGCTAAAGGCAATAAAGCCAACTGAATAGCCGTAGCAAAACAACCCGGATTGGCAATATTTTGGGCGTGTTTTACAGCCTCTTTTTGCAATTCTGGTAAACCATACACAAAAGATTTACCTTGAAAATTAGCTTCTTGTGTCAATCTGAAATCCTGACTTAAATCGATTATTTTTGTATGCTTAGAAAAAGTATTTTTTTCTAAAAAGATTTTAGAATTGCCATGACCCAAACACAAAAACAACACATCTACTGCTGGATTTATTTTATCTGTAAACTTTAAATCGGTACTACCCAATAAGTCTTGATGAACGTCATAAATATAATTACCCGCATTTGAGGTACTGTACACAAAATTGAGTACTCCTTTTTTATGGTTTAACAAAACCCTTATCAATTCGCCAGCCGTATAACCCGCGCCGCCTATTATGCCTACTTGTATCATAATTCTTTATTTACACTGTGATATATTTTATTGGCTGTACCCAAAACTTTAATAAAACCTTTGGCTTCATCAGCTGTCCAAGCTTTATTGGTCTCACCGTATTCGCCAAATTTAGATGTCATTAAATCGTGTTTAGAGTCAATACCATTCAAACTAAAATGATATGGTTTTAGCGTTACAAAAACCTCACCCGTAACCGTCTTTTGAGAATCTTCTAAAAAGGCTTCTATGTTTCGCATAACAGGCTCAAAATACTGTCCATCATGTAACAACATGCCGTACCAAGAAGCCAGTTGTTCTTTTAAGTTTTGTTGCCATTTGCTCAACACATGTTTTTCTAATAAATGATGGGTTTTAATGGTAATAATTGCCGCAGCCGCTTCAAAACCAACCCGACCTTTTATGCCCACAATAGTATCGCCCACGTGAATATCGCGGCCTATGGCGTATTTAGAAGCCAAGGTCTCGAGTTTTAAAATGGTATTGACCGGTGTATCTATTTCGTCGTTAAGTCCTACCAATTCGCCTTTTTTAAAATGCAGTTTAATAGTTGTTGGTACTGTTTTTTCTAGGGGACTTGGATAAGCTTCTTCGGGTAATGCTTGATGCGATGTCAGAGTTTCTACACCCCCAATACTTGTCCCCCAAATACCTTTATTTATAGAATATTTTGCTTTTTCCCAAGCATAGTCAACGCCCCATTTTTTAAGTTGCGTAATTTCATCTTGTCTAGATAATTTTAAATCTCTGATAGGCGTAATAATTTCAATTTCGGGGGCAATTATTTGAAAAATCATGTCGAATCGCACCTGATCATTTCCGGCACCCGTACTACCATGGGCTATGTATTTTGCACCAATTTCTTTAGCGTATTTAACCACTTCAATAGCCTGAAAAACCCTTTCGGCACTTACAGAAAGTGGATAGGTATTATTTTTTAACACATTGCCATAAACCATATATTTAATGGCTTTGTTATAATAAGTCTCCAAAATATTTTTATTTATATGAGATTTTACGCCTAAATCGTAAGCCTTTTTAGTGACTTTCTCTAATTCGTTTTCAGAAAAACCGCCCGTATTTACCAAGCAACTGTAAACTTCTAAATTGAGTTCGTTTTTTAAATATTTTACGCAAAAGGAAGTGTCTAAACCACCGCTGAATGCTACTACTACTTTTTCCATTTTATTGTACTTTTTTCTTTAAAAATAAAGTTTGTTTTATATTTTTTAATCGGTTTAAAACCTTAGAATTGTATTTCTTTTTAGCCAACTTTTTTTTGCTTTTAGCATCGTAAAGCATGCCCGTACACAAACACATCGTTTTATTTGTTCGTGTGAGGATGTCATAATTTTTGCACGTTTTGCAACCCTCCCAAAAAGTTTCGTCTTTTGTCAGTTCAGAAAAGGTGACGGGATGATATCCCAATTCATAATTGATTTTCATAACAGCCAAACCTGTGGTAATTCCGAATATTTTGGCCTTGGGATACTTGCTTTTAGAATGTTCTAAAATTTTCTTTTTAATCTTTTTGGCCAATCCTTGGTTTCTAAAATCAGGATGCACTATGAGTCCGGAATTCACAACAAAAGCCTTATTATCCCAAACTTCGATGTAACAAAACCCTGCAAAAGATTCACAATCAATAGCAATTATAGCATTGCCGTTTTTTATTTTTTTGGTGATATAAGCCGTTGATCTTTCGGCAATACCTGTCCCTCTTACCGCAGCAGATTCTTTTATGGTTTTACAAATAATCCCCACATATTTTAAATGGGATTCGTTAGCTATAACAACTTGCATTGTTTTACTTTTTTAATTAAATTTTAATATTTTTAAGTGTCTCGAAGGGGAAAACGAGCGCATCGTTTTCAAAAGAATATCACGCCCAAACGGGGCGACGACGGGGAGAAAAGCGTACAACTATACTATCCGAATTAAATAAATTCTGATTTAAAAAAGCTGATTTGTAAGATAAAAGTTGCAAAATAAAAGGGTGAAATGAAAATTAATAAACTGTTTTTTGTTCTGTGACGTTAGCGTACACAGCGGCGGCGCATACCCAAGGGGCGCGGGAAATTAACAGTATTATTTGAAGTAATTATTTTCATCGAGGCAATATTACGTAAAAATTTGATACCTAAAAACATTTTAAACCAAAAATTGAAATAATTCAGGGTTATTGTTTAGATACTCACTAAAAAAACCTTTTTGTTCCATTCTGGCTACCAAAGGTTCAAAATCTTTTGGCGATTCAAGTTCAATACCCACCACGGCAGGGCCATTTGATCTGTTGTGTTTTTTTGTATATTCAAAATAAGCAATATCATCTGTCGCCCCCAAAACATCAACCACAAATTCTTTTAAAGCCCCGGCGCGTTGCGGAAATTTTATGATGAAGTAATGTTTCAATCCTTGATAGAGCAAAGCACGCTCTTTCATTTCTTCCATGCGGGTAATATCGTTATTACCGCCACTTACCACACAAACAACTGTTTTGCCTTTTATTTGTTCTTTATATTTTTCGAGTGCGGCAATAGACAAAGCACCAGCAGGCTCAACCACCAAAGCATTTTCGTTATACACTTTTAAAATAGTCCCACAAATTAGCCCTTCGCTAATGGTATGGGTATCATCTAATAAATTTTTACAAAATTCAAAAGTTAAATCGCCCATACGTTTTACGGCAGCCCCATCAACGAATTTATCGATCGTTTTTAGGGTTGTATTTTCTCCTTTTTTTAAAGATGTAGTTAAAGAGGGTGCCCCTTTGGGTTCAACACCGATAAGTTTTGTATTAGGACTCAAGGCTTTAAATACATTTGAGACCCCCGAAGCCATACCGCCTCCCCCAACAGGCATCATTAAATAATCAACCGGGTTGGTAGCATCGTTTAAAATTTCAAGGCCAATAGTGCCTTGTCCGGCCATAACGTCTATATCGTTAAACGGATGCACAAAGGTACTTTTGTTTTCTTTACAGAAAGTATCGGCGGCAGCCTGACTATCGTCAAAAGTATCACCTATTAATTTAATTGTAACATAGCCGTCTCCAAACATTTTAACCTGATCAATCTTTTGGTGTGGCGTGGTAACCGGCATAAAAATGGTACCTTGTACTTTTAATTTATGACAAGCAAAAGCGACACCTTGCGCATGATTTCCAGCACTGGCACAAACAATACCATTTACTAATTGGTCTTTTTTTAAACCCTGAATTTTGTTGTAAGCCCCCCGAATTTTATAAGAACGCACCACTTGTAAATCTTCGCGTTTAAAATAAATTTGAGCTTGGTATTGCTTAGAAAAATTTTTCATAAACATTAAAGGCGTATGGACTACCACATCTTTAATGGCGTGTTGTGCTTTATATATTGTTTCTAAGGAAATACCTTTTTTTGTGCTCGTTATCATAAAAAATTGTTTAATCTAATTTGGTCATAGCTGTCATAGAGGCACGTAATTCGTATCCTATAATTTCTATAGGATGAAAACGAATGGCCTCGTTTATGGCTATCAATGTATTGTTATCTACACAATTATCTGCGCCTTCTCCATACTTTTTACCTATCACATCAGTATCTATTTTAGTCATAAAATCGGCTAAAAGCGGTTTACAGGCATGGTCAAACAAATAGCAACCGTATTCTGCTGTATCAGAAATAATACGGTTCATTTCGTATAATTTTTTACGGGCGATGGTGTTGGCAATTAGGGGTACTTCATGAAGCGATTCATAATAAGCCGATTCTTCTTTTATACCGGCTTCAGTCATCGTTTCAAAAGCCAACTCAACCCCTGCTTTGACAAAAGCAATCATCAACACCGCATTGTCAAAATATTCTTGCTCGGCTAAATCGGCATCAGTTACTTGTGTTTTTTCAAAAGCAGTTTCACCCGTTTCGGCACGCCATTTTAGTAAATTTTCATCGTCGTTAGCCCAATCTTCCATCATCGTTTTAGAAAATGTCCCACTCATAATATCATCCATATGTTTTTGATACAGCGGACGCATAATTTGTTTGAGTTCTTCGGCTAACTGATAGGCTTTAATTTTAGCAGGATTAGACAAACGATCCATCATATTGGTAATGCCACCGTGCTTTAAAGCTTCGGTAGTCGTTTCCCAGCCTTGCTGAATTAGTTTTGTAGCATAACCTGCTTCAATCCCTTTTTCTATCATTTTATCAAACGATAAAATTGACGCTGTTTGCAACACCCCACATAAAATGGTTTGTTCGCCCATTAAATCCGATTTTACTTCGGCTACAAAAGACGAGTGTAGTACCCCTGCTTTATGGGCTCCAGTAGCAGCCGCATAAGCTTTGGCTATTTCGAAACCATCGCCATTGGGGTCGTTTTCGGGATGAACAGCAATGAGTGTTGGCACACCAAAACCGCGTTTGTATTCTTCGCGTACTTCAGTACCCGGCGATTTGGGTGCTACCATAATGACGGTAATATCTTTTCGAATTTGCATGCCTTCTTCCACAATGTTAAAACCATGAGAGTACGATAAAGTCGCCCCGTATTTCATCAAGGGCATCACGGCGTTAATTACCGCTGTATGTTGCTTATCGGGTGTGAGGTTTATAACCAAATCGGCTGTTGGAATCATTTCTTGATAATTGCCGACTTTAAACCCATTTTCTGTGGCATTTTTGAAAGAAGCTCGTTTTTCCGCAATAGCGCCATCACGTAAAGTGTAAGACACATCTAAACCCGAATCGCGCATATTTAAACCTTGATTTAAGCCTTGTGCCCCACAGCCCACAATGACTATTTTTTTGCCCTTTAATTTTTTAACACCGTCTTCAAATTCTGAAGTATCCATAAAATCGCAAGTCGCTAGTTGTTCTAGTTTTAAGCGTAATGGTAATTGGTTAAAGTAATTTTTCATGTTGTATTTTTTAAATGTAATTTTCTTTTAATAATTCGGTTATGGCCATTTTAGATCGCGAAATAGCAATCCGACCCGAGCGTACAAATTGCATCAATCCATAAGGTTTTAAACGCTCATGTAATCGGTCAATATCCTCTTTTAATCCGGTTGTTTCTATAACAAAGAAATCTTTGGTAATACTAACCATATGGGCACGACGTAATTTTAGTTTATTTTGAATGCGCTCATCGTACAAAAATTCGGTCGATAATTTAAACATAGCCGTTTCTTGATAAATGATTTCATCTTCTTTGTGATAATAGGCTTTTATCACTTCAATTTGTTTGTCAAGCTGACCCACCACTTTACGGATAAGTGTTTCGGTTACAATAACTACAAAGGTAAAACGGTGTACGTGTTCTATTTCTGACGGACTGACCGTCATACTCTCAATATTTATATGACGCTTTAGAAATATAGCCGACAAACGGTTGAGTAAGCCCACATTATTTTCGGTGTAAACCGATACTGTAAATTTCTGTTTTTCTTCCATAACTAACTTAATCTAACATCTGAAACTGTTGCACCCGAAGGAATCATAGGAAATACATTGCCTTCTTTTTCTATCACAACTTCTAAAAAGTAAGCTTCTTTTGAAGCCATCATATCATTTATAGTCGCTTTTAAATTTTTACGTTCGCTTACGCGATTAGCTTTTATGCCATAACCTTGGGCTATTTTCACAAAATCGGGATTGGTCATAACCGTTGACGCGTAACGTTTGTCAAAAAACAACTCTTGCCATTGGCGTACCATGCCTAAAAAGCTGTTGTTAAGTACCACTATTTTTACAGGAACTTTAGTCTGCAAAATAGTACCCAATTCTTGAATGGTCATTTGATAACCACCATCGCCAATAACAGCAACAACTTCACGGTTGGGTTGCCCTAGTTTTGCTCCAATAGCAGCCGGTAAAGCAAAGCCCATAGTACCCAAGCCTCCCGAAGTAACACTGCTACGGGTTTTGATAAAATCGGCATAACGACAGGCAAACATTTGATGTTGCCCAACATCCGATACAATAATGGCATCGCCTTTTGTCTCTTTATTTATGTCGTTAACCACTTCGCCCATTGTAAGACCTTCTTTTGTAGGACTTAATTGGTCGTTAATAACAACATCATATTCTTTTTGGTATAATTTGTTGAATGTTTGTAACCACGATTTATGCTCTCTTTTTTCTACCAGTGGCATTATTTGAGCCAATGTTTCTTTTACATTGCCTAAAACGGCTACATCGGTTTTAACATTTTTATCAACTTCGCTAGGGTCTATTTCAAAATGAATGACTTTGGCTTGTTTGGCATAAGTATCTAAATTACCCGTAACCCTATCATCAAAACGCATACCTACGGCTATTAAAACATCACATTCGTTGGTCAACACGTTAGGGGCGTAATTACCGTGCATCCCTACCATACCCACATGTAACCTGTGCTTAGATTCTAAAGCCGACAAACCTAAGGCTGTAGATGCCGATGGAATATCAGTTTTTTCTATAAACGCTTTAAAAGCGGCTTCGGCTTGACCGAGAATAACACCCTGTCCGAAAACAATAAACGGTTTTTTCGCTTGGTTAATAAGCATAGCCGCTTCTTTTATCTTGCTATTATTTATTTTAGGCACAGGACGATAACTCCTTATATTATTGCATTTTTTATAAGAAAAATCTATATCCTCAAATTGTATATCTTTTGTAATATCTATAAGAACAGGTCCCGGTCTGCCCGATTTGGCTATGTAAAAAGCTTTGGCAAACACTTCGGGAATCTCTTCGACTTTGGTGATTTGATAATTCCATTTGGTTACGGGTGTTGAAATACCCACAATATCAGTTTCTTGAAAAGCATCTGAACCCAATAAATTTGAAGCCACCTGACCAGTAACGCACACCAAAGGCGTTGAGTCTATTTGAGCATCGGCAATGCCAGTAACCAAATTGGTAGCACCCGGTCCTGACGTAGCGAAAACTACACCCGTTTTACCCGTCACCCTAGCAAAACCTTGAGCCGCATGAATAGCGCCTTGCTCATGACGTGCCAAAATATGGCGTATTTTATCTTGATATTTATACAATTCATCATAAATAGGCATATTAGCCCCGCCGGGGTAGCCAAAGATTAAATCAGCACCTTCAGCCAACAAACATTTTATGACCGCTTCGGCACCAGACACTTTAATTGTGGTTTTAGACTTTGTTTTAGCAATTGTTTCGTTCAATGTTTCCATAATTTTTTAAAATTCATCGGTTACGCAACCTTGTGAGGCGGTTGAAACAGTTTTAGCATATTTGTATAAAATGCCTCTTTTGGCTTTTAATTCTGGTTGTTGCCAAGCAGCTTTACGTGCTGAGAATTCAGATTCAGAAATATTTAAATCTATGCGGTTATTAGCCACATCAATAATAATTTCATCACCATCTTGTATAAAGGCTATAGGGCCTCCATCTTGGGCTTCGGGCGTAATATGGCCTACTACAAAACCATGCGTGCCACCAGAAAAACGGCCATCGGTAATAAGTGCCACAGATTTGCCCAACCCTGCACCCATAATCATAGAAGTGGGTTTAAGCATTTCTGGCATACCTGGGCCACCGCGGGGTCCGACATATCTGATAACAATCACGTCGCCTTTTGCTACCAAGCCATTAGCAATACCGTCATTGGCAGCTTGTTCACTATCATAAACTTTAGCCGAGCCTTTAAACATAAGTCCCTCTTTTCCTGTTATTTTAGCCACCGAACCTTCGGGAGCAATACTGCCTCTTAAAATTTGAAGGTGCCCTGTTTTTTTAATGGCTGTATCGATATTGTGAATAACCGTTTGCTCGAATGCCATCGGTTTAATATCTGCTAGGTTTTCGGCAATAGTTTTTCCTGTGACTGTCATACAATCGCCGTGTAAATAACCCTTATTTAGCAAGTATTTCATCACGGCAGGTGTACCGCCAATACTGTGCACATCTTCCATTAAATATTTACCGCTGGGTTTTAAATCGGCCAACACAGGTGTTTTATCGCTTATACGTTGAAAATCATCTAATTCAAATTTTATACCAGCAGATCTGGCAATAGCCAAATAATGCAAAACGGCATTTGTTGACCCTCCTAAAGCAATAACCACAGAAATAGCATTTTCAAGTGCTTTTTTACTGATAATATCAAGGGGTTTTAAATCTAATTTTATCAGATTATCAATAGCTTTTGCTACCAAACGTGTTTCTTTATTTTTATCGGGATGTTCGGCCGGCAACGACGCATTAAACGGCAATGAAAAGCCCAGTGCTTCAATAGAAGAAGCCATAGTGTTGGCTGTGTACATACCCCCGCAAGCTCCCGGTCCTGGGCAGGCTTTTTTGATAATTTCTTTAAACTCATCATCGTTTAATTTGCCTGCATTTTTTTCACCTAAAGCTTCAAAAGCCGAAACGATATCAAGCTTTTTACCCTTGTGGTTTCCTGAGGCGATGGTACCGCCATAAACCATTAACGAAGGTCTGTTTAAACGCAACATAGCCATAACAGCGCCCGGCATATTTTTATCGCATCCAACCACAGCTACCAAACCGTCGTAACTTTGGGCATTCATCACAATTTCAATAGAATCGGCTATTACATCACGCGAAGGCAGTGAGTAATTCATACCGCTTGTGCCCATAGAAATACCATCGCTTACGCCGATGGTATGAAACATCAAACCCACCAAATCTTTTTGATTGACGTGGAATTTAATCTTGGCGGCTAAGTTATTGAGATGCATATTGCATGTGTTCCCATCAAAACCTGTACTGGCAATACCAATTTGCGGTTTTTGCATATCTGATTCTGATAATCCTACACCGTAAAGCATCGCTTGTGCTGCCGGCTGATTGGGATCTTGTGTAACGCGTTTACTGTATTTATTGAGTTGCATTTATGTGCTCTTATTTGTGTTTTAATTTTTAAAATAATTATCAAAAGTAAACGCAATAGCCGTTTGGCTTTGTTTTCCTTTGTTTTTTCTACAATAGTCAATTTATATATTTGTTACATATTTATCTGATTTTTAAGACACTATCAATATCTAATTTACAATGACAAGGCTATAAAAAAACCTGTATCGTTTTTTGATACAGGTCTTAATTTGTGATAATTTAATGGTCTTTTAATTATTTCTATTTATACCTCTTATTAAAATACTTTTTATAGTACCTCAAAGTCTGGAGAGTTTGCGGAGCTAGTTTTGGTTTGGAGAAATTGCGGATTGTAACCGTGAGCTGTTACCTACACGAAAGTCCCGAAACTTTGAGAGTGCGGTAGCGGGGTTGAGCAGTATGTCGGAAATCCCGACATACTGAACTTTGGATTAATTCGCCATTATCGAAAATCTTTTTCAAATGTTCAGTAATAGTAGAACGGCCTTTTTCAAACAATTCGGC
This sequence comes from Flavobacteriaceae bacterium, assembly GCA_045046885.1. GTDB lineage: Bacteria > Bacteroidota > Bacteroidia > Flavobacteriales > Flavobacteriaceae > CG1-02-35-72. Next base: position 23,316 of record JASFYX010000021.1, read on the forward strand.
AATACGTTTTTGAGTAAGCCAAAGTGTTTCATCTTGAAAATAGACATCAATATTAACTTTGCCATTTTCGGTTTGAAAAATCACAAAATTTTCGAACTGTTGTAATTCGTTACTTTTTTTTGGTTCGTTTTTCTTGCTCATTTTTTACATTTTCTTATTTTTTTGTTTAGCAAATTAGGGTATCTTTCTTAGTCATTTCTTCATAGAATTTAAAAAGATATTCTAATTGCATCTAAATTATGATGTTCAATATACCTTTTAACTTCTCTACCACCTTCATTTTGAACTGTCGCATATTTTGTGACAGTTGATTCTTTATCTAATTCACCTTCTTTAAAAACATAGTTAAACGCTTACCAATAGTTTTAATATCCCTATTGAATAAGGTCACTAATTGATTATGATTCAACCAAACAGAATCGTTTTGAATTTGAACATCAATTTGAGTTTGGCCATCCTTGGCTTGATAAATAACTCTTTGTTCTTGTTTATTCATTAGTACAAATGTATTGTTTTAAGATGAAATAGTTTGTTTAATACATCCTACAAAAACAAGGGGCTTGGGGTATTCTGTTATATCCCAAAAATACTTTATCTTATGAGACCTCAATGTCTGGAGACCTTGCGGAGCTGGTTTAATTAATCACGGATTGTAAATTTGTGATAGCGGGTTATGATTTTATTAAAAAATAAGTGTTTAGTTACCTAACCAACTTTTTAGCTTTTTGGCTGATAATTATTTCAACCGGACGGTTTTCTATTTTACTCTCTAACCAAGACAAGACATCTAAATACAAAAAAGCCCGTTTTTCGTAAGGATGATTTTCGTAAACTTTTAAATCGTCATACAATTTTATAAAAGCTTTTTTGAGGTCTTGCGGATAAATATTATTCAGATTTTTAAGAAACAGAATCATTTTGCGCTGCACTTGGTGCAAATCGTTCATTTTAACCAAAAATTTATAAGTCGAAACAATAAGTTTTTCAATATTTTCATCAAGTCCGGCATCGTAATGGGCTACTAAATTTAAGACACGCGAAAAACACAACAAATCTTCACGCATTTTTAAGGATTTGTCAGCTATTATTTTTTCGAGATAAAATATACATTCCTCATTTTTACCAGCACCAAAATACATACTGGCTATTTTGTAATAAAACACCATAACATGATGGGCATCTATTTTTGATTCGTAATTTTTTAAATCGGTTAACAATTTTTGAATATAGTTTAAACCCTTTGTAAAGCGACCTTCTAAAAAGTATAAATTCAGTTTATTCTGACTATAACACAAAAACGACAATGTTTTGGTATTCTGATTTATGGTAATGTTTTCTGCTTCTAAATCGTATTTTAATTTTTCGAGTACCTCCTTAAACTTTGTACGGTGTTTTATAAAGAAAAGCGCCTCTAACAAATAATCTAAACCTTTGATATAAAAAACAGGGTTTTGTTTTTTCATTTCAGGGTTTTCGTCAAATAAATCCACCCATTTTTGAGCGTATTTATAACTCGACACAAAGTCTTGTAAAATTAAACTCTGCCATAAATAAGCTTTATACAAAAAGAGTTTTTCTTTAAATCCTAAGTCGACTATGGCGTATTTGGGCAATTTTTTATCAAAAAATTTAATGACTTTTTTAGCATCATCATCATTTTTAACATAACCTTCTTTGAGTAATAAGCTATACAACTGAAGCGATAAATTAGACAATTTACTAATCCGAACATTTTTCTGACTCAGCCTTTTTGCTTGTTTGGTAAGGTCTTGCGCCCTGTTACTCATACTGCGCGTTATGTACTGTGATTCTATAACCTTTTCGAATTCTACAATTTCAAAAGCCAAATTGTTTTCACCATTTTTAAGGGCGAGCTCTTTGGTTTTATCTAAAATTTTTAAACTTTGTTTGTACAGTCCTTTGCTGTACAAAATAGCCGCAAAATCAAATTGTTCTCTAATATGTGCCCGCGTGTTTTGATGTACCGGATTAAACCTTAAGCTTATCAGAATTTGCTTGTAAAGATGTGCTTTAGTATTAGAAATTTGTTGTTTTTTAATATCGGTTTTTTTTGAAATTAAGGCGTCATCAAAATTGTCCACCTTATCTAATAAATTAAATAACGACATAAAATTAGCGTGCGCATTAACACCCAATCTACCCGCATATAACTTAAATTGACGCTTTTCTGATTTAGAAAGCGACTTAATCAACATAAAAAGGGCATCTTTTTGCTCAATAGCCATTGTATTGATTTTAAATTTAATATTCTGACAATAAGTAATTTAAAATTATTGATTTTTAATTGACTATAGTAAAAAGGGCAATTCTCGTTAAAATCACAATAATCTCAAATAATACTTTTGAAAGACCAAATGTGATAAAAATAATTTATAATGACTAAAAATAAAGTCCAAATTTTTGATACGACCCTTAGAGATGGTGAGCAAGTTCCCGGTTGTAAGTTAAATACCCAACAAAAATTAACCATCGCCAAACGCCTAGATATTTTGGGTGTAGATGTCATTGAAGCAGGGTTTCCCGTATCAAGTCCGGGCGATTTTGAGGCTGTTAGCGAAATAGCAAAAGTGGTTAAAAATGCCACAGTCTGCGCTTTATCGCGTGCCAACAAAAAAGATATTGAAGTCGCCGCTCAAGCTTTAAAATATGCCAAATACCCTAGAATCCACACCGGAATCGGCACTTCAGATTCGCATATCATCCATAAATTTAATTCAACCAGAGAAAAAGTTATCGCACGTGCCGTAGAAGCCGTCGCTTATGCTAAAACCTTTGTGGGAGATGTTGAATTTTATGCCGAAGATGCAGGTCGTACCGAAAATAAATTTTTGGCTCAAGTGTGCGAAGCCGTTATTAAAGCAGGTGCTACCGTTCTTAACATTCCCGACACTACTGGCTATTGTTTACCCGATGAGTATGGTGCTAAAATTAAATACCTAAAAGACAATGTAAAGGGTATAGAAAATGTAACCCTTTCATGTCATTGTCATAACGATTTAGGCTTGGCTACTGCCAATGCCATTGCGGGTGTTCAAAATGGGGCACGTCAAATAGAATGTACCATTAACGGTATTGGCGAACGTGCCGGAAACACCGCCTTAGAAGAAGTTGTTATGATTTTAAAACAACATCCTTATTTAAATTTAGATACCAATATAGATACTAAATTATTATACGATACCAGTAAAATGGTTCAAAATAATATGGGCATGTTTGTGCAAGCCAATAAAGCTATTGTAGGCGATAATGCTTTTGCCCACAGTTCCGGAATTCATCAAGATGGGGTTATAAAAGAAAGAACGACTTACGAAATAATAAATCCCGAAGATGTGGGCGTAACTGAATCGTCTATTGTATTAACCGCCCGAAGTGGTCGTGCTGCCTTGGCATATCGCGCTAAAAATGTCGGTTATGAATTGACTAAAATAGAGTTAGATGTCTTGTATCCTGAGTTTTTAAAATATGCCGACAAGCGCAAAGAGGTTAACGATGACGACATCCACCATTTAATAAATTCAAATAATAATTTTAAAAGAAGCGTCAATTTTTAGCTTTAAATTAAATGGGAAAAACACTTTTTGATAAGGTTTGGGATACGCATGTGGTGACAACCATAAAAAACGGTCCGCAAGTTTTATACATAGACAAGCATTTAATTCACGAAGTGACGAGTCCGCAGGCTTTTAAAGAACTTGAGGATAAAAATATTGACATTTTCAGACCTCAGCAAATTATTGCCACTGCCGACCATAATACCCCCACCAAAAATCAGCATTTACCCGTAAAGGATGCTTTGTCAAGAAAGCAACTTGCACAACTCACCAAAAATTGCACAAAACACAACATTACTTTATACGGATTGGGGCATAAATACAACGGTATAGTCCACGTAATGGCGCCCGAATTGGGTATCACGCAACCAGGCATGACAATGGTTTGTGGCGACAGCCATACCGCTACCCATGGGGCATTTGGATGTATCGCTTTTGGTATCGGCACCAGCCAAGTAGCTCAGGTTTTTGCCAGCCAATGTGTGGTAACCGAAAAACCCAAAACCCTGCGTATTACGGTAAACGGAAAACTGCCCGAAAACGTCACGCCCAAAGACGTCATTTTATACATCATTGCCCAATTAGGTACTCATGCTGGTACAGGTTATTTTGTAGAATACGCCGGTGAAATTTTTGAAAATATGAGTATGGAAGGCCGTATGACGGTATGCAATATGAGTATTGAAATGGGTGCCCGAGGCGGTATGATAGCCCCCGATGAAACCACTTTTAACTACCTTAGCGGAAGAGCGTTTGCGCCAAAAGGAGAAGCTTTTAAACAAAAAACAGCTTCTTGGCAAAATTTAAAATCGGATGACGATGCCACCTTTGGCGCTGAATATACATTCGACGCTTCAGATATGGCTCCTATGATAACCTACGGTACCAATCCAGGGATGGGTATAAAAATTACAGACGCCATTCCGACAGATAAAAACGGCGCGCTTGACAAAGCTTTAAAATATATGGCTTTTACCCAAGGTGAATCGCTTATAAATAAGCCCATAAATTATGTTTTTATCGGCAGCTGCACCAATTCTAGAATAGAAGATTTTAGAGTGGCAGCCCACTATATTAAAGGAAAAAAAAAGGCTAAAAACGTCCATGCCTTAATAGTACCGGGCTCGCATTTAGTGGCCCAACAAATAAAAGAAGAAGGTTTACAAAGTATTTTTGAAGAAGCCGGATTCTCATTACGGCAACCCGGCTGTTCGGCCTGTTTGGCGATGAATGATGATAAAATTCCCGAAAAGGAATACTGCGTCTCTACCTCAAACCGCAATTTTGAAGGGCGTCAAGGGCAAGGCTCCAGAACGCTTTTGGCGAGTCCTTTGGTAGCAGCTTCGGTAGCTATTCACGGCAAAATTGTAGCTATAACCCAATTGAATTAACGATGGAAAAATTTACTAAAATCCGCAGTACGGCAGTCCCATTGCCTATAAAGGACATTGATACCGATCAGATTATTCCGGCACGTTTTTTAAAAGCCACCAACCGAAAAGGTTTTGGTGAAAACTTATTTAGAGATTGGCGTTACAATAAAGACAATTCACCTAACACACAATTTGTGTTAAACAATAAACAATTTAACGGTTCTATTTTGATAGCCGAGAACAATTTTGGTTGCGGCTCCAGTCGCGAGCACGCGGCTTGGGCTTTATACGATTACGGTTTTAGGGTTATTATATCGAGTTTTTTTGCCGATATATTTAAAGGAAATGCCCTAAATAACGGCATTTTACCGATTCAAGTTTCGTCCAATTTTTTACAAAAATTGCTAAAAACGGTCAAAAATGAGCCAAAAACAGTTGTTTTTGTCGATTTAGAGACCCAAAATGTCATTTTAGAGAAAACGGGGGAATCAGAAAAATTTGATATAAATCCGTATAAAAAAATCTGTTTACAAAACGCATATACAGACATTGATTATTTGGTGAGTATAAAAGATAAGATTGAAGCTTACGAATTAAAAAATAAAAACGTCATTACGACACCGTGATAAAGGGGAAGTAATCTCTTGAATTTATGAGATTGCCACGCCCTAATTAGCATTAGGACTCGCAATGACAGTAAAGGAAAATTATGAATATTAAAATAGCATTATTACCCGGCGACGGGATTGGTCCCGAAGTGACCGCCGAAGCGGTCAAAGTTTTGGAGGCCTTAGCCGACAAATATTCACACGACTTTACTTTTAGTACGGCCGATGTGGGCGCTGTGGCCATAGATAAAACAGGGAATCCGTTACCCAACGATACCCTAAAAGTTTGTGCCGATGCCGACGCTATTTTATTCGGTGCTATTGGCGACCCCAAATACGATAACAATCCCAACGCAAAAGTCCGCCCAGAACAAGGTTTGCTCAAATTGCGCAAAAGTTTGGGTCTGTTTGCCAACATTCGGCCGTTGACTACTTATGACGCTTTAATTTCTAAATCTAACTTAAAAGAACACGTCATAAAAGGAACCGATTTTGTTATTTACCGCGAACTGACAGGTGGTATTTATTTTGGCGAAAAAACTTTAAGTGCCGACGGCAAAAGTGCCTCAGATAACTGTAGTTATAATACTGAAGAAATTGACCGCATAAGTCATTTGGCTTTTAAAGCCGCTCAAAAACGCCGTAAAAAACTGACTTTAATAGATAAGGCCAACGTACTGGAAACCTCAAGATTGTGGCGCAGACAAGTTACAGCCTTAGCTGAGGAATATCCAAATGTAGCGCTCGATTTTTTATTTGTGGATAATGCCGCTATGCAAATTATTTTAAATCCGCGACAGTTTGACGTCATCTTAACCGAAAATATGTTTGGTGATATTATTTCTGACGAAGCCAGTGTTATTGCGGGTTCTATTGGTTTGTTGGCTTCGGCTTCTATTGGTAAACACGCCGCCTTGTTTGAGCCTATTCACGGCTCGTATCCGCAAGCCAAAGGGAAAAACAGTGCCAATCCGATAGCGTCAATTTTATCCGCCGCTATGTTGTTAGAACATTTCGACTTGTTTAAAGAAGCGCAAAATGTAAAAGACGCCGTAGATAAGTCTTTGGATATGAATGTGTGTACCACGGATATTAATGCCGAATCACTTTTTAAAACTGATGATATTGGGGCGTTTATAGTAGATTACATTAATTACCCCGAAGATTATAAAGCCAACTATAAGAATATTAATTTAGGCCGATCGACCATAATTTAACTTGAATTGGTTAATTAGAAGCCCCGCTTTCGCGAGGCTTTTTTTTATTTTAACATGCAGTAAAACAACTTATTAGAAATAGCAGCTCAAAATAAATAATATTTTTAGTTATCTTGCTACCCTAAATCTTTTAATATTATTCCTATTATGAAACGCCTTAAATACCTTTTGGTTTACCTATTACCACTAAGTGTTTACATCTCGTTTACCTCAAAAGGGCTTTTAACATTTACACCTTTATTTTTATTTTTTGTTTTGGTGCCTTTGATAGAATTACTCATACCGGCCGACTCTTCTAATTTTACCAAAGAGGTAGCTGCTAAAGAAAAAGACAAAGTCTTTTACAGTCTTATTTTATACCTTACCTTACCTGTACAAATTATCTTTCTATTCTTCTTTTTTAAAGTTATACAAGAGCCCAATTTGAGCACTTTAGAATATCTTGGTAGAATAGACAGTATGGCCTTTATGTGTGGGGTTATTGGTATAAATGTGGGACACGAATTGGGGCATCGGTCTAACCGAGTAGAACAATTAATAGGCGAATTACTTTTACTCACTTCTATAAACACCCATTTTTTACCCTATCATAACGAAGGACATCACCGCAACGTAGCCACACCCAATGACGCGGCTACAGCCCGCAAAAACGAATGGGTTTTTACTTTTTGGTTGCGTTCACATTTTGGCAGTTATATTGAGGCTTGGCAAATAGAAAACAAACGTATGGCTAAAAAAGCTTATTCAAAAATATCTATACACAACAAAATGGTGGTTTACAGTTTAACCACAGTATTGTTTTTAACTGCTATTTATTTCTTTTACGGAAGCTTTGTTTTTTTAAGCTTTCTATTGGCTGCTATTGTGGGTATAGCTTTATTGGAAACTGTAAACTATATTGAACATTATGGCTTGTTACGACACAAAAAAGAAAATGGTAAATACGAACGTGTTAAACATGTCCATTCTTGGAATTCTGATCATATTTTAGGACGCCTGTTCTTGTTTAACTTATCACGTCATTCTGACCATCATTACAAGGGTAGCAAAAAATATCAAATATTAGAATCGGTTCCGAAAAGTCCGCAAATGCCCACAGGTTATCCGGGTATGATAATTTTAGCTTTATTTCCACCACTCTGGTTTTGGTATATGAACAAACAATTAAGTAAATTCCAAAAAATTTAATTCCCATCCCCTGCCCCTGCCTACCGCAGGTATGGCTTCCCAAAGGGAAGAGTGATAGTTCTTTCTAATTTTTTCTTAAATTCATCCCCTCAAAAAACACTACTATGACTCAAAAAACCGTTAGCGAAGCCGTGCAATACCGCCGTGCCGTAAGAACTTATGATGCCACAAAACCTATTGACACTGCTATTGTAAAAACCTGTATTGAACAAGCTACTTTAGCTCCTAGCAGCAGTAATATGCAGTTGTGGGAGTTCCATCATATTGTTTCTGACGACATAAAAAATAAGATAGTTAAATACAGTTTTAACCAAAGTGCGGCTAAAACGGCTCTTGAACTAGTGGTTGTTGTTACCCGAAAAGATTTATGGCGCAAAAGGCAACAAGCTAATTTGGCTTATTTAGATACAATTTACGGCAACAAACCTGTAGCCGAACAATCAAGTCGTGAGAAATTTGCCAAAAACTATTATAAAAAACTCATGCCCTTTACCTACTTTGATATTTTGGGTATTTTGGGTTGGGCTAAGTACATTACCTTTTGGTTTATAGGCCTTTTTAGAACCGTTTATAGAGAAGTCCGCAGTAAAGATATTCGTGTAGTAGCTCATAAAAGTGCCGGATTAGCTGCTCAAACTTTTATGTTGAGTATGGCGGCCTACGGCTACGACACCTGCCCAATGGAAGGTACCGATACTTTAAGAATTAAACGTCTTTTAAAGCTGCCTTATGGGGCTGAAATTAATATGGTTATTGGGTGTGGTTTAAGAAAACCCGAAGGCGTTTATGGCAAACGCTTTAGAATTCCTTTTGAGGAAGTTTATAAAAAGTGGTGAAGTTTATTTTAGTCATAGCATCACTTTGAGTGATGCTATGATTTGTTGTGAAAATAGTTAGAGATTTACTTGAAATAAATACGAATCTTTATTTTTGTATTAAATCTATTTTTTCCTAAAATTAACATATTCTCAATTTTATAACATTAATATTATTTTGTTTATATTTACAGCTTAGTTATATTTCATTATTGTTAATATAATTAAAATACTACTAACTAAAAACTAATAACATGAACAAAACTTTACTAAGTTTAGTTGCCCTGTTGTGTGTAACTGCTATGTTTAGTCAGACTTCTTCAAGAATGAATTACAAAAGAGAAGCGGCTAAAAAAAATGCAAATTATTTTCAAATTTTATCGTCAAAAAGGGCAGAAATTGCCAATTACGATTTAACCAAGCTAGAAGACCTTAAAGAGTATAAACACTTTGAAAGGTGGGCCTATTTTTGGAAAGACAGAATTGATGCTAACGGTAATTTTCCGTCTGCAAACCTAGGTTATTACAATGCCAGTATTATTGATGCTAATGGAAAAATTATTTCAAAACCTAAGACTAATATTTCAAATAAAATACTTGCAACATGGTCTAATGTTGGTCCCGGAACCACCCCTGTAGCCAATGGTTATCCTAATTTTCCACAAATGGGAAGACTCAACAGTTTTTACAGATTTAGAAATGCGTCAAATGTTAATCAGAGTGTATTATTTGTAGGATCACCCGCTGGTGGTATTTGGAGGTCTATGGATAACGGTTCTAATTGGACACCTCAATTAGATTTAGTAGCAGGTATTGGCGTTACAGATGTTAGGGCAAAACCCTCAGTGACATACAGTTCTAGTTCTATTTTATACGCTTCTACCGGAGATTATGACGGAAGCCACGTGAATTCTATTGGTGTTTTAAAATCTACTGATGGTGGAAGTACTTGGAGTGCTACTGGATTAAGTTTTACAGTTGACCAAGCAGAAGTAACATCTAACTTAATAGTAATTGATGACCAAACAGTAATTGTAGGAACTAAATTTAATATCAAAAAAACAACTAACGGTGGCACTACTTGGACAGATGTAAAATCTTCTCCTTTTAATGATAATTTTGGAAGATTTGTTATTTCTAACAATAAATATATGTGCGCAGACCAATGGGGAGGTATCTTTATGTCTACCGATTTAGGTGATACGTGGACAGAAGTTAACCCATCTGGAAACAATCAAGACAAAACAGCTCTAGCCGCAGAAGGTGATATTTTTTACGCTATAAATAGTACTGGTGTATTAAAAAAATACGATACAGCTGCCGCAAGCTCAAGTTGGGTAACAATGGGTATTACAGTACCTACTTATGATGCTCAAGGTGGCTATAATCAAGCTTTGAATGTAAGAAGTGGTTTAATAATTAGTGGTGCTTTTAACGGTTATACTTCTCGTGATGATGGAACCACTTGGACAAAAACACTTAACGGTTATTGGAATTCAAGTACCGACCCCGGTACTTATATTCACTCAGATTGGCATAACGTAGGCCATTTAGATGGCGATGGTACATTTGACTATTGGTCTGTTAACGATGGTGGTTTAAGTTTCTTAACTTTTTCAAGCCTTAGTGACATAACACCCTCGGTTACTTACAAATCTGACGGTGTTGTAAACACACAATTATACAGTGCTGCCATAACTCCAAATAGTTCAAGTGGTAATATGTTAATAGGCAATCAAGATAACGATGGTTTTAGTAGAGAAATGCACGCTGGTTCGATGCAATGGATTGCCGCCTCTGCCGGTGATGGCACAGCCACAGCTATTGATTATAACGACACTAATAAACGCTATTTAGGAGGTACTCAAGGGGGGCTAACCGCAACAGATGTTGGTTTTTCTGGTAATTATCAAGGTACCTTAAACTTACAAACTATTCCGGGAGCAGCCTTTATATGGCCTTTAGAAATGCATACAACAGATCCAACAATATTATACGCAGGTGGCGACGATGTTTACAAACTTAACACGTCCGGTGGTGCTCATACAAGTTTAAATTCAGGGGCTGGTCAAATAACATTCATAAGTACTCATGGGGCAGGTATTGCCGTTATGGGTGCTAATGCATTAAAAATGAGTACAGATAGTGGTGCAAATTGGACGGCTTTAACCGAACCTTCTTCTGATGCAAATGCCAAAGCTAATTCAATAGATTTTAACGGCACGAGTTCTAATACAATATACGCCACAACTGGAGGATATGTATCTGGAAGTAAGGTTTTTAAATCTACAAATGGTGGCCAAAATTGGACAAATATATCTTTAAATTTGCCCAATATTCTTATGAAAGAAATACTCTTTCACCAAACTGAATCTTCTGAAACTTTATTTGTAGCCACAGAAATGGGTGTTTTCATTAAAATAGGTAGTTCAAATTGGGAAAAATTAGGTGGAGACTCTTTTCCCAATGTAATTGTTAACGATATTGATATTAACTACACAGCCAATAAATTGGTTGCGGCTACTTTTGGTAGAGGATTATGGGAGATTGATATTACAAGTTTAACTTTGAGCTACGACCAATTTAGTTTGGCAAATAAAAATACTACAGTATTTCCAAATCCTGTAAATGGTGATTTCTTAAACGTCAATTTAAAAGGTTTTAATAACTCTAATCAAAATTATAACTATTATATTTATAATGTAGTTGGTGGAATTGTCAAATCTGGCCGCTTAGACAGTGATTCAAATCAATTAAATCTATCAAATATAGCTCCGGGGATATACCTTTTTAAAGTGGCTCATGGTAAGGAAGTATCTGTTAAAAAAATAATTAAAGAGTGATTAAATTAAATTTTTCGAAAATATTAATTTTATTTACTACAATTTTAATCTCTTCTTGTAGTAGTTCTAAAATAACTTCTTCAGTAAAATTTATACAATATCCAGGCGTTCCTTCGGGGACGCCTTTTATTTCTTATGAAGTCACGATTAACAGTCCAACTGATTTTTCTATTGAGAAAGTCGCTTTATCAAAAAATGGGGAAAGTGAAATTTTTGCCATTCAAAATTTAAAATCACATGTTTACAGCAATCCTAAAAGTGACTTATTTAGTAAAGGCATCTATCAAATTTTATTTAAAAATAAAGCTGTTTCTAAAATAGACAAAGAAGAAAATGTTTATCTTTTAATAAAAGTCGGTAACAAATTAAAATGGTTAACTCATAAATTTGAAAAGAAAAAAGCACTCCACAGTAAATAAAAATCCAAATAGTTATTTAGTCAGGGTTTCACTTAAAGTGAAACCCTGACTATATCTATGATTTTATTCTGGGCTTAAAACCAGCTTGTCTTTTAATTTTAAAACTGCTTTTTTATTCATCAACATCGGTCTGAATTGACCTTTTATATACATTTTGGCTTGGTCTTTATAATGCTTGCTAAACGGATTACCCGATTGCCCTGTAGGTAAAATACTCTCGCTATTTTCTACATCAGAAAAATCGATTACACGTCTGGTTGAAGGACCGGCATGAACCTTGTATAATCCTTTGTCATTCAGACTAAACATAAGGTTGTTAATTACCTCGCGTGCTCCGGGTGCCTCAAAAGGACCTACGTTTAAGAAATTGTTAAAAATGGGGGCTTTTTTAGTAATGGCGTGAACGTATTCTAAACTGTGTACTCTGTTCCACGTCCATTTGTTTACGTCGTTGCCTAACTGTTCTTCTAAATCACTTATTGCTTCTGTAAAAGCAAGCGCTAAGATAGTCTGTCGTGTTTCTTTAAGCTCTTTTGTTGTAACATCGTCCCACCAAACAGAATTGTCGTTTTGAATCTGTTTAGATTCCATTATTTTGGCAATATCTGTCCGCATAAACTGTGCAAAACCTTCCTCACCTAGTTCATCTGCATAGGTTTTATGCATCACTTTATAAATCCATTTGTAGTAAATAGTTGGCGCTACATTTTTTAACTGATTGTTGCCATCCCATTTTTTAAGAACTTCTAAAGCTTGTTTTTCGGTAGTGTTTAAGTTATTCTTTTCAGACAAAACACTTACTAAGACGGCTGTATTATCGGGTGATTCGGACGATTTAACATCGGTAATCATCTTTTTAAAATCGGCTTTAGCCCATTTATCTTTACTTTCTAGAAGATTAACAATGCGTTTAGCGCGGTCTTTAGGCAAATAATACCCCGGATAAAAATAACCGCAGTCAATACTATCGGGTTGATTGTTGGCCGAATACACATAACCCCAAGATGGATTAATGGCTTGCGGGTTTTTAGAAAAATCTAAATATTTTATTGGTTCATCATTTCCACTTGCGCCATCTAAAACAAATTTAGGATTAACGCCCTCGTTAAAACGATACAATTTACCCGAAGCCCACCAAGCAATATTATTATCGGCATCGCCATACATCACATTCAAGCCCGGTGCGTGAATTAACGCTGCGCCTTTTTGAAATTCTTGAATGTTTGTGGCGTGACTCATTGTGTACATGGCTTTGAGCGTTTTTATAGGAAACTGTGTGTAAATCCAATGCATAGCCAGCGGCGCTTTGTCTTTTATACCACCTATTACATCATTCATTATGGGACCGTGTTTAGAGTATCTCACTTTTAGCGTAATGTCGTCACCCTTTTTAACCTTAATGGTTTTTGTTTTTACAACAAAATCTTGCCAACCTTCGGGTGTTTTATACTGATTTCCATTTTCAGGATTAACGCTTTCGCGATAAAAATCGAGATCATCATTTTCAAACATCGTCAAGCCATAAGCAATGCGGTGGTTATGACCGAGTAAAGGAAAAGGAATTCCGGCTAAATGATAGCCATAAATTTCGTAATCGGGAGTTTTTAAATAGGCTTCGTACCATACGCCAGGTTGAGAAAAACTCATATGCGGGTCATTGGCAAACAACACTTTTCCTGTAGTCGATTTTGAAGGACCAACTACCCAACTATTACTGCCAATAAACGGACTCGGAATTTGATTGGTTATCGTATTAGCAACCTCGGCAATTGGACTTGATATATTTTGATAATTATTGTGAATTAAAGTAGTATTTGGATCGGGTTTTAAACCCAATTCTTGCAGATAAACAGGTTTTAAGTGCTTTTTAACTTCGGTAAAAAACGGATCGGCTTTTTGTGCCATAGCAAAACTAAATGACATATAACCAAACACATTATATACATCGTTAATTGTATAATGTGTTTTTTTAGTACCCGTTATTAGATATTCTACAGGCGTAGAGCCGTTATCAATAAATTGATTAATACCGTTTAAATACGCTTGCGTGTATTTATATTGTTGGGTGTTTTTATCTAACCGAGCAACCGCCTTATTCGATGCCTCCTCCAGCCCCATACTCGCAAAAAATTTATCGGTTTCAATTAAATCTTTTCCAAATATTTCTGATAAATGCCCTGGTGCTATGCGCCGAATAACTTCCATTTGCCACAAACGGTCTTGGGCATGAATATACCCCAAAGCTGTATAAGCGTCAGACTGATTTTGCGCATAAATATGCGGAATACCATAGGTATCGTAATAAACTTCTACTTTATCAGACAGTCCTTTTAGCTTTAAATTGCCGCTGTATTGGGGTTTTAAACTGTTTACAAAATACCATAAGCCTAGAGCTATGATTATTATAATAATCAGAAATACTTTAAGAAATTTTTTCATTTGATATGTTGATTTTTAACTTGATGACTCAAATATAGAAGATTATGTTGTTATAGGCTAAATTAAGCTTAAAAATCTATAAACCTGAGTTGGACCTAAGGTTATAATTGACCATTAATAAAATTTTCAAAATTAGATTGATTTACAACTGTTACCTCAGTTTTATATAATTTAAAAAAAGCTTTACTGTGTTTTGAATTTGTGTCTTTCCATTTAAACTCAACAGGAAATAATGCACCGTCTCTTTCTTCTATATAATCAATTTCTTGGCCACTTACAGTCCGCCAAAAGTATGTATTTACAATTTTTTCTTGATACTCTAATTGTTTACGACGTTCACTTATCAGAAAATTTTCCCACAAAGCCCCTTTATCTTGTCGAAATTCAAGCGGTTTAAAATCACCTATAATACTGTTTCTGATACCTGTGTCGTAAAAATATATTTTGCGCCCTCTTTTAATTTCATTTTTTTTATTTCTGCTAAAAGCTTTTAATCTAAAAATTACAAAAGCTTGTTCTAACAATTGCAAATAATTACTAATGGTATTTTTATCTACCTGTAATATTTTAGCTAAATAATTATAAGACACTTCATTGCCCAATTGTAAAGCTAATAATTGTAATAACTTTTCTAAAAGTTCAGGACGGCGCAATCCTTTAAAATTAAAAATATCTTTATATAAATAACTACTCGACAAGTTTTTGAGAACTTTCTGTTCCTTTCCTTGAAAATTGATTACATCGGGGTACATACCATAAATTATCCTATGCTCTAATTGCTGATGCGTCTTTAAAAAGCCAATATGCGACTGTAATTCAACCCAGCTTATGGGATATAAAATATGTTCCCACTTCCTCCCTGTTAAAGGCTCATTGGTTTGATTGCTAATTTCGAAAGATGAAGATCCTGAAACTAATAATTGAACATTTTTTAATCTATCGGTTATAATTTTTAGTGTCAAACCAATATTTTTTACACGTTGTGCCTCGTCTATAAATACCAATTTATAATCAGAAATAATTTGTTTTAGCTCTTCTGTATTAGCGTTCTCTAACTGATTGCGTACAAATGGATCGTCACAATCCAGCAATAAATATTTTGTGTGTTTTGAAGCAATGGCCTCCATTAAAGTGGTTTTTCCACTTTGACGAGGCCCTAGTAAAATGATTGCTTTTCCTTGATTTAAGCCTGATAGAATAACCTTTTCTAATTGTCTTTTTATCATATTAAGTGAATTAACTCACCAAATATATAATTTTTTGGTGAGTTAACTCACCAATTATAGTATTTTTTATACTAATAGTTTGAGTCCGATCTAAGGTTAATAGTCCTTTTTTTAAATATTCATTGCTAAAAAAAAGCCTCAAAACGATATTTTGAGGCTTTTTAATTTTTTTATAAAAAGGTTTTAAAACATTTCTTCACCTAGTCTTGCAGGGACAATTTGAGAAGTAAAATCTTGGCCACCATATAATTCGTCGTTTTCGTCAACTTTAGAATAGTCGTAAGCCCAACGGTGTACTTCTGGGATTTTTCCAGGCCAGTTACCGTGTATATGTTCTACAGGTGTTGTCCATTCAAGTGAATTAGATTTCCATGGATTTTGAGTAGCCTTGGGGCCTTTTTTTATACTAAAGAAAAAATTGGCAAAGAATAATATTTGAGCCAATCCGCCAATAATGGCAAATACTGTTATAACATTATTTATATGTAATAAATCGTCGAATATTGGAAAAGCGGTATTGGTATAATAACGTCTTGGCAATCCGGCTAGACCGATAAAATGCATTGGAAAAAAGACACCATAAGCCGAGATTATTGTCAGCCAAAAATGAAGGTAGCCTAAATCTTTATTCATCATACGACCGTACATTTTAGGGAACCAATGATAGACACCTGCTAACATACCTAAGATGGCCGAAACACCCATAACCAGATGGAAATGCGCGACTACAAACATCGTATCGTGTACATTTATATCTAAAGCACTATCTCCTAAAACAATTCCGGTAAGGCCTCCTGTTATAAAAGTAGAGACAAACCCAATTGAAAATAGCATGGCTGGATTGAGTTGTAAATTACCTTTCCAAAGTGTTGTTATCCAGTTAAAGGCTTTTACAGCCGACGGAATAGCAATTAGTAAAGTTGTAAAAGTAAACACTGAACCCAAAAATGGATTCATCCCTGTTACAAACATATGATGTCCCCAAACTACTGTTGACAAAAAGGCAATAGCAATTATAGAGCCAATCATAGCACGATACCCAAAAATAGGTTTACGCGAATTTGTAGCCATTACTTCTGATACAATTCCCATTGCGGGTAATATCACAATATAAACTTCGGGGTGTCCTAAAAACCAAAAAAGGTGTTCGAATAAAATAGGCGACCCCCCTTGATAATGTAAAACTTCACCTTGAATAAATATATCTGATAGATAAAAAGAGGTGCCAAAACTACGGTCAAATATTAATAATAAAGCTGCTGATAATAATACAGGAAATGTAGTTACACCAATAACAGCTGTTATAAAAAATGCCCAAATTGTAAGAGGCAACCTTATCATTTTCATACCAATGGTACGTAAATTTAAAATCGTAACTATATAATTTAATGAACCTAGTAAAGATGACGCAATAAAGATAGCCATAGAAACTAACCATAATGTCATACCTAATCCAGATCCTGGCATCGCTTGAGGCAAGGCACTTAAAGGTGGATAAATTGTCCAACCACCAGCGGCAGGTCCTGTTTCTACAAACAACGATAATAACATGATGACACTAGACAGAAAGAAGAGCCAATACGATATCATATTTAACAAACCCGAAGCCATATCACGTGCCCCAATTTGCAACGGAATAAGTAAATTACTAAATGTACCACTTAAGCCTGCTGTTAAGACAAAAAAGACCATAATAGTCCCGTGAATTGTCACTAAGGATAAATAAGTATCTGGCGACATAATACCGCCATCTTGACCTTTTCCTAAAAAGGCTTCTATAAGGCTAAATGAAGTGTCTGGATATGATAATTGCAAACGAAACAATATAGACATAAACATACCTATAAGCCCCATAAAAATACCTGTAATAAGATATTGTTTGGCAATCATTTTATGATCTTGACTAAAAATAAATTTTGTTACAAACGTCTCTTTATGATGATGTTCTGACATGAGTTGATTTTTTAGTAGTAAGTTTTTAGTTGAGTACTTGCGCTAGTGTTTTTTGAGAAGCTAACCAATCGTTAAATTCGGCTTCTTCAACAACCACTATTTTCATTTGCATATTGTAATGAGATGAACCACATATTTTATTACAAAGCAATAAATAATCAAAAGTATAAGGATCTTCGCCTTTATCTTTACGTAACTCATTTATATGTGTCACTTTAGCAATAATATCTTTGTTTTTACGCATTTCTGCAGTAGTAACAGAAGGCGTAAAAGCAAAATGGGTTGTCATACCAGGTACACAATTCATTTGAGCACGAAAATGTGGCATATAAGCAGAGTGAATAACATCTTGAGAGCGGAAACTTAAAACTACTTTACGTCCTTTTGGCAAATACAATACACGTGTTGGAATATCATCTGCACTGTAGGTGTCATTTGTATCAACACCCATGGTATTAATACCTTTAATGTTGCGCACATTAGCCTTTCCTAAAACATTGTCTTTACCAGCATAACGGGCTTCCCACTGAAATTGTTTTGCATAAACTTCTATTTCTAGAGGGTTTTTAGCCTCAGAAGAATCCATTACATCATTCCACGTCCATAAACCATACCCAATTAATAAAGTAAGGACAATAGCAGGAACTACAGTCCAAATAAATTCTAATCTAGCGCTATCGGCAAAAAAAATAGCTTTACGTCCTTTAATACCACGATACTTAAAAGTATAATAGTAAATTAAAAATTGTGTAATAAACTGTACCGTAAAAATAAGGCACATCGTTATGATAAATAAATTATCGATATGATGTCCTTCTAAAGAGGCGGACAAACGCGGTAATAATACATCACGACCTCTAAACATAGAGGTGAGCATTAATCCATAAATAAAAACCATTAAGCCTAACATAAGCCAGCCATTAATGTTGTTTTCTTTTTCTGTAGCAGTACTGTTTTTAACTTTTGTCAATCCTAATATCTTAACAAATTGCCAACAAGCAACGACTAAGGCTACAAAGATTAAAATAAAAAAAAGTGCTTTCATATATTAGTTGTTCTTGATTTTTTTAGTGTTTTTTAGTAGTGGTAGTTTTCAGATTCTTTCATAAACGGATTGCCTTTGGCATGTAAGGGTGCTTTTGTTAAAGCGTTAAATACAACATAGATAAATAGTCCTAAAAAGAATAGTACAGCACTTATTTCTGGAATACCAACTTGCCAATGATTACCAACTGTAGCCGGAGATATCATAACATAAATATCAATGTAATGTCCTAATAAAATTATTATACCTGTTGAGATAATAAACCATGGTACACGTTTGTAATCGCTATTCATTAAAACCAAAATTGGGAATACAAAATTTAAGGCAACCATACCCATAAACAACAATTGATAAGTACCTAATAATCTAGGTGTAAAATAAGCCGTTTCTTCGGGCATATTGGCGTACCAAATAAGCATAAATTGTGAAAACCATAAATACGTCCAGAAAATACTA
Source organism: Flavobacteriaceae bacterium (assembly GCA_045046885.1). Taxonomy (GTDB): domain Bacteria; phylum Bacteroidota; class Bacteroidia; order Flavobacteriales; family Flavobacteriaceae; genus CG1-02-35-72. The sequence continues at coordinate 42,470 of JASFYX010000021.1, forward strand.
AACCCGAACATAAATTTGGCTAAATCGTGTAAATGACTGTCGTTTACTTTTGGTAAAAAACCTTTGGCTCTCAAATAAATTGTAACCATAGCTATTACCGTAATTGCCGAAACAATTAATGAGGAAAAAATATACCAACCAAATAAAGTGCTTTGCCAATGTGGGGTTAAAGACATAATCCAATCCCAAGACATCATAGATTCTGTTACAACAAAGAATAGCAAGAAGATAATTGAGGCTTTCATGTTCTTTTTGTAATGTACTAAATCTTTTGCTTCATCTTGTGCCAATGAATTTTTACGAGAATAGTAACGATAAAAATTCCATCCTAAAATATAGATAAAAGTACGTATCATCCAAAAAGGTACGTTTAACCACCAACTTTTGGCCATTAATATTTCGTCATATTGTGGGCTGTTTACATCATAGAATTCGGGTGTCATCCACACAAAATAATGATGACCATTTATAGCCGATAAGATTAAAAATCCTAAAATAAATAGAGAACCGGGCAGTAAATAAGCTGTGATGCCTTCCATGACGCGGAATAAAACAATAGACCATCCAGCTTGAGCGGCGTATTGTATAGCATAAAAAGCTAAAGTACCCAGAGCAATCATAAAAAAGAAAAACATCGCAATATAAACGGCAGAATAGGGTCTATTTTGCATAGCGTGCAAAGTGTGCTCTAATTGTTGCTCTTCGGTCATATGAGCTTCTTCATGTTTTTTATCTTGGTGTGCGTCTGTTTGAGTCACTTCTTTCTGGGCATGTGTATCATGACCATTGTTATGCATCATTTCTTTTACTTGGTCGGTTGTACCGGGTGTTGCATAGAAGCTATAGGCAATACCAATTACTCCTAAAATCATTAAGACAATAGCACCCATTTTTAATTTACTCGAAAAACTATACATATCTATTTTCTATCTTTTTATTGTAATAAATCTTCTCTAAGCTTTTGTACATATTGTACTACTTGCCAACGTTCTTTATTTGTTAATTGTGATGCATGAGATCCCATCATATTTCTACCATACATAATAACGTGGTAAATACTGCCTTCTGTAATATCGCGGTCTTTATAATTGGGAACACCCAAAAACTTTTCGCGCTTAACCAAAGTTCCTTGACCATCTCCTTTGTCGCCATGACAAACAGCACAGTAAATAGTAAACATGGCCTTTCCATTTGCCAGATTAGCGTCGTTTACTTCTAAAGGCGATTTTAATGTTTTTTTAGCCAAATTGTAACCATCTTCACTAAAAGGAATTTCGTAAGGAATTTCTCCTCTAAAAATGGTGCCAGCAACAGGTGCTTGGGCTTCTATGCCGTTTTTAAAATTTGGATTTGTACCGTATGTTTCATAACTCACAGCATTGTACATATCTGTATCAGCCATATACTGCACTTTTCTAGAACGGTGGTCGTTGCTACAAGAGCTCACACTTAAAATAAGTACTGTAACAACTACTATGTTTAATATATGTTTCATTTTTTTGTTAAGCTTTTGTTTTAATTTCTTTAGCTCCCGATTTTTTAAGTAATTTCTCTAAATCAGCAACATTGTCTCCTGTTGATACTTCAACCATAAAATGATCGTCGGTTGTTCTTAAATCAGGATTTTCGGCTTCTTTAAAAGGCCATAGTTTACTGCGCATATAAAAGGTTATTACCATTAAATGTGCTGCAAAAAACACAGTCAATTCGAACATAATAGGGACAAATGCTGGAGAATTTTCGGCAAAACTCCCACTGGGTTTTCCGCCTATATTTTGAGGCCAATCTGATATCATCATATAATTCATCATCCAAATTGAAAAAGCCAATCCTATAATGCCATAAATGAAAGACATTATGGCTATGCGCGTGTTTTCTATGCCTACTGCTTTTTCTAATCCGTGAACTGGAAAAGGTGTAAACACTTCTTCTATATGATAATTAGCTTCTTTAATCTCTTTAACGGCGCTTAAAAGCACGTCATCATCATCGTAAATAGCTTGTACAGTTGTATTACTCATGATTGTTATCTCTTAATTTTTTATAATTTTCTCCAGACGATTTTAAAATACTCTTTAACTCTGCTTGTGCTATAACAGGAAATGTTCTAGCATATAATAAAAATAACACAAAGAAAAAGCCAATAGTGCCAATAAATATGGCTACATCGACAAAAGTTGGTGAAAACATTGTCCAAGTAGATGGTAAATGTCCGCGACTTAAATCGATTACAATAATATCAAAACGCTCAAACCACATGCCGATATTTATAACGATAGAAATAAAGAATGACCACATATAATTTGTTCTTAATTTTTTAATCCAAAGCGATTGTGGAATGATAAAGTTACAGGTAATCAATGCCCAAAACGCCCACCAATAAGGCCCCGTTGCAGCGCCAATTGACATATAAGTGTAATCTTCGTAACTGCTACCGCTGTACCATCCTATAAAAAATTCGGTTATATAAGCTACAGATACAATGCCTCCTGTTAATAATATCACCTTATTCATATTTTCTATATGAATATTGGTTATATAAGCTTCAAGATTTGACACTTTACGCATAATAATGAGTAAGGTTTGTACCATAGCAAATCCTGAAAAGATAGCCCCTGCTACAAAGTAAGGTGGAAATATTGTACTGTGCCATCCTGGTATAACCGAGGTAGCAAAGTCCATTGATACAATTGTATGAACCGATAACACAAGTGGTGTTGCCAATCCGGCTAATACCAAAGAGACTTCTTCAAAACGTTGCCAATCTTTTAATCTTCCAGACCATCCAAAACTTAACAAACTGTATATTTTCTTTTGGAAAGGTTTTACAGCCCTATCGCGTAACATTGCAAAATCTGGTAATAATCCTGTGTACCAAAAGACTATTGATACTGATAGATATGTAGAAATAGCAAAAACATCCCATAACAATGGTGAGTTAAAGTTTACCCATAAGTTACCCAAAGCATTAGGTAAAGGTAAAACGTAAAAGGCATTCCACACACGTCCCATATGAATTATAGGAAAAAGTCCAGCCTGAAAAACTGCAAATATTGTCATGGCTTCGGCAGAACGGTTAATTCCCATACGCCATTTTTGACGGAATAATAATAGTACCGCAGAAATTAAAGTTCCTGCGTGACCGATACCTACCCACCATACAAAGTTGGTGATATCCCAAGCCCAGTTAATTTTATTGTTTAAACCCCATACGCCAATACCTGTACCGATGGTATAAATAATGGCGCCTATGCCCCATAAAAAGGCAATTAAGGCTATTGAAAAGGCAATCCACCACAGTTTATTAGCACGCCCTTCTACAGGCGCCGCAACATCAACACTGATATCGTGATAACTTTTATTGCCGCTAATTAATGGTTCTCTTATAGGTGCTTCGTAATGAGACATAATTTATTGTATATCTTTATTTATTAATCTTTTGTATTTCTAACTTTAAGATGGTACATAACGTTTGGTTTTGTACCAATTTCTGCTAATAAATGAAAAGTACGATCGTCTTCTGTTAATTGTGCCACATCGCTTTTTTTATCATTTACGTCGCCAAATACCATGGCGCCTGTTGGACAAGCACTTGAACAAGCTGTTTGGAATTCTATATCTTTTACAGGACGTCCTTCTTTTTTAGCCGTTAAAATACTCAATTGTGTTTTTTGAATACACATTGAACATTTTTCCATAACGCCTCTAGAGCGTACAACAACGTCTGGATTCAATACCATTTTACTGAGGTCGTTATTCATGTTAAAGTCAAATTCGCTGTTATTAGCATATTTAAACCAGTTAAAACGACGGACACGATACGGGCAGTTATTAGCACAATAACGTGTGCCTACACAACGGTTATAAGCCATATGATTTTGACCTTGACGACTGTGTGATGTTGCCGAAACTGGACATACAGTTTCACAAGGTGCATGGTTACAATGCTGACACATTACAGGTTGAAAAGCCACTTGTGGATTTTCTTCTGGAATAGTCATATCATTAAACATCTCACCCGAACCAAAAATACCTTCTTCTTTGGCTTTTTCATTTGTCATATCAGAGGTGTAATACCTATCTATACGCAACCAATGCATATCGCGGCTTACACGTATTTCGTGTTTACCTACAACAGGTACATTATTTTCGGCATGACAGGCCACAATGCAAGCAGCACATCCTGTACAAGTTGCTAAATCTATAGACAGATTAAAGTGAGGACCTACATCATCACTAAATTTATCCCATAAATCTACTTTATCGGCTGTAACTTCTTGATGGTTTAAAGAAAATTCTGGTGTTTTATTCCAAGATTCTTTTGGATTTTTAATGAAATCGTCTAAAGTAGTTTCTTTAATAATTTCATCACGACCCATTATGGTATGTTGCAATTGCACACAGGCAAATTCGTATTCGCCATTTGTCTTTTCAATACTTACAGCTTGTACATTATTGAAATTTAGCATCAATGCGTAGGCATTTAAACCTATCATCATATCTTCTTGCATACCCGCTGTTCTACCATAACCAACAGCTAAACCAACACTACCTTTAGCTTGACCGGGTTGGATATAAACAGGTACATTATTTAAAGTAGTATTACCCACTTTTAAATTAACCATATCGCCATTAAGAGCGCCATTGCTTACGTTCCAGTTTTTTATATTTAATGTTTTGGCATCTGCCATAGACATTGTTAAATAATTATCCCAAGAAGTTCTTGTAACGGGGTCGGGTAATTCTTGCAACCAAGGATTGGCAGCTTGTTTACCATCTCCTAAACCTGTTTTAGCGTATAAAGAGAGTTCGAATTTAGCAATTTTTGTTTTGCTTAACGCTGATGCTAAACTTGCTAAATCTAATTTATTTTCTTTTAATTTTAAAGCTGATGATGATGCGTAAACACCGTCGTGTAAAGCTTTATTCCATCCTGCTCCTTTTAAAATATTGGCAGACCAATTATCGCGTAAAGCTTGATAATAATTTTGAGAGCTACCCATCCACATTAATAAACTGTCTTCAAATTGACGTGTGTCAAATAAAGGTTTAATGGTGGGTTGCATAAGGCTGTAATGGCCTTCTTGTAAGTGCGCGTCTCCCCAAGATTCTAAATAATGAGGTGTGGTCGCTACAAATTGTGTTTGCAAAGCCGTTTCGTCATCATTTGAACTAAAAGTTACCGATAGTTTTACTTTTTTCAAGCCTTCATTAAAGGCTTTTGCATCAGCTAAGGAATAAGATGGATTAGCATTATAAACTAATAAAGCGCCTACTTTACCAGCATTCATTTCTTTTATCAATGAAGCCACTTGAGTATCATTTCCCGCCCTTACGTAACGAGGAGAAGTAGCATCATAAACTTCAGATTGTAATGCTGCATTAAGTTTATTGGTTAAAATTTGAGCTGCTTTATTTTGAATTCCTGTAACAACTACAGCATTTTTACTAGCTTTTCTCAATTGTTTTGCAAGCTTAATTAAAGTTGCATCAGCAGCCGTTTTTTGTGATGAAAAACTAGTTCCAACAACAGCATTATATAAATTTAGTAAAGCAAAAACTTGTTCTGATGGTTTTAGTAGAATACGCGTATCGGCATTGGCACCTGTTACAGACATGTTAGATTCTATCTGAATATGTTTTGACATTTTACCGTGTTTTGGTACACGTGTTTTGGCGTAAGCAGCACTGTATTGACCACCTTGCCAATCGCCTAAAAAGTCGGCACCAATAGAAACAATTAATTCTGCTTTTTCGAAGTTATAATTTGGTAAAGCCCGTAAACCATACATCGTTTCAAACGCCTCTAAAGCGGCGTTTTCTGATATAGCATCGTAATTTATATGTTCTACATTGCCATATACTTTAGTGAAATCTGCAATTACTTTATTAGAAGATGGACTGGCTGTAGTTCCTGTTAAAACAACTATTTTTTCGTTATTTTCTTTTAAACTGTTTAGCGTATCTACAACTTTAGAATCTAAAGCTTTCCAACTAGTTGGTTTTTTAACGGCTAATGGCCCTCTTAATCGGTTGTTATCGTATAAAGATAAAACAGAAGCTTGTACTCTTGCAGATGTTGCGCCCCAATTACCCGCCATTTTGTTGGGCTCAATTTTTATAGGACGGCCTTCACGGACTTTTACCAAAACATTGGCAAATTCAGCACCATCTGCCATTGTTGTAGCATAAAAGTTAGCAACACCCGGAATTATATTTTCTGGTTTTACAACATATGGAATTGATTTAATCACAGGTCCTTCGCAAGCTGCTAACGAAGCCGCTGCAGTAGAAAATCCTACATATTTTAGAAAATCACGTCGTGTAGTTGCCGAATTAGACAAGCTTTCTTTATTACCCAAAAACACGTCTGTAGGTAATTCTTCTTTAAATTCTTTATTGAAGTTTTCAACAATTGGACTATCGGCTTTAAGCTCTTCTACGCTTCTCCAATATTTTTTATTTGATGCCATTGTATAATTTAGTGTTTTCTTTATTTATTAATAGTGACATTTACCACATTCTTGACCACCCATTTCAGCTACTGTCGCTTTTTCTACGTGGTATTTTTTTAACTGATCTTTGATGTTATTATAATAACCATTGCCTTTCATTTTAACATCGGTTGTTTTATGACATTCAATACACCAACCCATAGTAAGTTTAGAATACTGCCTTACCTCTTCCATTGTTTCAACCGGTCCGTGACAAGTTTGGCATTTAAGACCTGCAACTGTTACGTGTTGCGAATGATTGTAATACGCAAAATCTGGTAAATTATGGATACGTACCCATTTTACTGGTTTTTGTTTATAGCCTTCAATATAATTTAGATTGTCTTTATCCCAACCGATAGCGTCATAAATTTTTTGAATTTCGCCATCGTAAAAAGCTTTGTCTTTATCTGTTGTAACAGGGCCATTGTATTCTGAAATGCTTTTATGACAATTCATACAAACATTTAAGGTAGGAATACCTGAAGTTTTACTGTGTTTAGCAGATGAATGACAATATTGACAATCTATTTTATTATCGCCTGCATGAATTTTATGCGAAAATTGTATTGGCTGGATGGGTTGATAACCTGTATCTACACCCACTTTAAAAAGGGCTCCAAAACCTACATAAGCAGTACCAAATAATAAGAAGATAGTAGCAAATATTTTTAAAAAGCCATTATTGCTTTTAACGTAAATCCAAACTATTAAAGCTAAAATAACCAATCCGAGTAACAAACTCATCCAAGCGGTTGAGGGTTTTGGCTTGGCTAAATTATCATCTTTAGCACCTGTTTTAGCCACTGCTTTTTTAGCATTTCCTGCTGAGGTGTAGGCTAAAATATTATCTATATCGTCTGCCGATAACTGTGGAAACGGCATCATTGGCATACCATTAAACTCTTTAAACAGCGCTACGGCATCGGCATCACCACTAGCGCGTAAAGCATTATTATCTTTTATCCAAGCATGCAACCATTCTTTAGAACGGCGGTCGGCTACATTAGCCAAGGCAGGTCCAATAAGTTTTTTATCTAATTTATGACAAGCAGCACAATTGGCTTGAAAAAGTGATTTTCCCGCGGCAACTTTTGGGTCGGCTTTAGTAGCAACAGCTACATCTTCTTTCGCTTTGGGTTTCCCACTTGTATAGGCCAAAATATCATCAATGTCTTGATCAGACAATTGCGGAAATGGCATCATAGGCATACCATTAAATTCTTTAAACAGCGCAACTGCATCTGCATCGCCACTGGCACGCAAAGCATTGTTGTCTTTTATCCAACTTTTTAACCACTTGTTAGATCTTGTATCGGCAATATTCCCTAAAGCGGGGCCAATAAGTTTTTTATCTAATTTATGACAAGCAGCACAATTGGCATTGTACAATTGTTTTCCCTTATCATAATTACCTGTTTGGGCAGAGATGCTTAGACTTAAAAATAGAATAAAGCTAATGCTAGAAAACAGAAATTTGTTTACTAGACTGTGTTGTTTCACACTTTTCATACTGAAAATAAATATATGTTCTTCTTGTTTGGTATAATTGTTTCTATAGTTTTAAATGATAAAACATTAGAGTTTTTATCTTTTTTAGATTTGACAAAAATACTATTAAAAAGTAATTTACAAAATCTAATTTTAACAAAGGCGCAATTTATAATCATTCTAAACAATATACAAGATATTAATCAAACATTTATTAATTTAGCCACAAGAAATATTACTATGAAAATAAACAATAAAAAACTAGTTACTCTTTTTTCTTTTTTTGCAATAATGTTTTCATTATCAGCTTTTAGCCAAAAAAACTCAAATTTAGAAATACTAAAAAGTTCTAAAATAGATTCTATTTTAATTAAAAAGAAAACCTATAATAGTACACATCCTATAAAAGGATATCGCATACAATTGTATTATGGTAACGAAGATTTAGCCTATAAATTTAAATATAGTTTCGAAAAATCTTTTCCAAATCAAGAAGTTTCAATAGAATTTGACAATCCAGATTGGAAGACAATGGTGGGTAATTTTAGAACACATATTGCCGCCGATAGTGCTAATGTGGCGATTAAAAAACAATTTTTAGGAGCTGTTGTGGTAAATGTGCCGCTAAAAATAGAATAATACTTTTTAAATATCTTTTTCTTTTTAATTGATTTATATTTGTCTCTATGAATTTAGACTTAGACCCTTCTTCTGAAAATCTTTCAAATGAAGATTTGGATATTGAAAAGAAATTAAGACCGCTTACTTTTGAAGATTTTACGGGTCAAGAGCAAGTTATTTCTAATTTAAAAATATTTGTAGAAGCTGCCAAACAACGCAATGAGGCGCTCGATCATACTTTATTTCACGGCCCTCCTGGTTTAGGGAAAACTACTTTAGCACATATTTTGGCCAATGAATTAGATACTGGCATTAAAATTACCTCGGGTCCTGTTTTAGATAAGCCTGGCGATTTAGCAGGTTTGCTTACAAACTTAGAAGAACGCGATGTTTTATTTATTGATGAAATCCACCGTTTGAGTCCTATTGTAGAAGAATACTTGTACGCCGCTATGGAAGATTACAAGATTGATATTATGATAGAGTCTGGCCCAAATGCTAGAACGGTTCAATTAAATTTAGAACCTTTTACTTTGGTAGGGGCTACAACACGTTCTGGACTTTTAACAGCACCTATGCGTGCCCGTTTTGGTATTACCAGTCGCCTACAATATTACAACGCCGAATTACTTACCACCATTATTCAACGTAGTGCTACCATATTACATGTACCCATTTCTATGGAAGCCGCTATTGAAATAGCAGGTCGTAGTCGTGGTACGCCACGTATTGCCAATGCTTTATTAAGACGTGTCCGCGATTTTGCTCAAATAAAAGGCGACGGCACTATTGACATTAAAATTGCCAAGTTTGCTTTACAAGCCCTCAATGTAGATGCACATGGTTTAGATGAAATGGATAACAAAATTTTGACCACTATAATTGATAAGTTTAAAGGAGGCCCTGTTGGCTTAGGAACTTTGGCAACTTCTGTTTCAGAAAATGCCGAAACTATTGAAGAAGTGTACGAACCTTTTCTTATTCAAGAAGGTTTTATAATGCGCACCCCTAGAGGACGCGAGGTAACCGATTTGGCTTACAAACATCTAGGCCGCACAAGAGCAGGCAATCAAAACGAATTGTTTTAAACCCCTTTGAGTATGTTTTATAATATTAAGTAAATTTAAAAATGTCAATAATTCCAAATGCAGGAACAAGCGAACTGACTTCTCCTTTTTTTAAAAAAAATAAAGAATCTTGTGAAAAATTTCTAAAATTTATTGAAGGATTGGGTGGAAAAGTTAACGGTAGATATAATGCTTTCTCTTACCATTTATTAGGGAAAATCAAAAGAAAAAATCAATGGGATTTAAGATTCAAAAAATCTAGTTACACTTCTGGGAATTTATTTTTATCATCAAAATACCAATCGCTATCATTTGTTTCAGAATGGTTTGCAGATGAAATAGAGTTAAACTGCCCAAAATTCAAAATAAGAAAGAAAAAAAAATTAGATTATATTAAAAAGTATATCTTTTCTAATTTAAGGGAATTAAAAGAAAATAAAAATTACATTCTTGAATGTTCTGAATCTAATAATTTTTTTATCCTCTATTTGAATGAAATCTTATTGAATTTATATATAGAAGAAAAAGTTTACGAGATAATTTATGAAAAGAAAAAAATGGTGATTTCTTTAAGAACTGAGGAAATACATAGGGAAGAAATTTTGAAAATTATTGAAATATAAACTGAGCCCAAATAAAAAGAAAGAAGCTCACTATGTCTTTGTCTAAAATATCCGTGAAAATTACTCTATCACACTCAGCCTCTATAAAACAAGAAGCCATAAAGCTAGGTTTCGATCAATGTGGTATTGCTAAAGCCAATTTTTTAGCAGACGAAGCACCAAAATTAGAAAGTTGGCTTAAAAACAACTATCATGGCGAGATGCATTATATGCAAAACCATTTCGATAAGCGTTTAGATCCAAGGCTTTTGGTCACAGGCGCCAAATCGGTTATTTCTTTGACCTATAACTATTATCCAAAAAAAAATCAGAGACAGGATTCTTATAAAATTTCTAAATATGCTTACGGAGAGGATTATCATTATATCATAAAAGACAAACTCAAAACTTTATTAAATTATATCCAAACTGAAATTGGAGAGGTTAATGGCCGTTGTTTTGTAGATTCGGCGCCAGTTCTAGAACGCGCTTGGGCTAAAAAATCAGGTTTGGGCTGGACGGGTAAAAACAGCTTACTCATCACACCAAGTAAAGGGTCTTTTTATTTTTTAGCACAGCTAATTATAGATTTACCATTAAAATATGACACTCCTTTTAAAACAGATCATTGTGGCACTTGTAATAAATGTGTAGTAGCCTGCCCTACCGAAGCTATTTTGCCCAATAATACTATTGATGGAAGTAAGTGTATTTCGTATTTTACCATAGAATTAAAAGATACTATTCCGCAAGAAATGAAAGGCCGTTTTGCCGATTGGCAATTTGGTTGTGATATTTGTCAGGATGTGTGTCCTTGGAATCGTTTTTCAAAACCGCATAATGAGCCGCTTTTTGAGCCTAGAGAGCAGTTATTAAACTACAGTAAATCAGACTGGGAAGACATAACCGAAGTTGTTTTTAAAACTATTTTTAAAAAATCAGCTGTAAAGCGCACAAAATACATAGGTTTAAAAAGAAATGTACATTTTTTAAAAAAATGACATTTATTAGTTTTCCGCTTTTTTAATTGGGTTAACTTTGCCCCTTAAATATATAAATTATGAGTTCTAATCTTAAAAAAAGTGAAGCTTTACGCTATCACGAATTCCCAAATCCGGGAAAAATAGAAGTCAATCCCACTACAAAACACGCTACACAACGCGACTTATCTTTAGCTTATTCGCCTGGGGTAGCCGAGCCTTGTTTAGAGATAGAAAAGAATCCGGATGACGTTTATAAATACACCGCCAAAGGTAATTTGGTAGCCGTCATTTCTAACGGAACAGCCGTTTTAGGTTTGGGCGATATTGGTGCTATGGCCGGCAAACCTGTTATGGAAGGCAAAGGGCTGTTGTTTAAAATCATGGCCGATATTGATGTTTTCGATATTGAAGTAGACACACATGATGTAGATAAATTTATAGAAACAGTAAAAAATATTGCTCCCACTTTTGGCGGTATAAACTTAGAAGATATAAAAGCCCCCGAAGCTTTTGAAATTGAGCGACGTCTTAAAGAAGAACTCAATATTCCCGTTATGCACGACGACCAACACGGAACGGCTATAATATCAGCAGCAGCTTTAATAAATGCTTTAGAACTGACAGGTAAAAAAATAGAAGAAGCCACTGTAGTAGTAAGTGGTGCTGGAGCCGCAGCCATTTCTTGTAGCAAACTCTACAAAAAACTGGGCATTAAAGGTGAGAACATCATTATGTGCGATAGCAAAGGAGTTATAAGAAAAGACCGTGATAATTTATCTGAACAAAAAGCAGAATTTGCAACCGCTAAAGACTTCCATACTATTGAAGAAGCTATGGTAGGTAGCGATGTCTTTTTAGGTTTATCTAAAGGAGGGCTTGTCTCTCCTAAGATGTTACAATCTATGGCTAAAGATCCTATTGTATTTGCTTTGGCTAATCCCGATCCAGAAATTGATTATCCCGATGCTATGAATTCACGTTCCGATATTATTATGGGTACAGGTCGCTCAGATTATCCAAATCAAGTGAATAATATTTTAGGATTCCCTTATATATTTAGAGGCGCCTTAGATGTACGCGCCACCAGTATTAACGAAGAAATGAAGTTGGCCGCGGTTAAAGCCCTTGCGCAACTTACCAGAGAACCTGTAACCGAACAGGTCAAAAAAACATACAATCTTAAAAATCTAGAATTTAGTAAAGATTATATCATTCCAAAACCTTTTGATGCACGCCTCATTACAGAGATACCACCAGCAGTAGCCAAAGCCGCTATAGATTCGGGTATTGCTAAAAAACCTATTACAGATTGGGAGGCTTATAAAGAAACACTTGCGGCAAGATTAGGCACGGGTAACAAACTTATGCGTATGATTATGAATCGTGCCAAAACAGATCCTAAACGTGTTGTTTTTGCTGAAGCCGATAGCTATAATGTTTTAAAAGCAGCTCAAATATGTTATGATGAAGGCTTTGCCAAACCTATTTTACTCGGCGATAAAAAAGCGATAAAAAAATTGATGAAACAAATTAATTTTGAGGTAAAAATACCCATAATTGATTCTAAGTCTAAAAGCGAAACCAAACGACGCAATAAATTTGCCGTCAAATATTTTAACAAATGTAAGCGCAAAGGTGTTACTTACTCTGGGGCTCAAAAATGGATGCGCGAACGCAATTATTTTGCAGCTATGATGGTAAACGAAGGCCAAGCCGATGCTTTAATTACAGGTTATTCTAGAAATTATCCTTCAATTGTCAAACCTATGATAGAGCTTATAGGTAAAGAAAAAGGTATTGACAGAATTGCGGCTACCAACCTTATGCTGACAAAACGTGGACCGCTGTTCTTTTCAGATACGGCTATAAATATCAATCCAACATCAAAAGAATTGGCAAAAATAGCCGTCATGACGGCTAAAACTATGAGCTTTTTTGGATTAAAGCCCAATATGGCCATGTTGTCTTATTCTAACTTTGGCAGTACCCGAAATGAAGAAACTAAAAAAGTAGCCGAAGCTGTTAATTATATGCACCGCTACCATTCTGACATAGATATAGATGGCGAAGTGCAAGCCGATTTTGCTCTGACCAGCTCTTTGCTTAAAGAAAAATTTCCTTTTTCTAAATTGGCCGACAAGCCCGTAAATGCATTAATTTTTCCAACCTTAGACGCGGCTAATATCAGTTATAAAATTTTAAAAGGATTAGACAAAACTGAATCGGTTGGTCCCATTGTAATGGGATTAAAAAAACCGGCGCATTTAATTCAGTTTGGTTCTACAGTAGATGAAATAGTCAATATGACCTGTATTGCTGTTGTTGACGCCCAAGAAAAGGAAAATAGCAAGGCTTAATAGCTTATCAGCTTTTATAAAATCCTGCTTATTTTTTAATTTAAAAAGGCAGGATTTTTTTATTGCTAAATAAAAATTCATTCAAAAGTCAATCATTCAAAAATGCCAGTACACTATTAAATAATTTAATATCTTTGATTTTTTTGATTCCACCTATAGATTAAATTATTTTATGATAAACTATTTAAAAGGTAAACTGGTAGAAAAAAATCCTACTTATGTTGTAATAGAATGTAATGGTATAGGTTATACGGTTAATATTTCGTTATATACTTTTTCTAAAATTACTGATAATGAATTGTTAAAACTAGAAACACATTTGGTTGTGAGAGAAGATGCGCATACGCTTTATGGTTTTTTTGACAAGACAGAAAAGGCCGTTTTTAAACTCCTCATTTCTGTTTCGGGGGTTGGTCCAAGTACAGCCAGAACTATGTTATCATCAATGACACCCAAACAAATACAAGAAGCTATAGCTAGCAATGATGTTGCTACAGTACAGTCTGCAAAAGGCATAGGTGCCAAAACAGCGCAACGATTAATTCTAGATTTAAAAGACAAAATATTAAAAACATTTGCTTTGTCAGAAGATTTCGAAGTCCCAAACAATACTATTAAAGATGAAACGTTAAGTGCATTAGAAGTTTTGGGGTATAGTAGAAGGCAGTCAGAAAAAACGGTTCAAAAAATCATTTTAGAAAATCCTGATAGCTCCCTCGAAAACATTATTAAATTTGCCCTAAAAAATTTATAAGACTATTGCATTTTAATAAAAAATATATAAAGCTCTTAAGTAGTTGCATTTTCTTTTTGTTTATTTCTTTAGGGATAAGCGCACAAATACCTGTACCTCCGGGTTTACCCAAAATTACAAACGACTCTATTAAAAAAGACACTTTACCGCCTTTAAAATATTTTTTTAGGAACAACCAAAAAGGAAGTCTTTATTTAAAAGGGGCTAATAAAACAAAAGTTATTTACGACCCTTTAAGTGGCAACTACCTCTTCTTAGAAAAAATAGGCGATTATTATGTAAAGCTGCCCTATTTTATGACACCAAAAGAATATAAAGAATACCGCTTAAAGCGCGATATGCTCGATTATTTTAAATCTAAAATAGCGGCAACAAGTCGCCTTAACAAAGATGACGCCAATTCTAAAAAAGATGCACTCCCTACATATTATGTAAATTCTAAATTTTTTGAAAGTATTTTTGGGGGAAACAGTATTATCGTAAATCCACAAGGAACAATACTTTTAAAATTAGGTATTTTATATCAGAAAGTTGACAATCCGCAATTATCAGAAAACAACAGAAAGAGCACTACTTTCGATTTCGATCAACAAATAAGTGCCAGCCTCTCGGCTCAAATAGGTAAACGCTTAAAAGTAAGTGCCAGTTTTGATACGCAATCTACTTTTAATTTTCAGAATCTGGTCAAATTAGAATACACACCAGAAGAAGATGATATTATCAGAAAAATAGAAGTAGGTAATATAAGTATGCCTATAAAAAATTCGCTTATAAAAGGGGCTCAAAACTTAATTGGTATCAAAACAGAACTGCAATTTGGTAAAACTACTGTAACGGCTGTTTTATCGCAACAGCAATCTGAAACACGTAGCGTATCGGCTCAAGGCGGCTCTAGTATAAATGAATTTGAATTAAAGGTAAGCGATTACGATGCTAATAAACATTTCTTTTTAGCACAAAAATTTAGAGATAATTACAATCAGGCTTTAGCCAATTTACCTTTAATAAATAGTGGTATAAATATTACACGTGTTGAAGTATGGGTTTCTAATCGTAACAATACTACTCAAGATGTTAGAAATATAGTTGGATTATCGGATATTGGAGAACTTAATTCTGCAAATATTGGTAATAGCAATGTTGTGCCAAGTGGCACTCAAGACGCCTCAAATACAGCCAATAATTTAAATAGTCTTCTCAATTTAACGGACCCTATAAGAGACATTGCTACTGTTGGGGCTGCCCTTGCTCCCTTTAATATGTCGCAAGGAAATGATTATTCTGTATTAGAAAATGCACGCAAATTACAGCTCAATAACGATTATACTTACAATCCGCAATTAGGATATATTACTTTAAACAGTCGTTTATCTCAAAGTGATGTATTGGCCGTGAGTTTTGAATACACAGAAAATGGCGAAGTTTTTAAAGTAGGTGAATTTTCTGATGACGGTATTACCGCCCCTGCCAACTTAGTTGTAAAACTCTTGAGAAGTGAGGTTATAAATACCAATATTCCGCTTTGGAATTTGATGATGAAAAACGTGTATTCTCTCAATGCGTTTCAGATGCAAAGAGACGAATTTAGACTCGAAGTCCTTTATCAAGATGACAATACGGGTGTTCCTGTAAATATTTTACAAGGGGCTCAAACCACAGCTGTACAAAACGAAACACTCTTAAATATTTTAAATTTAGACCGTTTAGACCAATCTAATAATGTAAAAAATAACGGCGATGGCTTTTTTGATTATATAGAAGGCATTACCGTAAACTCTGAAAAAGGTTTTATTATTTTTCCGGAAATAGAGCCATTTGGCAAAGATTTAAAAACCATTCTTACCAATCCTTCTGATAGTAAATTTGTATTCGAAGAGCTTTATGATATCACACAATCTGAGGCTCAAAATAATTTTCAACAAAAAGATAAATATTTTATAAAAGGCTATTATAAATCGGCTGGCACACAAGGTATTCCGTTAGGTGTTTTTAATGCACAACCCGGTTCTGTTGTAGTAACGTCGGGCGGACGTCAATTGGTAGAAGGTGTAGATTATGTAGTTGATTATCAAATAGGAAATGTTCAAATTATCAATCCAGATTTATTAGCTTCAAGAGCTCCAGTACAAGTTTCTGTAGAAAATAACAATGGTTTTACACAACAGCAACGCAGTTTATTTGGTGTTGACATAGAGCATAAGTTTTCTGATAAATTTGTGGCTGGGGCAACCATTTTAAACTTAAACGAGAAACCAATTACACAAAAAATTCAGTTTGGTAACGACCCCGTTAACAATACTATTTTTGGTCTGAATTTTAGTTACAGCACCCCAGTTCCTAAATTGACAAAATGGGTTAATAAGTTGCCTAACATCAATACAGAAGTACCTTCTAAAGTTTCTGTTAGAGGTGAATTTGCTTATTTAGCGCCCGGGACTCCTAAACAAATATCGCAACAAAGTGAAGCTACTTCCTATTTAGACGATTTTGAAGGGGCGCAAATCCCACTGAGTTTAAATTCACCACGACAATGGTTTATGGCCAGTACACCACAACACCAAACTGACCCCAATTTAATTAATTTAGGAGGTGATGCCAATGATTTAACATATGGTAAAAACCGCGCAAAATTATCTTGGTATAATATTGATAGGCTTTTTTACGGCGGTTCTTCTTTAAAACCAAGTAGTATTAATGACGATGAACTGTCACGTGCCGAAACACGTCGTATTGACCTTAAAGAATTATTCCCACAACAGAAAGTAGATTTTACACAATCTACAGTTGTAAGAACTTTCGATTTAGCTTATTTTCCACAAGAGCGCGGGAGCTATAACTTTGATGCTACAGGTGTAAATATAGATGGTTCTTTAACCAATCCGCAAGAGCGATGGGCAGGCATAATGCGTTCTTTAACCACTACCGATTTTGAGCAAGCCAATATAGAATACATTCAGTTTTGGCTGATGGATCCTTACGAAAATTACTCTATAAATGAGAACGAAGGCTTCCCTAAAAACCACACACTTTCTCCTTCAGATTTTACAGGAAATCTCTATTTTAACTTAGGGAATATATCTGAAGATATCTTAAAAGACAATCGTAAAATGTTTGAAAATGGTCTGCCTCAAAATGGACAAAAAGACCCTTCAACAATCGATGAAACTTTATGGTCAGACATCCCATTAAACCAATCATTATTATACGCTTTTGACGAAAAAGACCAAGCACGTGTCAATCAAGATTTAGGTTTAGATGGTTTAAATGATACCGAAGAAAATACACGTTTTAGCACTTTTTTAAATCTATTACCTACCGCTGTAAAAACACAAATGCAAATAGATCCTGCCTCAGATAATTATCATTATTTTAGAGGGTCAGATTTAGATGACGCGAATGCTTCAATTATTAGTAGGTATAAAAATTATACAAATACCCAAGGTAATTCGCCTACAGCTAATTTATCTACAGAATCTTTTCCAACTTCTGCCACTTCTTTTCCAGACGTAGAAGATATTGATAGAGACCAAACTATGAACACCGTTGAAAGTTATTTTCAATATAAAGTTTCTTTAAACAAAACTGATTTGGTTGTGGGTAAAAACAATATTGTAGATAGACGTACTATTAATGTCAATCTTGCTGATGGCACTACTAAAACAGCAACTTGGTACCAATTTAGAATCCCTGTAAAATCGCCAGACGAAGCTATAAATGGCATTACAAACTTTAATTCCATTCGCTTTATGCGTCTATTTTTAACCCAATTTAAAATTCCAATAGTATTGCGCTTTGGCGAATTTGAATTGGTGCGAGGCGATTGGCGTCGTTACACTAAAACGCTGCCCTCACCTCCTACGGTTCCTGTAAAATTAGATGTTACGCAACTCCAAAATTTTGTTGTAGGTGTTGTAAATATCGAAGAAAACGAAGGGCGTCAACCCATACCTTATACATTACCTCCTGGTATAATTAGAGAACGTTTACAAGGCCCCACTACTATTCAAAGTCAAAACGAACAAAGTCTCTCAGTTAAAATAAAAGATTTAGCCACTCAAGAAACACGTGCCGTTTTTAAAAATGTAAAGATGGATTTACGGATGTTTAAAAAATTAAAACTTTTTATTCATGCCGAAAGTGTAACAGGTCAACCCGCAGTACAAGATGGCGATTTAAAAGCCATCATTCGTTTGGGAAGTGACACAGATGAAAACTATTATCAGATAGAAGTTCCGCTAAACATAACAGCTTTTAGTGCCCTTTCTGCCGAAGAAGTTTGGCCAGAAACAAATGCTTTAGACCTTGCTTTAGAAAAATTCGGTAAATTAAAACAAGCCCGTTTTGACGCCAATGTTCCTATAAATACGCTGTATCCTACAATTGGTAGTCCGCCTGCTTTTGACGATTTAAATGGCGTTGAGTTAAGGGTCTTTGGCAATCCTAATCTGGCCAATATAAAATCGGTAATGTTGGGTATTAAAAACACAAGCGCATCACCTAAAAGTACAGAAGTTTGGTTTAACGAGTTACGTGTAGCGCAATTTGATAACAAAGGTGGTTGGTCTGCCAACATTAATGCCGATGCTAATTTTGCCGATTTTGCCGATATTTCTTTTGTGGGAAGTGCTTCTACTATAGGTTTTGGAGCTATAAATCAACGTGTTAACGAGAGAAGCCAAGAAGATGTTAAGCAATATAATATAATTACCAATGTTAATTTAGGAAAATTACTCCCCAAAAAATGGGCTATCAATTTACCAATGTCATTTAGTACTGCCGAAGAGTTTAGAGATCCCAAATACGATCCGCAATTGCAAGACGTCTTGTTTAAAGATGCGAAAACAAATAGTGACGATTCTAGAGACTACACACAACGCACCAGTATTAGTTTTATGAATGTAAAAAAAGAACGTACAGGACTAAAAGACAAAAAGAAAAAACCTTACGACATAGAAAATTTCTATGTGTCGTATGCTTATAACCAAACTTATCATCGCGATTACAATACCAAACTTTTAAGAGATCAGAATGTACGGGCATCGGCTACTTATAATTACACTTTTGAACCTTACGTGCTAGAACCTTTTAAAAAGACAAAATTCTTTGACAAAAAAAGTTATTTAAAATTTATTCAGGAATTAAATTTTAATTTACTACCCACTTCTTTGGCTATTAATAGCAATATAAGACGCACTTATAACGAGCGTTTAGCACGGACTTTAGTCGGCGGATTACCCGATTTACCAACCCTTAAACAACGTTATTTTCTGTTTGATTGGGATTACAATATTGTTTATAATCTCACAAAATCTTTTGATTTTAGTTTGAGAGCTTCAAACAATTATATTTATGACAATTTTGAAAACGACGATGTAAAAATATTTAATAGTTTCTTTAAAATAGGACGTCCAAAAAATTACCATCAAACCTTAAATGCCACTTACAAAATCCCAATAAACAAATTGCCCTATTTAGATTTTATAACCAGTTCTTTTACCTACACAGCAGATTTCGATTGGCAAGCTTCTTCAAATTCAATTGTAGAATCTATTGGAAACAGTATTAGTAATGCCAATACAAATAATTTTTCTATATCCTTAAATTTAAACAAATTATACAAGACTATTGGTGTAGCTAAATTGCAGAAAAAAGACGGTAAAAACACATCCGATAAGAAAGCAAAATCTCAGATTGATATCGGTAAAAAAGCCCTCAACATTGGTTTAGGTATTATAACTTCAATTAAAAAAATTGACATAAGTTACACCTCAAATAATGGTACTTTTTTACCAGGTTATATTCCAGAAGTTGGGTTTTTAGGACGCGATAATTTTACTGGCGGATTAGCCCCTACTTTTGGATTTGTATTTGGAAGTCAGAATGATATCCGCGACCTCGCTTTAACTAGAGGATGGCTTATTTCTAGAAGTGCCACAGACCCTGTTTACAATAAAACATTTACAAAAACACATTACGATAAATTAGATCTTACTGCCAATATAAAACCCTTTAAAGATTTACAAATAGACCTTATTGCCAATCGTATTTTTACAGGAAATGACAGCCAGCAAATTGATATAATTGACAATGTTTTTGCTAATGGCCCCGTTAATACAATGGGTAATTTTAGCATAAGTCATATTATGATAAAAACATCCTTTGATGGTAATGGCGACGATACATTTAATACCTTTAAAACAAACAGAACCATTATAGCCAATCGTTTAGCACAACAAGCCAACTTAACTTCTACAGATGGTTTCGGCGAAACAAGTCAGCAAGTATTATTACCGGCCTTTTTAGCGGCTTATTCGGGTAAAGACGCTTCAAAAATTTCGTTAAATACTTTTAGAAGTACGCCAGTTCCCAATTGGAAAGTGACTTATAAAGGGTTGATGAAAATTAAATGGTTCAAAGAAAATTTTAGCAGTTTTACGTTATCAAATGCTTATAGAGGCTCTTATGGTGTAACCAGTTTTACAAACAATTTACAATACGATGTCGCCAATCCGTTTGGGATAAATAATAAAAATAAAGCTGACGATTTTAACAGCGAATTGTTAATAGGTAGTGTTAATTTAATTGAAGATTTTTCACCTTTAATTAAAGTCGATTTTAGAATGAAAAATTCTTTTTCGTTTAAAGCCGAGCTCAAAAGAGACAAAGCACTTACTTTAAATTTTAACAACAGTACCTTAACAGAAATACGTGGTAAAGAATACGTTATTGGTATGGGTTATCGTTTTAAAGATTTACAAATACGTTTTAAAAATGGCAACAGTCGTACTATTTATAAAGGCGACTTAAATTTAAAAGTCGATTTATCTATCCGCGATAATTCAACTGTTATACGTGCCTTAGATAAAGATAACAATCAAGTAACAGGTGGTCAAAAATTAGTAGCCTTTAAATTTTTAGCCGATTATAATTTGACAAAAAATATGATGGCAAGCTTTTTTTATGACCAAAATACTTCTAGATTTGCAATATCAACAACCTTTCCAAGAAAATCTATCAGTGCCGGATTAAGCCTAAGATACACACTTGGAAATTAATAAAATAGAATAAAATGAATATCCCATCAAATTTAAAGTACACTAAAGATCACGAATGGATTGCCTTAGATGGTAATACTGCTACAATTGGTATAACAGATTTCGCGCAAAGCGAACTTGGAGACATTGTTTATGTAGATATAGATACCGTTGGCGAAAGCTTAGATAAAGACGAAGTTTTTGGAACTGTTGAAGCTGTAAAAACAGTATCAGATTTATTTTTACCTGCTTCTGGAGAAGTTGTAGAATTTAATGAAGCCTTAGAAGACCAACCCGAATTGGTAAACTCTGACCCTTACGGAGAAGGTTGGATGGTAAAAGTTACCTTAGACAATAGTGCAGATTTAGATACCTTACTAGATGCAGCAGCTTATAAAGCGCTTATTGAAGGATAACATCCTATATATAGCATTAGCTTTTAGTATTTTTATTCTTGTTTTTAGCTTAATTCCCGTTAAAAGTAATTTATTAGGAAACGTAGAAAACTCAGATAAAATACTGCATACTACCGCTTATACTTTCCTTAGTTTAAGTTGGTTTTTTTACTTCAAACCTTTTAAAAACATCCAAAAAAAAGGACTTATAGTTTTAGGTCTTTTTATCTATGGCATAATTATTGAAATATTGCAATCAACCTTAACTACTTATAGAACGGGTAGTTTTTACGATGTATTAGCTAATAGCATTGGTATTTTGATTGCGCTTATTTCTTTTGAAAAAGTCTATAAAATTGCTTTGTCCAAAAATAATTAAATAAGTGCAAGAGTATTTTTACTTTTTAACACTTATTCAATTATTTTATTATGAAATTAAAAAAGAATCCCAAAGCTGACCTAGACACTTACAGTAAACTTTTTATGCAATTGGGCTTAGCCCTAGCTTTATTTATCAGTTATTTAACAATAGAATATCAAACTACAACAACAGTCTTTAAAAATAGCAATCCTTTTACCCTTAACGGAGAAATAGAACAAAATATTCCACAAACTATACGCAAAGAAAAAAAGGTCAAACCAATGCCTAAAAAGATTATCGAAAAAATAAAAATCATCGATAATAAAGACAAAGCTGTAGAAGATTTAATAAAACCGCAAGATATTGATGCCCCTGTCGCTCTAGATCTTAACGATATCGTGGAAGCGGATGACCCTACAGATGAAGTTAATGATATTCCTTTTATTTTAATAGAAGATGCCCCTGTTTATCCAGGTTGTGAAGGGATAGCAAAAATGCAGCAAAAAAAATGTTTTACAGAACATATAAAAGAACTGGTAAATAGAAAATTTAATGCCGATTTAGCCGCTAATTTAGGACTTACTCCAGGTAAAAAAAGAATTTTTGTGATGTTTAAAATAGACAAAATGGGCAAAGTTGTAAATATTAGAGCCCGTGCACCTCACAAAAGTTTAGAAAAAGAAGCCATTCGTGTTGTGAGTTTAATTCCGAAAATGACACCTGGTAAACAACGTGGCCGTGCTGTTGGCGTAAAATACAGTTTACCTATTGTTTTTAACGTTCAAGATTAGACGATTACATTTTTTATCATAAAAAACAACATTATTTTTGAGAATATAATGTCATAAAAAATTAAAATGTGTTCTTAGAATTTATTATTTTTCAAAAAAAATAAATTAGTTGCACATGTTATAATTAAATTATTAAATTAGCACACTTTAAAACTATTTAAGCATGAACTTAAAAAAGAATCCAAAAGCGAACTTAGAAAACTATAGCAAGTTCTTTATGCAGCTAGGCTTGGTATTGGCTTTGTTGGTCGTCCTTTTATCTGTAGAGTATAAAACTTACGACAGAACAATATCATCTTTAGGTAATTTAAACATGAATGACGAGCTAGAAGAAGACATTCCAATTACAGAACGTATAGAGCCTGTAAAACCACCACCACCACCACCACCTGCACCAGAAATTATTCAGGTGGTAGAAGATAAAGAAGAAGTGGTAGAAACTGTTCTTGAATCTACAGAAACAGATGAAACTGAAAAAGTTGTAGTAGAAGAAATTGAAGTAGTAGACGAAGAAGAAGATGTTGCAGAAGATGTGCCGTTTGCCATTATTGAAAATGCACCTATCTATCCTGGTTGCGAAGGCAAACCTAAATCACAACAAAAAAAGTGTCTATCAGATAATATTACAAAACTTGTAAACAGAAAGTTTAATGTAGATTTAGCTGCCGACCTTGGTTTAACACCAGGCAGAAAGCGCATTTTTGTAATGTTTAAAATAGACAAAACAGGAAAAGTTGTCGATATTAGAGCACGAGCTCCTCACAAACGTCTTGAAAAAGAGGCTATTAGAGTGGTTGGTTTAATCCCTAGAATGACACCCGGTAAACAACGTGGTCGTGCTGTAGGCGTTAAGTATAGCTTACCAATTGTATTTAACGTACAAGACTAACTTTTTTAAATAAAATTTTCAAAAATCCCATTTCTATCTTAGAAATGGGATTTTTTTATAATAAATTAGTACATTCGTAACACACTAAAAATTGAATTTAATGACCGATTATTTTGCACACGAAACCGCCGTAATTGATACCAATTGTCAAATTGGAAAAGGGACAAAAATATGGCACTTTAGCCATATTATGAGTCAGTGTGAAATTGGCGAAAAATGTAATATAGGTCAAAATGTAGTGGTGTCTCCTCTAGTTAAATTAGGGCGTAATGTTAAAGTTCAAAACAATGTTTCTATTTATACAGGTGTTATTTGTGAAGAGGATGTTTTTTTAGGTCCCTCTATGGTTTTTACAAATGTTATAAATCCGCGTAGTGCCGTATTAAGACGTGATGAATACCAAGAAACAATCGTTAAAAAAGGTGCTAGCATTGGCGCTAATGCCACAATTATCTGCGGTAATAATATAGGTGAATTTGCCCTTATTGGTGCTGGAAGTGTCATTACAAAAGAAGTAGCTCCGTATGCTTTGGTTGTAGGCAATCCTGCCAAGCAAATTGGTTGGATAAGCGAATATGGTCATCGCCTAAACTTTGATGATAAGGGTTTTGCTACTTGTCCAGAAAGTCACGAAAAATACCAACTAAAAAACAACGCTGTAACAAAAATTAACTGATGTTAAAAAAAGGAATCTTCTTTCTTGTTTTCTGCGCTTTTACATTTAAAGCATCTGCTCAAATAGAAAAATATCCTATTTATAACGGTTGCTCACAAACAAACCAAAAGAGCATTCAAGAATGTTTTGCAAGTAGTGTTAAAAAAGATCTTTTACAAAAAATTGTCTTACCAAATGACCTTTTAAAAGACGATTTTAAAGGGACTTTAAATGTCATTTTTGTAGTTGATAAAGAAGGCGGTTTCGAAGTTTTATATGTCGATACTCAATACGAATCTTTAAAAAAAGTTTTAAAACAGGTTTTTAAAGAACTCCCAATTGCTAAACCAGCGCTGTACAACAAACGCCCAATCGATATGCAGTTTGTATTTCCACTTACCATACCTCTTGGTAGTGAACCTTTAAATTTGCAGCCTCTCAAACAAAAACCAAAACACCTCTTTGTAAGAAAAATTAGAAAACCTAAAACGCCTAGAAAATTAAAACCACGTATTGTAAAAAAAGCCATTACCCAAAAAGGGTATTATCCCGAGCATCAAAGTGCTTTAAATATTCCGCTTTCTCAAGAAGATTATACTTATTTAGATTACGAATTCAATAAAAATAGCAATTCGCATACTGGATTTAAACCCTTTCGTTATGAAGTAGCGACTAAATATGTTGATTTAGATGCTCAAAAAAATGCGCTTATAATTCCGAAAGACTCTTGGTTGGGACGCAAATTTTTTAACGAACATATGTTTATTGTTCAAGATAAAGATTTTTGGTTAACCCTAAATCCAGGTGCTAACTTGCAACTGGGAAAAGATAATTCTGACCTAAAATACACCTATAACAATACACGTGTTGCCATTTTAAAAGGCGGTATTGGTTCACAGTTTAATTTTTCATCAGTTATTTACGAAAGTCAAGGACGCTTTGCCAATTACATCAACCGTTATATTTCTGATAACCGTCCTGTTTTCTCAAACGGATTAGTGCCTGGACGCGGTAAAGCCAAATCGTTTAACGGTGACGGATTTGACTATCCTGTAGCCACAGGTTATATTTCTTATACACCAAATCAATTTTTCAATTTTCAGTTTGGCCACGGTAAAAATTTCATAGGAGACGGTTACCGTTCTATGTTCTTATCTGATGTCGCTGCGCCTTCACCTTATTTTAAAATCACAACGACGTTTTGGAAAATTCGCTATACCAATTTATGGCTTTTTATGGATGATGTACGTCCTTCAGTACAAGTTAATGGTGCCAGCGCTCGCAAATTTGTAGTGATGCACCATCTGAGTTA
>JASFYX010000022.1:0-6057 GCA_045046885.1 Flavobacteriaceae bacterium
TTCTATCTCTTGCGGACTGAGTTGCTGTGAATAATTAACTTCTTTTACATCGAAACCAACAGCGCGGAGTTTGTCAAAATAATCACGGCCATAAACACGCACATGGTCGTATTGGCCAAAATGTTTTTGCCGTTCTTTGGGTTTTGTAATGCTAAAATCTTCGTAAGTTTTAGTACGGCTTAAATCTTGTGGTACTTGAAAAATACCAAATCCATCGGGTTTTAAAACCCTAAAAAGTTCTTGCATGGCTTTTTTATCATCTTCAATATGTTCTAAAACATGATTGCAAAAAACTACATCAAAACTGTTATCCGTAAAGGGAAGATTAAGAATATCGGCTTTAACATCAACGTGTGGCGTGTAGAGGTCGGCTGTGGTGTAGTCTAAATTTTTAAGCTTTTTAAAACGTTTTAGAAAACACTGTTCGGGTGCCAGATGTAAAACTTTTAAAGATGCTGTAAAAAAAGAAGTCTCATTTTGTAAGTATAACCACAACAACCTATGACGTTCTAAAGAAAGCGTTCCTGGTGCTAAAACATTGGGACGCTGTACTTCATATCCGTAAGGTAAAAATTTACGGTAAGATTGGCCGTCAATTGGGTCTGTAAAAGTGTCACCTTTAAACCAAACTGCTAAAAAAGGTTGCGCAAAATAACTCAGTTGTATCAACCAAGGGCGCGGAATGGTATTTAGTATCACTTTAAAAAAGCCCATAATTACAGTACTAAGGGCTCTTTTCTAAAGGGTTCTTCTTCGTCACTTTCAATGCCCAATGCTTTATGAATGTATTTAAAAGTTGATAAAAGTTCGGGTTTGCCGTCAATAATAGCTACATCGTGTTCAAAGTGTGCCGAAGGTTCACCATCGGCTGTTAAAATGGTCCAACCGTCTCTTAGTTGTTTTATACGATGCGTTCCTAAATTTATCATAGGCTCAATAGCTACCACCATGCCTTCTTTAAACTGTTTACCGCGTCCGCGTTTGCCGTAATTGGGCATTTCGGGGTCTTCGTGCATCACACGCCCTAAACCGTGTCCTACTAATTCGCGTACCACACCGTAGCCTTCTTTTTCGGTGTATTGCTGAATGGCAAAGCCCACGTCGCCTACACGATTACCGGCTTTAAACTGTGCAATACCTTTGTATAAACTTTCTCGTGTTATTTTTAAGAGTTTTTTAGTGGCTTCGTCAACATCACCCACTTCAAAAGTATAAGCATGGTCACCGTAAAAGCCATTTTTAATAGATCCGCAATCAACCGAAATAATAGAGCCATCTTCAAGAGGAGTATCATTTGGAATACCGTGTACTACTTGCGAATTTGGACTCATACACAAGGTGTTAGGAAAATCGTATAATCCTAAAAAACCTGGCTCGGCTTTGTGGTCTCTAATAAAAATTTCGGCTAATTTATCTAAATATAAAGTTGTTACACCGGGTTTTATTTCGGCGGCCAACATCCCTAAAGTTTTAGAAACAATAAGAGCACTTTCGCGCATCAACTCTATTTCTTCGCGTGTTTTAATATGAATCATAGTCAGTTTAAATAGCCCACAAATATAATTCAAAAAAAGGATTACAAACGGGTTTGACCTAAAAGTTACTGAATATAAAAATGATTTTTAACAGGAATTTAGCTTAAATTAAGTCGTAATTTTGCACAAAAATCAAGAAGATGTACAAAGCAGTAAGCGCCGAAGAGGCCGTAAAAATTATAAAATCAGGAGATCGTATTTATATTCAGGCCGCTGCCGCTGCCCCTCAAATACTTATAAATGCTATGACAGCGCGTCATAGTGAGTTAAAAAATGTAGAAATAAGTCATTTGCACACCGAAGGAAAAGCACCTTATGCCGATATAAAATACAAAGACAGTTTTTGTGTGAATTCCTTTTTTGTGGGTGGCAATGTACGCCACACTTTAAAACAAGGTAATGGTTCTTACACGCCTGTTTTTTTAAGCGAATTGCCTTTATTATTTAAACGCAATATCATTCCGATTGATGTGGCAATGATTCAAGTTTCGCCCCCAGATAAGCACGGTTACTGCTCTTTAGGTGTTTCTATTGAAGCTACTTTGGCAGCTATTTCTAATGCTAAACACGTTATTGCACAGATAAATAAATATATGCCACGTACGCATGGCGATGGTATTATTCATATTTCTGAATTGGATACTTTTGTTGAAGAAGACAGTCCTTTAGTCGAACTTAAGATTCCAAACCCTACAAAAATTGAACAAAAAATTGGTGATTATATTGCCGAATTAATTGACGATCGCAGTACTTTACAAATGGGCATTGGCGTTATTCCCAATGCGGTTTTAAATAATTTAACGAATCATAAAGATTTAGGACTTCATACGGAAATGCTTTCGGATGGTGTGATAGATTTAATTTTAAGTGACGTGATTAATTCTAATTATAAAGCCGTAAATCCGGGACGTGCTTTGGCCACTTTTGCTTTGGGTAGTAAGCGTTTATACGATTATATTGATGACAATCCATTTGTAGAAATGCGGGCAGCAGATTATGTAAATGACGTCGCTAATATTAGACAAAATCCTAAAATGGTATCTATAAATTCGGCTATTGAAGTCGATATTACGGGTCAGGTGTGTGCTGATTCCATCGGGAAAAATATTTATTCTGGTGTTGGTGGTCAGATGGATTTTATACGCGGCGCCAGTTTAAGCGAAGGCGGAAAAGCCATAATAGCGCTACCTTCTACAACTAAAAAAGGCCTGAGTAGAATAGTGTCTTTCTTAAAACAAGGAGCAGGTGTTGTAACAACACGTGCTCATGTGCAATATATTATTACAGAATATGGCGTGGCTAATTTATATGGCAAAACTATGGATCAACGCATAAAAGCTTTGATAGATATTGCGCATCCAGATCATAGAGAAAATATAGCACGAACCTATTTTGACGCGTAGAAATCTGAGTGTAACCTTGACTCTTTGTGCCTTCCGTCTTTGCGAGCCTGAAAGGCGAAGCAATCTCATAAAGGCAGTTACAATTTTCAAGAGATAACCACGTCGCTAGGCTCCTCGTTATGACGTTTTTGCGAAGTTTTTTGTAAAAAAACTGTGGCAATCTTTTCATTCAAACTTCAAACTAAATTGATACGATGACTGTGAGTCATCGTATCAATAAAAACGAAACAAGTCAAGGCTTCACTTTGAGTGAAACCCTGACTCTTTGTCTTTTCTTGGGGTTCTGTAAATTAAACCTGAGGTTGAACTCAGTTTTTAAGATTTTAAAAAAGAGAAAAAGCCTTTTTTAGCAGGTGGTTCTCCTAGAGGTTTACCATCAGAAATAAGGCGGTATATTTCGCCCCAATCGAGGAGACCACCGATGTTTCTATCGTCAATATAAATATCTGCTAAAATTTTTCTACTGATTTTTTCTGTCAACTTTTCACCTTCAAAACTACTATTAACGGCATAGAATTCGACACCGTTTTTTTTGCAAAAATCTACGGCTTTTTGTAAAAGAGAACCGCCACGATAAGTCCACAAAATAAGTCGGTGACCATCATTTTTTAGCGCTTTTAAAGTGTCGAAAGCAAAAATAATGGGCTTGCCTATTTTAGGGTAAGCCGATTCTACAATGGTGCCATCAAAGTCAACTGCGATAACTAGTGATTTTTCGGGAATCATTTTTATTAGTTTTTAAGCAAATATATTTAATTTATATTAATGATTTTTGCGTCATAACTTTAGGTTGTTTTATGCCCATTAATTTTAAAATAGTAGGTGCCATATCACTCAAAATACCATTTTCAATTTTTTTAAGGTCTTTATCAACTAAAATAATAGGTACAGGAAAAGTTGTGTGTGCTGTATTAGGCGTACCATCTTCATTGCGCATTTTTTCACAGTTGCCATGGTCGGCAATAATTATGGTTGTATAATTGTTTTCAAGCGCTGTTGTAACGACATCTTTTACACAATTGTCAACAGCTTGACAGGCTTTAATAGCGGCTTCCATAACACCGGTATGCCCAACCATATCGCCATTGGCAAAATTGAGACATACAAAATCAACATCTCCTTTTTTGAGCTCGGGGACAATGCCATCGCGAATGTCGTAAGCACTCATTTCGGGTTTTAAATCGTAAGTAGCCACTTTTGGTGAGGGACATAAAATGCGACTTTCACCTTTAAAAGGCTTTTCGCGACCTCCAGAAAAGAAAAAAGTAACGTGCGGATATTTTTCGGTTTCGGCAATTCGGATTTGCTTTTTGTTATTTTGTTCTAAGATTTCGCCAAGTGTTTCTTTTAAGTCATCTTTTGGATAGACTATGTGTAATCCTTTAAAAGTAACGTCATAATTGGTTAGTGTTACAAAATAGAGCGGTATTTTTTGCATACCAAATTCAGGAAAATCTTGTTGTGTAAGGACTTGTGTTAATTCTCTACCACGATCGGTTCTAAAATTAAAATAGATTACTACATCGTCTTCTTTTATGGTAGCAATAGGTTGGTTATTATCATCAACTTTAATAATGGGTTTTATAAACTCATCTGTTACATCATTGTTGTAACTATCTTTTATGCTGCTGATTAAGTTGGTTGATTTTTTGCCTTCTCCGTTAACCAAAGCTTTATAAGATAAAGCCACGCGCTCCCAACGTTTGTCGCGATCCATAGCGTAATAACGTCCTGTAATACTGGCTATTTTGCCAGTAGTTTTTTCTAAATGTTGTTCCAAATCTTCTATAAAACCAACCCCAGATTTTGGGTCACAATCACGTCCATCCGTAAAAGCATGAACAAAAACATTAGAGAGATTATTATCGGCAGCAGCTTGCGTTAAAGCTTTTAAATGATTGATGTGTGAGTGGATACCGCCATCGGACAGTAATCCCATAAAATGGACATTTTTATTATTTTCTTTAGCATAATTAAAAGCATTGACAATTTCTTTTTCGTTTGCTAACGAACCGTCCTTTGCTGCTAAATTTATTTTAACAAGATTCTGATAAACTATTCGTCCAGCCCCTAAATTCATATGACCGACTTCTGAGTTGCCCATTTGTCCTTCGGGCAAACCGACATTTAAGCCATCTGTACGCAAACTAGCATTGGGGTAATTTTTGTAAAGGCTGTCTATAAAAGGCGTATCGGCGTGGTCTATGGCAGAAACATCGGGATTTTGAGCGATGCCCCAACCATCTAAAATCATTAAAATAACTTTTTTGTTCATCGGTATTAAATAATAAGAGACAAAGGTACAAACTTAGTCGTGAGTATGTAAATCTTTCAAGTCAATTTAACGAAATGGTTTTCGGTTAAAAATCGAAATACCAATTAAATAAATCGGTTCTAAAACCTAGGTTAAACCATGTTGTTGTAGTGGGGACAAAATTAGTTGTAACAATACTAGGGGTGAATTTGCGGTAAGTAACGTTGACAAACAACTTAAGATTAGTAGCCGGATTTACCAGATATCCCGCTCTTAAATCGCCTATAAAAATACTTGTTTTATTGCCTTGTGCTAATGTCTGATTGATGTCGCTGCCACGTTTGTTGTAATCTATATAAAGATTGCCACCATAACTTACAGGATCTCCTTCAATGTCAAAACCTTTTTTACCTATAACAAATTTGGCATCGGCATACCAACGGTCTTTTTTATAGCGGGCAATAGCAATAAATTCCCAGAAATTAGCACCCCAAGGATGTGCTATAGGTTGGTTAAAATGGGCGTAATTTAAAATAGGATTAGCGTGTGAATAGGTGAAAGGACGCACGATGTTTAACTCGGTTTGTAAATGTAAATTTTCTACACCAAAAGCGTTGAAATATTTAACACCGAATTGAAATCCGAATTTGTTAGTCCAAGACCCATTTGAAGTACTTTTTAAATTTAATTCGTCTATTAAAAACTGATTGTAAACGAGGACGTTTTTAGAAAACTTGTATTTGGTACTAAAGCCTAACAAGGCATTGCCGGCAGATTCGCCTCTTTCGAATTCAAGGGGTCTAAATAATATAATGGGATTTACAAAATTAATATTGAGACCATCGTGGTTTTCGTTATCTGAAAT
>JASFYX010000023.1:0-154562 GCA_045046885.1 Flavobacteriaceae bacterium
TATTTAGAGTTACAGACATATCAGCAATTACTGATTTAACAGATGGTGGCTATTTTGCAGGCCTGTCTGAAAGTACTTTTAGTTATGATGCGCGCCTTTGGGTAAGGCCAAATCCGGATGCCACAGGTTCAACGTTTGATATTGGTTTTGGGAATATGAGTTCTATGCCTCCTGTTACAACATCTACATATAATGTAGGGGATGATATTTTTGTTGTAATGGCTTATAATGTTGATACCGGTGAACTTTGGGCATGGGTCAACCCTTTAGCAAGCGATTTAGGTGCGGCTAATGCTCCTACTCCCACAATTCAACCTGCAGCAGACCAAAGCCCGGCACTTAGTATAAGTAGGTTTTTATTAAGACAAGATTCTACTACAGAAACACCATTTATCCTTTTTGATGAATTACGTATAGGCACTACTTGGGCAAGTGTAACACCAACAAACACTCTAGCTGTAAGCCAACAACAATTACTAGATGGTTTTGCTATGTATCCTAACCCTGTAAGAGGCGGATTGTTAAATATCCAATCACAATCTAATACAGAAAAAAATATTAATATTTATGATGTTATTGGTAAACGCGTTTTTCAAAAAACTACTAAAGCCAATCAAATAAATATTAGTAATTTAAGAGCCGGTATGTACTTTGTTAAAGTTGTACAAGACGGTAAAATTGCTACAAGAAAATTAGTAGTTGAATAAGAATTAAACAGTTACATATTAAATTAAAATAGCCGCTTTAAGCGGCTATTTTTTTATAGATAAAAGAAGTATCTTTGCTTCTTTTAAAATTGAAAATTATGTTCCCCTCCCCCTCAAAAGGAGCCTTTTTAAAAAGGCTTCTCGTAAGTATTGCATTGCTTTTTTTTATTTCTAACAGTCTTATCGCGCAAGCGTTTAACAACTACTACAATACGGCAGATGGCCTTAAAGGGTTGGCCTTAAAAGCCCAATTACACGCGCTTATAAAAAACCATACAGAATATTCTTATACAGCCTATAGTACAGATGTTTGGGATATGTTAAAGGAAACAGATAAAGACCCAAACAATGCCAATAATGTTATCTTAATTTATTCGGGACGCTCGGTAAATGCGGCACAAGAATACAACAGCGGAAGCGGTTGGAATCGTGAACATGTTTGGGCAAAATCGCGTGGTAATTTTGGAACTGCCATAGGTCCCGGAACAGATGCACATCATTTAAGACCTGCCGATATTGGCGTTAACAGTACACGTAGCAACCGTTCTTTTGATAACTGTACGGTTTGTGTAAACATAATGGATAATGGTGTAGATACAGGTTCAAAATACGACTCGAGTGTATTTACTTTTGAACCGAGAGATGCCGTAAAAGGCGATGTAGCACGTATGTTATTTTATATGGCTGTACGTTATGAAGGCGATAGCGGTGAACCCGATTTAGAGCTGACAGAAAATATTCCTATAAATACAGATAAAAGTCCGTTACACGGTAAATTATCAACTTTAATAGCTTGGCATTTAGCCGACCCTGTTGACGATTTTGAGCGTAATAGGAATGACATTATTTACAATAATTTTCAGCATAATCGGAATCCATTTATAGATTTTCCTTCATTGGTAGAATATATTTGGGGTACTAAAACTAATAGTGTTTGGCAACAAAGTGGTGTTTTAGCTGTAGCCGATAATGCAACTTTAAATTTTACTATTTATCCTAATCCAGCTTCAGATTTTCTTAACATTATAAGCGCTTCAAACACGTCAAAAAATATTGCTATTTATGACGTTATAGGTAAGCTAGTTTATCAAAAAAACACTTCAAGTAGTCAAATTAATATTAGTCAATTAAAAGCGGGAATGTACTTTTTAAAAGTACAACAAGACGGTAAAACAGCAACTAGAAAATTGGTAGTTGAGTAATGTCATTAGCTATTGATACGATGACTCCGAGTCATCGTATCAATACAAAAGAGCAAAGTCAGGGTTTCACTTTAAGTGAAGCCCTGACTTTTTTATTTAAAAAACATAATATAAAGTCGATAAAGTTTTAATTATCAAAAAAATACAATACTTTTATAGAACAAAAGAATTGTATTATGACTCAAAACTTTAAATCTAATTTAGAAAATATCTTATTTTTAGATATAGAAACAGTACCAGAGGTTGCTAATTTTGATTCATTAACCGAAGAAAAGAAAGTCCTTTTTTCTGATAAAACACAGTACCAACGCAAAGAAGAAATAAGTGTTGAAGATTTTTACCAACGTGCCGGTATTTGGGCAGAATTCGGAAAAATAGTGTGTATTTCGGTTGGGTATTTTACGCCAAACGATTTAGAAAGACAATTTAGAGTCACGTCATTTATTGGCGAAGAACCCAAAATTTTAGGCGATTTTAAAAACCTACTCGAAAAACATTTTAACAAACCAGAACATTTATTATGTGCTCATAATGGTAAAGAATTCGATTTTCCCTATATCGCACGGAGAATGATAATAAACCGTATTGCCATTCCGGAAAAACTGAATCTCTTTGGTAAAAAACCTTGGGAAATAGCCCATTTAGACACCATGGATTTATGGAAATTTGGCGATTATAAACACTATACTTCACTAAAATTACTGACTAATATTTTAGATATTCCATCGCCAAAAGACGATATAGACGGTAGTCAAGTAGCTGAAGTTTATTACAAAGACAATGATGTTAAGCGTATTGCTACCTATTGCGAAAAAGACACCATTGCTGTGGCACAATTATTATTGCGTTTTAACAATCAGGATATTTTAAAAGAGGAAGATATTATTTTTGTTTAGTGATTTTAATAAATTAAGAGGAATAACGTTTTACTCTTCCATTTTCATAGAAAGTTCTAGCCAGCGTTCTTCTTTTTCTTCTAAGGTCAAAATGATTTCTTCTAAATTTTGAGAGACTTCTGTAATTTTATCTGTGGCGACATCATTATTTTCAAAAGCTTTTTCAATGATTTTTTTTTCGTTTTCTAGTTTTGAAATAGCTGTTTCTAATTGTCCAAATTCGCGTTTTTCGTTAAAGTTTAAGCCTTTTGAAACGGCTGTTTTTACTTTTAAAGGTTTGTTTTTTACAACTACTTCTTTTGGTTTAGAATCTTCATAAATGCGATAATCTGTATAGTTACCGGGAAAATCTGAGATGTTACCCGAATGGTCAAGTACAAATAAATGATCTACAACTTTATCCATAAAATAACGGTCGTGCGAAACGACAATTAAATTTCCAGGAAAGTCTAGCAAGAAATTTTCGAGGACGTTTAGCGTAATAATATCAAGGTCGTTTGTAGGCTCATCTAAAATTATAAAATTGGGATTCTGAATTAATACTGTACACAAATACAAACGTTTTAACTCACCTCCTGATAGTTTTTCAACAAAATCATATTGCTTTTTTCTGTCGAATAAAAAACGTTCTAATAATTGACCCGCTGTAATTTTGCGCCCTTTTGCTAAAGGGATAAATTCGCCAAATTCTTTAATAACTTCTATTATTTTTTGACCTTCTTTTATCTTGATACCATCTTGTGTGTAATGACCAAATTTTAAGGTTTCACCCAAAACGACTTTACCGGAATCGGGGGCTAATTTTTGGGTTATTAAATTTAAAAATGTCGTTTTACCAGTCCCATTTTTACCGATAAGACCAATACGCTCGCCTCGTTTAAATACATAATCAAATTTGTTTAAAACCACTTTTTTATCAAAAGCTTTAGAAATATTATGAAGCTCAACAATTTTACTACCCAAGCGCTCCATATTAATTTCAAGTTGTACAGCGTGGTCTTTGCGGCGTTGGCTGGCACGTTCTTTTATGACGTAAAAATCGTCTATTCTAGATTTTGATTTTGTAGTACGTGCCTTGGGTTGTCGGCGCATCCAATCGAGCTCTTTTTTAAAAAGGTTTTTGGCTTTATTTATAGTGGTCTGTTCAATTTCTAAACGGGTTTCTCTTTTTTGTAAATAATTTGAGTAATTGCCTTTGTAATTATAGATTTTACCTTGGTCTAACTCGATAATTTCATCGCACACCCGCTCTAAAAAATACCTGTCGTGTGTTACCATAAACAAAGTAATTTTTTCTTTTTTAAAGAAGCTTTCTAACCACTCAATCATTTCTAAATCTAGGTGATTGGTCGGTTCGTCTAAGATGAGTAAATCGGGTAAATTGATTAAGATAATAGCCAATGATAAACGTTTTTGTTGCCCACCTGAAAGGTTCTTAACCTTTTGAGATAAATCGGTTAATTTTAACTTTGACAGGATTTGTTTGTATTGTGTTTCAAAATCCCACGCTTGATGTTGTTCCATCAAATCAAAAGCATTTTGATACGCTTCTGTATCTTCAGAATTATTTAAAGCGTGTTCGTATTGCTGAATTATTTCTAAGATTTTATTATCTGAATTAAAAACAGATTCTTCAACAGTCAACTCTTGATTCAAGGTGTTTATTTGAGACAGATAAGCCACTTTTAAACCTTTTCTAAAAACCACGTCGCCTTGGTCTGCCGTATCTTTACCTACCAAAATATTTAATATGGTGGTTTTCCCTGTGCCATTTTTAGCAATAAAGGCTATTTTTTGATCTTTATGAATGCTAAATGAAATATTTTCAAATAACTGTCTTTCACCAAATGATTTTGAGATATTTTCTACGGATAAGTAATTCACAGAATGTTTTTAAGATTTTGCAAAGTAACTAAACTTTTTGGCTTAAATCTAAATGGTATATAAAAGCCTAAAAATACTTATATGTTGTACCTAAAGGCACAATAAATAAATCCCTTTTTAAAATTACCGATATGTTGTCCCTTACGGGACATAATTGCGGCAAAAGAAAGCGTCCCTTTAGGGACGAAATATGTGTAATGATAGCTAGAAATGTGCAGATTTGTGCCGTAGGTACAATACGTATATTTTAAACAGTTATCAAATAAAGTTACTTTTCATTTTTTATTAATGAACAACGGGTAAAATAACTATATTTATAACATCATTTAAGATTGTATTTTAATGCTAAAAGTCACAAATCTCACTATTTCATTTAAAGTCGAAAAGACACTACAAGAAGTTGTTCACAATATTAATTTTGACATTGGTCAAAACGAAATTGTAGGGCTTGTAGGCGAATCGGGATCTGGAAAATCTGTAACGAGTTTGGCTATTTTGGGATTATTACCAACAAAGACCTCAAAAACTAAAGGACACATTTTATTTGAGGATTCTGACCTTACGACTTTATCTAAAAAAGATTTTCAAAAAATAAGAGGGTCTAAAATTGCTATGATTTTTCAAGACCCTATGAGCGCTCTAAACCCGAGTTTAACTTGTGGTTATCAAGTTCAGGAAATGTTATTAGAGCATCAATTTTGTGCTAAAAAAGACAGTAAAACAGAAGTTATAAATCTTTTTAAAAAAGTAAAATTACCGCGACCAGAATCTATATTTTCACAATATCCACATCAAATTTCGGGAGGACAAAAGCAACGCGTCATCATAGCCATGGCCATTGCTTGTAAGCCTCAATTACTTATTGCTGATGAGCCCACAACAGCCTTGGATGTAACAGTTCAAAAAGAAATAATAAACCTTTTAAAAGAACTTCAGGAAGAAACAGGCATGAGTATGTTGTTTATTTCGCACGACTTAACTTTGGTTTCTGAAATTGCCGATAATGTCATAGTTATGCAAAACGGATATATTGTAGAGCAAAATACGACTAAAGAAATTTTTAATAACCCACAACATATTTATACCAAAGCACTGTTAAAAGCACGACCAAGTTTGTCAGAAAGGCTGGAAGTATTACCTACGGTTCAAGATTTTTTAAATAATGATGTTCCTTATAAAGTTGTAACTGAGGCGCAACGTCAAAAAAATCATCAAGAAATTTATAGCAAACCGCCTATTTTAGAAATCACACATTTAAAAACTTATTTTGACACTTCTAAAGGAATTTTCTCCCCTAAAAATAATTTTGTTAAAGCCGTAGATGATGTGAGTTTTAAAATTTATGAAGGTGAAACTTTGGGTTTGGTAGGCGAATCGGGTTGTGGTAAAACTACTTTAGGACGTTCCATATTAATGTTAGAAAAGCCTCAAAACGGACAAGTTATATATAAAGGAAAAGATATTTTAAAGCTAGATGTCCAAGATTTAAAGAAGCTGAGAAAAGATATTCAAATCATTTTTCAAGATCCGTATTCTTCATTGAATCCCAGAATAACCATTGGCGAAGCGATAGTTGAACCGATGCACGTTCATAAATTGTTTAGTTCTTATAAAGCGCGCAAAGCAAAAGTGTTGGAATTATTGGCACAGGTAGGTTTAGAGCCTGAACATTTTAACCGTTATCCACACGAATTTTCTGGCGGACAAAGACAACGTATAGGGATTGCGCGCGCCATTGCTTTAGAACCTAAAATTATTATTTGTGACGAATCGGTTTCGGCTTTAGACGTATCAGTGCAAGCGCAGGTTTTAAACCTCTTAAACAGCTTAAAAAGGACTTTTAATTTTACCTATATTTTTATTTCGCACGATTTGGCAGTCGTTAAATATATGGCCGATAATTTATTGGTTATGAAAGACGGTCAAATAAATGAACACGGCGAGGCTGATGCCATTTATAAAAACCCAAAATCAGATTATACAAAAAGGTTACTTGAAGCGATTCCTAAAGGGATTTAAAAAACGTTTTTATACGTTTTTACAAATGTGTCCCAATCTTTATTAACATAATGGTCTTCACCTAAAAAGACGAGAATAGGTTCGTAATTTTTAACAGTTAAATAGCCTGGTAAACGCGTAATAACTTTTTCTTTTGCATCGAAAAAAACAGTTGTCGGATAACTCAGTTTTCCTTCTAAAATAGCAGCGGCTAACTCATGATAACCACGACGTCCTTTAGCAACGTATTTATATTTTTTTCCGTTAAAAGTAATATCTTCTTTTTGTTCGGCATTGAGCTTTACAGGATAAAAATGGGTGTTTATATAAGCGATTATCTCAGGATTTGAATAGGTTTTTTTATCCATTACCTTACAGTAATAGCACCAATTAGTATAGACATCTACCAAAATTTTCTTAGGACTTTTTTTATTCAAAGCTATAGCCTCTTCAAAACTAAGCCATTTAATATCTGTGTCTTGCGCATAAGATTGCCAAGTAAAAATAGTTATAAAACTTAATAGTACAAACCTTTTCATAATAAATTGTTTGCTCTAACAGTCGTAAAAAAGTAAGTTTAATTACTTAACTTTTTACAATCTAACAATTGTTAATTACAATTTTTTATACCTCTTGATTTACAGGTTTTTGTCCTAAAACAAATTTATCATATAAGTACAATCCAACAACTGTAACGACACCGATAGCACTAAATAGAATCCATATTTTAGAAGGGTTGTAACTGTTCCATAAAAAATCGGTTAATTGATGGGAATTCATACCCATTTTTTCAGCAGCTTGATTGATGTAATCGTTTTGTGAAAACTCAGGAGTGATTTTTGGTAAAATAATACCGCGTTTAGCAACTTCTAATTGCACTAGATGTAATTTGTCAGACCAAGCCTGATAAACATCCCCTGATAAGAAACCTGTAATAAAATTGCCAGCAGCTACTGGTAAAAATGAAGTACCCATATAAAGCGCTTCCTTGCCTTTTGGTGCAATTTTACCCACATATTCTGTAAATTTAGGAGAACAAGCCATCTCGCCAATAGCGAAAACAAAAATACCTATAACGACATAAAAAGGATTTCCAGTTGCAAATGATATCCCAATGCCAATTGAGTTAACTATAATACCTGAAATAATGCCATTGATAGGTCTCAGTTTCATAACCAAACTTGAAACGAGAATTTGGAAAATTATAATAGCTCCAGCATCTAAATTTACCAGCATTTCGGGCGCAATAGTTCCTTCGGGTGTTCCAAAAGCAGCGGCTAATGCGGGAGATATGTTTGCAATAGAATTATACATTACACTTGTATCAACCCATTGGTCTATAAAATTGGGCAAGGTGTAAAATAGTTGGTTAAACATAGTCCAAAAACCAATCATAATAATTAAAAAGATTAATAATTTTCTATCTTTTAAAGCCGTCCAAATATTTATCAATGATTTTTTAATGGTTTCTGATAGAGTTTCTATTGATTTTTTTCTATCGGGTTCTTTATATAAAAAGATAACCAATAACATATTGACTAATATGGCCGAAGCTGCCATAAAAAAGACAATTTTCCAACCGTAGGTGTGTCTTAATTTTGAAGAAAAAATAGGCCCTACAAAACCACCAACATTAACCATCATATAAAAAATTCCAAAGCCAATAGATGAAGATTCTTCATCTGTAGTTTTTGTAACGGTAGCCGAAATAACAGGTTTAAAGAGAGCTGCCCCTAAAGCAACCCATAAAAAAGAAAAATATACCGCAGCATAACTGGTTACTTGCCCCATTAGTAGATAGCCACTAAAAAGAATTGAAAATGCAATAATTAATATTTTCCTATAACCAACTCTATCGGCTAAAGCGCCAGTTAAAATTGGTAAAAAATACAAAATAGCTGTTACGGTTCCCATAATTGAACCTTTTTGAATTTGTGTAAATCCAAGTGCACCTTCGTCGGTAGATTTAGTTAAGTATAAGGCTAATACTGTAAATAAGCCATACCATGCCCAACGTTCAAAAAGTTCCATGGTATTTGCAATCCAAAATGTTTTTGGAAATTTTTTAAAGACTTTAACTATTCCCATTTTACAATTTTTTAAAGGTTGTTTTATTAAGTTAATTATTCTACTATTACGTGTTCATCGTCTTCTGCACCGTGAGTAAGACGATTAAGTGGCTTGAGAATGGCTAGAATTAATAAGCCAAAAATCATACAGAATACGGCAATACCTGTAAATATAGTGTACTCGCCTAAATTTGAGGCAGATTCTCCCAACCAACCCGCTAGTTTATTCCCAAATCCAGTCATAGCAAAATAAATACCCATCATTAAAGAACCGTATTTTAATGGGGCTAATTTTGTGATGAATGACAATGCTACAGGTGAAGCACAAAGTTCGCCAACGGTATGGAATAAATAAGCTAAAACAAGCCAATACATAGCGGAAGAACCTTGCGTGTTAAATTGTGCTGTTGCAGCAGTCATAAACAAAAAACCTGAGCCCATAATAATAACACCAATAGCCATTTTAAATAATGATGAAGATTGTTTACCGCCTAGTTTGCGTTTAGCCCAAAATCCAGCTATTGTAGTACCAAGTACTATAATAAAGAAAGCATTTAAAGACTGGAACCAAGAAGCAGGCACTTCAAAGCCCATTAACATTCTATTTGTTTTTACTTTTGTGTAAATATTCATTAAGCCGCCAGCTTGTTCAAAAGCACCCCAAAACACAATTACTATTAAAAA
Source organism: Flavobacteriaceae bacterium (assembly GCA_045046885.1). Lineage (GTDB taxonomy): Bacteria > Bacteroidota > Bacteroidia > Flavobacteriales > Flavobacteriaceae > CG1-02-35-72. The sequence goes on from JASFYX010000023.1 coordinate 9,441, forward strand.
AGAAAGCATTAGTACTTTTATACGATCCCATTCAATAGCAGTTAATGGTTTATTTAAAGCTTCTTTTTCTTCTTTAGTTGCACTGTTGGCACCTATAAAATTACCAACATGGACTAAATATTTTTGTCCGTACGCATAAAGACCCATACCTAAAGCCATCCCAATTCCAGCTAAGCCAAAACCGTAATGCCATCCTATAACTTCACCTACATAACCCACTATTAAACTAGATAGAAAAGCACCTACATTTATGCCGATATAGAATATGGTAAAACCCTTATCGCGTCTAACATCGCCTTGTTGATATAAACCACCTACCATAGTAGAAATATTGGGTTTTAACATACCGACGCCTAAGATAATTAATGCCAGACCCGTATAAAAAGCCCACATTGTTTGAACAGCTAAAATGCTATGGCCACCAATTAAAATAAGACCTCCATAAAGAACAGCCTTTTTTTGGCCTAAAACTTTATCAGCAATAAGACCGCCGGGAATTGACATAACATAAACCAACATAGTGTACCAACCATAAAGCTTTAAAGCTTCCATGTTAGACCAACCTAAACCTGGATTTTTATCGGTTGTTAAACCAACGAGATATAAAGTTAAAATAGCCCGCATACCATAATAAGAAAAGCGTTCCCACATTTCGGTAAAAAATAAGATATACAGACCAATAGGATGCCCAAACAATTCGCGTTGTTCAGGTCTTTGTGTAAGTGTCGACATAGTTTTGTGAATTAGTTTTAAGATTGATTCTAATTGTGAATCTATTTATTAGTTTTTAAATTTTGATGGATAAAAGTAGTCATTTTTTTATAAAGGTTAAGACGTATATTTCCTTTGTGGTTGTATTGTCCGTAAATACCGTGATTTTTATCAGGATACACAAATAAATCAAATTGTTTTCCAGACCCTACCAAAGATTCTACCATACGCATGGTGTTTTGATAATGTACATTGTCATCGCCCGAGCCGTGTATCAATAAGTATTTTCCTTTGAGTAAATCGGTAAAATTAATAGGCGAATTGTCATCGTAACCTGAAGCATTTTCTTGAGGTGTTTGCATATAGCGTTCGGTATAAACGGTATCGTAAAAACGCCACGAAGTTACAGGAGCAACTGCAATGGCCATTTTAAAAGTATCGGCACCTTTGGTAATGGCTAAAGAAGACATGTAAGCACCAAAACTCCATCCCCAAATACCAATATTATTTTGGTCTATATAATCTAGTTTTCCCAGTTCTTTGGCCGCTTCTATTTGATCTTCAATTTCATATTTACCCAATTCTTTATAGGTTACTTTTTTAAAGGCCGCCCCTTTTAATCCGGTACCGCGCCCGTCAACGCAAGCAATAATATAACCTTGTTGCGCCAACATTTGATACCAATACTCATTACTACCACCCCAACGATTGGCCACACTTTGCGACCCGGGTCCCGAATATTGATACATAAAAAGTGGATAAGTTTTATTGGGATCAAAATCTGCGGGTTTAATCAGCCACGCATTAAAATTGCCATTTTTTGTTTTGAGTGTAAAAAATTCTTTGGGCGATATTTTAAATTCCGACAAGGTTTTTAAAAGGGTATCATTATTTTTAATTTCTTTGATAACTTTACCTGTTTTGGCATCGTTTAAAGTGTAGATATAAGGCGTTAAAGCATCAGAATAAGTGTTGATGTAATAGTTAAAACTATGACTGAATGCCGCACTGTTACTACCCGCATTTTTTCCTAAACGTTGTTTGTGCTTGCCGTTTAAAGAAATACTGTAAATAGTACGGTTAATTGAACCATCTTCTACAGATTGATAGTAGATTTTTTTGTTTTTAGGATTGTAGCCGTAGTAGGCTGTTACCTCCCAATTTCCTTGCGTTATTTGTTTGAGAAGTTTACCTGATTTATTATAATGGTAAATATGATTAAAGCCGTCTTTTTCGCTCGTCCAAATAAAGCTGTTGTCTTTTAAAAAGGTCAAATTATCGGTAATATCAAGATAGGCTTTATCGGTTTCGTTTAAAACCAAATGGCTATTTAGAGTGTTGGTATCAACAAAAATGAGATTTAAGTTGTTTTGATGACGGTTTAAAGTGGTTACACACAAAACATCGGCTTGTTTGGTAAACTGCATTCTAGGGATGTAGTATTGGTCTAAATTACCTAAACTTATTTTTGCGGTTTTTTTTGTGATGGTATTGTAAAGGTGCAAACTAATTTTTGAATTATTTTCACCCGCTTTAGGATATTTAAAAGTCACCTTTTCGGGATATAATTCTTGTCCGTAATGCATCATTGTAAATTCGGGGACATCCGTTTCGTCAAAGCGCATAAAGACAATTTTATCTGAGTTGCCACTCCACTGAAAAGCACGGACAAAAGCAAACTCTTCTTCGTAAACCCAATCGGTAATACCATTTATAATGCTGTTCTTTTTGCCGTCTGTTGTAATTTGCGTCGTTGTATTTGACGCCAAATCTTTAACAAATAAATTATTCTTAAAAACAAAAGCTATTTTTTTACCATCAGGCGATAAAGTAGGTTCTTGAATTAACTTATCCGATACTAAATCGAGCTGTTTTGTAGTGATATTATACACATAAAATTTACCTAAAAAAGAATGGCGGTAAATGCGCTTGGTCTCTGTTCCTAAAAGCATTAAATTTTCATCATCACTAAAAGTATAATTATCAAAAGAATTTAAATTGGCTAAATCTTTACTGTCAACTAAAGTAGCCACTTTTTCAAGTGTTTTGTAGCTGTATTTATCAACGCTTGTACTGTGTGATTCTCTATTATAATTTTGAAGTGTGTAAAAATCACCGTGATTCATCGCATTTAGAGCATTCATATATTGCGCTCTAAAAGCCCCTTTTGCCCAAATATCTTCAAGGGTTATTTGTTGGTTTTGGGCACATAATAAAGTTGTAGTGAGTAAAAATAATAAGGATAATTTTTTCATTTAAAGGTCTTTTAATTTTCGGAGTCCAATTTAACTAAATTTAGGCTATTTAGCGTGAAAAAGACCTCTTAAAGGAAATTTTAACACTTTAAAAAAGTACTATCTTTGTCGTGACTTCAAAAAATAATTAGCACTATGTCAAAAGATATTTCGGGATTTTCTAAACTCAATAAAGACCAAAAAATAGATTGGTTAGACGCACACATTTTAACAGGACATACCGATTTTAAAAAAATTATACATCAGTATTGGAATACAGAGAAAAGACTACAAGATTTACACGATGATTTTATAGAAAATACAATTTCTAATTTTTATTTGCCTTATGCTGTAGCCCCCAATTTTGTTATTAACGGTAAAAAATATGTCATTCCTATGACCATTGAAGAAAGCTCGGTTGTAGCAGCCGCGGCTATGGTAGCTAAATTTTGGAGTAAACGTGGCGGCTTTAAAACCAAAGTCATTTCTACCGTAAAAGTCGGACAAGTCCACTTTATGTACGAGGGTGCAAAAGCCGATTTAGAAGCTTATTTTAAGACAATAAAACCGAATTTATTTAAAGCTACATCAGATATTACACAGAATATGCAAAAACGCGGTGGCGGTATTATAGACATCGTTTTATGCGACAAAACAGTCGACATTAAAAATTATTACCAACTGCACGTTACTTTTGAAACAGCCGACAGTATGGGCGCTAATTTTATAAACTCTTGCTTAGAACAGATTGCCCAAAGTTTTAAAAAGGAAGGCATCAAAATAGTGATGAGCATATTGTCTAATTACGTGCCCGAGTGTTTGGTGCGTGCCGAAGTCAGTTGTAAAGTAACCGATTTATACAAAGAAGATGCTTTGCATTACGCCCAAAAATTTATAGAAGCTGTAAACATTGCTCAAGTAGAACCTTACAGAGCGGTGACTCATAACAAAGGGGTAATGAATGGTGTAGATGCCGTGGTTATCGCTACAGGAAACGATTTTCGGGCTATAGAAGCGGGCGTGCATGCTTATGCTTCACGAAGCGGAAAATATAAAAGCTTGAGTTTTGCCGAAATTAAAGACGGCATTTTTAAATTCTGGATAGAATTGCCTTTAGCCGTAGGCACTGTAGGAGGTTTAACAGCTTTACACCCTTTGGCAAAAATATCGTTGGCATTACTTAAAAACCCTTCTGCAAAAGAATTGATGGAAATTATTGCCGTAGCCGGATTGGCACAAAATTTTGCAGCTTTACGGGCTTTGACAACTAAAGGTATTCAGCACGGCCATATGAAAATGCACTTTACAAATATTTTAAATCAGTTAAAGACAAGTCCTTCAGAGAAAGAGACTTTAAAACATTTTTTTAAAGATAAAACTATAACACATCGTGACGTAAAAGAGGCTTTAGAAAATTTAAGAACTTCAAAAAGCTGAGTGATAAACTAATTTTATGCCGATATAAAAACAATTGATACAATTTTCCGTTATCCTATAAAAAGATAATTATCTTTGAATCACATAAAATAAAATGCGTCAGTTGAGTAATCACGTCATAGATAAGAACGTATCGACAACGAGCATTTTAAATCAGTCAATTTAAAGACGAATATAAATTAAAATTATTTTAACAATTTAAAACACAAATATTATGGCTTTTACACTTCCAAAATTACCCTACGCTTACAACGCATTAGAACCTTATATTGATACGCGTACAATGGAAATCCATCACACAAAACATCATCAGGGTTACACCAATAACCTCAATAATGCTATTGCAGGAACCGATTTAGAAAACCAATCTATTTTAGAAATCCTTAGCGGATTAGACATGAGTAACAAAGCGGTTAGAAATAACGGCGGCGGCTATTACAATCACGATTTATTCTGGAAAGTAATGGCACCAAATGCAGGTGGTGAACCTACAGGAGATTTAGCTTCTGCTATAAATGACGCTTTTGGTTCATTTGACGCTTTTAAAGACGCTTTTTCTAAAGCTGCGGCTACACAATTCGGCTCAGGATGGGCTTGGCTAAATGTTCATAAAGGCGGTAAAGTTGATGTGTGTTCTACACCCAATCAAGACAATCCGCTAATGCCCGGTGTTGACTGTCAAGGAACCCCAATTTTAGGCTTAGATGTATGGGAACACGCTTATTATTTAAACTATCAAAACCGCAGACCCGATTATATCAATGCGTTTTTTAACGTCATTAATTGGGATGAAGTAACAGCACGTTACGAAGCAGGAAAATAAGGTTTTAACATATAAATTCAGTACAAAAGCTGTTTAATTAATCAAATGTCACCCTGAGCGAAGTCGAAGGGTCTCAACAACATTAAAGATTACTAAACAGCTTTTTATTTAATATGAACGGACGTCATTTAGCCTTACTCGCTGCAACCATTGCCGCACTTATTTATGGGCTCACCTTTACGGTAGCCAAACATGTGATGCCTTTTTATATTAAACCCTACGGGTTTATTGTATTGCGGGTTTTTGGTGCGACATTGTTATTTTGGTTTTCGGGATTCTTTATTAAAAAAGAGAAAATAGAAAAAACAGATTACGGCCGTATTTTTTTAGCGGCTGTATTTGGCGTGGGCTTAAATATGCTGACCTTTTTTAAAGGCTTGTCTTACACCACACCTATAAATGCTTCGGTAGTGATGGTAATGGTTCCTATTATTGTGCTGAGTTTATCGGCAATCCTTTTAAAAGAGCACTTGGCTAAATACCGTATTGTAGGCATTTTTGTAGGTTTGGCAGGAGCCGTTTATCTCATAGCTTATGGCAATGGTTTACAACTGAATAATGCCCGCATACAATGGGGTAACTTCTTGGTTTTTATCAACGCCTTTTCGTATAGTTTGTATTTGATTTTAGTCAAAAAACTCACCTCAAAATACCATCCTATTAGTTTTGCTAAATGGCTGTATTTATTGGGCTTTTTTATGGTGCTGCCTTTTGGATTTAATGAATTAAAAGCTATTTCTTGGCAAACTATGCCGACCAATATTTTTTATAAAATGCTGTTTGTAGTAGTTTTTGCCACATTTGTGACGTATCTTTTTAATTTATTGGCGGTCCGTAAACTAAAGCCCACTACAGTAAGTGTATTCATTTACTTACAACCATTTATTGCCACGGTTTTTGCACTTATTATGAAGAGTGACACACTCAATATTCATAAAATAATAGCGAGTATACTTATTTTTGCAGGTGTTTATTTGGTGAGTAAGAAGCCTAAAGAATTCTAAATTTTCTTTCGACTAATTGTTTTATAAAAAAAGTAAATAAACCACTTAATATACCCGCCACAACATCTTTCCAATCAAAAACACCATAAATGCCTAAGTAGCCAAAAAATTCCCATAAAAAAGAAAAAATAAATATCGCCAAAATAATTTGTGCATTCATTTCTTTATTTGAAAAACTTTTAAAGCCCCAAACAAAACAACAAAAACCAATTACAGAGACCAAACTGCCAATTACGGCAGCAAATCCAAAGTCATTTATATCATGTGAATAGATATATGGTCTATAAAAAGCGGTCAGTAATAATCCAATTACGGGAATAATAATTCCAATTTTTAAATACAGTTTTTGTTTGTCAGACATAGCTATTTATTAAAACCTAAATCTAATCAATTATTTTAAAACCAAAAAGTTCAATTCCCTTCCCTTTGGGCGACATTGTGATAGCAATAGGCGTGTCTAAAGCCAAGGCAAAGGGATGGGATTACTTTTAATTTTCCGTAACTTTGTGCCTCTATAAAATAACCCTATGATACAATCTATGACCGGTTATGGTAAAACCGAAGTGTTATTAGCTACCAAAAAAATAAGCATCGAAATTAAATCGCTCAATTCAAAAAACCTCGATTTAAACGTTCGTATGCCGGCACTTTATAAAGAAAAGGAACTCAGCATTCGTAAAAGTATCGCTAAAAAAGCCTTCCGTGGTAAAATGGAATGTTCCATTTATATTGAGCAAACAGGCACAGAAGCATTGGCGGTTTTAAATACAAAGGTCATAAAAAAGTATATGGCAGAATTAGAAGCTTTAGTGCCCAATGCAACTATTGAACATTTAAAAATGGCCGTTAAATTACCCGAAGCTTTAAAAACAGAAAAGGAAGATTTAGACCCCGCCGAATGGCAAGCCATAGAAAAGGCTTTGACAGAAACACTTATAAAATTTAACGCTTACCGTACTGATGAAGGCATTTCTTTAGCAAAAGATATTTCGCAAAACGTTGCTTTAATTCAGCAAAACTTAGAAGCTGTTTTAACACAAGAACCCAACAGAATAAGCGCTAAAAAAGAACGTCTTAGAAAGGCTTTAGCCGATTTAAATCAGCAAATAGATGAAAATCGTTTTGAGCAAGAACTCATCTATTATATCGAAAAACTGGATATTAACGAAGAAGAAGTCCGCCTTAAAAACCATTTAAAATATTTTACTGAAGTTTTAAATGATGCCCAATCTAATGGTAAAAAATTAGGATTTATAGCCCAAGAAATGGGGCGCGAAATCAATACCATCGGCTCAAAAGCCAACGATGCAACGATGCAACAAAGTGTGGTGAAAATGAAAGACGCACTTGAAAAGATAAAAGAACAACTTTTAAACGTGCTTTAAAAAGATGACGGTAAAACAAGGTAAACTTATCGTTTTTTCGGCACCCTCTGGTTCGGGTAAAACAACGATTGTTAAATATCTTTTGCAACAAAAAGAACTCGGTTTAGGGTTTTCTATTTCGGCAACGTCGCGTCCTATTCGCGGGAAAGAAGTCGATGGTAAAGATTATCATTTTATAACTGCCAAAGCGTTTAAAAAACACATAGCACAAGGTGATTTTGTAGAATTTGAAGAGGTTTATACCGATAATTTTTACGGTACACTTAAATCTGAAGTCGAGCGTATTTGGGCATCCGGCAAACATGTCATTTTTGATATTGATGTTGTTGGTGGTCTCAATATAAAAAAGCAATATCCCAACAAAACCTTAGCTGTTTTTGTACAACCGCCTTCTGTTGAAATTATGGAACAGCGTTTGCGCAATCGCAATACAGAAACCGAAGCTAAGATAAAAGAACGTGTAGCCAAAGCCGAAAAAGAACTGGATTTTGCCAAAAATTTTGATGTAATTTTAATAAACGACGTATTAGAAAATGCACAAAAAGACGCTTATAATTTGGTTAAAGATTTTTTAGAAAAATAATATGAACGTAGGACTCTATTTTGGTACTTTTAACCCCATTCATGTGGGGCATTTAATCATTGCCAATCATATGGCAGAATATACCAATTTAGACCAAGTGTGGTTTGTTGTGAGTCCGCAGAATCCTTTTAAACAAAAAATGACACTTTTGGCAGATTACCACCGCTATCAATTGGTGCAAATTGCCACAGAAGATTATACAAAATTAAAGCCTTCGAAAATAGAATTCGATTTACCCAAACCGTCTTATACCGTCAATACTTTGGCGTATTTAGCTGAAAAATATCCAGAGGATAATTTCAATTTGATAATGGGCGAGGATAATTTAAACAACTTCCACAAATGGAAGAATTACAATTATATTTTAGAAAATCATCATTTGTATGTGTATCCAAGATTAACATCTCTTTTAAAGGATGTGACTTTAAAAAGTCACACGCACGTACATCTCATTGACGCGCCTGTAATTGAAATAGCAGCCACGCAAATCCGTAAAGCTATCGCTCAAAAGGAAGAGGTAAGACCCTTGTTACCTTGTAAAGTTTGGCAATATATTGACGAGATGAATTTTTATAAATAGCCAAACACCGCTTTCTGACTTAAAAATACATTGTATCTTTGTTATTTATGAGTAAAGTCAAAAAACAAAAAGAAAAGAGAATTAAGAAAAAGCTAACCCGCAAATACAGGTTGGTAATCTTAAACGAAGACTCTTTTGAAGAACGTATTTCTTTTAAGATTAACCGCTTAAATATATTAATTTTAGGAGGTGTTTTTTCTATTTTACTTATCAGTTTGACCTCTGTAATTATAGCCTATACGCCTCTTAAAGAATATATCCCAGGCTATTCATCAACAGCTTTAAAACAAAAAGCCACCCGATTGGTTTATAAATCAGATTCGTTAGAACGTGTTTTAAATGTTAACAATGCTTATTTAGAATCTATTAGAAAAGTATTATCTGGTAAAATAGATACATTTCCTGCTTTTAATAAAAACATTACTCTAAACACACAGCAAAAAAACATAGATGAAAGACAATTAATACCGTCCGAAAAAGATTCTGTTTTTAGAGATCAAGTTGAGTTAGAAGATAGATTCACTCTTTTTAATAAAGCGACTAAAAAGACAAAAATTGTATTTTTCGCCCCTATTTTAGGAAAAATAACGCAAGGCTTTGACATAAAAACAAAACATTACGCTATCGACATTACAGCCAAAACAGGAACACCTGTAAAAACGGTTGCAGACGGTACCGTTATTTTTGCCGAATGGACAGCAGAAACAGGTTATGTTATTATAATAGAACACACCAATGGCTTTTTATCTGTTTATAAACACAATGCCATTTTGCTTAAAAAACAAGGCGATTTGGTTATAACTGGCGAAGCCATTGCCACGGTTGGTAATACGGGTGAATTCACCACAGGGCCTCATTTACATTTTGAATTATGGAATGACGGTTACCCTATAGACCCTTCACAATTTATAGATTTTGAATAATGAGTTTAAAAACTGCCATAGCCAAAATCTACGCCAAACAGGTCGCTAAAAAAGTCTATAAATGGGCTGAGAAACCTCATAAAATACAACAAAAAATATTTGTATCTCTTTTAAAAGAAGCGCAAAACACCAACTTTGGTAAAGACCATAATTTTAAAGACATTACAACTTATGACGATTTTAAAAAGGCCGTTCCAGTAAGAGATTACGAAGCATTAAAACCTTATGTTGATAAAGTTGTAGCAGGGAAAGAGAATATTTTATGGCCAGACAAACCGCTTTATTTTGCCAAGACCAGCGGTACGACTTCTGGTGCAAAATATATTCCCATTACAAAAGAATCTATGCCCTATCACATAGAGGCAGCCAAAGAGGCTTTATTACTTTACATTGCCAGTACAGGTAAAGCCGATTTTGTAGATGGTAAAATGATTTTTTTACAAGGGAGTCCCATTATTGGCGATACTAACGGTATTAAAACCGGACGTTTATCGGGAATAGTAGCACATTATGTCCCTAAATATTTACAAAATAATAGGATGCCCAGTTGGGATACGAATTGCATTGACGATTGGGAAACCAAAGTTACAGCGATTGTAAATGAAACTATTACAGAAGATATGCGCTTAATTAGCGGGATTCCGTCTTGGGTTCAGATGTATTTTGAAAAGCTAAAAGCTAAAGCTGATAAAAAAGTGGGTGTACTTTTTAAAAACTTCAATCTATTTGTTTACGGAGGTGTCAATTATGAGCCCTACCGTCAAAAGATGGAAGATTTAATCGGTAGAAAAGTAGATAGTATTGAATTATATCCTGCTTCAGAAGGCTTTTTTGCCTATCAAGATGTGCAAGATGATAAAGGTTTATTGCTCCTACTTAACAGTGGTATTTTTTACGAATTTGTAGAAGCCGACACTTTTTTTGATGACAAGCCAAAACGTATCGTTTTAACCGACGTAAAACTAGGCGTCAATTATGTTTTGATAATTTCTACTAATGCGGGTTTATGGGCTTATAATATTGGCGATACCGTTATGTTTACATCATTAAAACCGTATAGAATTGTCGTAACAGGACGTCTTAAACATTTTATTTCAGCTTTTGGCGAGCACGTTATCGGTAAAGAAGTCGAACAAGCTTTGCAAGAAGCGGTTGCCAATTCTGCTATCCGTATCAACGAATTTACAGTAGCACCGCAAATAACACCCAAAAAAGGCTTACCTTACCACGAATGGTTTATAGAATTTGAAAATCCACCTAATGATTTTGAAACTTTTTCTTTAAAGATTGACACTGCTTTGCGCCATCAGAACAGTTATTATGATGATTTAATTACTGGTAAAATTTTAAGACCATTAGTTGTTACAACTGTTGTTAAAAATGGCTTTAATGATTATATGAAAACACAGGGTAAATTAGGGGGACAAAATAAAATACCGCGTTTGGCAAACGACAGAAAAATTGCCGATAATTTGATTTTAAAAATAGTTTAAATAATATCAATATGAAAGTAATCTCAGTTAATTTAGGCGCATGTAAAAATGTTAAATGGAAAAATAAAACTGTAAAAACAGGTATTTTTAAGGAACCTGTAGATAGCATACATTTAGGTCTTGAAGAGGTTGTTGGCGATAATGTTGTAGATAGAAAACACCACGGCGGTATAGAACAAGCAGTATATGCCTATTCTCATGATCACTACGATTATTGGCAAAAATTATATCCGGATTTAGAATTTAATTATGGGATATTCGGTGAGAATTTAACCATTTCGCGTTTGTATGAAGAGCGTATTCGTATTGGCGAAATTTTTAAAGTGGGTACAGCAAAAGTACAAGTGACCAAACCTAGAGAACCTTGTTATAAGTTAGGTATCCGTTTTAACAACCCTAAAGTTATAAAGCAATTTTGGAATGACACCAAATGTGGCGTGTATTTTAAAGTGATTCAGGAAGGGGAGGTTAAAGCGGGTAATATTTTTGTACGGACGGTTCATAAGCCCGAAAACCCTACAATTGCCGAAGTTTATAAATCAAAAAGACCCTAATATTACAGAACGTATGTAAACAAATATTATAGTAAGGGTTTCACTTTGAGTGAAGCCCTTACTTTTTGTATTGATACGATGACTTTGGAGTCATCGTATCAATTTTTATCTGCCTGTTTATCTATCTGTAAACAGAAAGGTGGGAACAAAAGCTCACTTTTTTGCAAAGTCGATTTATTTAAGTAGTTTGCTTAAAAATTCACACTTTGACTTTACTTGAAATAGGTTTTTATATTGTTTCTTTTTTAGCTTTTGTAAGCTTAGTACTTTATTTTTTTCAGGATTATTTTTTATTCAGACCCGAAAAGTTACCACAAGATTTTGAATTTAATTATCAAAATCAGGAAGTAGATGAGTACTATTTAGAGATTAAAAAAGGTGTTAAATTAAATGGATTACATTTTAAATCTGAACGTTCAAAAGGCTTGGTTTTTTATTTAAAAGGCAATTCAAAAAGTATTAAAGGTTGGGGCAAGTTTGCAGTCGATTTTACCACACAAGGTTGGGATGTTTTTATGATGGATTACCGCGGTTTTGGCAAGAGTACCGGCAAACGTAGTCAGGAGTCTTTTAAAAGAGATGTCCAGTTGGTGTACGAGAAACTCAAGGAAGTGGTAAACGAGCGTCATATAATTATTTACGGCCGTTCTTTAGGAACTGGTTTGGCTACAAAATTAGCTTCAGTCAACAAGCCACGCATGCTTATTTTAGCCTGTCCGTATTACAGTATGCACAGCAGCATCAAACGTTTTTTCCCCATCCTACCTGTCAAAATGTTTTTGCGTTTTTCTATGCCGTCGTATAAATGGATTAAATATGTAAAATGCCCAATTCATATCATTCACGGCACAAATGACAAACAGATTCCCTTTAAATCGGGCATCAGATTGTCGCGGGTAAATGCTTCGCGCACACGCTTGTATCCGGTAATAAACGGCGGTCATAAAAACCTGCACAATTTTGAGGACTATCACCGCGCTTTAAAGGACATTCTGAATTCAAAACGCGATGAAAAACTAGACCGAGAGAATTGCAGTATCGATTTTATACGCAGTAAAACCATAAAAATTAAAAAGTAATGGCTGTTTTAAAAAAAATACTTTTTATTGTCGTTGTATTTTATTGCATAGTTTTATTGGGGTTGTATCTTTTTCAAGAACGGTTTATTTTCCAATCTGTTAAATTAAAACAAAATCATAGCTTTAAGTTCGACAAAACATTTAAAGAAATAAATCTGACAACAGCAGATGACGCCCAACTCAACGGCGTTTATTTTGAAGTTAAAGAACCTAAAGGGGTGATTCTGTATTTTCACGGCAATCGTGATAATTTAGTACGTTGGGGCACAATAGCTTCTAAATTAACCGACTATAATTACAATGTCTTGGTGGTAGATTACCGTGGGTACGGTAAGAGCACAGGCACACGTAGCGAAGCCAAACTGTATCGAGATGCACAGCTGTGGTACAATTATTTAAAAGCAACTTTTAACGAAGCAAACATTACAGTTTATGGTCGTTCGTTAGGGACGACTTTTGCGACTTATATCGCTAGTAAAAATAAACCACAGCAACTTATTTTAGAAGCGCCTTTTGATAAGTTGTCTTCGCCACCAAAACAGTGGTTTAGATATGCGCCTTATGATTTATTATTGCGCTACATATTTAATTCGGAAGCGTATATTAAAAATGTGAGTTGTCCTATCACAATTTTTCACGGCACAAAAGACAGGGTTATTCCGTTTAAAATAGGACAAAAATTCTTTAATGTAGCGCCCAAAAACAAAACGACTTTTATAACTATTAAAGGCGGTAAGCATAATAACTTAGGGACTTTTGAGCTGTATTGGAAAACGATTGAAGAGTTGTTGAATTAATAACTGATATGAAATTATGAGATATTTTAAATTTTTTATAATAATTCTTTTAGTAACTTTAAGTTGCTCAAAAGAACAAAAATTTAAAAAAGAATTTAATCTAGAAGGCTCTTGGAGCATTGTCGATATGGATACAACCTATTATGAGGCTTTTTATAATGATAGTACTTATCAATATTATTTTGGAGATAATGATTATTTATCAAGCCCTACTAAATATAAAATTAAAGGCGACACTCTTTTTACTTATAGAAAAGAAAAAGTGTACATCAATTTTATAAAAAAAAAGATAATAAGTTATTTATTATTGAGGTGGACAAAAGAAAGGTTCGTTATATCCCTATAGACAGTTCAGAATATACTATGAACAAAATTAGGAATGGAAAAGACTTTGAGAAGTTTCATAAAGCCTATTTATCTAGAAAATATAAACTCATAAAAAAAGGGATAGTTAAAAAAGATGGTTGGTAAAAGATTTTAGTCAGGGCTTCACTTTAAGTGAAACCCTGACTGTAAATATATAACAAAAAAACGTCCCGATTTTTCGGGACGTTTTAAATTCAAGAATATAATTAACCAAAGTTAATCACAAATTTATTTAGCTTTTTTCATGCCTTCCTCTAAAAGGTTATAGAATTCATCTAATTTAGGCAATATAATAATGCGGGTACGGCGGTTTTTAGCTTTTCCTCTATCAGTAGCATTGTCGGCAATGGGGATATAAGAACTTCTACCGGCAGCGGTCATGCGTTCTGGAGCAACTTTAAAATCGTTTTGCAAAATACGTACAACAGATGTGGCGCGTTTTACACTTAAGTCCCAATTATCTTCTACCACATCATTTTTAATAGAAACATTATCGGTATGACCTTCTACCATTATATCAATATCGGGTTTGTCATTTACTATTTTGGCTACTTTCCCTAAAATTACTTTAGCACGGTCAGAAACAACAAAGCTTCCTGTATTAAAAACCAATTTATCTGAAAGTGAAATATAAACAACTCCTTTTTCTACATTCACTTCAATGTCAGGATCATTAATATCGTCTAACACACCTTTTAGGCTTGTCACTAAAGCAAGTGTAACAGAGTCACGTCTTGTAATAGCATCTTGCATTGAGCGGATACGCAAATCTTTTTCTTTGATGTTTTCTAAAGATTTTTCGAGATTTTCAGCCTCTTTTCTAGAGAGTGACGCCATATTTCCTAAATTTTCTAACAAGGCATTGTTGGCTTTTTTAAGATGACCAACTTGATCGTTAAGGGTTTCATAATTCGAATTGACTTTTTCTTTTTCGAGAATACATTTGGTTAAATTCGCTTTAGCGTCAACCAGATTTTGTTTTGTTGTGTCTAAAGTACCTTGTAATTCTGTGAATTGTTTTTGCGATACACAAGAAGTTAAAAGAACTATTGCAAGTAGTACGATTCCTAGTAGATTTTTCATGGGGTTTTAATTTTGGACAAAAGTATTAAATATCAGATGAAAATGAATACCATATTTTAAAAATTATATAATATTTAAGATTATTTTTTACCGTAATTTTGAAAACAGCGTAAAATATCTTCTATGAAACAATTTATAACCCTTTTTTTGAGTGTGCTTTTGTTTATTTCTTGTGCTGATTTAGATAAGACTCAGCTTCAAAAATTAGAAGGAAATGCTTTAGGAACCACTTTTCATATAAGTTATCAGGACAACCAGAAACGCGATTTTTCTAAACAAATCGACAGCCTTTTGCATCGTATTAACAAATCACTATCCACTTATATCCCCACTTCAGATATTTCTAGAATTAACCAAGGCGATACTTCTGTTGTTGTGGATGCTTATTTTGAAGAGGTTTTTAATAAATCGGCCGTTATTTATAAAGCAACCGACGGTATTTTCGATCCTACCATTGGCACACTAGTCAACGCGTGGGGATTTGGCCCTCAAAAAACGATGACGAGTCTCGATAAAAATCAAATTGATTCACTTTTACAATATGTAGGTTTTAACAAGGTACAACTTGTAAATCACCACGTCATAAAAGCCGATAAAAATATGTATCTCGATTTTAATGCCATTGCCAAAGGTTACGCTATCGATATTTTAGGACGTTATTTTGAAAGTCAGAATATTTCAAAATACCTTGTAGAAATGGGGGGTGAAATTCGCGCACGTGGCGATAAAGAATGGCGTATTGCCATTGAGCATCCCAATTTTGATGGCTCACAAAGTTTTCAAGCAACCGTTACTTTATTAAATGAGTCTATTGCTACATCGGGGAGTTACCGCAAGTTTAAATTAGATAAAACAGGGAGAAAGTATATTCATATAATCAATCCCAAAACGGGTTATGCTGCTATGAGTAACTTGTTAAGTGCTTCGGTTATTGCCCCAGTAGATTGCGCAGATGTTGATGGTTACGCCACAGCTTTTATAGCGATGGGTTTAGAAAAAACAAAAGCCTTTTTAAAAACACACAAAAGCTTTAAAGTATTTTTGATTTATAGTGACGTCAACGGGGAGATTAAAACCTATAAAACAGAGAATTTGGAATTGAAGAAGTAAATTTTAATAAAATGTATGTTATTCCGACAGAGTCCTGAACGAGGAATCTCTATTTTTTGATTTTGAGATTCTTCACTTCATTGTATTCCGCTCAGAATGACAAAAAAATCTAAAGACCAAATTTATAGGTTATTCCTGCTAGAGCCTGAAAGCCTTGCACATTAAAGTTTGTAAATTCCTGATAATCGTTTCCTAAAATATTATTGAATTTTGCAAAAGCGGAAAGCCTATCAGAAAAATGATAACCACCCCTAATATTAACATCTACGTAAGCGTCGTTTGTTACAGGTAGAAATGTGGCAGGCACCAGCGTTGGAAATAAATTTGAAGGCAAATCTTTACGTTCTCCAACGATATAAATATGGGTATTGGCAAACCAATTTTTATAAACGTATTTACCGTAAATTTCAGCTTTTAAAGTTGGTAAATTCCACGCTTCAGAAGTATTGGTAAGTGTGTATGAATTGATGTTTAATCGGCCACCAAGAGTTAGATTTTTGTCGTAAGCTACTTCAGCATTTGCGGTAAAACTAAAAGTTTTAACATCATCGTATAGCACATTAAACGAATTGCCATAACTATAGGCACGATTTAAAGCGCTCAATTCTTTTACAGGATTTAATATAAACAAGGGTTTATCTTTTTCGCTTTTATAAGACACTTGCAATTCGTAACTCAAATTTTGCACTACACCTTTTAAGCCTACAAAAGCTTTGTACTGTTCATCGGTACGTTTTATGTTAAGCGTAGGGCTTACAAAAGGATTGTCATTGGCAAATTCTTTATAAGAATTCTGATGTAAATCGCCCATAACGCCTCCAGAAAAGGTAACCATACCTTTTTTGTAAGTAGCCGTAATATTTGGATAAGCTAAAAATTTACTTTCTTGTTCAAAAGCTGTAGGAGAACTGTAATAGACTTTAACCCCTAAATTAAATATAAAATCTTTGCGCGTAACTTCTAAATTAGGCGCCACACCGATATTAAAAAAGCTGTACGAAATAGGATTGGGAATGATATATCCTGTGTTAAATTTACCATCTAAATAACCCACGCTAAATGTTGTTGTAAGGTATTCTGAAGACAGTGGAAAAGCAAATTGTGGGGCAGCATAAAAATAATTTTCAGTTGTCTTATAATCATCGCTAAAAAATGAAAATTCAAAAGTCCCCCCTTCAAAATAGGAGTTAAAATATGACATGCTACCACCAGCATAAAAATTAGTGTAATCTTGTTTTGGATTTATGCTATTTGCGTAACTACTAGCTATAGATAAAGGGCCTCCCAGCCCATACCAATTAGATTTTTGCAATCGTAAACCAGAGTTGAGTTGCCAATCGTAATTATTGTTGCTTTGTTTGTAAAAAGCATCAATTTTTACATCAGAATACGAAGCGTCTAACAGGCTGCTTTTTATGTTAGCGTCAGATGATTTCATATTGATAAAAGCACCAATATCACTTGTTTTTGTAGGGTTGTTATGGATAAAAGCTTCTAATAAAGGCGTGTTGTCATTGCCATAACCCACGCTTATAAAATTATTGTAAATCTGTTGCAATTTAGGATGTTTTAAACCTACAAATGTGCCGCGTTTAGATATAAAAGTTGAGGCTACTGGTACGGAAAAAATCTTATAATTAAAATTGGGATGCTTAACAGCTTGTGATGTTTCTAAACTTGGATTTTTCTGTATTTTAAAAGCGTCAGAAACCGAAGGATCAAAAGGTTTTACCACATTTATAACTTTTGTTTTTAAAGTGTCTTTGGCTTTCTTTTGTGCAAATGTAAAGGCACTTATAAATAGGGCTATATATAAAAAACGCAATTTCATCATTTTAATTATCTTGTTTTACAGAGGTATTTGTTTTGGCTTCTTTGGCTTTGATAGTCGTTAATAAAGTTTTAGTATCTTTAATAACTTCGGGGTAATCGGTAAAATTTTTAAGGACGCTTTCTAAAATATAGGTCGCTTGATAAGCATCTTTTAAACCATAAAAATTCTGTGACATTAAAATCAGTCCTTTGGCACCAAATTCCTTATAAGCGGCATAGTTAGAAGCTAAATTTTGTATAACTTTATTAGAGGCTTTGTATTGTTTTTCTTGAGTTTTAAAATAAGCATTGTAGTAAAGCGCTTCCGCTTTTAGTTTTCCTAAAGCTGTTTTCTCTACCGCCTGATAAGCCTTTTTTGCTGTGTTAAAATCTGAAGTTTTAAAAGCAGAACGCGCAATAATAATATTAGCGTCGCCTTTAATTTTGGTTTCCAAGTCTTTTATTAGCAATACTTTTTGAGCATAAGTCATTGCTTTTTCGTAATTCTCTTTAGCATAATAGGCTTTCATCAAATTACTTTGCGCAAAAGTTGTGTTTTGAGGTTTCTCTGCTTCGTTTTCTAAACGGACAAGTATGGGCATGGCGCTATCCCAATCAGATTTTTTAAGATATAAAAGGGCTAATTTAGAAAGTGCCTCTTCTGTAAATAGTGTGTTTTCTTTAGAGACAACATATTCTAAATGTTCTTGAGCATTATTGTCGTCGTTGAGATTTAAAAATGACTGTGCACTGTAAAAATGAGCTTCTAAAATTGTAAGACCATTAGGGAAACGCTTAATGTATTTTTTAAAAGCATCTGTTGCCTTTTTAAATTTATTTTGAAGGTAGAACCTTTCAGCCGATTGATACATGGCTTTGTCTAAGCTCTCATCTGTTTCGGTAATAATATTGCTATTTTTTGACCATTGTTCATAAATATCGATTTGACCTAAATCGCTGTAAATTTCTTTGGCATTTTTTACCGCTTGTCGCGATTCGGGCGCATTGTTAAAATCTTTTACCAAACGTTTGTAAATAGTCAAAGCCTTGTTAGGATTGTCTAGGTTGTAATAAATAAGCCCTTCTTTAAGTAGAGCTTTAGCCCTAAACGGACTGCGCGTTACAGTATTTATCAAGACATCATAAGTTTGTAAGGCCAAATTATCTTGAGCGCTTTTAAGATAAGTGTTTCCCAATTCAAACAGCGCATCGTCGTATAATCGTGATGTTCTATTTTGCGTGATGAGTTGTTTTAAAGTAATTATTTTTTCAGAAATCTGATTTAAAAAGCCATAACTCATCGCTATTTGATAACGGGCATAATCAATTTCTTTAGTATTTAATTTAGAAGCCTTTTTAAAAGCATCAATAGCTAAAGTGTAACGACTTGTGGCATAATAACTATCGCCAAGACGTAAATAGACATCGGTTAATCTGGTTTTATCTTGAGAATTTCCATCGGCAAAAGCCTTAAAATAGCCAACGGCTTGCGCGTATTGTTTGAGTTTAAAATAGGTATAACCCAAGCTGTAATTTACATCGGCAGAAGGCGGCCTTTGTATAGATTTTAAAGTGTTAAAATCGTTTAATGCTTTGTAATAACTAGACAATCTGTAATGGGATTCACCACGCCAAAACAGCGCTTTTTTATTTAAATCATTTTCCAAATTCACATTAATAGCTTTGCTAAAAGCTTTGATTGCGGCATTGTAATTAGGTTCTAAAAAAAGCTGAACACCATAAAAATAAGCGGCTTTTTGATAGGTTTTTTTACTTTCAGAATCTTGTAAATTTTTAAAATAAGAGAGAGCGCCTTTATAGTCTTTAGAACGCATAAAAGCATTGATGAGTAAAGTATTTACAGCTTCTTTTTCTTTATGATCTGGATAGGCTTTTATAAAATTAATAAGCACTTGTGCTACATTGTTATACGGATTCCCAATATCATAACTTAATTGGGCGTAATTATAAAAAGCATCTTCTTTAATTTGTGGACTAAAATCCATTTGAGAGGCTTTTCTAAAAGCATTAAGCGCGGCTGTTTTATTGTGCGTTTTTAGGTAACAATCGGCTAAATGATAAGAAGCATTTTGAGCCACAGCGTCGTTGCCACTTACAATTTTATTAAACCAAGAAATGGCTTTTAAATAATCTTGCGCTTTGTAATAAGCGTAGCCCAATTGATAGTAATCGTTATTGTTTAAGCGTCCTTTAGTACCTTTATATTTTAATAAAAACGGAATGGCTTTTGGATACTCTTTAAGGTTAAAATAACTCTCACCAATAATTTTTGACAATTGCGGAATTAAAGGACTTTGAATGGTTTTTAAAAGCGGTAAAGACACATCGATAGCTTTTTTAAATCGCCCCATATTAAAATTAATATCGGCTAAATAGTATTGAATATTTTTAGCGTAATCTTGTTTCCCAGATAATTGCGATAAATACTTATCTGCTTTGTTGTATTCTTTACTTGTGTAAGCTATATATCCATAATAATACATGGCCTTTTCGCTATAATCTTTTGAATTGAGTAAGCCTGCAAAATAAGCGTTTGCCAGTTTGAACTTTCTAAGCATAAAAAGGGCATAGCCTTTATTAAACTGAAGTTTTTCTTTTTGAAAACTACTCAACCTGGTTAGTTCGACTTTAGCAAACCATTTTAACGATTTTGAGTAATTACCTGTGTCAAAATAGTAAGTGCCAATTTCTAAATAAGCAGTACTGGCTTTTAAACTGGTAGCAAAGTTTTTTACGAAAGCATCCATAGCTGCATCAGCACCAAATTGTCTGAGTTTTACAGCGATAAAAGCCTTATAAAAAGTGATATTGGCACGTGTTTCGGTGGTTTTATCAAAGTTATTTTCTATGGTATTAAAAATAATTTGTGCCGCAGCATAATCATTGTTTTGATATAAATCAACAGCAGAGTTATAAGCGGTTAAATCATCGGTATAAATAGCTGTTTTTTGAGCCTGTAAAGTATTGTAAAACACAATAAAAGCAAGGCTTAAAACGATTTTAATTTGGTTCATAAATGGGTTATTATAACAATCGTACTTTTTAGTAACGCAAAAATTCATTTAATGGTATGTTGAAAAAGCAAATTTTATGCCAACAAGCAATTAGGGCTTTTCTGCAATTAGCTTGGCCATTAAAACATTAAACTCTTCTACAAAATCTTCGTAATATTTACCTGTGGCCGGCCCTGAAAAACCAGTGTGTATTTGTCTTACTTTTCCTTTTCTGTCAATTATTATTGATGTTGGGAAAGACATAATCTTATTGAGCATAGGTAAACTTTTTGACGCTTCTTTAGAGCTTGAAGTTCCTGCTAAAACAAAATCATAGCCTATGTTGAATTTTTTTATCATTTTTTCTACGCGTGCTTTGGCGTAGTCAAAATTGAACTTTCCGTTAACGGGATTTTCGTAAGCTAAGCCAATAATTTCTACACCTTTGTTTTTATTTTTGTCGTACCATTCTGTGTAAAAACGGGTTTCGTCCATACAGTTAGGACACCACGTACCAAAAATTTGTAACACAATTACTTTCCCTTTATATTTAGAATCATCTAAGGAGACGGGCTTACCATCTAGCCCCGGAAAAGTAAAGTTAACTTTATCGTAACCCTTTTTTAAATAGGTTAATTCTAAAGCGTTGTGTAATTTGTAATTTGGATTTTTGATAGCTGTAAACGTTTCGTCAGAAGATTTCCCCGAATAAAAATGCCCTTTTAAAGAACCGTCTTGTTGCATATCAGCTTTAAAAACAAAAGCATGATTGCCATCAAAAGTATATACTTCCATGTGCTTGTCTTTTGAAAAACCTTGTAAATAACGGTAATCGCCGGTTTCTGTCATAATAGTCCCAGAAAGTAAATTGCCTTCTTTTTTAAAGACACCTAGTGCAGGATAGGAACTTCCATCGCTATCTGTAAAAACGGTTTCCCATTTTCCGTCAAAAGAATCATTACTTTTCGGATTGTCAAATCTATTTTTAACACCAAACTGTGCTTTAAAAGGCAAGCGGTAGTTTTTAGCGTAATTTTTAATGTACAAACCACTTAGATTATCACCGTTTATTTTGGCACGGATATCAATATCAAAAATGTGCATTTTGATAAAAACAGAATCGCCTTGTACAGTCACTTCGTCTAGCGGAATGGTTTCCGGACCATTTATAAGATTTATAATGTAGGCATTATTTGTGTTTAAAACCTCAAAATTAAAGGGTAAAGGGTTGCCCTGAATATCAATTGTGCCACGCCACATACCAGCTTTTAAAGTTACAGATTTGGTTTTTGAACATGATAAAATTAAAAGACTGATAAAAAAGATACTTGCTATTTTAATTAGTGTTTTCATAAATTTAGTTTTTCCAAGTGAGTTTTAAGATTTTGTTTGATACTTTTTGACCTTTTTCCATACCACCAAAAATATATTTGACGCTGTCGTTTACAGAAGCTAAACCTCGTAAATCCATCGGCAAAAGCTTGTTAAAATTTATAAAAATTTTATTTTGAGTGTAGTAAAAATCTGTATTATGAGGCTTAACGCCACCTGATTTATTATAGGCTATACCGTTATAGTTGTAAGTAACCACACTACCACCAATAAAATGAGGCGTTTTATTTACAATTGTTGCAGCCAATCTGTAACTGCTAAAACTAGAATCTAAAAGTGTGTTTTGCCATCTGATTTCTGTGGGATTTTCAGGATTGATAAACCCCTTAACCAATCTGTGTTGGATGGGATAATTTTTTCCCATAGCGGCTCCGCCAAAATAAAATAACGTGTCTTTTAAAAAAATACCTTGCGCGCCAAAAGCTTTAAATTTGTGATTGTTAGGAAGACTTTTACCTACTGCCCAAGAGTTGGTTGCGGGATTATAAATCTGTATAGCGGGTATATTTTCTTTTTGACTCCATCCGGTAACGACAAAAATTAAACTGTCGTGCCACACGGCTTGTATGTGGTCGTCTATTGGAACGGGAATAGGAGTGCCATCTGCTAAAAAAGTATTGGTTTTTGTGTTAAATCGATGGACTTTATTTGAGGATACTTCGTGGCCATCAGCAAAAACATGATAACCGCCTAAAATATAAATAGTGTCTTTAATGCGATTGGCCGCCGAAGCTATTTTTGGTAAACTATCGGGTAAATCGGGTAATTGCAACCATTTATTCTGAGTGATATTATACCTGTAACTGCGCTTATGAATTCCAGAAAATAATTTAGTACTGTCTAATCCGCCAAAGCTGTAAATGTAATCGACGTTATTAATTGACGATCCTGCTACAGCATTATTTGTAACAGCTTCTGGCGTACGGGATACAATTTCTACATTTAATTTTGAGTTTATTTTTTCTGAACGCGCGCAAGCATATAGTATCAAAAAACAACTCATAAGTAAGAAAAATGTAAAACGCACTTTTTAAAATTTTCTCAAATTTAAGTAAATAATCAAGAAGGCTTGGGTTCAAAATTTTAATTTAATTACATTTGTAAGCGTTCAACTATATATGATGCTCCAACTACAAAATGTTTCCATTTTTCAAGATAAAGTCTTAGTGCTTTCAGAAGTTAATTTAAACCTTAAAAAAGGCGATTTTAGTTACTTAATAGGTAAAACAGGAAGTGGTAAAAGTAGTTTGATGAAAACTTTGTACGGCGAATTACCTTTAAAACAAGGAAAAGGTAGCGTCGTTGGATTCGATTTAGAAAATTTGAAAGAAAAACAAATTCCATTTTTACGACGTAAATTAGGGATTGTTTTTCAAGATTTCAAATTGCTTATAGATAGATCTGTATTTAATAATTTGGTTTTTGTACTTAAAGCGACAGGCTGGAAAGATAAGTCCAAAATTAAAATTAAGATAGAAAGTGTTTTAGAAAAAGTAGGCATGCAAGACAAGGCTTATAAAATGCCTTTCGAATTGTCTGGTGGCGAACAACAGCGTATAGCTATTGCCCGTGCCTTACTCAACGACCCTGATTTAATTCTAGCCGATGAGCCTACAGGAAATCTCGACCCAAAAACATCTGTAGAGGTTATGCAAGTTTTACAGGAAATTAATAAAAGCGGTAAAACCATTTTAATGGCTACGCATGATTACGCTTTAATACTAAAATATCCTTATAAAACCTTGCGTTGCGAAGGGGGAAAAGTTTTTGAAGTCGTGCAAAAAACAGTTTAAGAGCCAATTAAATCTATTAATTTTTGAGCGTTTTTAGTAGGTATAAAATCGGTTAGCAATTTTTGACGTTGTGCACTCATTTCAGACGTAAAAGGTTTCTCTTTAAAAGTTACTACTAAATTTCTAAAAGCCAATACACTATCGGCTGAAAAGCAAAGCGATTCGAGTCCCGTATCTTTAATCATGGGTGTATTCGTGATACAAAAGCGTCCTGCAAAAAGGGTATTTATCAGTTTTAATTTGATACCTGTAGCTTGAAAAGTCAGCATGACATTTAAATGAGCATCGGCCAATAATTCTTCGGCTTGTGCCTGATGTGTGATTTTTGTAAACGTAATATTTTTATACGGTGCTATTTTTTTACACAACGATTTGTTTATAAAACTACTCGCTAAAATAAGGGGATAATCAACGGTTTTAAAAACAACCATTAAAAAACGAGCCGCTTTTAAATTGTCTGAAATTCTTAAATCGGCTATATAGAGGGCATACTTCCCTTTTGGCGACAGGTTTTTCGCCGTATCGTTTTGATGAAAAACAGGCGTATAAAAAGTGTTGTATTTGTCTTTAAAATAGCGATGCTCTAAAGGCGATATGCTCAAAACAAAGCTAGCTTTTTTTAAAATGCGCTCGTATTTCTTTAGTTTTTTAGCCTCTTGATTAAAAAATAATTTTTTAGCCAGATTTGTTTCGCTCTCAGCAAGGCCGTTGTAGTAAAAATGTTCAATATTATGGGAACGAACAAATGTCAACCGCCTGCTAAAAGCATCGTCTAAAAGCGGAAAAGTACAATGCAAGCCTTCAAACAAAATTGGATAATTGTCTTTTTTTAAAGTATCTGTTAATTCTTGACTTTTGCGAGATTGCACTACAAAAGGTATTTTAGAAAACAAACTTTTTAAAGTTGTTCGACGTTTGTAATAATGTACAGATTCGCAATATTTTTCGAGTTCTTTTTGCGGATTTCTATCCTTAAAAAAACAGTGTAAATGTATTTTTACACCTAGTTCAGACAGCGCTTTTAATTTGTAAAATACATCTATTACACCACCGTAATTGGCTGGTAATGGCACGTCAAAAGAAACGATATGTAGGTGTTTAGACAAGATCTTTATAAATTTTTATGAGGTTTATTTCTTCGTTTTCCCAAGTGAGGGTTTTAGCGGCTGTTTTTAGGTTTTTGTGCCATTCTTTAAGCTGTTTATTATCGGCAAAAATACTGTTTATCTGCTGTGCTAAATCTTTTGGTTTAAAAGAATTTGCCACTTGCCCAATATTGTTGTCACTTACAAGTTTAGCCACTTCTTTACGATTACTAACCAATAAAGGAGTCTGTGCTTGAATATAATCGAACACTTTATTGGGGAGACTGTATTCGTAATTCAGATTTGTGCCTTTGTCTAAAGATAGACCTAAATCGGCTAAACAAGTGTATTGCATCAGCTCTTTATAAGGCATTTTGTCTTTAATTATAACGTTGCTTAGAGCTAAATCGCTGACCATTTTTTTGAGACTTTTAAAAACATCACCACTACCAATAATGTACAAGATACAATTGTCTAAATAAGACATCATAGTCACAGCCTCTTCGGCGCCACGGTCTATATTAATACCGCTTCCTTGTAGGATAAGCATTTTTTTTGTGCCTTTAACTTTATCAGAAAAAGCTTCGTCAACCGATGTGTTTTTAAAAGCTGGCGCTATATTCCGAATAACCTTAACCGATACGCCGTATTTTTCAGTATAAATAGTGGCAATGGAATCGTTTACGGTATAACAATATTTAAGCTTTGGAAAAATAAATTTTTCAATATCCAACCAAACATTTCTTTGAAAAGCCCTGTTAACCAGTTCGGGCACCTCGGTAAACAATTCGTGACTGTCGTACACCAAAGGCTTGTTAAGGAGTTTACTTATTAAAAAATTGGGTAAAAGCGTGTCCAAATCATTGGCTAATAAGACATCTTTTTTTAAGAATATTAGTTTAAAAAACAACGCTATATTATAATTAGCATAAAACAAAAAACCTTTGGTAAACAACAATTTCATGCGGATGATCTTGTAGTTGCGCTCTAAGGGCTGACTCGTTTTTAACAACCGACCGATAAGCACAATATCAAATCCCATTTTTTGAAGTGAGGTGCAGATTTTATGCACCCGTTGGTCTGAAGTTAAATCGTTTGTTACAGAAACTATAAGGTGTTTCAAAAGTGCTTGTTTTAGGCTAACGAAAATATTAAAAATAATCTATCTATTGCTCTTATTGAAAGCTCTAAATGACTTTAACGATATTTTAAAGGCAAATGGACAACTTTTTTGGTTTCAAAAAAAGGCTCTTTAAAATAATCTGACAGATCAAATTGTTGGGCCTTTGGAAACGAAGCCAACTCTTCTGTTAAATCGCCGCCTTTTAAATATAAAATGCCATTTTTAAGTTTGTGGTTTTGCTTTTTTGCGACTTTTTTACGTGTCCATTTTACAAAATCAGCCATATTGGTTACGGCACGACTCACGATAAAATCGTATTCTCCCTTTACTTTTTCGGCACGTAGTTGAGCGGCTTTTACGTTTTGTAATTCAAGCGCATCGGCTACAGCTTGTACCACTTTAATTTTTTTAGCAATGGCGTCAATGAGATAAAATTGGGCTTCGGGGAATAAGATAGCCAGAGGAATCCCTGGAAAACCACCGCCAGTGCCCACATCTAAAATTTGTGCTTTTGGTTTAAACGCTTGCACTTTGGCTATCCCTAAAGAATGGAGTACATGTCTTATATAGAGTTGGTCTATGTCTTTGCGCGAGACCACATTTATTTGGGCATTCCATTGATTATAAAGGCTTCCTAACTTTTCAAATTGTATTATTTGTACAGGAGATAAATCAGGAAAATGTTTTAGTATAAAATCCATATTTTGTCTAATCGCGACAAAATTACAACTCTTATTGTTAAAATGAATAGCTAAAAAAAGGTTAATTTTCATTAAACAATAAGGGCTTTGTTAAATTAATGTATTTTCTTTGCCCTTTATTATACATTGTAAACAAGTATGACAACTCAAAACACCATCCGATTTTCTAAAATAGACAAGGCTAAATTTTTTAGAACACTCAACAAAAAAGTCAACACCTATTTTAAAGAGAATAAACTAAAACGCACAGGGAATTGGCGTTTATACACAAAAGCGATTATTGTCTTTAGTGTTTTTATAGCACCTTTGGTTGTTATTTTAACCGTCACTATGCCCCAATGGGTACTGTTATTATTAACAGTTGTTATGGGTGTTGGTATGGCTGGCGTTGGTATGAACGTTATGCACGATGGTAATCACGGCACTTTTTCTAGTAAAAAATGGGTCAATAAATTGATGGGAAGTAGTATTTATATCCTTGCTGGAAATGTGTATAATTGGAAAGTACAACACAATGTTTTGCATCATACTTATACCAATATTCCGGGGCACGATGAAGATATAGATGCCGGTCGCATCATTCGTTTTTCAAAACATTCAAAATGGTTTAAAATTCATAAATTTCAAAAATATTATTCCTTTTTCCTTTACGGATTGTTAACTATTAATTGGGCTATTACAACCGATTTTAAACAAATGCGTAGCTATTTAAAACGCAAATTATCGTATGGTAAATTTCCAAACCCCACTAAAGAGTGGACGGTTTTAGTTGCCACTAAAATAGGTTATTACAGTCTGTGGATTGTTTTGCCTTTATTGGTTTTAGATATTAGCTGGTGGAAAGTACTCCTCGGTTTTTTTATAATGCATTATACAGCGGGTATTATTTTAAGTGTTGTGTTTCAGTTAGCTCACGTTGTACCAAAAACAGAAATGCCTATACCAGATAAAGAGGGCAATTTAAAAAACACATGGGCTATTCATCAGTTACTTACTACTTCTAATTTTGCACCGAATAACCGGATTGTTTCTTGGTACACAGGAGGCTTAAATAACCAAGTTGAACATCATATTTTTCCAAATATCTCACATATTCATTATAAAAAAATCGCTAAGATTGTAAAGGAAACGGCACAAGAGTTTAATTTACCCTATCACGAGTATAAAACGATGCGTCGTGCCCTTATAGAACACTTTAAATTATTAACTTTATTAGGTAAAAAACCTGCATTAGCTTAGCTCACAAAAATGAATTACCAATTATCAAACCGCATCAACACACTCCCTTTATCGCAAACTTTAGCTATGGCTGCGCAAGCCAGAATCCTTAAAGAACAAGGCGTTGACATTATTAGTCTTAGTTTAGGAGAACCCGATTTTAACACACCAGATTTTATAAAAGAAGCTGCCAAAAAAGCCATTGACGACAATTATAGTTCTTATTCGCCTGTAAATGGATATATGGAATTGCGTCAAGCTATTTGTCAAAAATTTAAACGCGATAATCAGCTTAATTACACGCCAGAACAAATAGTAGTATCAACTGGCGCCAAACAATCGCTTGCAAATGTAGTGTTGGCTGTCGTAAATCCGGGGGACGAAGTATTACTACCCGCCCCATATTGGGTAAGCTATGACGCTATTGTAAAATTAGCCGAAGGTGTCTCGGTTGAAATATCCTCAAGCATAGAAACCGACTTTAAAATCACGCCAGAGCAATTAGAAAAAGCCATCACACCCAAAACTAAATTAATATTTTTCAATTCGCCCAACAACCCCAGTGGCTCTGTTTACAGTAAAGAAGAATACCGCGCTTTAGCGGATGTATTGGCTAAACACCCCGATATTTATGTGATTTCTGATGAGATTTACGAACACATAATGTACGAAGGTACAGCTTTTAGTTTTGCTTCTTTTGACGACATGTACGATAGAACGATTACTGTTAATGGCTTATCGAAAGCTTTTGCCATGACGGGATGGCGTTTGGGCTATATCGGTGCACCTGTGGCGATTGCCAAAGCTTGTAATAAAATGCAAGGTCAAATTACTTCTGGAGCCAATTGTATAACGCAAATAGCCGCCATTACCGCTCTTGAAGCGCCTGTGTCTAGCATTTCTTACATGGTAGAAGAATTTAAAAACCGTCGTGAATTGGTTTATAATTTGTTATCTGAAGTTAACGGATTTAAACTCAATAAACCCAAAGGGGCATTCTACTTTTTCCCAGATATTTCTTATTTCTTTGGTAAAATGATTAACGGAAAAGCCATTAATAACGCCTCCGATTTTTCAATGCTTTTATTAGATGACGCTCACGTAGCTGCTGTTACCGGTGAAGCTTTTGGCGCACCTGATTGTTTGCGTTTGAGTTATGCCACTTCAGAAGACCAATTGCGCGAGGCGGTTAAGCGTATTGAAAAGATTGTGAAGGGGGTCTGAAAATAAGCACCAAATTTCAAAAAGTTGGCAGTAACTGTTTTATATTTCTGAATTAAAATAAGGTTAAATCTTAAGTTATAAAGTAAGTCAGGGCTTCACTTGGAGTGAAACTCTGACTCAGATTTGTTTTTTTTAGCTTTTAATAATTGCTTTAATGCTGCCAAGTCTGGAGACTTTGCGGAGCGGTTTGTAGGTTTATAAATTTATCATAACTTGCCAATAATTATCAACTAAAATGTGGTTTAAAAAAATAGCTTTACTATTAATTTGTGGCTTCTTAAGCATCTCTATTTATGCACAATCTAAAGATTCGCTCAAAGTAAAAACTTTTAATTTTTTTAAATCAGATTTTAAACAAAACAATTACACTTTTCACTTAAAAAAAATACGATTAACGCGTTCTGACTCCTATTTTTCTTACTATAATAAAACAACACATTTATATGACAATTTTTTGATAGTTTACAACAAGTTTTCGTATAGTAATTCTAGCCCAAATTACTATAATAATTTTATTTTTTATACAGATAATAATCTATTATTAGAAAACTATTTTAAACATAATAAAAGGGATTCTTTTAACCCAAATGGCGTGTCAAATATTGGAGAGGCTCTATTTTATGGCGTTTTAGAGTCTATCTTTAAAAAAAGAAATTAAGTATTCTGCGATTTTAGTCAGGACTTCACTTTGAGTGAAACCCTGACTTAGATTTATTTTATTTGCTATTTTAGCTTTTAATGATTGTTTTGATACCGCCAAGTCTGGAGACTTTACGGAGCGTTTTGTATTATGATGAGAATTATGTATCAAAATTAAACTGAAGAAGGCTTGTTTTTTAACTCAGTTCTTTGTTGTGCTTTCATGCTTTATTTCTGTATTAGCCAATCGTGCAATTCCTCTAAAAAAGAAAACTCATCTTCTGTTACAGAATATTGGTGAAAGTTTTCATTTCTTAATTTTTCAAGTTTAACCATCCATTCAGTTTTTGCATCTTTTCCACCACTAATTTTTATTTCTTTTGGTCTTGTATAGTGTTTTTCAAAGGTATCTCTCCAATTCTTCAATGCAATTTGTCTATAGGCGATAATTGTTAAACAATTCCATTCAGAAATTTCGTCTTCCTCATTTTCAATTTTTAAATTTTTTTCAAATGCAATTTCATTTGCTTTTTTTGCTGTTTGTGGAGGAACACCTTTTTTAAACCATGATTTTCCGAATTTTTCTTCTAATTTTTCTTGAAAATCTTGTTTGAAAAATGTTTCTAGATCTCTAATAATTTCAAAGGCTCTAGTGTTGAATTCCTTAGCCTCCTTTTTGTTGTATTCATCTAACCCATCAGGTTTAAAACTATCATGAACTTCTGATATTTTTTGCTGTAAAGTTCGCCAATATTTAATATCGCCATTTCCACCATAGGCTTTTCTTAAACTGATTTCAGTTTCTTCATCAATAGACTCAAAAAAAGAAATAATTGGATCGAGATATGTTTTGCTTTCTGAAAATATTTTTTGAGGATTATTCGTATTAGATATAATATTCTCTTTTAATAATAAATCAACTATATCGCTTTGTATTCTAATAATGCCATAAACACCTTTATTCATAACAATTATATTATTTTCAGATTCCCATAATTTAGGCAATGTTTCTTTTATATAATTGAATGAAAGCATTAATAGTTTACCCAATTTTTCGAAGCAGTCATCTAAATCTCCATTATAAAATGTACCTAATGATTCAATTTTGGTTTTAGTAACTTTTCCTAAAAAGTTGGACTTTTTCAAAGAATTAATAATTGCCACTTGGGTAATTATTTTATTATCTTCTCCAATGCTTATTTTATCAAATAATGAGGAGTTTCTTGTTTCGCCTAAAAAAATAGCAATTCTAGCAGTTAAAGCATCAATTCTTTCTTTTTGATTATCAGAAGTCCATAATAAATCAGATTTTAAAGTTGTTCTTAAATTTCTAGAAACAGCCTTTTGATTTTCATTTATTTGCATGAATAATTTAACTTGTTCTTCTCTATCTAAATTTAAAAAAGCTACTACTGGTATGGAATTCGAGTTTTTGAACTTAGAATTGGAATAACCATATAATCTGTGTTGTCCATCAATTATAAAGGCAGAACGATAACGCTTTGGTAAATGAAGTAAACCAATTTTAGAAATGCTTGTTTTACTTTGTGTATTTGCAGGATCAAAGTTTAAATCATTTTGTTTACCAGAATCTAGGCTGATAATAATTGAATTAGGAAAATAGCCCTCATCTTCATCTATGAAATTATGAATTGATTTTAAACGAGCTTTTTTTATGATTCTTTGGTAGGTTGGCATCATGTTGATATTTGCCTTATTTCTATGAAGAACATAACCTATTTTAAGAAGCTTTTCAGGCTCAATAGAAAATGAATAGTACGTGTGGCCTCCCATTTTTCCTTTAATTGCGGGAATTTTATTATCCAACTCAGGAATTTCTTGACCATGAAATAAATTACCTAACAATTGATATTTTGTAGCAATACCAATCTGATAAAACATTTTTGTGTAATAATCTATTTGCTCTTCATCAAAATGTAATCCACCGATATTTTCTAATCTTTCTAAATCATTACTCGAAATTGCATAGTTTTTTGTTGCAAAAATAAATTTAAACTTTAGTTTTTGATCAGGAAAAATAATTTTTAAAGAATTACGGATTCCTTCAATTTTAGCTTTGTATGCTTCAAGTTCTTTTTTAAAATCTCCCCTTTTGTTTTTTTCTTTTGT
Source organism: Flavobacteriaceae bacterium (assembly GCA_045046885.1). Classification (GTDB taxonomy): domain Bacteria; phylum Bacteroidota; class Bacteroidia; order Flavobacteriales; family Flavobacteriaceae; genus CG1-02-35-72. The sequence goes on from JASFYX010000023.1 coordinate 41,734, forward strand.
GGATTTACATTCAATAATAATTAAAGACTCATCATCTTTGGCTAAAACATCTATTTGTTGAGTTAGTTTTGGTTTCTTTTTGTCGTACTGAATTTCAAGTTTTCTGTCTCGATTTAATATATTAAAACCTAACGAAGCAAATAAAGACCAAACTTTATCTTCAAAAAGGACGTCATGAGTTTTGCGCTTTTTAAATCTAATTTTTGTTATGAACTCTCTATCTATTTCCCAACCATCAGCTTTTAATTCATCAATTTGATCAATATTTTTTTTACTAACACTTTCAAGAACAAATTCTTTTTTTCTTGTTCTTAACTGTGAATTAATCTCATTACCTGAAACAAGTTTTTGGAGCAAAGCTAATTTTCTTTCTTCTGTCATTGTGGAGTGTTTGTAATAATGATTTCTTTATATGTTGCTCTCGTTGCACCTTTGCCTCCAATTGTACTAGATCTTGAAAGAGGTTTTTGACACCCAGTTGTATATAAATCTTTGATACAATCATGATAGGCGTTTGTTACGATAAATTTCACGCCTTTTTCTTCAAGTTTAGAAGTTACCTTAGCTAATTGTATTTGGTTTTTCCAAGAGAAAATTGCTTGATTGTATTGTATAAAACCATTGTTTTCATGAGCAACTGTATATGGAGGATCAATAAATAAAAAATCGTTTTCTTTTGCTTGCTTACATCTTTCTTTAAAATCTTGAGTTGAGAAATATGTTTTATCTAGTATTTTGGAGATTTTATTCAAATGCTTGAAGTCGTAAAGAAGCTCTAACTTTCTTTTACCATAAGGAACATTATACTTTCCACTTTTATTGACACGATAAATTCCATTGAAGGAAGTTTTATTTAAATATAAAAATTGAGCTGCTCTTTGGATAGGATTTTCAAAGACTAATTCCCTCATTCTGTAATATTCATCTTCATTGTCTATATGGTTAACTAAGAGGTTTTGTAACTCAGGTAGGTTGTTTTTAATTACTTTATAAGTATTTATTAAGTCTTTGTTGCTATCAGATAAGTAAGCTTTGTTTTTAATAAAACCATTAGATTTTAAGTAAAAAAAGATAGAACCACCTCCAAGAAATGGTTCATAATAGTTGTTAAACTGATTAGGGACATAATCTTCAATATGTTTTCTAAACCAGTTTTTACCTCCAGCCCATCTTAAAAATGGTTTTATATTTTCTTTTTTCCCTTTCTGCATGAAGCACAACTCGTATTATCTCCTCCAAATATTCTTATATCAATCCTATCTAAAAGGATAACAGACTTTAATTATATACATTAATATTTAAGCACTTTGATATGTTTAGTTAGTGAGGAGGGTTTCAAAGTTAATAAATTATTTTTAAAAAGGGTTTAGAAAGAGGGAATTAAATTTAGTGTTCAGTTGACAGCTTGCCCGAATTTAGCTTTAGCTAAGGGCGGGTGGTAGTGTTCAAATTCCAAATCCCCAAACATTTTTTAAACACAGAACCCAAAACACGGAAATAAAAATAGTGTTCAGTTGGCAGGAGCAGTATTCAGTATTGTTTTGCTAACTTAGCGTAAACCCTTGCATTCTTTGCGGTTAAACTTTGTGAATCTTTGTTAATCTTTGTGCTGCTTTGTGTAGCTCTATGGAACAAATTTTTCCACGAAATGCGGAACAAAAAACAGTAGGCATTATTTATCATTCTGAATTCAGAAATCCGAATTAAAATAAGCTTTTACCCGCAACACGGCATTTTCTCGGATATCTTCCCAAAAAAGGTTGACATCACCTGCATGGTAACGCTTTTTATTCAGTGCAAAAATACGGTATGGAAAATGGGGTAAAGTCGTCCACAGAATACCGTCTTTAACCGTTACTTGTAAAGCCTGTTTGTACATTTTACCATTGCTGAATAAAAAGCCTTTATGCGCAGCACGAGTAGAAGTGGTTTGACTGTCCCAAGTAATGGGATTGCTTACATAAGCTCCCTTAAACCATTTATTAAAACTCTTGGGATAGTAATTCTTTTTATAGGTATTCCACGTGACAAAGCCTCCTGTTTGGTCGGGACGTGTCATAAATTTTATCTGTTTGAAAGTCCCTTTTTTTATGGCCATTCCGGGCAGATAAGCGGCAATGAGTTGCTTTTGTAATGGCTTGCCATCAAAAAATTCTTTTAATAGCCTTATGGCATGGGTGGTTCCTTGACTGTGCGAAGCAATTATAAAAGGACGCCCTTTATTGTAGTGTTTTAAATAGTATTTAAACGCGGCTTTAACATCGGCGTAAGCCAAATCAAGGGCTTGTTTGCCACCGGTTTTAAATCGGGCATAAGCCCTAACATGCGCCTGGCGGTAAATAGGCACATAGAGTTTCCCAGCATTTAAAAAAGCAGATGCCTGAAAATACACCGCTTTGTTGACTATTTTATCATACTGAATTTTATCGTCCACAGGCATATTCCAACGCAGGTCTTTCTTTTCGATATTTAACGTGGGATAGATATAAAACACATCCGCTTTTAAAGGGGTCGTAGTGCTTTGCCAATGCTTTAAATCAGCAGGATAGGTATTGGGTGTTACCGCCCAAGAATTGCTTTGGCTGTAATTAGGGGCAGTAGGTGGACGCTGTGAAGTAAAACTCGGAATCTGAACTGTTTTACAGCTTACAACCGTGAGAAATAAGGCTAATATAAGCGCAAATCTAAAACCTAGACTTTTCATTTCTTTTTATAAAGCATGGGGTTAAGCGAGTCGTCGTTGTACATTTTCATTTGTTTATAGACTTTTACATATTTATCGCCCGAAGCGAAATCTGCCAACAATGCGTCTATGGCAGTCGATAAATCTACACGTTGTTCTAGCAACACATTGAGTTTGGTTTGGCATGTATCGCGGTGTTCTTGTGTGGCGCTTTCGCGGAAAGCTTCCTCTTTCATATGATAAATCTTTAGTGCCAAAATAGACAAACGATCCATAGCCCACGCGGGTGTTTCAGAATTTATTTTAGCGTCTTTTTTAACCGCAACATCTTTAAATTTATTTAAAAAATAGCTGTCTATAAACTCCACCATATCGGTACGGTCTTGGTTAGATGCGTCAATTTTTCGCTTTAAAGTGAGAGCTTCAACGGGATTGATATCGGGTAAACGAATGATGTCTTCGTAATGCCATTGTACGGTGTCTATCCAACATTTACGATAGAGTAAATGCTCAAAACTGTCGGCAGGATGCGGATTGCTAAAAGGTTGGTCAACGCTGTCTTTTATGTGATATGCGGCAATTACCGCATCGAATAATTTATTAAAATCTTGTGCTTTCATCGTTTTTCTAATATGTGTAAATATTCTGTTGTTTGTGTGGCTTTGTGCTGTCTATTTTCGGTTTTATCGGCTTTAAATCGCTGATAAGTGGCTGTTTTTAAACTGTACTTGCCGTATTTTTTCATGAGATTTTCTATTGTTTGGGCGCTCATAAGTCCCTCGTTATTATAGCTCAAAAATAGGAATTTAAATTGAGCCTTTTTAAGCAAGTGCTCAAAAGTTTTGAGCACTTCATTTTTTTGACAGTAAGCCGATTTGTTATAAACGGGTAATCCTGTTTTGCCTTTTGGGATAAAAGGTTTGTATTGCGCTATGGTATTTAACAAATGATAATTCGCCCCATACTGACGCGCATTATACGGCGGGTCGAGGTAGAGAATATCGCCTTCAATTTTCTCTATTAGCAGATTGCTGTCGGTATTATAAACCCTGTTTTTTTGATTGGTAACTTCAAAAACAGCCGGTTTTAAAACGAGTGGTTTTTGTGCCGACTTTTTTAAATGTTTTAAAAAAGCACCGTAAACGGCGGCGGTGTTAGCCACCGCATCGGCACTTTCTAAAAGGGATGCCAATAAAAAAAAATAAGCATTATCACTTATTTCTCGATGTCGTTTTAGCTGTTCTATTTCTTGACGAATGGCGTCTATTTTCATGCCGTTTTCATCGCTAAAATACTGTCTTTTGGCAACACCTTCTAAACAGTAATTATTGTAGATAAATCCTTTTACGGGTTTTAGATTGTTGAGCTTTTCCAACAAAGCAACATAATCAAAAGCGCGGTTGTTTTCTATATAATTTTTGTTGAGCACATAGCTGTAATACTCCAAATCGTTGGCAATAACTTGCTTGACTTCGGGTTTAAAAACACGGCCAATAATACCAGTACCAGCAAATAAATCGCAAAATATTTTTGACGATAAATCGGCTCCCACAACTTCTTTTACAGTGCTTAGAATAAAATTAGACAGTTTAAGTTTAGACCCTATATAATTCATTTAGTCACAAAGATAACAGCGGTTAAAGTCGGTTTTTTTTCGGATTTAAAACTAAGGTTTATTAGGGTGTCTGCCATGAAATTTGCGAGGTATTTTTCAACATGGTTTTTAATCAGTTTTAAATCGGCTTTAAGCCGCCAATGTTCACCGTCATTTTGATATAAAACCACAAACAAACGATTTTTAAAATGCTTACGCCCTTGTTGACTTTGATTGTCATACAACCACTGTGCGAGTTTTTCAGGATGTTGTTGGGCATAGGTAAAACTTTTATTAAACCCTTTCGGGAAAATACTCGTCTTATGGTCAAAAGGGATGTCCTCTATCCAAAAATCGACATTTTTATCGTACGGGTCTTTATTTACCTGCACTTTAGAACTTTGACTAAACATTTGCTCAACCGCTTTAGCCGACCAAAAGTTATACCATCGGTTTATGGCATAATTAAAATAAGGCACAAAAGGTGTTTCGATTTTAAGACTGTTAAAATGTGTTTTTATCTGTGTAATTAAATCTTCAAAACACACAATTTTGTAAATAAAGGACGTTGATTTATCCCAAACGTCATTTTGTTTACGCAACCAAACATAGGGATAAATAAGACGCTTATTTAATTCGGTTTCGAGTGCTTTTAAATCGAAGATATTGGCAAAAGACATCACATAAATTTACGTTCAATAAGCAAAAGGAGACGTGCTTCGTAGTCTTCTCTACCCTCCCAAGAATAATCTAATTTAACCTGATTTAAAATAAAATTTTTAGAATCTTCTTCGTTTTCAAAGGTGTTGAGCTGTGACAAAACACGGTTAAAATCCTCTTGACTGCCTTCAAATAAATGCTTAACAAAGGCTATCCTATCGTTTAAATCTACGCTTATACCGCTGTTTAAAAGTTTGTCGTTTAACGAAGCTCTGTTGGTGGCATTAAGCGGTTTTTTATCATCGGTTAACGAAGGTTCTAAGCTCTTTTTAGCCGCTTCTATTTTCTCTTTTAAAGTTGCGGTTGAATGTTCTGAGGGCTCCTCTGAAACAGTTGTCACGTCTTCTTTTTCTTCTTTTTTTATAAAAATATCTTCCAGACTTTCCGATGTGCCAATTTCTTCTTCAATAGAAAACAAAATGGGTTCTTGTGTTTCTTTTTCTTCTGTTTCCAAGCTTACTTCAACCGTTTTATCGGATGGTTTTGACATTTCGGCTACAGCTTTATCTTGAAAATATAAGAATTCTAAAATACAGAGTTCCTCATAAATGTCGCGAGCTATTTCTTTAAAGACCTTTATATCTGTTTCAGATTTTGACGCTAAAATAGCCGAGGCCAATTGTTTGAGTCTGTCAGTTGTTTTTTTGTGCATAAGATGTGTTATTTAATTCAAAATTGCATTCAATTTTTAATAACTTTGTAGCAATGTCATTAAGCATTTTAATGACGCTTAACCCTTAGAAGCTTGAAATTTACAAAATGTTTCTTGAAAATACAGTAAATCAAAACGAACAATTTGGCTGGATAGAAGTTATTTGCGGCTCTATGTTCTCGGGTAAAACCGAAGAACTGATTCGCCGTTTAAAACGAGCTCAATTTGCCAAACAGAAAGTTGAAATATTTAAACCCGCCATTGACACCCGTTACGACGATGATATGGTGGTAAGTCACGACGCCAACGAGATACGTTCTACGCCTGTTCCCGCCGCGGCAAATATTCCTATTTTAGCTTCGGATGTTGAGGTTGTGGGTATTGACGAAGCGCAGTTTTTTGACGACGAAATAGTACGGGTTTGTAACGATTTAGCCAACCGTGGTGTGCGTGTTATTGTAGCTGGATTGGATATGGATTTTAAAGGGAATCCGTTTGGTCCTATGCCTGCCTTAATGGCTACGGCCGAATATGTTACTAAAGTCCACGCGGTCTGTACCAAGACAGGTAATTTGGCGCATTACAGCCACAGAACGGTACAAAATGACGCTTTGGTTTTGGTGGGTGAGATGCAAGAATATGAACCTCTAAGCAGAGCTGCTTATTTTAAAGCCATACAAAAAGCCAAGGAAGAAACTCAAAAAAATGACTCACAGTAGCGTATTAGAAATTCACTTAGAAGCCCTACAACACAATTTTAATTTTTTTAAAAATCGTCTTAAAAAAACAACTAGAATTTTGGGAGTGGTTAAGGCTTTTGGCTACGGTTCTGATGCTGTTTTAATCGCTAAACATCTCGAAAAAATCGGTGCTGATTATTTAGCCGTTGCCTACACAAAAGAGGGTATTGCACTGCGAAAAGAAGGTGTAAAATTACCTATTTTAGTATTGCATCCGCAAGAAAAATCGCTCAATCTACTCATAGAAAATAATCTAGAACCCAATATTTACAATTTAAATATTCTCAATTCTTTTACGGCTGTTGCGGAGGCTCATCATAAAAAAAGCTATCCTATCCACTTAAAATTTAATACAGGTTTAAACCGATTGGGATTTTCTGTTAAAGACATAGACACCATTTTTAATATTATTAATAAAACGCCATCCGTAAAGGTGGCTTCTGTTTTATCGCATTTAGCCGCTAGCGAAGATTTAAATGAAAAGGACTTTACAAATCGTCAAATAAAACTTTTTAATGAGGTTGTTTCAATTACAAAAGCATCATTAAATTACACACCTCTTTTTCATTTACTAAATACATCTGGTGTTATAAATTATCCTGAATCACAATTTGATATGGTACGGATTGGCGTGGGCTTATACGGTTACGCCAATGATAACGCTATAACCAAACAATTAAAATCTGTAGGGGTTTTAAAATCGTGTATTTCTCAGATAAACACTTTAGAAAAAGGCGACAGTATTGGCTACAATCGGGCTTATTTTGCCAAAGGCTCTATGCGTATTGCTACCATTCCCATCGGTCATGCCGATGGTATCTCTAGACAATTGGGAAATGGCAAAGGTTATGTTTACATCGATAATAAAAAAGCTTTTATTGTGGGCAATGTGTGTATGGATATGCTTATGATAGACGTGTCTAACATCAATTGCAAAGAAGGCGATGAAGTTGTGGTTTACAAAGACCAACAACACATAGAAGAACTCGCTACATTACAAAACACCATTCCGTACGAATTGCTGACAGCTATCTCGCAACGTATTGCACGGAAAACCGTATAATTTTTTTTGTACATTGCCTCCTTTATTAACCAAACAATTTAAAACTATGGGATTTTTAAAAGATTTCAAGTCCTTTTTAATGAAAGGTGACATCATCAGTTTAGCCACAGCCGTAATTGTAGGCGGTGCTTTTGGTAAAGTGGTATCTTCTTTGGTAAAAGATGTTATTATGCCCCCAATTGGCTACTTAAGTGGCGGTGTGAATTTTAGCGATTTAAAATTTATTATTAAAGAAGCTGTTATGCAGGGAGACAAAAAATTACCTGCTGTTACTATTAACTACGGCTCTTTTTTACAAACCATAATCGACTTTGTGATTATTGTTTTCATATTTTTGTTATGCTTTTATTAATTATTTTGAGCGATAATTTTTAAGACTGGAGAGGTCGCTACATCCGTGTAGTGACTTTCTCTTTTTATTTTTGTTTAACTCATATTTTTCCTTTTTAATTGGTTATTCCCTTTCTAAATGTATTTGTAAGCCTACTCCAAAAATTAACCCTTTACTAATTAAGTTATTTGCATCGGGAGCTTTTCCATGAAAATATTTTAGACTCGCTTCTAGTGCGACAGTATTGTTTAAAAAGTAAATAACCCCAGGTTTTATATTGTACCCATATGTTGAAGTATTTTTACTATTTTTAATAAAATGGGTTGAATATCCAAAAGATAATTCAGTAAAGTAATTTATTTTTTTATCTGTATCTAAAAAATAGTACCTTACAAAAGGTCTAAGGTTAAGAAAAAAACCATTACTATATTTATTAATACTAAATGAAGTATAACCACCAATAGCAAGGTTATCTTTTATGAAATAACCAATATTTGGGTTTATCACTAGACCCCAAGAAGGTTCTGGGTCTGAACTATCGCTTTTTAAGTCTGTATAGCTATATGACCCATTCCCTCCTAACATCCAATATCCTTTTGTTATTTGGCTTTTCATACTAATACTAAAAAAGAGTATGCTTATTATTAAAAATATTTTTTTCATTTGTTTTGTTTGTTTCATTTGTTTCATTTTTTTTGTTTATAATTTATTTGTAAATTCCTTCCAAGAAAAGGAGGGCTGTTTATATTTATTTTCATTTGTTTCATAATTGTTTATATATTTCAACTGTTTATTGTCACAATATTGTGCCTAACTACATTTGAGAGTACACCTCTACGGCTAAGTTCATTATTGTAACGCAATTTGCTTTTAGGGGCCGTCGTTATATTAAAAGTTGCTGTTGCTGTAGCATTTAATGTTGGTTTTTGGCGAGGCATTTTCTAACTAAAAAAACATATATTTGTAGCTCCTCCGGTTATTTTTTGTTTATCTTATAGGCAAAAGGGTTTTAAATTAGATTACTCGTATTTTTTATTTTATTACTTTTTAACCGGAGGAATTTTTCTCCGTATGTTAAACACTATTTAATAGTGTATTATTCTACTTCAAAGCTAAAATATTTTTTTAGATAAACCCTCTAGCGGAAATAGGTAGTTTTCAATCTAGCGATTTCGCCAGAAAAATAAAAATAATACATCTTTGTATATCAGTGTATTAAATTACGGTAAATTATCAAAAAGGGGGAATGCCCCTATAAAAAAGGTTAAATACCCCCCCCCTTTTTTTTTAGCAATCTAGCGAAATCACTAGTTTTTGCATTATTTGCAAATTCTAATAAAAGGTCTATAAACGATTGTTCTATGGTGTTAAAAGCTTACAAAAAAAAGAAATAAGTGCCAAAACCCACTGCTCAAAAGGGACCAGGATAGAAGATTTATTGATAGAGATACGTGATTTGTTGGCTAAAAAATAATCTTTTTATTGATACGATGACTTTGAGTCATCGTATCAATTGTTTTAACACAAGTTCTACCTAAAAAAATATCCTATTTCTAATTCAGGTTTTTAAATTGAGCTCCTTCGATTGCGCCGTGCCTGAAGTAGGCAGGCTCAGGGTGACAATAAAACAAAACGCCCGCTGTTTGCAACAGCGGGCGTCATTATATTTTTAAAAGGATATCTTATCCGCCAAAATCGTCAAAGCGTACGTTTTCATCGGGTACTCCGAAATCGTCACACATTTTAACAACAGCTTGGCTCATAAGTGGTGGACCGCAGAAGTAAAATTCGATATCTTCAGGAGCTTCGTGTTTAGATAAATAATTATCTATTACTACTTGATGGATAAAGCCTACAAAGCCATCGCCTTCTGCATCATTGACATCTTTTTTAACTTTCCAATTGTCTTCTTCAGATGGGTCAGAAAGCGCTATAAAGAATTTAAAGTTAGGGAAGTTTTTTTCAAGATGTTTAAAATGATCTATATAGAATAATTCACGTTTAGAACGACCACCATACCAATAAGTTACGGTTCTTCCTGTTTTTAGAGTTTCAAATAGATGATATAAGTGTGAACGCATAGGCGCCATTCCAGCACCACCGCCAATGTATAACATTTCGGCATCAGACTCATTTATAAAGAACTCGCCGTAAGGCCCTGAAACAGTTACCTTATCGCCTGGTTTTAAAGAGAAAATATAGGATGAGGCTACACCCGGGTTTACCTTAGCCCAACCGCCAATATTTCTATCAAAAGGAGGCGTGGCTATTCGTACATTCAACATAATTCTACGTCCTTCTGCAGGATAAGAAGCCATAGAATAAGCACGGATAACTTCCTCGTTATTTTTCATAACTAAGGGCCATAATTTGAATTTATCCCATTCTAATTTGAATTTTTCTGGATCGTTGGGATGTTCTTCGGGATGTGCCGTAATATCTATATCGCTATATTTTACTTCACAATTTGGAATTTCAATTTGAATGTAACCACCCGCTTTATAAGGCATATCTTCTGGTAATTCTACTACAAATTCTTTAATAAATGACGCTACGTTGTAATTAGAAACAACTGTAGCTTCCCATTTTTTTACACCAAATACTTCTTCAGGAACCGAAATATCCATATCCTCTCTCACCTTGACCTGACAACCCAATCGCCAGCCTTCGGCGGCTTCTTTACGTGTAAAGTTAGGGACTTCTGTAGGCAACATTTCGCCACCGCCAGAATGTACTTGACATTTACATTGTAAACAGGTGCCACCACCACCGCAAGCCGATGGTAAGAAGATTTTAGCGTTGCCTAAAGTGCTCAATAAAGAGTCTCCTACAGGAACTTCTATATCTTTTTCGCCGTTAATTTTTATATGAACGTTACCGCTAGGTAACAATTTTGCTTTAGCCACCAATAGTATGCCTACTAAAAGTATGGTAAGAATTAAAGTTGCAATAATACTTGCTGTAATTGTTCCCATTATTTTTTTCTAAATAAAGTTGATTAAAGTTTGATTCCCATAAAACTCATAAAGGCAATGGCCATTAATCCGGTAAGGATAAATGTAATGCCTAAACCTCTAAGCGGTGCGGGAATATTTGAATATGTTATTTTTTCTCTTATTGAAGCTAAAGCTAAGATGGCTAAAAACCAACCAATACCCGAACCAAAGCCGTACACAACAGATTCTGTTACGGTAGAAAAGTCTTTTTGTTGCATAAATAACGCGCCTCCTAAAATGGCACAGTTTACAGCGATAAGTGGTAAAAAGATACCCAATGAACTGTACAAAGCCGGTGAGAATTTTTCGACAATCATTTCAACTAGTTGTACCATAGCTGCAATAACAGCTATAAACATAATGTAACTCAAGAAACTTAAATCTATATCGGCGTAAGAAGCATCTAACCATTGTAGAGCACCAGGACGTAAAATATACTGGTCTAATAAATAGTTGAATGGGACTGTGATTGTCAAAACAAAAATGACAGCAGCACCTAACCCTACGGCTGTTTTAACCGATTTAGAGACGGCTAAAAAAGAACACATACCTAAGAAATAGGCAAAAATCATATTGTCTATAAAGATACTTTTTATAAATATATTAGCTAATTCCATAATTTATCTGCTGATTATTGTTCTGTTAATTTTGTATTAAATGTCCTTTGAACCCAAATATAAATACCTACTACTATAAGCGCCATAGGAGCTAAAAGCATAAAACCATTATTTTCGTAACCAAAAGCATAAAGACCTGTAGATTCTGAAATAGTTTTGGCCTTATGGCCAAGTATTTCCCAGCCCCCAAGTTTACCTGAGCCTAAAAGTTCTCTAAAAAAGGATACAACTACCAAAATAAGACCGTATCCTGCACCATTTCCTAATCCGTCTAAAAGGGACTCCCAAGGTTTGTTGGCTAAAGCAAAAGCTTCGAGCCTACCCATTACTATACAGTTTGTAATGATTAATCCTACAAAGACTGAGAGCTCTTTACTCACATCGTAAGCATAGGCTTTTAGTGTTAAATCTACTAAGATTACCAAAGCTGCTACAATTACTAATTGGACTATAATTCTTATTCGGTTTGGAATTAAATTCCGTAATAACGACACAATTAAATTACTGGCTGCTACCACTACGGTAACAGATATAGCCATAACTATGGCGGGTTTTAATTGTACTGTTACCGCTAAAGCTGAACAAATACCCAAAACCTGAACAGTAATAGGGTTGTTATCGTTTAACGGATCTTTTAAAAGTTTTATATTTTTCTTTGAAAATAAGCCTTCTCTTTCTGCCATAACTCTATTTTTAAAGCATTAATTATTTTTGAAATAGATTAAGTAATGAGCCAAACGCTCTTTAATCATATCGTTAATACCATCTGATGTTTTAGTTCCTCCAGAGATAGCATCTACTCCGTGCATATCACCAACTTTGGCACCGCCTTTAACAGTTCTTACAGATATAAAATTATTATCTGTAAAGCCTGCACTAGCATCTTTTAGAATTGTCTTGCCTATAAATTGTTTTTGAAACCATTTTTCGGTTATTTGAGCACCCAATCCAGGCGTTTCTCCTTTGTGGTCAAATACCGTTCCTTCGACGGTGTTTTTATCGTCATTTAAAGAAATGTATCCCCAAATGGCATCCCATAAACCAGCGCCGTAAAGCGGTACAACATAGAATTTTTTACCGTCTTTTTCTACCAAATAAATAGGGTATAACTGATTTTTAGGGTCTTTTTTAATTTCCTTATGTAAATCAATATTAAAAGCATCAACACCCGTATTTACAGAGCCATCTGCATTAAGCGTTAACTCTTGCTTTACATAGTCTTTAAAAACCTTAGCCGCTTGATCGCGATCTACATCTACACCAATAGTCGCTAAGATACTTTGCATTTTTTCTTTTTTGATATTCGATTCGTAACGGTCTTTGGTAGCTTGACTAACAAAAGCTAAAATCAAAGCAACTACAATAACCAATATTGAAGCGAAACTAAAAGTATATACATTACTATTTCTATCCATAACTAAGCCGTTTTAACTAAATTTTTTAAACGATTTTTACGGCGTTTAACGTTTGATTGCACTACAAAATGATCTATGGTTGGCGCAAAGACATTCATCAATAAAATGGCCATCATAACACCTTCTGGGTACGCACTGTTAAATACGCGAATCATAATGGCAAAAAGACCAACTAAAAAACCGTATATCCATTTTCCTTTGGTAGTTTGCGCAGAACTTACCGGATCTGTAGCCATAAATACCATACCGAAAGCAAAGCCACCTACAAGCATTTGTTCCCACCAAGGGAACGCCATAAGTGGATTAACAGCAAAAGCATTAAATATTAAACCCATAACACTTGCGCCTATTACAGAACTAAGCATTATACGCCAACTGGCTACGCCCGTAAATATTAAAAGGGCTGCGCCAATGAGTATCATTAATACTGATGTTTCGCCGACAGAACCGGGAATATAGCCCATAAACATATCCATAACGCTATGTCCTGTAATTTCATGACCTGTGGCTAAATGACCTAATAATGTTTCGCCTGAAACGGCATCTATTTTAGAAGCATCGGCTACCCATACTTTATCGCCCGACATATATGGGGCGTAAGAAAAGAATGCGAAGGCTCGTGCTAAAAGTGCGGGGTTCAAAATATTCATTCCTGTGCCACCAAAAACTTCTTTACCAATTACAACTGCAAAAACAACAGATAAAACCAACATCCATAAGGGTAAATCTACCGGCATAATAAGTGGAATAAGCATTCCTGTTACCAAATAGCCTTCGTTAACTTCGTGACCGCGTTTTATGGCAAATAAAAATTCTATACCTAAACCTACACCGTAAGAAATAATTACCATTGGCAAAATCTTACCAGCACCATAGCCCATTAAATGCCAAAAAGACAAATCGCCGCCTATTTGAGAAAAATGTTGGTACCCAACATTCCACATGCCAAAAAACAAGGCAGGTAGTAAGGCTAAAACTACGGTGTACATCACACGTTTTAAATCGACACCATCACGCACATGAGCGCCGTGTTTTGTGGTGTGATTTGGGACAAATAAAAAGCTGTCTATTGCGAAAAAGGCTGGGGCATATTTTACTAACTTACCTCCTTTTTCAAAATTAGGTTTTATATTATCTAATGTTTTTCTTATAAATTTCATATAAAAATATCTTAATTATTAACCTACTTCTTTTATCATTAAATCTAATGCATATCGTATAACGTCTTGTGCTTCTAGTTTTGAGGTACTAGTAAAATCTATTAACGCAAAATCTTCTGGAGCAACTTCATAAATACCGAGGTTTTCCAATTTTTCAATATTGCCAACCATAGCTGCCTTTATCAATTGCATTGGATATACATCCATAGGGAAAACGCGTTCCATTTCGCCAGTAACAACTAGTGCGCGTTCTTCTCCATTTATATTGGTATCTAAATTGTACTTTTTATTGGGTGTTAACCATGAAAAGAAAGTCCGCGATAAACTCAATTTATTATTTCCTATAAAAGGATGCCATCCTAAAAATTCGTAATGATTCCCTTCTGGGATAACCGAAATTAAATTGGTATTAAAACTGAGGTAACTCTCTTTTTCTATTTTAAGACCTGTTAACACGTCTCCAGAAATAATTCTGTAATCGCCTTTGTTTAATTTCCCTTTAAAAAATTCTTTTAATGCTTGCCCTGTTTTTACCGTGTAATATTGAGGTGCTGTAACGCCTGTACCTGCTAGAGCAATAGTTCTTTGCACATTGTAGTGTCCTATTAAAAACAAATCGCCAATTATAGCTACATCTTGTGGATTTACAACCCAAATATTTTCTCCTTGATTAATAGGATTAATTTTAGCTATTTGAAAGCTCACATTTCCTGCGGGGTGTTTACCGCTTACTTTATAAATATTGGCGTCAGAAATACTTTCAAAAAAGGAAGCATCTTTGGCATCTATTCCTAAGTTTACTTTACCGTCTGTCAATTTCGATAAAACTGTAATACCTGCGGTAAAAGCCTCTTTTCTATTCGCTAAAATAAAGGCATAATCAACTGCTAAAGGCGCCGTGTTATAAGCTGAAATAAAAATATCTCTCGGTGTAACATCAGGATCTGCTACAACATCGTATGGACGTTGTTTAATATAAGGCCAGCAACCACTTTGTAAAATAGTTTCTTTAGCCTTATCTCTGGTGAGTGTATCTAAAGCTTCTTTTCCAAAATCTTTAAAAGTGTCCTTGTCGTCAGCTAAGATTTCTACGGCTAAAATTTTGCGTTTTGCACCTCGTTTAATGTTGGCAATTTTACCAGAAACAGGCGCTGTAAATTTTATTTGTTCTTTGTTTTTATCATAAAAAAGAACATCGCCAATAGCCACAGTATCATCAACTTTAACATTTAATTTTGGTGTTAAGCCGTGAAAATCTATAGGTTGAATTGCAAACTGTTTTGGGCTTTTGGATGAGGTAGTTATTTTGTCCGGTTTACCTTGTAAAGGTATGTTTAAGCCCTTTTTTATATGAATGTCTTGTGACATATTATGTATTTAAATTATAAATAATAAAAAAGTTGTGCAAATTTAAAAAATATATTGGAGACGAGATAATAAATTATGTTATTTTACAAACCAATTCAGATAAATTTGAAAAATATTTTTTATAATTTTAAAGTTCTTAATAGATAAGATGAAATATAAATTTTTACTTTTTAAAATTAGTGTTATTTGTGTTTTTATAAGCACCTCTTTGCTCGCTCAAAAAACAGAAAAAAGAATAGCCCCTAACAATATAAAAAGCATACAAATAAAACCTTTAAAAATAAATGCCTATGTCCCCATTATTAAACTAGGAGAAAGTATTGAATTGTCTTTTGACGACCTTGATGGCGATGAAAAAAATTATACTTATTCAATTGTTCACTGCGATTATAATTGGCAGCCTAGTAAAATAGCACCTACAGAATATTTAAACGGCCTAACAACTGATAATATAAGAACATATAGCAATGCTTTTAACACTTATCAAATTTACACGCATTACAATCTTATTTTACCTAATGATAAAATGAATTTTAAACTGAGTGGCAATTATATTCTACAAGTTAAAGACGATTATGATGAAATTATATTTACACGACGCTTTATGGTTTACGAGCCAAAAGTTAGCGTAGGTGTAAGTATTCATAAAAGCCCCAATATTGATAAATTTAATACACATCAAAATGTGCAATTTGTTGTTAATACCACAGGATTTAACATCAACAATCCGAGTGAAGAAATAAAAATAAGTCTTTATCAAAATAACGATTGGAATACCGTTATTACGGGATTAAAACCACAATATTATTCTGGGAATCAACTTATCTATAAATACAGCGATAAAAGCCTTTTTGCTGCAGGTAATGAGTACTTATATTTTGACACTAAAAATATAAGAACAGCTGTAAATAATATAAGATCTGTGGTTTTAGAGGACATATATAACTCCTATTTATATGTTGACGAAGAACGCTTTAACAAACCCTATACGTATTATCCTGATATTGATGGTAATTTTGTCTTCAGAAATTTAGAAAGTAATACCGCTATTACAGAAGCCGATTATTCTCAGGTGCATTTTAAACTAGAAACATCCTTTAAAAAAGACAAACACATTTATGTTTACGGTGCTTTTAACAATTGGCAAATAAACACGCAAAATGAACTTTTTTATAATACTACAAGTAAATTTTACGAAACCAAAATTTTGTTTAAACAAGGCTTTTACAACTATAAATACATCGTTAAAAAAGACAATCGAATTGATTTAAATGCCTTGTCGGGAAGTTTTTACCAAACAGAAAACAACTACTCTATTTTGGTTTATTTATCGGAATTTGGTAGCCGTTATGATAGGCTTATAGGTGTTGGTTCTGCTAATTCTAAAATTTTACAGAATTAGTTAATCCATTACCTTAAAAATTATGGGCTGCATATAGCTCACACTAACATTTCTATTACGTTGTTTGCCAGGTGTCATTTTTGGCAATAATCTTATAACACGTTCGGCTTCTTTTTCAAGACTTTTATGTGGCCCTCTAGATTTTATTTTGGTGATATTCCCTTCTTTATCAATAGTAAACTTGACAAAAATCCTTTTAATGCCGGGTGTTAATCCTAAATCTTTAGCCAAATCGGTTCTAAACTTCTTACTTATCAGTTTATTTATTTTGTCGTTAAAACATTTTTTCATTTCGGCTTTGGTTCCTTTGCAACCTGGGTAAATGGGGGCTTCTTCAATTATAGTAAATGGAATATCGGCTTCAACTTCTTCTTCTTCTGTAACTTCAGTTATATCACTAATATCAACTGGTTTTACAGACTCTGTTTCATCTGTTTCTGTGGCTTCTAAAACTACTTCTTCTGCTTGAGAATTGTCTTTTACAACTTCAATTATTTCTGGTGCAGGAGGAGGAGGAGGAGGAGGTTTAATAGGCTCTGCTTTTTGCGTAAAAGGAATTTCTTCAGTTATCTCATCTGTCTTAAACATCCCTTGTAAACTGTCTATTTTATGATCGAAAGACTTGATATTCATCACCAAATAAATAACCAATAAAGAGAGTGCTAGACCAAGTTGTAAGAATAATCTAGAGTAGTTTTCTAGCCTGTAGCGTGCATTTTTTTTAACTTCCATAACGCACATTTTAAGATGGACTATAAAGTTAGCTACATATTGAAAATAAAAATATGATATTTATCAGTTTAATATATTTGTAATCAGTATGTAATAAATAAATATAGAAAATTTTCTAAAAATCTTTCTTTTTAACTTTTACATTTATCCGCCACACGGGTAAAATAACCCATAGTGTAAGCATAGTTAAAGAGGCAAAAAGACCCATGTTTGTGCCGAAAAATTGTTTAAAAACAGCGCCTGTATAGCCTAAAAGAGCTGAAATATCTAATTTGAGGATTATGAGAATACGTGATAAATCAATAGGATTAAACATTGAGGCTAGCAAGGCTACTTTGTCTAGAGGATAGTCATTAAAAACTACGAGTGAAATTAAAAAGAAGCCATCGTAAATAACCGCTAAAAAGAGCCACATTAAAATAGCATAACCAAAACCTTTTATTTTGTTCTCGTTAGAGAGGGCTATGTTGTAAGAAAGCGCCACAAAAATAAAATTTAAAAAACCTCCTACCACAATAAGTAAGATAAAGTTAAATATATCTGTCGATTTAAAAAGGCCATAAGCCACAAACGGAATACCCAATCCTAAAACCAAACTCAAGCTTAAAGAAATGGCAACCCCTAGATATTGCCCCATAAATATTTCTCTTCTTTTAAGCGGTTGTGCTAAAAGCAATTCGGTAAACTCACGTGAATTATAATAATACATCACGCCAAAAATAGTTCCTATAAGAGGCGTCAACACAATAACTATATTCATTAGAGTAATTATGGCTTTTGAAACATTATTGTTTAAAAACAGCAATACAAAGCCTAAGATTAAATAAAATATAAAGTACACATAACTCCAGCGGCTACGCATTAAATCGAAAAAACTGTATTTTAATATTTTAAACATAACTTATTCTTTTAGCAATTTAGCAATAGCCATTTCTATATCGTTTTCCTCGGTTTGTTTTTTAAGTGTTGCAACACTTCCTTTAAAATAAATTTTACCGTCTAGTAAAAAGACAATTTCATCAGCAAATTCATTAACCAAACTCATAATATGAGTTGTTACCAAAAGCGTTTTACCTTTTTCTTTTTCTTTCTGAATTATTTCTTTTAAATGAATTAATGAAATAGGGTCTAAGCCGGTTGTAGGTTCATCGAGAATAATTATAGGACTGTCGAACATAAAAGTCAGTACCAAATTGACTTTTTGTTTGGTTCCGCCAGAAAGATTACTCAGTTTTTTATTTAAAAAGGAGGTTAAATCGAACCGCTCTATTAAAGGCATTTCATCAGCAGATTTTGGGCGTAAATTTTTAACCATTTTTATAAGTTCAGTAACAGTTAAATTCCCAGGGAAATTGGCTATTTGTGGTAGATAATTTATATCGTTTCTGTAAGCCCATTTACCTAAAATAGGTTTACTATCAATAAAAATAGTGCCTTTTTCAGGGACAACCATTCCTAAAATACTTTTAATAAGTGTTGTTTTTCCTGAGCCATTTGGCCCTAAAATAGCATACAGTTTTGCAGACTCTAGTTTTAAATCTAGTGCATCTAAAACTTTAAGTTTCCCAAAAGTTTTGTGTAAATTTTCTATTTTAATCATTGTATTTTATGCATTAAAGGGGCATTATCTACTAATTTATCGGGTGTAAAAACAGGCGATACTTTTTCAGAAAAGTTTATAATATCTACAAATAAACTGCGCAGTAAGACTAATGTTTCGGGTGTTTTATTAACCACATAACTAAACAGTTTTACAGGGCGGTAAGGCACGTCGCCAATACCATTTTTATCTAAATCGTAACCTGTATATTCGCTCCAAAAATTATTTTCAAAAAGATTACTGTTTATATTGCTGTTATATGATAAGTCGAAAGCATTGTACAAAAAGTTATTTTTTTTAAAAATATTTTGATAACAAGCACCACGTACTTTTATAGCCCATCCGTTTCTTAAAAAGGTATTATGTGTATAATTAATACGTGTAGAGCCTTCTATATTTAAACCTATCGTATTTTGTTGAAAAGTATTATTCTTAATTTCGGCATCATATATTTCTTTTAAAAGCAATCCGTAGGAGGCTGTACCCCAATTATATAAAAATTTATTATTGTACATTTTTATATGTTTTGAAAACATGACGGCTACTCCAGCTCCATTATTTTCAAAAGTATTATTGCGATATTCATTATTATTAGAAAACATAAAATGTAAACCATACCTCACATTGTTCTTGCTAATATTCTCTGAAATTATACTATTTTTAACAAATTCAAAATAAATACCATCTCTCAATCCTGAAACTTTATTGCCCTTAATTTTCATATGAGATGAATGCCACAAATGAATACCATTTCCTGAATTTGATTCGGTAATAGCATGACTTGTGATAATGTTATTTACAATATTGCCAAAATGTGACTTTTCAATTAATAAACCAAAAAAAACATTTTTAAAAGTGTTGTTTATAATTAAAAAATGATTGCTTCTATAAACTAAAATAGCCGAATAGTCACTTGTATAACTTACCCCAACATTTATAATTGTCAAGTTCTGAACACTAAAATTATCAGTTTTAAAAGTAAAAATAGTTTCCTTATTCTCACCGTCAATTATAGGATTGTCAACTCCTATTATAGTTAAGGGCTTTTTTATAATAAGACCGTGTGTCTTATAAGTGCCTTTGTAAATTAAAATTGTATCTCCTTTTTGAGCCAAATCTATAGCTGATGAAATAGTAGTCTGATGACACGTTTTACACACTTTTATAGTTGATGCCACGCTTAATAAAGGAAAAAGCAAAGCTATTATAAAACTTTTGTAGAACATTAAAAAGATATTTGTTTTTTAATTTGTGTCCAAGTGTATAATTTTCCGCCATATTTTTTTTGTGCTATTTGAGCCTCCTCTTTTGTATTAAAAGCAGATAGGTTAGCTCCCATAGGGCTTTTTATGCCCTTACTAACAAGGTAAATTGCAGTTTTAGCATTAATCATTTGTTTAGGATGCCCGTAATTTGTTACCATAATTTGGGCAATTTTTGTCTCGTCGATTTTTTTAAGACCTCCTATTAAGCATTCTGCGGCATCAAAATTAAATTGTTTCCCCTTTTTAGTAAGGTACAAAGCGGCATGATTTTGATCTACAATTGTCATTTCACAATGATAACAATGGTCTTGTCCATAGCCTATAGGTTTGGTCTTTATACTACATGCTATCAGAAAAAAGAGTACATAAATAAATACAATAGCTTTTTTAGTCATTGTTTTTAATGATTAGTAGTTCGTAAAATTAGTTAAAAATACCGAGTTATTTACTACTTTAAAGCTTTTGTCTTGGCTTCTTTAGCACCTTTAAAATAAGCCAATACTGTTAAAAACATTCCTAAAAATAAAGCATAGGCCCCCAAACGAGGATACGAATGTGCTGTAAAATTTAAAATATGCTTAGTACCAAATAAGGGAGGCTGATAAGCCATGGGTGTCCCATCTGAATTGGTAAATTTAATAGCTGCTTTGGCACTTAAATTTGTTCCGTAGTTATACTCCCATAGATAAAAATCGTACATCCCTGCAACACCTAAAACGAGCATAACAACAAACCAAATTAAATACCACTTATAATTGGCTTTAAAGCCGATTAATATTCCTAGTAAAGCCATACCTCCAATAACTATTGGAAACACTTTAAACTCGGTCATTTCTGTCGGAATTTTCTTCATACCAACATAATGATTCATTAAGTTTATATTTTTTATATCATTAGGGTTTGCGTCAGCTATTTTGGTAATATAGATATTCATACCTATAGCCTGTGGATATTGTGGTGCTTCTAAAGTAATGTTCCACAAAGGAGCAATAAATAAAACAAGTAATAAAAAACTACCGATAATCATTAATAACTTTGACTTTTTCATAAGAGTATTTTAAGGTAAAAAAGGGCAGTTAAACTGCCCTTTTATAAATTTTATTCTTCTTCACCAGGCACATCGTCATCTAATGTGTATTTTAAGGGTGTATTTGCACCTCTGGCAGATACACGTATGTAGCCTTGCATTTCTTGGTGTAATGCCGAACAGAAATCGGTACAATAAAATGGCCAAACACCTACTTCTTTAGGTTTCCATATCATTGTAGCTGTTCTACCGGGCATAATTAACATTTCTGATGTGTTAGCGCCAATCATAGCTATACCATGAGGTACATCATAATCTTGTTCAAGATTGGTTACATGGAAGAACACTTTATCACCAACTCTAACACCTTCTATATTATCTGGAGAGAAGTGAGAACGAATCATAGACATATAAATATGTACTTCATTTCCTTTTCTAACAACTTTTGTTTCGGCTTCGCTCTTAACAGCATCAGGATGTTTATTGTCATCTAATTTATAGATTTTTTGAGATTTATCTGCAATTATGCTAGCAGGAATACCTGCGGCATAATGCGGTTCTCCAATAGTTGGAAAATCTAACAACAACTCCATTTTATCGCCCGAAATATCAAATAATTGAGCTGATTGGCAAACCTCAGGGCCTGTTGGTAAATAACGGTCTTTGGTAATTTTATTCATTGCAACTAAATATTTATCAAAGGGTTTACGCGAATTTCCACCAGGAATCATTAAGTGACCTACTGAGTAATAAACAGCGTGCCTGTCTATTACTTTTAAATCTTTAATATTCCATTTTACAACCTCAGATGAAATAAAGAAAGTTGTATAAGCATTACCTCTTGTATCAAATTCTGTATGGAGAGGGCCTAAACCTGGTTGTTGTAAAGTACCGAAATTCACCGCTTCAAATTTTAAGATTGGAATACCGTATTTTTCACCGTCAAAAGCTTTATCGGCAATAGCTTTTTTCATTTTTGTAAATGAATGAACCGTCATAGCCGCAGCTAGTTTACCACTAGCTATAATATATTCGCCTGAAGGGTCAATATCTATACCGTGAGGAGATTTAGGTGCTGGCATAAAATAAATGGCACCTGGTACATCTTCAGGATTAACTACCCATACTTCTTTTTCCATAACAGATGTTGCTGTATGTGTATCATCGTCCCAAGTATTGTGCGCATATCTGGCTTTTTCTTTATGTCCTTTACCAGCTGCAACATAAGCTTCAATTTTTTTCCAATTTACAGCAGCAATAAAGTCTTTATCATTTTGAGAAGCATTTACTTCTAACAATGTATGTGCTTCTTCTGTGTTATAAGTTGAGAAAAAGAACCAACCGTGAGATTTTCCACGTCCAGGATGTGATAAATCATAATCAAAACCAGGCATTCTTATTTGGAAAGCTATATTCATACGACCTGTTTCTTGATTAATTTTAAGAAAGGACAGTGATGCTTTAAAGTTTCCTTTGTATTCGCTAATAGGCATATCTCTTTGCGGAATAGGAATAGAAAAACGTGTACCTGCAACTACGTATTCAGAATTTTCTGTTACAAAAGATGAACTGTGATTTCCTGCTGAATTAGGAATCTCAATAATTTCTTCGGTCTCAAAAGTTTTTAAACTGATTCGTGCAATACGCGGTGTATTGTTTTCATTGATAAATACCCAACGACCATCTAAAATACCTTCGGTTTGAGAAATATCTGGATGATGAGAATCTCCCCAAGGTACAAATCCATGAGATGTCATTAACATTGGTTTGGTTTCTTCGTTATAACCATATCCTTTTTCAGGGTCTTGAGAAAATACTGGAATTACTCTAAATAATCTTCCTGATGGTAATCCGTAAACAGCTAACTGCCCACTAAAACCTCCTGAAATAAAGGCGTAAAATTCATCATATTGCCCTGGAGCAACATAAACGCGCTCTGCAGCATTTGTGACTAATGCGCCACCTTTTTTGTTTTGACCGCTATTGCACGCCGTAAAAAAAGACAGTGCCACAATAGCTAAAAAAGTACTTTTAAGTATCGATTTCATAATTTTAAGTTTGGTTTATTATTCTTTTGTTCTAAAATATTCATAAATAGCTCTAGCCTCATCTTGAGTTAGATTCTGATTTGCCATTGGGGCATTAAATTCTGCCAATAAAGCTTTTGCTGTTGCATTTTGAACAATCATAACTTCCGGATTTAATATCATATTCATAATCCACTCTGCAGATTGTCTTTTTGTGACTCCTTTTAAAGCTGGGCCAATATATCTTTTCTTGATTTTATGACAAGCCGAACATTTAGATTTAAAAAGTTCATGTCCTTTATCTGCAAGAGCTTGGTCTAATGCGCCTATAGTAACGCTTTTTACGGGTCCTACACCTTTATCTTGCATAGGATCTAAAGTTACCTCTTTTTTGACTTCCTTTTTAGGAGCTGTGGGTGTTTTGTCTTTTTTATCTCCGCCACAACTGGCTAAAAAAATTGATGTTAATACTACTAAACTGAGTGTTTTTAATTTCATCTTTAATTATTAATTAGTTTTATTTATCATCTGTTGGCACAAGTACATCACCTATAACGTGTATCCAACCGTTACTTACTTTAACCGATTTTAATATTTTTGTACCGCCAACATAAATACCGTCTGCTTTGTTTTCAACTTTTAAATATTTACCAGAAGCCATATATAATTTACGCCCTTTTTTAGCTTCTTTTTTTAATTGTTTAATTGGATAATTAGCAGGTGCCACATGGTTTATCAAAATAAAGGTCAATTTGGCTTTATTTTCTGGCTTTAATAATGTCTCTACAGTACCTTTTGGTAATTTGTCAAAAGCGCTGTTTACTGGCGCAAAAACTGTTAAAGGGCCTGCATTAACTAAGGCATCTTCTACACCTGCAGCTTGAACAGCAACAACTAATGTTTTAAAATCGGGTAGCGACATGGCTACTTGCAATACATTTGCGTCAGAAACGCCGTCTTTTACAGAAGCTTGACCATGGTGTTCTGTTTTGGGTTTTTGAGCAGCTTTTTTTGCAGGAGTATCTTGTTTTCCGCCACAAGACACAAGAACAAAACTAAATACTACAACAATTAGTAAAATTATTTTTTTTGTTTTCATAATATTAAGGTTATTAATTAGTTCACAAAGATATTAAATAATGATGCAAAAATAATAAATATTTTAATATAAAGGATAAAAAGGTCTTATAATGATTAAAAATTTTTACATTTGTAGCATAAATAATAAATTTTATGCTTTCAAATTCTTGTAAATATGCTATTAGAGCTGTGATTTACATCGCTTTAAACACAGATGAGGTCAATAAAATGGGTTCTAAAGTTGTTGCAAAAAAACTCAAAATGCCGCAACCTTTTTTGGCAAAAATATTACAAGAGCTTACAAAGAGGCGCATTATATCTTCTTCTAAAGGACCAAATGGAGGCTTTTACTTAACTCCAGAAAATTTAGATAATTCTGTATTAAACATTGTAGAGTCTATCGATGGCTTAGATAAATTTAACCAATGCTTTTTAGGGCTTCATACATGCTCTGGAGACAAACCTTGCTCTGTTCATCATATAGTTGAGCCTTTTAAAAACGACATTGTACTAAAACTCTCTCACAATACAATAGCGCAATTTGCCGAAGAAATTCGCAGTGGTAAATCATTTATTTCTCTAGAAGAAATTTAACATATTTCTTAACAAACATTTTATATATTTGTAGTATTACTAACTACTTACTACAGCGCCATGGTACAACAAATAACTAATGGTATTAAAATTTCGGTAAAAACACAATACGAGGGTATTCGTATCCAAGGATTTAGAAAGTATTATATTTTTAGCTACCACGTAACTATCGAGAATCAAAGTAAAGATGCCGTACAATTAATAAGCCGTCATTGGCATATTTTTGATTCTCTAAAAAAAGCAGAAATTGTAGAAGGTGATGGCGTTATTGGCGAAAAACCAATATTATCTCCTAAAAAATCATATACTTATAGTTCAAGTTGTCATTTAATATCACCTTTGGGTTCTATGCGTGGCTTTTTTAATATGATTAATTTTACGACTACTAAACGTTTTAAAGTCTTAATTCCACATTTTCAGCTAACTTTACCTCAAATATTAAATTAACTAGTTCCCTTTTTCAAACCAAACAACCATGAAGCCTATCCGTTTTTTACCTAAAATAAAAAGAGGTCAGGTGTGTTTGAATTGTGATTTACCCTTAGCGGGCGAAGAAAATTTTTGTCCCAACTGCGGCCAACGCAATGATGTGCGAAGTCTTAATTTTGGCAGTTTTTTATATGCTGTTTTTTCTGAATTTATCTCTTACGACTCCAGACTTTGGCGCACAATTATAGCATTAGTTATACATCCCGGAAAGGTTTCAAGAGAATATATTGATGGCAAACGATTCCGCTATGCCAATCCTTTTAGATTTTACTTAACTATTTCTATTGTGTTTTTTGTCCTTTTAGGATTTATAAATAAATACGAAAAACTCAATGGCAAGGGAACTTCAAGAAATATTATCCAGATTAACACAGATAACGGAACCGATACAAAAGAAAAATTAAAAAAAGAATTTAACAAAAAATTCGATTCCATAAAAGAAGCACATCCAGAAAATACCGATTTAAAAGATTTAGAAACCAACGTAATCAAACCCATATTAAAAAAATCTGAATCAAAAAACAATGATTTTAATTTAGATTCTCTTTCTCTTGGAAAAGAAAATATTGGTCTTGCTAAAAAATTACAAAAATATAATGGTTTTTATAAAAGCCATAAAACATTGCCTGTAAACAAAGCTTTAGATAGTTTAGGTGAGGCGCACACTTTTTGGAATCGGTTTTATTATTCAAAAATTCAGGCTGTTTATAAAATTATTGAAGATAAAGGTGATTCTTTAAGTAATAAAATAATGTCAAATTTATCTATTGCGCTGTTTATTTTATTACCCATTTTTACAGTTTTCTTAAAATTACTCTATATAAGGCGCCGTTTAAATTATATGGAACACCTCATTTTTGTATTTAATACCCAGTCGGTATTTTTCTTATTGATGATTTTACTTTTATTGACGTCTTTATTTACAGAAAGCAATACAGCCCCCGTCATATTTGTGCTGATGTTTCTTGTTTATCTGTATCTGGCTCTACGTAAATTTTACAAACAGGGCTGGTTTAAGACTTTTATCAAATTTAATTTACTTAATATGATATACTCAACTTTAGCAATAATCGGGATTGTTATTGTTTTTTTAATTGCTTTTCTAATTGGTTAAAATTTTAATAAGGATTTTTCCTTAGTCAACACATCTTCATAATCTATTTCAAGTGTATCCTTGTTTTTCTTAACGGATGTAATACTTACCGTACCGCCCAAACCGCGGTTCATCATAACATCTATATTGCAATCGCCAACACCAGCTGTATGATGAAAGTCTAAAATATTTTTGCTTGTAGAACCATTTGACCTATACCACTTTTTAAACCATTCTTGTCTGAGCTTTTTAACCGAAGCGTCATATAATGTTGAAGATGACCAAATATATGGCGCTTGTGGTAATTTTTTAAGATGTTTTTTAGTACCGTCCCAAACAAACTCATACAATTTTAAATCGTTTTGCCAATCGACAATTGCTAAAGTAAATTGTTCAATATCTTGCAAATCAATTTCATTTAAAGCTTTTTGCAAATCAGGCGTTTTTAAGAGCTCTTTTAAAATAAGACCGCGACTTTTTCTGTAACTTATCCGAGAAGTATGGTATTCAAATCCGCCGTTTAATAAGCAAATCAGTCTTTTTTTATCGCTCAAGCCAATCCAAGTACCGCCCGCTTTACCGTCTTTAGGATAGGTTAATTGTACATTATCTTCTTCAACTGTTTGAGGCGGTGTTGCGCTTTCACGAGCAAAAGGGACATCTCTGTTTGAAGTTAAAATAAAATCGGTGTCGCCTAAAGGCAAATAAGTAACGGTACACATACAATTTAATTTCGGTTTAATTATAAGGCCTTAGCCCACATTTTTTAGGATTATTTTAGTATTAACTGCCAACAAAAATCCCTAAAAAAATACGTAACTTTGCACTCCAAAAATAGTCGAATCTAAATTAAAAACATAACAAATGGCTTCAGGATTTTATAAAGTACCCGTAGCTGTTAACGAGCCCGTTAAATCTTACGCGCCCAACAGCCCAGAACGCACCGAATTATTAGCAACTTATACCAAAATGTATCAAGAGCAAGTTGATATCCCTATTTATATTGGTGGTGAAGAAATTAGAACTGGTAAAACAGTCAAAATTCATCCCCCTCACGATCACAAACATTGTGTTGGTCAATATCACACAGCCGACAAAGCTTTGGTTGAAAAAGCTGTCGAAAAAGCTGTTGAAGCCCGCGAAAAATGGGCCAAAACCCCTTGGCAAGACCGTGCCGCTGTTTTTTTAAAAGCCGCCGATTTATTAGCTGGTCCTTTTCGCGCCAGAATGAATGCCGCTACTATGATAGCCCAATCTAAAAATGTCTTTCAAGCCGAAATTGATGCCGCGTGTGAATTGATAGATTTCTTTAGATTCAACGTGCAATTTATGACAGAAATTTACAACAATCAACCAGAATCTTCAGCGGGTATTTGGAACCGTATGGAATACCGTGCTTTAGAAGGTTTTGTATATGCTATTACACCGTTTAATTTCACCTCTATTGCTGCAAATTTACCAGCGGCTCCTGCCTTAATGGGTAACGTTGTGGTTTGGAAACCCGCCCGTTCTCAAGTGTATTCTGCACAAGTAATCATGGAATTATTTAAAGAAGCTGGTTTACCCGATGGTGTTATCAATATGGTTACTGGTTCTTCGGCCGATATTACCGATGTGCTTTTAAATAGTAAATATTTTGCAGGTATTCACTTTACAGGATCGACACCTGTATTCCAAAGTTTTTGGAAATTGATTGGCGAAAATGTCTCAAAATATATCAGTTATCCAAGAATAGTTGGCGAAACTGGTGGTAAAGATTTTGTATGGATGCACAACACCGCGCATCCAAAACAAGTGGCTACCGCTTTATCTAGGGGTGCCTTTGAATACCAAGGTCAAAAATGTTCTGCTGCTTCACGTGCTTATATTCCACAAAGCCGTTGGGCAGAAGTGAAAGCCTTTTTAGAAGCCGATTTAAAATCGATGAAAATGGGTACTCCAGACGACACTTCAAACTTTATAAATGCCGTAATTGACGACCGTGCTTTTAACAAACTCTCTAAATTTATTGACCAAGCTAAAGCTGATGCTGATGCCGAAGTTATTATGGGCGGCGGTTACGACGATTCAAAAGGCTACTTTATTGAGCCTACCGTTATTTTAGCTAAAAAAGCCGATTATAAAACAATGTGTACCGAATTATTCGGCCCTGTTTTAACCATTTATGTATATGACGATAAGGATTGGAAAGAGTGTTTAACAACTCTCGACAAAACATCTGAATACGCTTTAACAGGTGGTATTTTTAGTCAAGATCGTTATGTTTTAGACTATGCTACAAACGCACTCGAAAATGCTGCAGGTAATTTCTATATAAATGATAAGCCAACAGGCGCTGTTGTAGGGCAACAACCTTTTGGAGGTGCTAGAGGTTCTGGCACAAACGACAAGGCCGGTTCTGTTTGGAACTTGTTGCGTTGGGTATCTAACCGCACTATCAAAGAAACTTTTGTGCCACCAACAGATTACCGTTATCCGTTTTTGGAACAGTAAAATTACTTTTATAAATTTTAGTCAGGGCTTCACTCAAAGTGAAACCCTGACTTTTTTCATATTAATACGTGTACTCACAACACATAAAAAGCGCCCTGAAGTAAAATACTTCAGGGCACTTTTAAATTTTAAAAGTTGTTCTTTAATCTGCGAATTTGTTATAAACCATAGCCATTACCCATCCTGCAATAGCATAGAAAACAATACTCCAAACAAAGTCAACTAAGGCGCCGGTCATATCCATAAAGTCCATAAGACCGTAATTCAACAAGCCAATTCCAAAGCCTACAAAAAGACCAAAGAAAGCCCCGAATTTTAGGCCATTCCCTTTGTTTGCTAATTTGTCATAAAGACTTGTCATAACACAAGCTTGTACTAAACTACCCAAAGCCACAAAAAATAAGTTTGTGTTTTCACCTCTCATAAGAGCAGCGGCGGCCTGAGAAGTGTGGGCATCGTAAAAACCTTTGGCTAGCATATCGTAATAAAGCCATCCGCCTAAAAATAAAACAAGAAACCCACCAAGGGTTCCCAATAAATGAGATTTTGTAAACATATTAGTTAGATTTTAAGTTAATTAGCCCACAATTTACAAAAAAATAAATAAAGCTTTATTTTAATAGGTTTTGCATTTTAATTTTAGATTAATTAAGATTAGCTGTTTTTCCGTAATTTAACAGTCTCATCTAGCGGTACTTCTATCGTATAACATGTTCCTTTATTTGGTGCTGTGTCCAAAGTCATTTTACCGTTTAGTAAAGTTACACGGCGTTCTATGTTTTTAAGCCCCGCTCCTTTATTTTCGCGTTCTAATTTTTCTAAATCAATCCCTACACCATTGTCTTTAATGGTGATTTCTAACATGTTTGTTGCTGTTTTTGTAAATACCACAGAGGCTATTGTAGCTGTAGAGTGACGTGTTATATTGGTTGTGATTTCTTGAACGATTCTGAAAATGTTTGTCTTAACATTATAAGAAAGTTCTTTATTTTTTAAATTACTGTGTTTAAAAGAAAACTTTATATCTCTCGAGAAATTGTAATCTTCACAAATCTGCTCAATAGCTTTTATTAAGCCTACTTCTTTTAATTGTTTAGACATAAGACCATGGGCTATATTTCGCGTGTCGTTAATAGCTCTAGTATTGAATTCTTTTACTTTATCAAGATGTTCTAAAGCGTTGTCTTTACGGTCTTTATTTTGTTTAAGTATTAAATCAATATATATGGCTTGAACTGCCAAAACTTGGCTGATACCATCGTGTAATTCCTCCCCAAAACTTTGTTTTTCTATTTCTTGTGCTTCTATAAGCGCATTTAAAAATTGACGCTCTAATTGGCGTTTTTCTGTAATATTTTTCTCTGTTCCAATAAAATGTATAATCTCACCCGCTTTATTCTTTACAGGAACTACTGTTAAAATAACCAAGTGCTCTGTGCCGTCTTTTGCTTTGTTAATAATTTCTTTTTCCCACATATGACCTTTTTGTATGGTTTCCCACATGGCTTTGTAGAAGTCTTTTGTTTGTTCTCCTGAATTTAAAATACGTGGAGTTTGACCGACAGCTTCTTCGTAAGAAAAGCCATAAAGTTTTGTAAAAGCTGAATTTACATATTCTATTTCTCCCTTAATATCGGTTATCATAACAGTGTCGGGGCTTTGCTCTAAGGCTTGGTTTAATAAGTGTATTTTTTCAAAATCTCTAGATTGTTTAATAGTTTGGCTTATATTTGAAGCTATAAACTCTAATAAAACAACATCTTTTTGATTAAATTTATTATCATCAGTATAGCTTTGCACCACCATAACACCAATAGCCTCATTTTCTACCATCAAAGGAACACCTAACCAACATTTAGATTTAATCCCGCTTTCTACAACGACACCTTCTTTAATGAGTGATTTTTCGAAGCTACTCGTAGATAAAAAAGGTTTTTGACTATCTATCACATAACCTGAAAAGGATTTCTTTTTAGGAAAATTATAAAAATTACTTTCTTTACAAACATTGTCTAAATCTATACGGTAAGGCGACGTAAAATTCTGTGATTCTTTTTCATAAAGAGCAACATAAAAACTCGTAGTATCAATGACAGAACTCAAACAGTCTTTAATAAAAGGAAGTAAATCTTCTAATTTCGGTGTTTTTTTGGCAAACATTGTTATGTTATATATTACTTCTTTTATCTTTTCTTCTCGTTTTCGCTTAGTAATGTCTGTGTGTACACCTATTATTCTAAGAGGTTTTCCCTCTGAATTACGTTCTGTAACTTTTGCCCTGTCTAATATCCATTTGTAAGTATTGTCTTTATATCTCATACGGTACTCTGCCGTATAATAGGCCGTTTTTTGATCGAAATGTAATTGTGCCAAGTCGTTTACGCGTTTTAAATCCTCGGGGTGGACTAAATTTTTCCAAGTTTCTACCTTATTTTCCAGTTCGTCATCTTGGTATCCTAACATTTCTTTCCATTGGGGAGAATAGTAAATAACATTGGTTACAAGGTCTAAATCCCAAAGGCCATCTTTGGTTCCCTCTATAGCAAAACGCCATCGCTTTTCTGTATTCGTTAAATCAAGCTGGGTTTCTTTTAGTAACGTAATATCTTGAATAATGCCAATGCTAGACGCTAATTCTCCTTCATTATCTTTTTTTAATGGCTGTGCTCTGTGATGTATCCAATGTATAGCTCTGGTTTGAGGGTTTATTATTCTATATGTAACATCCAATGATATTGTATGGTCTCTTAGCCTTTCTTCTAAAACCCCCGTTAATATTAATTTATCTTTAGGATGTATAATATCTATCCATGATTGCAGACTTCCTTTTTCTGATTCTAGCCCCATCAAGTCGGTAATCATTTTAGATCCTTTCCATTGTTTTGTTTTAAAATCATAGGTATAATATCCTAAAAAAGCCATGTCCTGTGATTCTTGCAAAAAATGATTGCTTGTTTCAATCTCTCTTAAACGTTTCTTCTCTTCTATTTTGCGTTGGGTAAGATCTATTACAATAGCTAATAAATGGACACTGTCTTCAATAATAAATTTGCTTATATTAATTTCTGCAGGGTAAGTTGTTTTGTCTTTTCGTAAGTGCACGGTTTCAAATCTCAATTTTGAAATCCCCCCTTTCTTTAACGGTTCTATTTTTTTGTTAAAACGCTCTAGTGTATACTCAGGCTTAATATCTATAGGCGTCATAGTTTTAAATTCTTCGATTGAATAACCTAAATTAATTATAGCTCCTTTGTTTATATACGAAAATTTAAAATCTTCTGAATCAAAAACAAAGACTTCGTTTTGACTGTTGTCTATGGCTGTACTTAGTTTAAGCAACTCCGCTTCGTGTTTTTCTTGATTTTGAGACAGAGCTTCGTTATCTAAACGAAACCTATTAATTTTAAAATATGAAACAATAATGTGTGTCAAAATGAGTAATACAATCAAATATTCTACGAAGCGTAATTTCTTCATCAAGAGCACATAATTTCCTTTAGTATATGCTAAATTTATATCTATATTAGAAATCAATCTGCTGTATATTTCATCGTATGAAGAAACTATATTTTGTGGCTTTTCTTTAATTTGAGACAGTTTTAAAAGATCCTTTAAATTTTGCCTAATTTCACTTTTAGATATTTTGTCCTTAAAAACAGGCAAAGACTCTACCCAGAAATATGATTTCTTTGAGCTCTCTATCAAATCTAGTGCTTGAATTAAATTGTGTTTATTAAGACTTTGTTTACGCCCTTTAACTCCTAAATATTCCTCAAATTTTGAATGAGCTGTAACGACGCTAAACTGAACCTTATAATAGGTTTCTTTATTAAAAATATAAAAAGTTTGTAACTTAGTTTGAAATACTTCTAAAAGAATAAAAAGCACTACCAACGTAGCCCCCATTATAAGGGATAACTTTATTGGATGTTTATTTTTGAGGGGACTTTTATTAATACTAAAAAAAGTCATACAAAATCAATTGACACTTTGTTTTAAATAACAACGAAGTTAAATTAATTAACAAAAGTACAGTTTTTTTGATAAAACAAGCCTAGATTAGAATATAATTTACTAATCTATGAAAATTGAGCTAAATTTGATTCAAAAAAATAGTTACTTAAAATTAAAAAGAATGTACTAATCAAAAGTAATTTTTTTAACTCTTTTTCCATATTTTTTATAGGTTTTTTCCAACGCCATTCGCATTCTTTTAAATGCAATTCAAAGTAATTATTTACGCCGTTAAACTTATTAAATCGCTGTTTAGAAAATCCCCAAAAACGCTCTATGTTATTAGGGGTTGAAAATATTTTGTTTTGATTTAGGCGTATAAATTTATTTTGATTTACTTGTATAAGGGCGTTGTATTTATAAATAGCATACCTCTTCTGCAAGTTATAGTTATCACTCGGTACTTGCTCTATTCTTGAAAAGATATTATCCTTTATCAAATTTGTATAAATGATTTGTTCATTTTCATAAATACCTATAAACCATTTTTTCCATACTTTTTTTTCTTGTTTTTTTGGAAAAAAAAACAACCGTTTTATTATAATGTTTGGATTAAGAATTTTACCCCTTAAAAAAATGTCAAGTTTATATTGTTGGTGTTTATAGATGGCTTTTCTAAAAATTAAATAATAGCGGTTAATAGTATTGCGGTTAATTTTTAATAGTTCACTACATTGTGTAGCCGTTAAATCTAAACAAAAACACTGTATTATTTTTTTTCTTTTATAAGGAGTTAGTTTACTGTATTTAAATGACATATAGTAGTATTATATAAATTATAATAGTCTAGCCTTTAAAAATATATCCCTATGTGCCTCTAAAACATGAGCTTACCTAAAAGAGTCAAACTTTTTTTTTAAAGATAGTTTAAATTATTTAAGCTAAATGTTAAAATTTAGTAATCTTAGATGGTCTTTATTGTCATATAGGCATAAAACAGAAAGGAAATTCTTAAATTGGTATTAATATCCCAATTTAGCACGTGTTCGCTCTAAAACATTATTAGCTACTTTTTGAGCTTTTGTAGCACCAATGGCTAATGCTTTATCAATTTCGGAAAGATTGTCCATAAAATACCAGTAGCGTTCACGTTCATTTTTATATTTAGAAATAAGCAATTCAAAAAAGGCTTGTTTAGCATGGCCATAACCGTAATTCCCTGCCAAATAATTGGCACGCATGTTTGCTATTTCTTCTTCTGAAGCTACTAATTTATAAAGGGCAAATAAATTACAAGTATCTGGGTTTTTAGGGGCTTCTAATGGTGTTGAGTCTGTTTTAATTTGCATTATCTGCTTGCGCAGTTTTTTATCGGGTAAAAATAAATTGATAATATTGTTTTTAGATTTACTCATTTTTTCGCCATCTGTGCCGGGGACATACATAGTATTTTCTTGAACTTTGGCTTTGGGCAATACCAGCGTTTCGCCTACTTTATGGTTGAGTCTTGAAGCCACATCGCGCGTCATTTCAAGGTGTTGTAATTGGTCTTTTCCTACGGGTACAATTTCGGCATCGTACAATAAAATATCGGCTGCCATTAGCATAGGATAATTAAACAACCCTGCATTGACGTCCTCTAATCTATCGGCTTTGTCTTTAAAAGAATGCGCTAAAGTTAACCTCTGATAAGGATAAAAACAACTTAAATACCAAGCCAATTCTGTAACTTGTGGAATATCGCTTTGACGGTAAAAAACAGTTTTATCAATGTCAAGTCCAAATGCCAGCCACGTAGCAGCGGTACTGTAAGTGTTTAAACGTAAAGTCTCTGCTTCTTTAATTTGTGTTAAAGAGTGCATATCTGCAATAAATAAAAAGGAATCATTTTTAGGGTCATTTGCCAATTTTATAGCGGGAATAATGGCTCCTAAAAGATTTCCTAAATGGGGCGTGCCTGTGCTTTGAACACCTGTTAAAATTCTAGACATTATACAAGTTTATAAGTCACAAAAATACACAAATTAAGGGCTCTTTTTAATACAATTTAAATTATTACTTTTGACGCTTATGAAATTTTTTCTAAATATTTTTAGGATATTTTGGCGACTCTGGTTTTACGGGGTGTTTTTGACAACCATTATCGTTATTTTTCCCATTTTATTAGTGGTAACTTCTTCAGATAGTTTGTATCCTATATTCTTTAAAATAGCGCGATTTTGGGCTAAGACTATTTTATTCTTAATGGGCTTTAGAGTTAAAACTACTTATTTAGAAAAAATCATACCAAAGGAAAGTTATATGTTTATTGCCAATCATACTTCTATGATTGATATTATGTTAATGTTAGTGGTAACTAAAAATCCTTTCGTTTTTGTAGGAAAAAAAGAATTGGCACGTATTCCAGTTTTTGGTTTTGTTTACAAACGCACTTGCATTTTAGTTGATAGAAGTAGTCCTAAAAGTCGTAAAGAAGTCTATTTTAGAGCACAAAAACGTTTAAAAGATGGTGTGAGTATTTGCATTTTCCCTGAAGGGAAAGTACCAGATGACGAAAGTGTTGTACTTGATGAATTCCAAAACGGAGCTTTTGGTTTGGCAATTGAACATCAAATTCCTATTGTGCCTATTAGTTTTTACGATTGTAAAAGGCTTTTTTCTTATACTTTTTTTAGTGGACGACCAGGTATATTACACACTAAAATTCACAAATTTGTAGTCACAAAAAATTTAAAAATATCTGATAGAGGAAAACTTAAAAAACAGATGCATCAATTTATTTATGATGATTTACTTGCCTATTCAAAATCACATAAAAATTAAACAGTTTCTTTCTGATGTAGCAACCTAGTCAGTTTTATAGAAAGGTCTAATAAAACAATCTTAGCATTAGCGTTACGCTCAATATGATACATAGCTGTTTCTATTGATTTTGTAATATCCATAACATTGGCGGCATTTATAAAAGGTGCAAATTTTTCAAGAGAGAAATTAGCTGTTTTAGGTTCTAAATAAACCAAGTCTTTAGCATTGTAATTTAAAAGCATCGCCTGTCTAAAAAACATCAAACAATAACTTAAAAATTGTCTTTGCGTTTCTCGTCCTGAGTTTGCGATAGTTGTACTCCAAATAATCAAATCGTTTATTACCTGTTTATTGCCTTTAGCTCTAAAAGCTGCTCTCACCCAAGTAACCAACCATTCTTCAAAAAGAAGTTCTTTAGTATCTTGTTCTGTCAATTTACACGCTTTATTCCAACTTCCTTGGGCTTGTAAAGCGATGTTGTTAGCTTCTTGTTCAGATAACAATAATCGTGTTTGTAATTGCTTACTTATTTGCGCTTCGGTAAGCGGCAAAAACCGAATAACTTGACAGCGCGATACGATGGTTTTTAACAAAAGACCTTCGTTTTCTGCTATGAGAATTAGCACTGTATTGTTAGGTGGTTCTTCTATTATTTTGAGTAATTTATTAGCTGTTTGAGCAGGCATTTTTTCGGCCATCCAAATAATCATAACCTTAAAAGGAGATTCGTAAGGTTTTAAACTTAACTTTTTAAGAATATTATCAGCCTCAGCTACAGCAATAGAACCTTGCTTGTTTTCTACACCTAAAAATTGTAACCAATCAAATACATCGCCATAAGGATTGTCGAGTACAAACGCCCTCCACTCATTAATAAAATGATCGCTAAAAGGGTGTTTTTTTATTTTATCTGTTGTGGTAACCGGAAAAGCAAAATGCAAATCGGGATGTGTGAGCTTTGAAAATTTTAAAGTACAAGAAGTATTTTCAACCAATCCGTCAGAAGTATTTTTAAAACACAACAATTGCTGTGCATAAGCAATTGCCATAGGTAAAGCGCCCGTTCCTTGCGGCGCTAAAAATAACTGAGCATGTGGAATACGGCCATTTAAAAGACTTTTCTGTAAGTGCTTTTTAATGTAATCGTGTCCTATAATGGCTTCGAAAGGCATACTGCAAAGATTAAAAAAATAAACAAAAGTATGGGCTAAACTTATTAGATTTGCCAAAATTAAATAAGCAGACTAACAGATGGTTATAATAACCTTGCAACGCAAAAAGTGTATTGGCTGCAATTATTGTGTAGAATTGGCACCAAAACAGTTTAGAATGTCTAAAAAAGACGGTAAGGCTGTTTTGTTAAAATCGCAAAACAAACGCGGATTTTTCACTATTAAGTATACCGATTTCACCATTTATGAAGATGTAAAAAAAGCCTCTGAAGCCTGCCCCGCTAAAATAATTGATGTAAAAGAAACTTAATTTTAAGTGGTCTAAATCTTTTTAAAAGATTGTAGTATATTTACAAATTAGAAGAATTTTTAAAAACCATTAGGGCTACAATTGTAGTCTGTTAAATATAAAACGAATATGAGTTGTAGTACCTGTACTACACAAGAGGACGGCTCTCCAAAGGGCTGTAAAAACAATGGTTCTTGTGGTACTGATAGTTGTAATAAATTAAGTGTTTTTGATTGGCTGTCTAATATGACATTGCCAAGTCATCAACAGCCTTTCAATATAGTTGAAGTCCGTTTTAAAAACGGACGCAAACACTTTTATAAAAACACAAAGAATTTAAACCTTTCGATGGGCGACACTATCGCTGTAGAAGCTTCTCCAGGACATGATGTAGGTGTTATTAGTCTTACTGGCGAATTGGTTAAAATCCAGATGCGCAAACACAATGTAGCATTAGACAACGAAGAAATCAAACAAATTTACCGCAAAGCATCTGCTAGAGATATTGAAGTGTGGCAAAAAGTACGTGATAAAGAACTAGAAGTACAACGAAAATCGCGCCTTATAATTTTAAGACTCGGTCTAAAAATGAAACTCTCTGATATTGAATATCAAGGAGATGGTTCTAAAGCAACTTTTTTTTATACCGCCGACGAGCGTGTAGACTTTAGAATGTTGATACGCGAGTTAGCGTCTTCGTTTAGTATTAGAATAGAAATGCGTCAAGTAGGATTGCGTCAAGAAGCCGCAAGGCTTGGTGGCGTAGGTTCTTGTGGTCGCGAATTGTGTTGTTCTACTTGGTTAACAGATTTTAGATCTGTAAGCACCTCTGCGGCACGTTACCAACAATTATCCTTAAATCCGCAAAAATTATCAGGGCAATGTGGTAAATTAAAATGTTGTCTCAACTACGAATTAGAGTCTTACTTAGAAGCCTTAAAAGCTTTTCCAAGAACAGATACATGGTTAAAAACAGAAATGGGGGATGCTGTTTTTCAAAAAATGGATATTTTTAAAGGCCTTCTTTGGTATGCTTATAAAGATAATCCTATTAATTGGCACATAATTACCACGCAACAAGCTAACGAGATAATTGCACTTAATAAAGAGGGTAAAAAAAGTAAAAATTTAGAAGATTATACCTCTGAATTAGAAGACGACAAACCCGTTTTTACCGATTTAGTAGGGCAAGAAAGTCTCACCCGTTTCGATAGACCTAAACGCCGAAAAAAGAATCGTAGAAATAGAAAAAATAGGAATAATGCAAAAAGGTAAGATTGGTCTTATTGGTTTATTTTTTTTTCTTTTAGCCTGTTCTACACCACCCTTTTTTACACGCTATAAAAACATTGAAAACGATAAATGGGCTATAGATAAATCTGTAGATTTTAATGTAGCTGTGGCTGATTCTTTGGCGTCTTATAATCTTTTTATAAATATCAGAAATACAAACCAATATCCTTATAGCAATTTGTTTTTGGTTGTAACCGAAAGGTATCAAAACACTATTCTGCAAATTGATACGTTAGAATATCAAATGGCTGATGCTTCTGGACGTTGGTTAGGCACAGGATTTACATCGGTAAAAGAAAATAAATTGATTTATAAAACAAACTATACTTTTCCTAAAAAAGGGGCGTATTCATTTAACATAGTTCACGCCGTAAGAAAAAATGGTCAGGTTTTAGGAGATAAATATTTACAAGGCATTTCTGATGTTGGCTTACAGATAGAAAACACACAAAATAATTAAAATGGCTCAAAAAAAGAAACTTAAAATAGCAGACTTTAAAAAATACACCCGTTACGTGTGGGCGTTATTTGGTTTGGGCGTTTTAGCTGTTGTTTTGTTATTTACACTTGCCGCTACAGGTGTATTTGGGCCACTTCCTACATTTGAAGAATTAGAAAATCCCGAAAATAATTTGGCCACAGAAGTTATTTCAATTGATGGAAAAACCTTAGGAAAATATTATCATGAAAATAGAACCCCTGTAAATTATCGCGATTTACCTCAAAACCTTGTAAATGCCTTAATTGCCACAGAAGACGCCCGTTTTTATAATCATTCTGGTATCGATATGAGGGGCACTATAAGAGCAGTGATTAAATTAGGAAAAGGCGGCGGTGCCAGTACCATTACACAACAATTGGCAAAATTGCTATTTACTAAAAGAGCTTCAGGTAATATTTTTAAGCGTGTCATTCAAAAAGCCAAAGAATGGGTTATAGCTATCAGACTTGAACGTCAATATACTAAACACGAAATAATTGCTATGTATTTAAATAAGCAAGGCTTTTTATTTAACGCTATTGGAATCCGCTCTGCTTCTCGTATTTATTTTGGCAAAGAACCCAAAGATTTAAAGCAAGAAGAATCGGCTGTTATTGTGGCAATGTTAAAAAACCCACGACAATACAATCCGAGAAGAGAAAGGTCTAAAAAGAAATCTTTTTTAAGACGGAATCAGGTTTTAAAACAAATGGAAAAATATGGCTTTTTAAATACTAAAGTCAAAGATTCTTTGCAAAAACTACCTATTGTTCTCGATTTTTCGCCTGAAGATACAAGCGACGGCTCGGCTACTTATTTTAGAGAATACATTCGCGATTATATGAAAAAATGGGTTAAAACCCATAAAAAACCAGATGGTTCAAAATACAATATTTACAGAGATGGTTTAAAAATATATGTCACAATAGATTCGCGTATGCAAACGTATGCCGAAAATGCTGTAAGCAGACATATGGCCAATTTACAAAAAGCCTTTTTTAAACAACAAAAAGATAACGCGTTTGCGCCGTTTGTTTATGTGCCTTCAAAAGCTTTAGAAAAAGCCATTAAACAAAAAAAGGATACCGCCTTAATTCGCATGATGAAAGAACATGAAGATTCCACATTTGCAGCTTCAACAGAACGTATCTTTAAATCGACTATGCGCCGAACGCAGCGCTATAGGGGCATGAAAAAAGCCGGCGCTACAGATGCCGCTATAGAAAAAGATTTTAACACCAAGCGCGTTATGCGTGTTTTTTCTTGGAAAGGTGATAAAGACACTTTAATGTCGCCCTTAGATTCTATAAAATATTACAAATATTTTTTACAAAGTGGTGTGTTGAGTGTCGAACCTCAAACCGGTCATGTAAAAGTTTGGGTAGGCGGCATTAATTATAAATATTTTAAATACGACCATGCTAAACAAGGGCGCCGTCAAGTAGGTTCTACTTTTAAACCTTTTGTGTACGCTACTGTTATCAATCAGTTAAAAATATCACCTTGCGAAAAATATCCCAACATTCCTTACACAATTCCTGCTGGCACATTTGGTATCCCAAAAGATTGGACACCTAGCAATGCTGGTGGAAAATACGGTGGTATTTTAACTTTAAAACAAGCATTGGCAAAATCGGTTAACGTTATTACAGCCCGTATGATGTATAAAGTTGGTCCTAAAAATGTCAAACGCTTGGCGCGAAGCTTGGGTATTACAGGTTATATTCCCGAAGTACCGTCAATCGCTCTAGGCACAGTAGACGTAAGTTTGTATGATATGGTGGGTGCGTACAGCGCTTTTGCTAATCAAGGGATGTATATAAAACCTATGGTTGTTTTAAGGATAGAAGACAAAAATGGCACAGTTTTACAAAACTTTTCGCCTACTACCAGAGAAGTCTTGAGTAAAGAAGCTGCTTATACAGTTGTTAATTTATTGGAAGGTGTTACCAGATTTGGATCTGGTATTAGATTGCGTACAACTACTGGTGTTTATCCAGATAGTATTGCAACGGGGTATCCTTACGGATTTAAAAACCCCATTGCCGGAAAAACAGGCACAACACAAAATCAATCTGATGGTTGGTTTATGGGAATAGTGCCTAATTTAGCTACAGGTGTTTGGGTAGGCGGCGAAAATCGGTCAATTCATTTTAAGGGTATTACGCGCGGGCAAGGGGCTTCTATGGCTTTGCCTATTTGGGCTTTGTATATGAAACAAGTTTACAAAGACAGTACGCTCCATATCAGCCAAGAAGAATTCGAAAAACCCGAGCATATTTCTATAAATCTCGACTGCAATACTTTTAATAAAGACCCTAAAATAAAGGACGTCCCACAAGACGATCCCGATTTTTAAAAAATGGATAATTACGTTTGGCATGCTACAAAAGCTGTAATTGAAAACAGCAATATTTATAAAATGATGCTTTTGCATCATTTTGATAATTATATTGATTTTTGGAAATGGTCTGTTACAAACAGAAATGAATTTTGGGACGAAACCGTACAAAATTTAGAGATTAAATTTGCAAAACGATACAGTGCCGTTTTAGATGTTTCTGATGGCATTGAAACCCCTATTTGGCTTAAAGATGCCCAATTAAACATAGTTGACAGTTGCTTTAAAAATAACCCTGATGCCACAGCTGTGGTTTATCAAAAAGAAGGTGGAAAACTCACTAAAGTCAGTCAGCAGAAACTCGAAAATTTAGTCAATAAAATAGCCAACAGTCTCCGTCAAGCAGGGCTCAAACAAGGCGATGCCATAGCTATTGATATGCCTATGACCCTAGAAGCCATTGCTATTTATTTGGCGGGCATCAAAGCAGGAAATCCTATTGTAACCATTGCTGATAGTTTTACGCCGAATGAAATAGCCGTACGCTTAAAAATTGCCAACCCCAAACTGATTTTCACCCAAGATTACCTCCTAAGAGCCGCTAAAATCTTGCCTTTATTCGATAAAGTGTGTCAGGCAAAAGCCCCTAAAGCAGTAGTGATTAAAGCAACAGATAAAAATATTGAATTGCGCTCAGGCGATATTTTTTGGGAAGATTTTTTAAAGGGCAATACGTCCTTTGAAAGCGTTAAACAATCACCAGATGAGGTGATAACCATTCTGTTTTCATCGGGTACAACCGGTAATCCAAAAGCCATTCCTTGGACCCATACCACACCCATAAAAGGGGCAGCCGATGCCTATTACCATCACGATATTCATAAAAATGATGTGGTGTGTTGGCCTACCAACTTAGGTTGGATGATGGGGCCTTGGCTCGTGTTTACAGCACTTATTAATAAGGCTACTATTGGCTTGTTTTACGGTGCGCCTTTAGATAGCGGATTTGGGACATTTGTACAAAACACTAAAGTCACTATGTTGGGCGTTGTGCCGAGTATTGTAAAACATTGGAAAGCATCGGGTTGTATGGAAAATCTAGATTGGAATACTATCAGATGTTTTAGCTCTACCGGCGAGGTTTCTAATCCTACAGAAATGACATATCTGATGCAATTAGCAGGCGGTAAACCCGTAATTGAATACTG
Organism: Flavobacteriaceae bacterium; assembly: GCA_045046885.1. Lineage (GTDB taxonomy): Bacteria > Bacteroidota > Bacteroidia > Flavobacteriales > Flavobacteriaceae > CG1-02-35-72. Next base: position 84,418 of record JASFYX010000023.1, read on the forward strand.
CGGCGGTACCGAAATAGGTGGCGGATATGTTACCAGTACTGTGATACAAGACAATTATCCCAGCACTTTTTCTACCCAAGCTTTGGGAACTGAATTTGTTTTGTTAGATGACGATAATAAAGCCTCAAACAAAGGTGAAGTATTTATGATTCCACCAACTATGGGGCTGTCTAATACACTTTTAAATCGCGATCATCATAAAGAATATTACGAAGGAACTCCTAGATATAAAAATCATCTGTTACGCCGTCATGGCGACGCCATGTTGCGCTTAGATAACGGCTATTACAAAGCCCAAGGCCGTACTGATGATGCGATGAATTTAGGTGGTATAAAAGTAGGTTCTATTCAGATTGAAAGCGTTATCAGCACCTTAGATTTTGTAAAAGAATCGGCAGCTATTGCGGTAGCGCCCAAAGATGGCGGTCCGAGTTTATTGGTGGTGTATTACGTGGCATTGCAAAGTAATTTATCTGATGATAAACGCCATAAACAAGCCCAAATAGTGGTGCGCAAACAACTCAATCCGTTGTTTAAAGTGTCCGATTTGGTTAAAATTGAAGCTTTACCAAGAACGGCTTCAAATAAAGTGATGCGTCGTAAATTGCGCGCGGATTACGAATCGAAATAAACATTTATGAAAATAATTTCCTATAACGTCAACGGTATTCGCGCCGCACTAAAAAAAGGTTTTTTAGACTGGTTACAAGCCACCAACCCCGATGTAATTCTTATTCAAGAAACCAAAGCACATAAAGACCAACTCGATTTAGAACTGTTTAAAAAAGCAGGTTATCCGTATCACTACTGGTTTTCAGCACAAAAAAAAGGCTACAGTTCTGTGGCTGTTTTATCTAAAACAAAACCCAACCATATTGAATATGGTACAGGCATCCCAACAATGGATTTTGAAGGGCGTAATTTACGTGTCGATTTTGATTCTGTTTCTATAATGAGTCTGTATCTGCCCTCTGGCACAAACGATTTACGCTTAGATTTTAAGCTGAATTATATGGCGGAGTTTCAAGAATACATCGATAATTTAAGAAAAGAGATTCCGAATCTGATTATTGGGGGTGATTTTAATATCTGCCACGAAGAGATTGACATTCACAATCCCAAAGGCTTAAAAAATACTTCGGGGTTTTTACCAGTAGAACGCCAATGGATTCACAACTTTATAGAAAGTGGTTTTATAGATACGTTTAGACATTTTAACAAGGAACCGCATAACTATAGCTGGTGGTCTTATCGTGCCAATGCACGCAATAATAACAAAGGTTGGCGTATAGATTATTTAATGGCGAGTGCGCCTTTAAAAGAGCGCCTCAAGCGCGCCTATATTTTACCCGAAGCCAAGCACTCTGACCATTGCCCCATTGGTTTGGAGATAGAGGATTAAAATAGTTAGGACTTCACGTCTTTGCAAGCCTAAAAGGTGTGGCAATCTCTTTATAAACTGTGAACAAACCTTAGGTCGAACTCAGGTTTAAAGATTCACAAAAGTTAACCACGAAGAGCATAAGGATTTACGCAAAGTTCGCAAAAGCTAAACTGAACACGCTCCTGCCAACTGAACACTAAAATAAAATTAACCCTGCTCCGCAAAGTCTCTAGACTTAGTGGTAAACCTACAAACCATAAACCCCAACCAATGCCTCAACCGTCTTTTTACTACTGCCAATAAAAATGGTGTTGCCATCAATAATTACAGGGCGTTTTAAAAAAGTATAGTGTTCTAAAATAAGTTGTTTGTAATCGGTTTCGGTTAAGATTTGGTCTTTTAAAGCCATTTCCTTGTACTTTTTGGCACGGTGGCTAAACAGGGCTTCGTAACTTTTAGCGCGTTGGTACATTTCCTCTAATTGCGCTACGCTAATGGGCGTGGTTTTAATGTCTTGTAAAATAAAGGCGGAAGTATCTATTTGTTTAAGAATACGTTTACAGGTATCGCAGGTTTTTAAAAAGTAGATTTTTTTCATAGACTTGGTTTGTGTGTAAAAATAAAGGCTTTGTCATAAAATTTATCCTTATTTTTATGCAAAAATCAAAAATACTTTAAAATGACAAAACAATTCGAAATAAATAGGTTCAGTCGCAATATTCTTTTGGCTTTAACTCAAGATTTGAGTTTAGAGCAATACAACGCCATTCCCAAAGGGTTTAAGAATAATATTGCGTGGAATTTAGGCCATATTTTAATCACACAACAAATGCTTACACACGGTTTGGCAGGCGTTCCTTTTGCGGTAGATACCGCTCTTGTGGCCAAGTTTGGAAAGGGCTCTGAATGTCAAGAAAACTACAAATTAGAAGAAATAGAAGTCGTAAAAGCCACCTTTCTAACAGCCTTAGAAGCGACCGAAAAAGCCTATAACAGTAGTGCTTTTAAAAACTATAAAACCTATACCACCAGTCAGGGTTTTTCTTTAAACAGCATAGAAGACGGTATCGTATTCAGCAATTTTCACGAAGGCATGCATATGGGTATTATCATGGCGCTAAAAAAATTGATATAACTTATGGGTGTGTTTACAATTATTGCCGTTTTAGTCGTCATAGCCGCTTTGTTTGGTTATGTAAACACGCGCTTTTTAAAACTACCCAATACCATTGGTTTAATGCTCATAACCATAGTGGTAACGCTTTTGGTTTTGGCGAGCAGTTTTTTTAATGATACCCTTTTAGAACAAGAAAAAATGCTCTTGGCGCAAATCGATTTTCAGTCGGTTTTATTGGACGTGATGCTGAGTTTTTTACTTTTTGCAGGGGCTTTACATACCAATTTTGCACAACTCAAAGTACAGCGTTATCCCATTTTGGTTTTTGCCAGTTTGGGGACTTTAACATCCACATTTATAGTCGGCGCTTTTAGTTTTTACCTCTTTAAGTTTTTAGGATTTGATGTAGATTTTATCTATTGTTTGTTGTTTGGCGCTTTAATTTCACCAACTGACCCCATTGCGGTTTTAGGGATTTTAAAACAAGTCGGCGCACCCAAAAAATTAGAAACTAAAATTGTAGGTGAATCTTTGTTTAACGATGGCGTGGGGGTGGTTATTTTTCTCACCATTTATCAAATAGCAAAAGGCGGCGCCGAAGTTACTTTTGGTCATGTGGCCGAACTCTTTTTAGTGGAAGTTATTGGCGGTATAGCCTTAGGACTTGTTTTGGGATGGCTCACTTTTAAAATGCTCAAATCTATTGACGATTACGACACCGAAGTTATTATTACCATCGCTACCGTAATGGGCGGTACTATTTTAGCACAATACCTACACGTTTCGGCACCCTTGGCTATGGTTACGGCAGGTCTTTTTGTAGGAAACGATACCGTAAGGCAATCGGCTATGAGTAAAACTACCGAGACTTACGTCGATAAATTTTGGGAGTTGTTAGACATTTTACTCAACACCATACTTTTTGTGCTGATAGGGATGGAAATGTTGGTTTTAAGTTTTGATAAATATTATATTGTGGCCGGATTGATAGCCATTCCGTTATTACTGATAGCAAGGTTTTTATCGTTGCATTATCCCATTAAATTCTTTGCTAAAAAGTTAGATTTTGTTCCCAATACCAATTTAATGATGACTTGGGGCGGTTTGCGTGGTGGTATTTCTATCGCTTTAGCGCTGAGTTTAACAACAGACATGCACCGCGAATTATTTTTGGTAATAACCTATATTGTTGTGGTATTCTCGATAATTGTACAGGGTTTAAGTTTGGGAAAAGTGGTTAAAAAACTTGTTAAATAAAGCCGAACTAACGACATTTGTCGCAATTTAAAAAATGGAACGCAGATGACGCGGATTTTTTAAGATTAACGCAGATTGCAAATTAAATAAATAAAACAAAATGAAATTCAACACAAAAGTCATACACGGTGGGCAACAACACGACCCCAGCACAGGGGCGGTTATGCCTCCTATTTATCAAACATCAACCTATGCACAGACTACGCCCGGCGGCCACAAAGGGTATGAGTATTCGCGTACAGGCAACCCCACACGTTCCGCTTTAGAGAAAGCTTTTGCAAGTATTGAGAACGGTAAATACGGATTGGCTTTTGGGTCGGGATTGGCGGCTATTGATGCGGTTATAAAAATACTAAAACCTGGTGATGAGGTGATTTCTACCAACGATTTGTACGGCGGTACTTATCGCATTTTTACCAAAATATTTGAGCAATACAATATTGTATTCCACTTTGTAGGGATGGACAGTATTGCCAATGTTACAGCCAAAATTAATGCCAATACCAAATTGATTTGGGCCGAAACGCCTACCAATCCCATGCTTAACATTATTGATATAAAAGCTTTGGCCGAGGTGGCTAAAAAACACAACATACTTTTTGGAGTTGATAATACTTTTGCTTCGCCATATTTGCAAAATCCACTTGATTTGGGTGCCGATTTGGTGATGCATTCGGTTACAAAATACTTAGGCGGTCATAGCGATGTGGTGATGGGAGCCCTTGTTGTAAAAGACAAAGACTTGGCCGACAAATTGTATTTTATTCAGAATGCCAGTGGCGCGGTATGTGGTCCAATGGACAGCTTCTTGGTTTTACGCGGTTTAAAAACACTTTCGGTACGTATGCAACGTCATTGTGAAAATGGTAGGGCTGTAGCCGAATATTTGCAATCGCATCCTAAAATTGAAAAGGTTTACTGGCCGGGATTTGAAAGTCATACCAATCACGATATCGCTAAAAAACAAATGAAAGACTTTGGTGGGATGTTATCATTTACCACTAAAGGGAATAATTACAAAGCAGCTATTTCAATAGTAGAAAATTTAAAAGTATTTACTTTAGCAGAATCTCTTGGTGGTGTAGAATCCTTATCTGGTCATCCAGCAAGTATGACACATGCGTCAATCCCGAAAGAAGAACGTGAAAAAACAGGGGTAGTCGATTCACTTATCCGCTTAAGCGTAGGGATAGAAGATAAAGACGATTTAATTGCCGATTTAGAGCAGGCTTTGGCTAGAATTTAAAACCTATAAGGGAGATGATAAACAAGTCCCACGTTTAGAAAAACCAACCATTCACGGTTTTTATTTTCTTCAACAGGTGCATTTAAACCATCTACTTTATTTGAGAAAAAGTGTTGAAAACGACCATCTATAACGGCTTCCCAATCTTGGTTTATTCTGTAGCGCGTTCCGCCACCAATGGTAAAAGAATAGGTTGTCCCTCTTGCTTCAAAAATACCGCCGGGCAATTGCCATTTGTCTGGTAACAAGGTAATATCTTGATGAATATCGCCCAAATCGGAAACAACATAAGGTTTAAAGAAATTAAACTGGAAACCAACACTTAAATAGGGATTAAAATTATCGTTATAATTGTCAAAAAGCTGCATTTCTTGCTGATAAAAACTTCTAAAATAATACTCTAATTGAGACCCCACATTAAACATTCTATTCCCACCGTGCATAGCGCGTAATTTATCGGCTATTACAGAAGTTCTGTCGGGTGCTACAAATTTACCGTGGTGTTTAAATTTGTTGGTCATAAACGACACTTCTGTGCGTATTTTAAAGTGGTCTGCAAAATAAGGACGCTCCCAATTACTCTTAAAAAAACTCAAATAATGGACAGCGCCAATAGCAAAACCGAAATTGCCGAAAGTACTGCTAAATTGGTTTCTAGCACCATAGTCGGTTTGCATAGAGCCTGTTCCTAAAATAAAACCTATTTCTTGTGTAAAACGCGTTTGTGCCTTTATAGAAAGACTAACAAAGAGTAAGTAAAAAAGAATTATTTTTAGAAGGGTTCTACTTTTCATGCAAGCAAATGTAAAAAAATAATACTTAGTAATTTATAAATTGTCTTTTGGATTCCAAAAATGTTTTTTAAAATCGGTTATTTGATTGGTTTTAACTTCAATTCCTTCGTTTTCTAACAGTTGTTGCATAAGGTTTGTGCCGTCAAAATGGCTTTTACCCGTTAACAAACCATTTCTGTTTACTACACGATGCGCTGGGATGTCTTCTTGATTGTGTGCTGCATTCATAGCCCAGCCCACCATTCGTGCCGAGCGTTCGGCTCCTAAATATTTAGCGATAGCACCATAAGACGTGACACGTCCGTAAGGTATTTTTTTTGCCACATCATAAACACGCTCAAAGAAATTCACATTTTTCATAAAAACAAATTTATAAGCGTTATGATACCTAAAATACCTGTTAAAGCCGCTAATATAAAATTGATATTCTTTGTCATAAGATTTAACTTATGAGACACTTTTTGCGCTGTAAAAATATACAGGAATAAGATTAAAAGAGTCCCTAATGTAGCCCCTGACACAAAAATTAAAATAGAGATTTTACTAAAATCTAACAAGCCAGCCATATCTAATGAAGCCCCAACACCACAGTAATAAGGAATAGCAAACATATTTAGAAAAGACAAGAGTAACCCAATGGTAAAGTTGTTTTTAATGCGTTGTTTAGGGGTGTAGTTTTCTTTACGTTCAGAAAATCCCTTTCTAAAAAAATATAAAGAAAGCAGTATAAAAATAACAGCCGCCACTTCTTTAACATAAATAAGCAAATACTGATTTTCTTTTAAAAGCTTGGTAATCAGCAAGGCAATGGTTGCTTGAAAAAACACGCTTATAGAAGCCCCAACGGCATAAACTTCGGCTTTTTGGCGTCCTTTTGTAGTACTTATTTTAACAGCTGTCATATTGAGCATACTGGGCGGAATTAAGCCTACAAAAGCAGAAATTAAACCCAAAAAGAAAACTAAAATTAAGCTCATTAAAAATGGGGTTTAAATTTGAGATAAGTTATGGGTTTTTTCTTTTCTAAAAATTGCTTTTCGTAAAAAGTTTGTGTTAACACAGCTTCTTTTGGGGCATGTGGATTTCTGTAAACATTGTGGTGGGCGTATAAAAGTTCATGGCCTTGTGCTTCTATTAATCCTAAAGTATAACCGTGTAAAAATTCGGAATCTGTTTTTAAATGAATGACACCATCGTTAACCAAAATACTGTGATATTTTTTTAGAAAGGTAGGGTTTGTCAAACGGTGCTTGGTGCGTTTAAATTTTATTTGTGGATCGGGAAAAGTTATCCAAATTTCGGCGATTTCATTTTTGGCAAAACACAAATCAATAAGCTCAATTTGTGTACGTACAAAAGCAACATTAGTAATATTGTCTTCTAAAGCGGTTTTAGCACCACGCCAAAAACGCGCCCCTTTAATATCAATGCCTATAAAATTTCTATCGGGATAAAGGTGTGCTAAAGCCAGAGAATATTCGCCTTTGCCACAGCCCAGCTCTAGAGTAATAGGATTGTCATTTTTGAAAAAGGTATGCCACTTGCCTTTTAACTTAAACCCGTCGGTAAGATTAGCACGTGTAGGCTGAATGACATTAGAAAATGTTTCGTTTTCGCGAAAGCGTTTTAATTTGTTTTTACTTCCCAAATCAGTTGAATAAAAACTTATAAATTAGCACCTTTTCTGTGTTTTTTAAGCTGAGACATCCAAAAATAAAAGGCGGCTACACCAACTATAAACAATAAGAAATTAGGGATGTTTGAAATCCACCAATCACCTGAAAATCTTAATTTGTTAAAAGGAGCAAATGCGACATTGGTAAAAAAATCGGCTAGGGCTCTAAAAAAATTGTTTGCTATCATATCTTAAGTATCTTTACACTGCAAAAATAGAAATTTTAAAATGATTGCCAATTTTTTTAATAATGCTAAGCCAATAAAGAGTGTAATACTCTTAATAATGCTTATTGTTTTTTTTGTTTTAGCTCATTTAAATATAAATTTCAATTTTTCATCACTAGAGTTTTGGAGTTTAAAAATTCTAGATATACTCTTGCTTCTGAGTTTGTTTTTTATCTATAATTTTATAATTACTAAAAACAAACTCACTTTTACAAACAGTTATGCTTTGTTATTTATTTGTCTGTCGTTTGGCTTATTTTATACAGTTTTAACTGATTCTAAAATTTTAATTTCTCAGGTAATTTTAGCTTTATCGTTTAGGCGTATTTACAGTTTGCGTTCAAACCAAAGTATTAAAGAAAAGTTGTTTGACAGTTCTTTTTTAATAGCTGTTTCGAGTCTTTTCTTTTTTGAAAACAGTTATTTTATTGTGCTTATTTATGTGGCGCTTTTCGCTTTTTTAAGAACTAATTGGTATTATTTTATTATTCCGATAGTCGGGTTTTTAGTGCCCTATTTCCTGATTTATATTTTTGCTTTAGGAACAGACTCTTTTTCTTATTTTAATAAAATTACCGCTATTTCTCTTTATGTGAATTTGGATATTCTAAATAACACAAAGCTTTTAGTCATTATTGATATTGTATTTTTGGCAGGAAGTTTTGGGTATATCAGAAAAACAGTTAAAACAACAGAGTTTAGCAATGAGTTTCGTGCTTTGTGGAGCTTGGTTTTAGCTCATTTTATTATGGCTATTTTTTTGGTATTTACAGGTGTCAATTTCACATTAGACAAAGCGCTTTATATTATTTTCCCTTTCGGGATAATTATGGCAAATTATCTACAAACTATAGAAAAAAAAGGACTGAAAGAGTTGCTAGTATTCTTCTTTGTAGGCCTAACTTTAAGCAGTATTATTTACAATTTTGTACCGTAAGCTAAATCGCCGGCATCGCCCAATCCGGGAACGATATAGCCTTTAGCATTCAATTTATTGTCAACTGTAGCTATCCACAAATGGGTGTTGTCAGGAAATTTATTTTTTATAAAATCAACACCTTCTTTAGCCCCAATTACAGAAACAATATGAATCTGTTTAGGTGTTCCTGCTTTTTTTAAAGCTTCGTAAACAGCTACCATAGAATGTCCTGTAGCCAACATAGGGTCAACCAATAAAAGGGTTTTGTTTTCTAATGATGGGGTAGCCAAATATTCTACAACTATTTCAAAAGCATCGGTATTATCGGGGTGATGGCGGTAAGCCGATATAAAAGCATTTTCGGCATCGTCAAAATAATTTAGCACCCCTTGATGTAATGGTAATCCGGCTCTTAAAATAGAGCAAATAACAATGTCATTATCAGATAATGACATTTGTTTTGTCCCTAAGGGTGTGCTTATCATTTGGCCGTGGTAATTGAGATGTTTACTCAATTCATACCCTAAAATTTCGCCAATGCGTTCAATATTACGTCTAAAACGCAGTTTGTCTTTCTGTAGATTAATATCACGGATTTCTGAAATAAATTTTAAGAGAATAGAGTTTTGGGAGTCTAAATTATGAACAGTCATTAGAAGTGTATTTGTACAAAGATAATTTTAATAACTCATTTCTACAATTTCTTTTACTTTTTCTATAGTGATGTGTTGTTGCTCTCCTAGACCAGTCCAACTGCGGTTTGTAAAGCGTTCACAAATTATTGAAGCAGTGTCTTTGTAATTATCGGTATAATCAGAAAGTTTTGTTTTAACACCCAAACTTGTAAAAAAGGCACTTGTTTTTTCAATAGCCATATCAGCAATAGTATTGTCATCGCCAGATAACTGCCAAATACGTTTACCGTATTGTACCAACTTTTCATATTTATCTGTTTTCATTATACGATACAAATTAGGTGCAATAATAGCCAAGGATTGGGCGTGGTCTACACCGTATAACGCCGTTAATTCATGGCCAATCATATGGGTAGCCCAATCTGTTGGGACACCTTTAGACAAGAGCCCGTTTAAAGCCATTGTACAACTCCACATAAAATTTGAAGCTAATTTATAATCAGTTGGATTTTCAATGACATCAGCTCCAATTTCTATCAATGTTTGTAAAACACTTTCGGCAATACGATCTTGTAAATAGGCATGAGCGTTGTAAGTAAGGTATTGTTCCATTACGTGTACAAAAGCATCTACAACACCATTTTGTAATTGTCTTTTTGGCAAACTGGCAATAACTGTTGGATCGTTAAACGAAAATTTAGGAAATAACAACGGATTGCTAAATGCCATTTTTTCTTTGGTTGCTGCTTTGGTAATAACAGCTCCCGAATTCATTTCAGACCCTGTAGCTGGTAAAGTTAAGACAACACCAAAAGGAATTGCTTTTGTAACAGTCGCCCCTTTAGCCAAGATATCCCAAGAATCAGCTCCTTCAAAAGGAATCGCCGCTGCTATAAATTTGGTTGCGTCAATTACAGAACCGCCGCCTACAGCCAAAATAAAATTGATATTTTCTTTTTTTGCTAAAGCAACTGCTTTAATAAGTGTTTCGTATTGCGGATTGGCTTCAATACCACCAAATTCAATAATCTTAAAATTTTTAAGTTCGGCAATAACTTTATTGTAAATCCCATTTTTTTTGATACTCCCACCACCATAAGTCAACAATACTTTAGCTTGGTTTGGTATTTCATTAGACAATTTAGATAATTGGTCTTTTCCAAAAATCATTTTTACAGGATTGTACAATTCAAAATTATTCATAACTGTTATTTTATATTTTTTAAAACTGTTTCTGTTACTCTTTGAGGCGAAATACTGCGCATACAGTCTTCGTAACCCTCTACGACTTTATTGCCGTAAATAGAGCTGGGTAATTTGGGATATTTATCTAAATCGGGGACTAAGCAATCGCTTAATGGATGTTTAAATGGCGTGAATCCTGCAAAAGGATGTGTTGCACCCCAAAGGGTTATGGTTTTTACGTTTTTTATCGCCGCTAAATGTGCATTGCCAGAATCCATACTCAGCATCAATTTTAATTGTGAAATTAAATTGAGTTCCTCTTCAAAATTTAAAACACCAATAACATTAAAAGCGTTGGGCGTATCTTTAATCAGCTCATCAACTTGTTCTTTTTCTTTACCACCGCCACCAAAGACAAATATTTTTACATTCGGTTTTTTTGGGAGTGAAAGAAAGACTTTCTTCATCAAATCGGGCGGGTACATTTTAGACGTGTATTGTGCGAATGGCGCTATGCCAAGCAAGATGTCTTTCTTTAAGTTACACCCTGCTTTTTCTAAAAATACTTTGACGTTTTTGTTGGGCTTCTCTTTATTAGGAAAGATGTGATTAGCTAAATCAACAGGATAACCCAATGACGCAAATACATCAGCGTAACGTTGGGGCGTACTTTTTAAAGCTTTAAAAATTTTATTTTTGGCACGTGTTAAAGCTTTTTTTTCAGCACGTCCTTTGTCTATTGTAGCCGTTTTTATGGGAGTAAAACCAAAATATAACCGTAGTATTTTTGAGCGGAGCACATTGTGGATATCGGCAACAGCTGTAATATTTAAAGCTTTGAGTTCTTTAAAAAGTTTGTAAAGCCCAAAAATACCTTTGTGTTTGCCTTTTAAATCAACAGCAAAAAAATCGACATTTTTAATATTGGCAAAAAGGGGCTTTAAAAACGGCCGTGATACAAAAGTGATTTTAAGCTCTGGATAAGTAGCTGTGAGCACTTGTAAAATAGGTATTGTCATAGCCACATCGCCCATAGCCGACAATCTTATTATCACCAAATGTGCGGGTTTTGCCATAGCACAAAGGTACACTTTTTAGCGTTTCATAATCGTTTCTTGATGTTCTATAGACTCTTGATGGATGGCTTTAAAAATATTTTCGATAAAGACCTTGCTCAACCCCGATTGATTCCCTTTGGCAATCATAGAATCAATTATTTCTTGCCATCGACTGTTTTGTAGAATGGCTACATTTTTCTCTTTTTTAACTTCACCAATTTTTTCGGCAACTTCCATTCTATTAGCTAAAAGATCTATAAGCTGTTTGTCTAAAAAGGTTATTTCGTCTCTGTAGTTCGATAATTTATCGCGGTATTTTTCATCGATAAATCCTTTTTGTCTGATGCGTAAATCTTCGGTTATTTTAACCAGAGTATCGGGTGTAATTTGCTGTTTAGCGTCACTCCACGCGTCATCTGGATGGTTATGAGTTTCTATCATAAGACCGTCAAAATTTAAATCGAGTGCTGTTTGCGACACCTCAAAAATTAAATCGCGACGTCCTGCAATATGCGACGGGTCACAGATAATGGGTAAATTAGGGAAATTGCGTTTTAAATCAATCGGAATTTGCCATTTGGGTTTGTTGCGGTATTTGTCTTTTTCGTAAGAAGAAAAGCCACGGTGGATAACACCTAATTTTTTAATACCCGCTTTGTAAAAACGCTCTACAGCCCCCATCCACAAAGCATAATCGGGATTGATAGGGTTTTTTACCAACACAATTTTGTCGGTTCCTTTTAGCGCATCGGCAATTTCTTGCACAACAAACGGGTTGACGGTTGTACGCGCGCCAATCCATAAAATATCAATATCGAATTCTAAGGCCAATTTGGCATGTTGTGCATTACCGACTTCAACAGTGGTTAGTAAACCGGTTTCTTCCTTTACTTTTTGAATCCATGGCAAGGCTTTAACACCGTGCCCTTCAAAGCCTCCTGGGCGGGTTCTGGGTTTCCAAACACCGGCTCTAAAAACGGTAGCATCTGTGTTTTTTAGCTGATGGGCTATTTCTAAAACCTGTTCTTCTGATTCGGCACTACAAGGTCCGGCAATAACTAAAGGGTGACTTAACTGCATGGCTTCTAGCCAGCCTCTAAAATTTTGATTATTCATAATTATTATTTTATTTCTGATAAGATTGTTTTTAAATGATGTGTACTTGCCATCGCCTCAAAAAGGCCTTGGACATCATCATTTTCTATAAATTCCTGAAACTGATTTAAATTTTTGACGTATTCTTTTAACGATGTTAATATATTGTTTTTATTTTCTATAAAAATAGGCGTCCACGTTTTAGGTGAACTTTTAGAAAGCCTTACAGTTGAAGCAAATCCACTACCGGCCATAGTAAAGATAGAGGCTTCGTTTTTTTCTATTTCAAGAACGGTTTTCCCTAGCATAAAACTACTAATGTGCGATAAATGCGATACATAAGCAATATGTCTGTCGTGGGCTTTGGCTTGCATAAACGATGTGGCCATTTTTAGTTCTTCAAAAATACGCAAAGCTTTTTCTAAAAAGACTTTTCCTGAGGATTTTGGCTCGCAAATAATATTTTTCTTATTGTAAAAGAGCTGTTTAAAAGCTGCTTCGGGACCGGAGTATTCGGTTCCGGCAATGGGATGCGCCGCTACAAAATTTTGTCTTTTAGGATGATTTTTAAGGGCTTTACAGATAGGTTCTTTAATAGACCCTACATCAAAAACAAGGGTGTTTTTTGTAATAGCATCTAATATTTTTACAGCCAAATCATTGGTGTGATTTACAGGGACAGCAATAATAACAACATTGGCGTTTTTTACATCGTCAAGATTACCCATAGCGTCAATTATTTTTAATTCTTTGGCTTGCTGTGTGTGGGTTATATTGGTGTCTACACCTATAACATGGCGCCCTTCTCGTTTTAAAGCCAGTGCCATTGAGCCTCCTATTAATCCCACGCCAAAAACAACTATTTTTTCCATATTACAACACTCTTTTTAAAACGGTTTTTAAAATTTCTTCAGACGCACACAACGATACACGGATATAATTCACGCCTTGGCTGCCAAATATAAATCCGGGTGAAACAAAGATGTTTTTTTGAATCAATAATTCATCCGACAAGGCTTCTCCGGTAGTACCCTTAGGTACTTTTGCCCATACAAATAAGCCTGAAGTATTTTTGTTATATGTACAATTCAAAACGTCTAATATTTGCCAAACTAATTGACGTCTTTTAGTGTAAATGGCATTTAATTTTGTGTACCAATTATCAGCTGATTTTAAAGCGACAATAGCACTTTTTTGAATGGCAAAATACATACCCGAATCCATATTACTTTTAACTTGTAAAACTGCTTTGATGTATTTTTCTTTTCCTAATAACATACCTACGCGCCAGCCCGGCATATTAAATGTTTTACTGAGTGAGTTGAGTTCTAAAGCCACTTCTTTAGCCCCTTTAAAATGCAAAATACTCATAGGTTTGTTGTTTAAAATAAAGCTATAAGGGTTGTCGTTCACCAAAAGTATTTTGTGCTTTTTGGCAAAAGCGATTAGTTTAGTGAATAATTCTTCTGTTGCCACTGTCCCTGTAGGCATATGCGGATAGTTGAGCCACATGAGTTTAACTTTTGATAAATCTTCTTTTTCAAGCGCTTCAAAATCGGGATGCCAATTATTTTTTTCGGAGAGATTGTAAAAAACAGGTTCGGCGTGTAATAATTTTGTTGTAGAGGTATAAGTAGGATAGCCCGGATTGGGGATTAAAACTTTATCACCTGCATTTAAAAAAGCCAAAGAAATGAGCATAACGCCTTCTTTAGAACCCATTAAAGGTAATATTTCTGAATTAGGATTTAGAGAAACATTAAAATTTTTGTTATAAAATTTAGCCATTGATTCGCGCAATTCCGGTAGTCCTTGGTAGCTTTGGTATGTATTGGCTTGTGGCATTAAAGAAGCCTCTTTTAAAGTATTGAGAATTTCTTTTGGCGGCTCTAAATCAGGACTTCCAATAGCAATATTGATAATGGGTTTGCCATTATTTTCTAAATCTTTTATTTCGCGTAATTTTTTAGAAAAATAGTATTCGGTTACGCTGTTTAATCTGTTTGACGGGGCTATCATGATTTGTTAAATTCTTGGTATTCTCCTAATATTTTTAAATGAATGACCTCTTCTTTTAAAGCTTCAAGAGCGTTGGTGTAATGTTGATATGAATCAAAAACCACATCGACAAAAAAAGCGTATTCCCAAGGCTTTTCTATAATGGGCATCGACTGAATTTTAGATAAATTAAGTTTGTTTTTGGCCATAATTTGCAAAGCCCTTGTTAAGCTACCCGGTTGGTGTTTGGTAATAAATTTTAATGAAGCTTTATTTATTGTTGGGACTTCAAATTTTGGGTTGACACTATTTTGTAAGACAAAAAACCGTGTGGCATTATTTTTTATAGTCTGAATGCTCTTTTCTAAAACATTGAGTTTGTATATATCGGCGGCGGCCAAACTCGCCACAGCACCTATATTTTTTAATTCTTGTATTCTGATGCGTTTGGCAACCTGTGCCGTATCGGCATCTTCAACCAATTTGATGTGCGGATATTGTTTAAAATATTCACGTGTTTGCAACAAAGCCATTGGATGTGAGTAAACTGTTTTAATATCGGCAATATTTTGATGAGGGAGCGCCATTAAATTTTGCTGAATGTTTATATACACTTCGCCCACAATTTTTAGCTGATTATTATCTATAATGGCATAATTAGGAATAATAGCACCGGCAATAGAATTTTCTATGGCCATTACAGCAAATTGCGCTGTATTTGTATGTAAACTATTGGGGATGTCGTGAAAATGATCACAGCTTACCAAATCGAATTCACTTTTAAAAAAACGACCAGCGGCTTCGTGGTGAAACGACCCTAATATTCCTTGAATAGCTACTTTTTTTAGTTTTTGTTTCATTTTTAATCCATAAAAAAAGCCTCGTTTAACGAGGCTTTATATTTTATATTGATGTCATTTATTACACATACTAAGCCTCTTTTTTTATTGTAAAATAAAAATAGAACCAATAATTTGTAAATGTAAAACGACTGTTATTCATTGTTTTGTTGTTATCAGGGAGCAAATCTATAAATTAAAATAATAAAAGCAATCTTTTTTAGTCTTTTTTTGATACGTTGTCTAAAATATGTAGTATTTCGTCTCTAACCATAGTATAATGTTTAAACATCAAAAAGTGGTTACCATCTTTTATTTTAATCACTTTAAGATAGGGTTTTGAAACATGAGCTTCAATAAAAGCCGTATTGGCAAAGGGCACAATTTTATCTTTATCGCCGTGGTAATAGGTGATAGGCGTTGTTATTTTAGACCAATCTGATAAGAGTAAATTGAGTTCTTTTTCGTGTGATAATTTTTCGTCTTCGGCGACTCTAAAAGCGCGTGGTATAGCCCATTTTGTCAGTTTCCAATAAGCCAATTTTCCGAGGATAAAATATTTTTCGTCATCCGGAGAAATAGCTGGTGCAATTAATATAGCATGTTTTATAATATCTGGATGTAAAACAGTGAGTTTTACGGCTACAGGCCCCCCATAAGACCAACCCATAACAACAGCTTTTTTAACATTGTTTTCTTTAAGGATGTTATAGGCGCTTTCGGCTTGTTCTTTTAAAGAAGTTTCAGACTTTCCATAATTGGAATAGCCATAACCCAAGCGGTCTATAGAAATTAAATTGGCTTTAGCACTTAAAGAAGAGTCCTTTAAATAACGGTAAAAATCTGATGAAGACCCGGGGGCTCCGTGTAAAAAAAGTACCGTTGGTAAATTGTTATTAAAGGGTTTAGAGGTAATATAACGCATCTTTTTCCCCTTGTAAGTTGTATGGTATATTTTAGGAGTCTGATTAACTTTTTTAAAAGATTTAACAATATCTTTATCACTCATTCTCAAAGAAATACAAGAGTTTGCAAAAGCCAAAAGCGACAGCATAGAAAAAGGAATTATAAGCCTTTTCTTCCTAAAAAAGCGTAAGTATTTTTTCATTTAGATAGTAGTTTAATCGGCTTTTTAAAAGCAGATATCGCTCAAAAATAAGTAATTTAGCACAAAGATTTGTTTCTTTGCGCAACAATACAATAATCTATGTCGGTTAAGGTTTCAAAAATTACTAAAACTTATGATAATCAGAAAGCTTTAGATGCTGTCAGTTTTTCTGTAAAGCGAGGCGAAATTGTGGGAGTTTTAGGCCCAAATGGTGCCGGAAAATCGACCTTATTTAAAATTTTAAGTGCTTGTTTAAAACCTACTTTGGGTACTGTAGAAATTAATGGTTTTTCTGTAAGTAAAAATCCCCTTGAGGTAAAAAAAAGTATTGGTTATTTACCCGAAAATAATCCGCTTTACCAAAATATGTACGTTAAAGAGTATCTGGCTTTTATTGCGGGTGTTCATAAAGTTTCTAAAAATAATAGTGCTAAAATTATAAAGCAAGTAGGTCTTGAGCAAGAGGCTCATAAAAAAATTAACCAATTATCTAAAGGTTATAAGCAGCGGGTAGGTTTAGCATCTGCTTTATTGCACAATCCTTTGGTTATATTGTTAGATGAACCTACTACGGGATTAGACCCTAACCAACTTATAGAAATAAGAAGCTTGATAAAAGAAATTGGCACAACTAAAACGGTTTTATTTTCGTCGCATATTTTACAAGAAGTCACCGCTATTTGTCAACGTGTATTAATCTTTAATAAAGGACAATTGGTTGCCGATGTGTATTTAAAAGACCTTAAAGACGAGAATTTAGAAAGCCTTTTTAAACGCCTTACTTCTTAGATTGGGTTAAAGGCGGGTAGCCTTTTAAAACAGACAAAAACAAATTGTAATACATTTTTTCTTTTTCCTCAGGCGTCAAACTGTTTTTATAAGTATTTCTTATATGACTTTGCCAAATAAGTTTGTGTGTAGTTACTTCTCTAAAATCAATTGTAATGGTTTGTGTTGAGGCATTTCGCGGAATGGGAATTACACCTCCTATATTGATGCCTACATGACGTGTTTGTTGTCCCATACCAACGCCTATTTGTGTGTTACTTTTGGCTTCTTTTTCATCTCTTTTTATACTGATGATGAGGTCGGCTTTTTTGGTAGAGGTAATTCCCTTTGTTTTTAAAGCCCTTGCTAAGGCGTTTACAAAGCGCGTGCTGTCAAGCGGTTTTAAATTCAATAATGTTTTTTGTGCTAAAATAAAAGTAGAAAATGTATTAAAATCTACTGTATCGTCGTAGTCGTAAGTTATTTTGGGTGCTGCGCCACAGCCGGCTAATAAAGCTAAACCGATTATAAGGAAAATAGGTCTTAGGTGTTTCATCTGTTAAAGAGTTAAAAGACTAAAAGTACTGATTTTTGTCGCAAATTTTATACCAATTCTTACAATGTTAGGAAATACTATCTTTGTAAAAAATTTTGCTATGCAACTCGAGTTGATTCCGAAAATAAAAAACACAACTTCTAATAATTTTTTTCTTTTAGCAGGCCCTTGCGCTATTGAAGGCGAAGAAATGGCACTGCGCATTGCCGAAAAAATTGCAACAATTACTGATAAACTAAAAATTCCTTATATTTTTAAAGGTAGTTTTAAAAAAGCCAATCGTTCTCGCATTGATAGTTTTACTGGTATAGGCGATGAAAAAGCACTGAAAATATTACAAAAAGTTGGACAAACTTTTGACCTTCCTACTGTAACAGATATTCACGAAGCCAAAGATGCCGTTATGGCAGCCGCCTATGTTGATGTTTTGCAAATACCCGCTTTTTTAGTCCGCCAAACCGATTTAGTTGTGGCCGCAGCCAAAACAGGAAGAGTTATTAATCTTAAAAAAGGACAATTTATGAGTCCTGAGAGTATGCAACACGCCGTAAAAAAAGTGATAGATTGTGGTAATACACAAGTTATGCTTACAGATCGTGGGACAATGTTTGGCTATCAAGATATGGTAGTAGATTTTAGAGGTATTCCGGCTATGCAACAATACGCGCCAACAGTTTTAGATATTACACATTCGCTACAACAACCCAATCAGAGTAGCGGTGTTACGGGTGGGAAGCCCGAATTGATAGAAACCATTGCCAAAGCCGGTGTAGCTGTGGGTGTTGATGGACTGTTTTTAGAAACCCATTTCGACCCAAGTATCGCCAAATCTGACGGTGCCAATATGCTTAAATTAGATTATTTAGAAGATTTATTGACTAAGTTAGTTGCTATACGTCAAACGGTAAACAGATTTTAGTATCAGGTATCAAGTACAAAGATCTAGTATTAGGGTTCTTATTACCCACACTTAGAATGACCACAATGCTTGCATTTTAAGCAGCCTTCAGAAAAAATAAGTCCATCTGGCGCGTTGCATTCGGGGCATTTTTTATCGGCGGCAGCCGTACCGTCTGGCACAAATTGTTTTAAAGCACGAACCACACCATTTTTCCAAGTATTGATATTTTCGTCAAATAAATTGAGATTGTTTATCAAATCTATAACGTAAGGCATAGGCATACCGTGGCGTAAAACACCCGATATAAGCTTGGCGTAATTCCAAAATTCTTTATCAAAAGATCTAGACAGCGCTTCGAAAGTAACTTTATAACCATCTTTATCTAAGAATTGGAAATCGTAACGCGAATGGCCTTCTTCGTCTCTATTTTTAATTATCCACCCCTTGGTTACCCATTGTGGTAAGATAAAAGCGTCGTCTATTTTACCTGTAAATATTTCGTAAGGACGGTTGTCTATCATCCCCACAACAGCCATCCATTTTTCGTATTCGTTTTGAAAACGGACAATGCGCGCTTCCAATCTTTTAGGACGTTTGGGCGCAAAGGTTTCAGCAAAAACACTTTCTTGACACGATTTATCGTCCTTCTTTTTGTCATTTGAGACCAAAATACCACTACGTGAACCATCGCGGTAAACGGTAATACCTTTAAGGCCTTTTATCCACGATTCTATGTAAATATCACCTACCAAATCGGTACTGACATCACTGGCCAGATTAATAGTTGAACTGATAGAATGTGTGGTATATTTTTGAACCAAAGCTTGCATAGCCACACGTTTTTGCCAATCAATTTCGGTGGCAGTAGCGCCGGCATAGGGACTTTCGTTAATGTCTGTTTTACCTGTGGCATTCATCCAAGTTTTAACACGAGGGTGATACACTTCAAATTCTTCGTAAGAATCGCCTAACTCATCAACATAAGCAACGGTAGCGTTTTTCTCTGACGGATTTACTTTTCGGCGGCGTTTGTACGACAATAAATAAACAGGCTCAATACCCGATGAAGTCTGCGCTAGCATACTTAAACTTCCTGTTGGGGCTACGGTACTGATAGATATATTTCGGCGTCCGTAAGTCATCATACGTTTGTAGATTGTTGGGAACTCTGCTTTGAGCATTTTTACGAAGTCAGATTTTTCTTCTATTTCGGTATCAAAAACCCTAAAGGCGCCACGTGTAATCGCCATGTCGATACTGCTATCAAATTCGCCTTCTAATTTTTTACGCATAATGTTGTCGATTACTTCAAGGGATTCGTCTGTGTCAAATTTGAGACCTAAGGCGGCAATAGCATCGGCTAGAGCGGTAAAACCAAGACCTGTTCTGCGACCTGTTTTACCATTCTTAAACAAGAGTTTCCAAGTGTCTATTTCTACTTGTTTGATGTAATTTGGTTCTTTATCGTTTATTATTTTATTAAAAATACGATCGACAGCTTCGAGTTCAAGATCAACCAAATCGTCCATTAAGCGTTGGGTTTCATAGACTTTTTTATAGAATCCTTCAAAATCAAATGACGCGTTTTCTGTGAAAGGCTCTTTTACAAAACTGTATAAATTCACGGCAATTAGACGACAAGAATCGCCTCCTTGCATGGCAATTTCTGAACACGGATTGGTAGAGCTATTTTTAAATCCGGGATAAAAAGAAGAGGTTGAATAATAATGTTGTCTGTCCCAAAAAATAAGACCAGGTTCAGCTGTGTTATGCGCACATTTAATAATGGTGTCCCATAATTTTTTAGCCTTAATAACTTTTTTATATTTTGGATTATCGCTGTCTATAGGCCAGCGTAAAGTATAATCGGCGTCTTTAATTACGGCATTCATAAATTCGTCTGATAAACGGACAGAGATATTTGCGCCGGTTACTTTGCTCAAATCTTGTTTTACGGTTATAAAATCTTCAATATCGGGATGGGCAACATCCATAGTGAGCATGAGTGCCCCACGACGTCCGTTTTGAGCGACTTCTCTTGTCGTATTAGAAAAACGATTCATAAACGAAACAGCCCCTGTTGTGCTGCCAGCAGAGTTAGAAACTAAGGCATTATTAGGTCGTAAATTAGATAAATCTACCCCAACGCCACAGCGTCTTTTAAAGAGTTGTACCAATTGTTGATCTGTGTAACAGATACCGCCATAAGAGTCGTAAATATCTGGCACAACAACACAATTAGACAACGAAGCAATCATTTGCTTATTCCCTAAAGCGGCCATCACACTGCCTTGTGGAATGGCATATTTAAAGTTTTTAAACATTTCGAAAATGGCTTCTTCGGTAAGTAAAGAACGCGATTTTCCGTAGTCGGATAGTTTAGATAAATCGGCGTCAATATGCTTGTATTTGGCTTCCATGCGCCCAAATTCTTTGGCCATTCGACGGTGCATATCATCGGGTGATTTTTCTAAATAATTACCTTTTGCATCTTTTACAGCGTACTTGTTCATCCAAGTTGTGGCGGCTAACTCATCTTGGTTAAAATAGGCTAAACAGGTTTCTAATACTTCCTTATAGGTGTAGGTTTTTGAAGAGGTTATCTGGTCAATCATAGTTGTAATAGATGTTTTAATAAAAAAAGGTGATGTAAATTTATTTTAAAAAAATACAGTAATTAACAAGTGTCAAAAATCTTATTAACTTTTTATCGTTAATAACTAATTTAAAAAAAATAAGCACTCATAATGAAATAGTTATAATAAAAAATAAAACAAAATAGCCATAAATTAAACCCCCTTTTTTTGGGGTATTATAACAAATTATCGGGTCTTATTTTCCATCTACAAAGTCTTGTAAATAGGTGAATCTCGGTGTGAGTTTACCTTTAAAAGTCATACGCCCACGTTCTAAAACACCATCGGCATCACCGTTAAAAAAAGCGGGGATAATAGATTTAGAAAAGTGCTCGCCAAAACCGTCGGAAGCGTCAATTGGCAATTCGCAGGGCAGATTATCTACCGCCATGACTGCAATGGCATTGGGGTCTAAATAATCGGTTTCTTTTTCGTTAAGGACGTCATAACCGTAAATGGGATTTTCTATGGTTGAAGACCTGATGGTACTAGCTACAGGGCCATCAATATCGCAACTAATATCGGCGACAACACTTATGTTAAAGTCGGGGTTTTTAGCATCATCTCTTGTAAAAATATAAGGGGCTCCTGAGGCGTAAAAATGACCAGCAATATACACATTGGCTACTTTGGCAAAAGGCATAAAATTTCTTTCGAAAGGCTCGGGATTGCTAAAAAATTCTGAAAATACAAATGGTTTACCATCTTTTCGTTTCACGTAGCTATCTACATCAATTTGTGCAAAAACAGCTTCGTTAAAAGTTTCGGTTAAAAAAGCGTTGGCTGTTACTTGTTTTAAGCCCATACCGTTGAGGATTTCAAAAGAGCCGTTACCCACACGTCCTTTACCCGTTAAAACTATTTTTATAGCCGGTAATTTTAGAGCCTTTAAGGTTTTAATCAAATCTTGCTTATCGTGTAATTCTGAGGCTTTAGGGATTGTAAAATTTTGTGACTTAAGTCCGTAGGTTCTTATCGCATTATAGGCACCTACAATACCGGCATAGCGGCCAAAAGCAACTAAACGGATTCCCTTTTTATCGGTTAAAACTTCGTGATCGTGAAGACTTATATTTTTATCTAAAATAGCTCTCAATAAATTGCGATTGTACGCTTGTTTTTTAATGGTATGTGAAAAGAAAAAATATTTTTTATTGGGAATAAGCGCGTCAATTGGCACTTCTTTAACGCCTAAAAGAACATCACAATCGTCAAAATTATCAGTAAGTTTTATGCCAGCTGCTGTGTATTGGGCATCTTTATAAGCACGGACATCAGAAGGTTCTACTACAATTTCTAAATCGGGATATTTTTTAATTAATTTTTGACATGCTTTGGGCGATAAAACAACGCGTCTATCTTGTGGTTTTTTACGTTCTTTGATGATAGCAATTTTCATAAATCTCTAATTGTTAATTAAAATATGCACACAGTGCAAGGTTTTTGTTTTTAAGTCAGAAGACCAAAGTCGGAAGCTAGAAGTATTTAATACTAAGGGGCTTTATACGACCTCAAAAATTTTGTGCTAAATTAGGGGTATTTGCTAAGATTAACAAGTAAAGTTATACATTTGCATCCCTTTGTAATATATCTTTGTATTACAGAGAATTTAAGCTCTTTTACATTTTGGGGACGACTGGTTTTGACAGCAAGGTCAATTACACAGTAAGCATGCCGAGCTATGATACACATCTCGTAAATCTGTGTTTCGACTTATAAACGGCGAAAATAATTACGCTTTAGCTGCTTAATCTGAATTACAGTAAGATTCAAGCCACGTCCTGCTAGGCAGGAAAGCTAAATGTCTCTAGAAAGCCTTGATTAACGGCGTTCTACATAGAGGCATCGTTAAAGTTAATCTATAGCTAAAAGTGTTTCGATTTTAGTTTGACACTTAAGAAACTAAGCTTAAAGTGGGCGGTTATCGGTCAGCTTTAGGTCTAAAATTAATCGACAACTAAGCATGTAGAAAACTTTGCGGTTGCTTGTTTGGACGCGGGTTCGAGTCCCGCCGTCTCCACTAATAAAACCTTAAAATCTACCCATAAAATGGGTGGATTTTTTTATTTTTAAAATTAAACTAATATTATTGATACGATGACTCAAAGTCATCGTATCAATCTAATAGTCAGGGTTTCACTTTGAGTGAAACCCTGACTAACAAAGCAATTACCCTATTCGCCCATTCGTGTTTCGCGATAGCGAAATAACGAGAATCATTTTCTCCACTTCTCGATACATCCCGAAACAACGCGATAGTCATCAGGACAGGACACTCGAAGAGATGCTGAGTTGGTCTCGTCAATTTAAATGAAGCCTTGACTAAGCTCTTTATAAAAACCCAACCGCAATCTCCAACTGTAAAACAAGCTCTTTAAAAACAGGCTTTTATTTCAATAATTTAGTACCTTTGTGCCTATAAATCCACTTACTAACTAGGATTTTAAAAAACACAGCATCTATTAACCTTGTTTATAGCGTGTCTATAAATAAAAAAAATGATTAGAAGCAGTTGTTTCCCTCCAATTACTGCACATAGTTATATTTTTAAAAATAGAATATATGTGGTTGTCTTTATTTAGTTTTAATTCACACCGCTTATTCATATTAAAATGAAATAATATGATATCATTATCTAAATACAAATTTAGAACCAGACTTATTGCCGGCTTTGCCATTCTTATTGTTTTTAATATTATTTCTATTACAATTTCTTTATTAAAAATTAGAGAGAATCAAAATAATTTGACTTTAATGTACGAGCATCCTCTGGTTGTAAGTAATGCTGTTAGAGAAATTAACACTCATGTTAATGTTATTCATACTCTTATGCAAGACATTGTATATAAAAAAAAGGACAATAATTTTGTAGAATCAAAAATAGTGCTTATTACTAAATATGATAATATTGTTAAAAATAATTTTAAGTTACTTCTTGAAAGGTTTTTGGGAAATAAGGACGTTATTTTAAAACAAAAAAAATTATATTTAAAATGGGAGCCAATAAGACAAAAAGAGCTTTTATTGATAAGAAGTGATAATAGGTCTAAAGAACTAAATGAACTTATAAAACAAGCTGAGAAATTAATTTTTGAAATAAAAAAACAAAGTGATAAAGTGTCTGATTTTGCCAAGAAAAAAGCAGATCAAGTTTATAATGATAATTTAGTAAGTGAAAAAGAAGCTGTACGCCTTTTATATATTTTAATGTTTTCTCTTGTTGTATTGAGCACTTTAATAGGTATTGTTATTTCTAACAGTATTTCTAAACCCATAAAAGATTTGATTTCTAAAATAGAGAAAGATGTTAATATAAATGTTAAAAAAGGCACTCATAAAACCGAACAAGAATTGTTAGAATTGATGGTTAAAGAACTTGAAAAAGCCCACGAAAAAGTAAAAAATTTTAATGAAAAGCTCAAAGTAAAGATTGAAGAAAAAACACAAACGCTAAATGCTTCTAAAAAAACACTCGAAAAAAGTGAAAAAGAGCTCTTTGAGAAAAATCAGTTTTTCGAAAAAACTGTTGCAGGTACGCCGCTTGCCTTTATTTATTTTGATACGAATTCAATAATACAAAGGTGGAACACTGCCGCCGAAATTATTTTTGGCTACACCGTCAAAGAGGCTATTGGCAAAGATATAGTCGATTTAATTGTCCCAAAAGAGATTGTAGCAGAAATAAATGAGGTTATAGATGACGTGTTTAATGAAACAGGAGGCACTATAAAACAAAATATAAATATTACAAAAAGCGGTAGGCGTATTTTGTGTAGATGGCATAATGCCGAGATAAAAGATGAAAACAACAAGGTAATTGGTCTTACAAGTATTGTAGAAGACGTTACCGAACGCACAAAAGTAGCACAAGATTTAGAAAACACCAACCAGAGTCTTCAAGATTTGGTCTATATAGCCAGTCATGATTTACAAGTCCCCTTGGTTTCAATGGAAGGTTATACTGCCGAGCTTTTAGCAGACAACAAAGATAAGCTGGACGAAGAAGGTGTTTTTTGCTTAAAGCGGCTCCAATCAAATGCCCGACGTATGCACAAACTGGTTTTAAGTTTATTAGACATTTCTAGATTAAATACCCATATAAATCCTTACGAAGAGTTTAAAGTCAAACAGGTTTTAGAGTCTGCTTTAAACGATTTGAGTTTGGTAATAAAAGAGTCCAAAGTAAAAATAACCCTTGGCCGTTTTAAAAAAATAACAGCCGATAAACAACGAGTTGAAGGTGTTTTTAGAAACCTAATTATCAATGCTATAAATTATGGTGCTACACAAATAGACATTGGCTATAAAGACGCTACTTTTTTTGTAAAAGACAACGGTATAGGTATCCCAAAAGAACAACTCGAACGTATTTTTAAACCAGGCGAAAGGCTTAAACAAAATAAAGCTGAGGGTATTGGTATGGGCTTGTCATTTTGTAAAAAAGTTATAGAATTACACAACGGCCGTATTTGGGCAGAGTCTGAAGGCAAAAATAAAGGCGCTATCTTTAAAATTAAATTCAACACTTAAAAACAATCGCAAATTATGAAAAATAAAAATATTTACGCGCCTATTCTTTTAGTTGAAGACGAGGAAGACCATATAAGACTTATTAAAAAATCACTACGCGATGCGGGGCATCTTTTAAATAAAATATACACCGCAGAAAATGGCCAAGTGGCTTTAGACTTCCTTAAAAAAGTTGGTAATTTTAAAGACAGTACACATCAAAGACCTATCCTTATTTTGTTGGATATTAAAATGCCGATAAAAAATGGTTTTGAAACTTTAAAAGAGCTTAAAGCCGATAAAAATTTAGAGCACATACCCGTAGTTGTATTAACAACAACTTCTACCAGCGAAGACATTAATAAAGCAATGGATTTAGGCGCTAATGATTACATTGTAAAACCCATTAATTTTAATGATTTTACCGAAAAAGTAGCCAGATTAGGGCATTACTGGGGCTTGGTAAGCGATGTAAAGAGAATTATTTAAAAACTATAAATCAGGGGTTAAAATCAAAATGTTATGAAAGAAGATAAAATAAATATACTTGTAATTGAAGACAATATAGACCATCTTTTTTTTATAAAAAAGGCTTTAGAAAAGGGTAATTACAAACTGACAATTATAAACGATGGTGAAAAAGCCTACAATTATCTACTAAATCCAACTCAGCCTGTAGATATTGTTTTGTTAGACCAATATTTACCCAACCTGCAAGGTTTAGAAATCCTAAAAAAGTTACAGCCCCTAAAACCACCTTATCGTATTATATTTATGAGCGTAGATAATTCGTTAGACACAGAAAGCACAGCCTTAAAATTAGGCGCCATAGATTTTATTGCCAAAGAAGCAAGCCTAGGAGCCGATTTATTAAAAAGTATTGAAGCCTTAACCCAACTTAGTAATCATGACAGCTTCTGATAAAATAAATATCTTAATTATAGAAGATAACGAAGATCATTTGTTTTTTATTAAAAAAGCGCTTTCTGATGAAAATTATGCTTTACAACATATAGTATCGGGTACAGAGGCTTATAACTACCTGTTAAACCCTAAAATAAAGCCCGATGTGGTATTGCTCGACAATCACCTGCCGGGGATGAGCGGTCTAGAAATATTAAAAAAATTAGGCACTAAAACAAAAGATTATGGTTTTATAGTGACAACAGTAGATAAAGACCCCGAGATTATTGTTGACTCTATGAGATTGGGGGCTTTAGACTTTTCGCCCAAAACCCCTGAATATTTTTATATTCTCCCTCAAAGAATAGATAAAGTTTATAGAATACTCAAAGATAAAATAGAAAAAATAGAAAAAGAAAAGCAATATAAAACAGTCATAGAAACAACAAATGACGCTGTTGTTTTTGCAAATCACAAAGGAGAAATAACCGAATGGAACAAAGCCTCTGAAAAACTATTTGGCTATTCTAAAAAAGAAATTTTAGGGAAACCAATTACAACTATAATGCTCCATAAATATATTTCTCTTCACAATAAAAGTTTTAAAGAAGCTGTAAAAAATGGGTATAAGTCAACAGGAAAATACTTCTCACTAGAAGCCGTTTCAAAGCAAGGGGTTGTTTTTTCAATAGAGCTGACCATTAGTACATGGCAAAAAAATGATAACATTGTATTTTGTGCCTTTATAAGAGATGTTAGTCATCAAAAAAAGATAGAAAAAGACCTCTTTAACAAAAACCAATTTTTAACTAATCATTTAAATCAAACCCCTTTAGCGGCTATTTATGTAAGTCTAAATATGGAAGTTAAAGAATGGAACTTAGCTGCCGAAAATATTTTTGGTTATACAGCCCAAGAAGCCTTTGGTAAAAACTTATTTGATTTGGTAGTTCCCGATGATATTTTTAACGAAATTGATACGTTAAGACAGAACGTTTTAAATGAGTTAAGCGGCAGTCACTATCAAAACAGAAATAAAACAAAAAACGGTAAAGAAATTATCTGTAATTGGTTTAACTCGGTTATAAAAGATGAGAATAATAAAATAGTAGGTGTAACCTGTTTGGCCGAAGACGTTACTAATAAGGTGCGTTTAGAAAAAACGATTAAAGAAATAGAGAAAAGTATTACGCTTAAGGTAGGTAAAGAATATTATATCACGCTTTCTAAAGAGCTAAATAAAACAATAAAAGCAGATTACGTTCTTATTGCTAAACATAATGAAAAAGAAAAGACATGTACTACACTATCATATCTAAACAAACAAAAGGTTTTAAAAAATGTTACTTATAGTTTAGCTAATACACCTTGTATAATTGTTTTAAAAGAAGGTTATAGTTATTATACAAAAGAGGTTACAAAGATATTTAATACAGATAAATACCTTATTGAAAACAAAATAGAAGCCTATGTAGGAGTAGCCATTTACAACAGCAATCAACAAATTATAGGCTTATTGGTGGCTATGTTTTGCAAACCTATTACAGAAGAAAGATTTTACAAAACGATATTTAGATTATTAGCTGATAAAGTAGGCGCCGAAATGGAACGCAATACATTGGTTGATAAATTATTTAACAAACAAACCGAATTGCTCAAAGCACAAGAAATAGCCCAACTGGGAACCTATAATTTAGATTTTAAAACCAATATTTTTAAATGGTCGGATATTGTAAACGATATTTTAGGAATTAAACACAGCAATCCCAAAACACTTAAAGCTTGGAAAAATATTTTAAATCGCGAAGATGTTTTAGAAAACGCTAAAAGAGTTCAAGAAAGCATAAAAACCGGTAAAAAATACGACTATACATATCGCATAAAATTACCGCATGAAAAAAATACCTATAAATGGATACATGCTCAAGGCGAAATTATTTTTAAAGATGGAAAAGCCACTAATTTAGTGGGAACTGTTCAGGATGTTACAAAAACTAAAAGCGCCCTTAATGCTTTAGACTTAAGTCAAAAAAAGTTTAAAAACTTATTCGAACTCAATCCTATATCGCTTTGGGAAGAAGATTTTTATGAAGTCAAAAAACTGTTACTCAATAAACAAAAAAAAGTAAAAAATTTAAAAACCTATTTAGACAAAAATGAAGATTTTGTGTTTGAATGTTTGCGTAAATTAAAAATCTTAAATGTCAATAAAGCCTCTTTAAAATTATTTAAAATTACAGATAAAAATCAATTAATTAGCCATTTAAATACCACTTTTAACAAAGAATCTTTTAGAGTCTTTAAAGAAGAATTATTAGCAATTACCAAAAATGTAAAAGAGTTTAAGGCCGAAACAGAATTTGTAAAATCGGATGGTAGTTTAATCTTTGCTATGGTAAAAATGGTAATAAAATCAGATAATCGCAGAATCATTTTTTCTATTATAGACATTACCGCACAAAAACAATTGCAATTAACCTTATTAGATAGCCAAGTTAAATTAGAAGAAGCACATAAAATTACCCGATTAGGCACTTTTACTTTAGACGATAAAACAGGCTTGTTTAATACGTCTGATATCTGTGATGAGATTATCGGTTTAAACGGAAAGTTAAAAAAAGATATAGCGGGTTGGCGTAAAATTGTACACCCCGATGATCACGAACGTTTACATCAAATTTTTGACGATACCATTCATAAAAATATTACCGAAGAATTTAGAATTGTCAGGCCTAAAGATCAAAAAACCATTTGGGTTTTGGTTCATATTAAAAAGGTCTTTAACAATCAAGGTTTGCGAGTGTTTTTAACAGGAACCGTTCAAGATATTACCAGACGTAAAAAAACTGAAATAGCACTTTTTGAAAAGAGTCAATTTTTAAACAAAACTTTTAGTTATACCCCATTGGCTTTTGTTTATTTTGATACAAATTCTATTATCCGTATGTGGAATCCGGCAGCTGTGCGAATTTTTGGTTATACCGCCAAAGAGGCTATCGGTAAAAATATTATGGATTTAATTGTACCAAAAGAAATTCATCACGACCTTAAAAAAGTGCGTGATACCGTTTTACAAGAAGACGGCAGTAACATCAATATCAATGAAAACATCACAAAGAGCGGTATCCGTATTTTATGTAAATGGCACAATTCTGAAATAAAAGACGCGCAGAATAATGTTATTGGTTTAGCTGCACTAGTCGAAGATATCACCAAACAAACCCATTTAGAAAACATCATAAAGGGCATAGAAAAAAACATTTCGTTTAAAACAGGTAAAGATTATTATGTAATCCTAGCCAAAGAATTAAACAAAGGCTTAAAAGCCGATTATGTTGTTATTGGTCTGTACGATAAAAACACCAATACCAACACCACCTTATCACACCTTTTAAAAAACAAGACCTTGCCTAATACAGTATTCGACTTAAAAAACACCGCTTGCGAAAGGGTTATAAAAGAAGGCTATTTTTATCAAAATAAAGATATTATTAAAAGCTTTACAGTAGATCTAATTCTACAAAAAGCCAAGGTTAATGCCTATATGGGTGTGGCTATTTATAATAGTGATAATGAGTGTGTAGGGAACATAGGCGCCATGTTTTGTAAGCCCATTGCCGAAGAAAAAACCTTTAAAATACTAATGCAATTCTTTGCTTATAAAATTGCTTCAGAGCTAGAAAGAAACACATTGATAGAACGATTATACACCAGTAGTAAAGAATTAGAAAAGGTTCAAAATATAGCAAATCTAGGCTCTTATGTATTAGATATATCTACAGGTAATTGGCAAAGCTCACCAATATTGAATAAAATTTTTGGTATCAAAAAATCCTATACAAAAGATATTTCTAGTTGGCTAGATATTGTACACCCAGAAGATAGAAATAAAATAAACAACTATTTCGCAAATCACGTCATTAAAGAAGGCCATAAATTTGATAAAGAATACCGTATAATAAGAGTTGACAATAAACAAGAAAGATGGGTTCATGGATTGGGAAAATTAGAGTATGATAATAATGGGGTATTGTTAAAAATGATTGGCACCATTCAAGATATTACAACTCGAAAAAATATAGAACAAAATCTTTTAACCAATCAAAATAAACTAAAAGAATCTAGCCGATTGCTTACAACTTTAAGCCAGATGAATGTTGCAATTGCACTTGAAAACGACAGGGCGGTATTATTTAAAAAAATATGTGACATTGCTGTAGAAATAGGGAAGTTTAAAATGGCATGGATAGGTATTGTAGATAAAGATAGTAAAACAGTTAAACCGATTGCTTCTAGTGGGAAAGGTGTAGATTATTTAAAAGATATAAAAATATCAATTAATAATGATAAAACATCAAAAGGGCCAACAGGTAGATGTATCATAGAAAAAAGAAGTGTCATTTTTAATGATTTTAAGAAAAATAAAGATTATGAATTTTGGGCTAAATCGGCTGTAAAAAGAGACTATCACTCTTCTGCTGCAATTCCTATAATGTTAAATAATACAGCAATTGGCGCTATAAATTTATATAGTAACGATTCTCATTATTTTAATAAAGAAGAAATTGAGATTATTGAAAAATCAGTGATGAATATTTCATTAGCTTTAGGAAAATTTGAAGAACAAGAAGCTTTAAAAATCAGTAAACAAAACTTATTAGAAGCCCAAAAAATAGCCCAAATAGGCACTTATAATTTAGATTTAAGAACTTGGGAAGCTACTACATCGCCAATATTCGATAGCATTACAGGTTTTGGTATTAAAGAGGCTAAAGATTTTAAAAAATGGCGTAAAATAGTTCACCCAGACGACGTTGTAAAAAATCAAAAATTGTTAGAACATTGTATTAAAACAGGTAAAACATGGGAGCGCGAATACCGTATAATTACTTTAGATACCCATAAAACTAAATGGATTTATGGTAAAGGAAAAATAGTTTTTAAAGATAAAGTAGCAATAAGTCTTGTTGGTATAATTCAAGACATTACAGCACGTAAGCAAGCAGAAGAAAATCTTAAACAAAGTGAAAAGAAATTTAGAGAACTTTTCGAAAAATCTGCAGATGCTATTTTGGTTATTAAGGATGGTATTTTTATAGATTGTAACAAGGCCGCTATTGCCTTGCTCAAATATAAAACTAAAGAGGCCTTTTTAAATACACATCCTTCTGAGTTATCGCCAAAAGTACAGCCAAACGGAAAAGACTCTTATAGTGAATCCGAAAAAATGATGCAAATAGCCTTAAAAAAAGGCTCACATATGTTTGAATGGTATCATATAAAACAAGATGGTACAATTTTCCCGGTAGAGGTATTGCTGATGGCTATTTCTGAAGGGTCTCAACGTAATGTAATCCACTGCGTTTGGAGAGATATTACAAAACGTAAACTGGCAGAACAGAACCTAGTAAAAGCTAAAGAAGCCATAGTGGAAAGCGAAAAAAAATACAGGTACTTATTCGAAAAGAATCATGCTGTTATGCTTATTTTAGATCCCGCTGACGGCGCAATTGTAGATGCTAATCCCGCCGCTTGCAATTTTTATGGGTGGACAAAAGAAGAACTTATTAGTAAAAAAATTAGCGACATCAATACCTCATCTCAGGAAGTCGTCAAAAAAGAAATGACTTTGGCTAAGACAGAAAAACGAAATCACTTTAATTTTGAACACAGATTAGCAAATGGGCAAATACGCCATGTTGAAGTATATAGCAGCCCTATCACTTTAAAAGGGGAAACTCTTTTATACTCAATTATTCACGATGTTACTCAATTAAAAAAAGAAGAGCTAACAAAAGAAGTTATTCATAACATCACCAAAAAAGCTACTGAACAGGTGTCTTTAAAAACACTTTTAAAATATGTACAATCTGAATTAGGCAAACTTATAGACACCCAAAATTTTTATGTAGCTTTTGGCGATAAAACCAGCAAAATGTTATCAATAGCCTATATGGCAGATGATTTTGACAGTAATGTTGACTTCCCTAAAAAGGGTTCATTAACAGGGGTTATTTTAGACACCAAAAAAAGCTTATTTGTAAATATGAAAAGCTTAAAAGAGAAAGGGCTAAAACAACAAGGACCAGAATCTAAATGTTGGCTAGGAGCTCCTCTAATTATAGACAATAAAGCTATTGGCGCTATGGTTGTGCAGAGTTATACAGACGAAAACACTTATTCTGAAAAGGATGTTATTTTAATGGAATTAGTGGCTTCAAATATTAGCCAAGTAATTAAACAAAATCGTGATTTTGAACAAATAAATCTTTTAAGTCACGCTTTAACACAAAGTGCCGAAGCTGTTGTTATTACCGATGTAGATGGTGCTATTCAATACATTAATCCGGGTTTTAGTGCCTTAAGTGGTTATACAGAACAAGAGGCTTTAGGACAAAATCCACGCATCATAAAATCTGGAGACCAACCTAAAGCATATTATGAAAAATTGTGGAATACCATTTTAAGTGGCCAAACCTGGCAAGGCGAATTTGTAAACAAGCGCAAAGACGGCACTAAATATTTGGTTAATGCTAATATCTCTCCTATAAAAAATAAAGAAGGAATTATAACTCATTTTGTAGGTGTTCAAGAAGATATTACAGAAAAGCGCAAATTAGAACGCGATTTAATCCATGCTTTTATAGATGCTCAAGAGCAAGAAAAAATAAGTTTTGGCGAAGACTTACACGATGGTATTAGTCAGATTCTCTCGGCAGAAGCTATGTTTATACAGGTGCTTATACAACAAAATAAAGATGTTTTAAACGCCCAATCTTTAAAGTATTTAGAAAGTGTTAAAAATCTCAACATAAAAGCCATTAACGAGGCCAGAAGTATTGCCCATGGTTTAATGTCTAAACAACTCAAAGAAAATGGTTTACTAAAAGCCATAGCGCATATTTGTAAGGATTATAACGGCTCGAAGAATATTGTTTTTCAATACACGCATAAAGGGCTTAAAGAAACCGATATAGCTAAAGCTATTAAGATTAATATTTTTAGAATTATTCAAGAAATATCTACCAATACCATCAGGCATAGCGGGGCTAAAAAAGCCGAGATTAGTTTGAGTAAAACGCAAAATAATATGTTACAACTCATCTACTCTGATAATGGCGTAGGTATAGATTTCGAAAAAATGAAACAAGAGAAAAAGGGCGCAGGTTTAAAAAATATAGAGCGCCGTGTTACTTTACTAAAAGGAACTTACACTTTAAATTCGGTCTTAAACAAAGGAGTTAAATACACCATAGAAGTACCTTTATTTAATATTTAAAAACCGTCTGTTCGTGTTTCACATAGCCTGCCTGTCGAAGGCAGGGCAAAGTATCGAGAACTCTTTAACCATAAGATAAAGTCAGGGTTTCACTCAAAGTGAAGCCCTGACTAAATTTTAGTACAATTTTATTTTCGCCTTTTTAAAAATCCTGATTTTAAAAAATAAGTACCAAATATAAAAAATAAGACAAAAAGAAAAACTGTCTTTGCGAGGCAAGCCAAAGGCTTGTTGTGGCAATCTTTTTATGCTTGTAACTACGCTTCAAGAGCCATGCTTGCGGCAGGCAGAATCACCACGTCTATTTTTGAATGTTCAAAAATTTCCTCGTGAAGACACTATTATTTTTAGATTGATACGATGACTTTAAGCTCATCGTATCAATAAAGAAGTTTATTTATTAACCAAAAAATGATATTCCCAAGGCGTAAATTCTAAACTTTTATCTTTGTTTAATTTATATTCTTTACCGCTGATAGCATCCTTAAAATCACCCGATAAATCTAATTTAAACGCCGTTTTTTGAGCTGATAAATTGGCTAAAAAATAAACAGTATCATTTTCTTTAGAGCGAGTAAAAGCTAAAATAGTCTTATCATTTGACGTTTTTAAACGGGTATAACTTCCCGCTTTTTTACCACCGTTTAAGGCCTTGTTTTTGGCTTTAAGGGTATTGAGTTTGGTATATAAACTGTAAAATTTTCCTTTTGTATGCGGAATGCTGTCTTTTTCAAAGAATTTTAAACGATGCTTTAAATCGTATTCTTGTCCGCTGTAAATAAGCGGCATCCCAGGTAAAGCATAAGTTAAAGCTGCCATCGTTTCGGCAGCATCTCCCATGCGTTCAAAAACGGTACCGTTCCACGAATTCTCATCGTGGTTAGAGGTAAAGTACATGGTTATGTCATCGGGTTGCAAGTCTTTTGTGACTTTTACCATATAATTGTCTAAAGTTTTAACGGATGTTTTGCCTTGGGCTATTTGGTTAAATATATGATGGGCGTTCCAACCGTATTGCATATCAAAAGCCTTGTGCATAAGGTCTGCTTTTTCGGCTTCAGCCAACATAAAAATAGGTTTTACTTTTTTGAGTTGTGTTACTGCTTCCTCCCAAAAATCTGTGGGGACTTCGGCAGCTACATCACATCTAAAACCATCAATATTAACTGTTGTTAACCAGTATTTCATGTCGTGAATCATCGCTTTGCGCATAGCGGGATTGCTGTAATCAAGTTTGGCTACATCTGTCCAATCAAAGGGCGCAATGGGATTGCCCTTTTTATCACGCACATAAAAATCGGGGTGCTCTTTAAGCCACACATGGTCGCGTCCGGTATGATTGGGCACCCAATCAAAAATAACGTACATGTCGTTGTTGTGCGCCATTTTTACTAAGTTTTTAACATCGGCCAACGTACCAAAATTGGGGTTGACTTTGGTATAATTCTGAATGGCATAATAACTGCCCAAACCGCCTTTGCGGTCTTTTACAGAAATAGGATACAATGGCATAATCCACAAAATATCGACACCCATTTTTTTAAGTTGTGGAATGTCTTTTGCAAATGCGTTAAAGGTGCCTTTATTGGAATATTGGCGGATGTTTACCTCATAAATAGTAGCGGTTTCTAAAACGGCATCTGATATGGGTTTGTAAACCGATTTAGCTTCAGTCTTTTCTGTTTTTTGACTTGTTGTATTACACGCCGATAAAGTGATTAACAAGCTGAGTAGGATAAATTTTTTCATAGTGGTTAGTTTATATTTTAAATTCTTATCATCGTATCAATAAAGAAGTTTGAGGTTAAGTAAGGGTTTCACTCAAAGTGAAGCCCTGACTAACATAATATTTAAAATCGTCAGTTTGAGTAGTGTCGACTTTTGTCGGCACATATCGAGAATTTTTACAACTTTATTCTTATTTCTTTTTGTTTAGATTTTATAACAATATTTTTAATTTTTAAAAGATGTGTTTTAGCATCCCACGCAAAATCATAGCCTTTTACTTTTTTAGGTTTTTTAACGATGTTGTGTACAATTAAATTAAGGGTTTTATCCGACAAGGTCATTTTAGAACCCAATTCAGTTACTATTTTAAGGCTTATTCTGTTTTCTGTTACGGTACTACTAAAGAGGATGATTTCGTATTTTCCATTTTCAAAAGCCAATGGCGTTTTCCCATCGTCATTGTACAGTTTTCCCTTACTTTTTTGGGTGTCGGCATCGTAATAAAAATGAAGATCAAAATTTTTAAGATTGTATGCTTCGGTGTTTTGAATGGTTTTTATCATTGGGATAAAAGCGCCCCCACGTACATAAGTCGGGATATACTCTTTATGTAAAGCAATCGTTTTAGTTTGCCTACCAACGATTTTTTTATCGGTATAAAAATCGAACCAATTACTATTTTTTGGAAAAGTTACGTCCTGTATTTTTAAGCCCGCTTTTACCACTGGACTGATTAAAAAAGCATCGCCCCACAGATAGGTTTTATCATTTGTTAAAGCTGCTTTATCACTTGTTTCTTTAAAAAATAAAGGACGCATAAGCGGTGTGCCATTAAGGTGGTTTTCAAAAGCTAAAGTATAATTATAAGGCAATAACTGGTAGCGCAATGTGATTGATTTTTTAGCCAATTCTTTGGTTTTAGCTTCTCTAAAAACAGGTTCGCTAGGGACTTCTTCTTGCGCATGAGGACGGTAAATAGGTTGAAAAACACCGTATTGTAACCAGCGCGTATAAAGTTCATCGTCCAGGTTAGCCCCGGCAAAACCGCCTAAATCTGAATGCATAAAACCCAACCCTTGCATGCCCATCTGTAGTGCAATAGAAGGTTGCGATTGCAAACCACCCCAAGAGCGATTCACATCACCGCTCCACGGAATCATACCGTAACGTTGTGAGCCAGCATAACCCGCACGCATCAAAATAAAGGGTCGCTGATTTGGAAAATCTTTTTGATAGCCTTCATAGACCAACTTAGCCCACTGATGACCATAAATATTATGGACTTCATCACCCGTGCCTGTGGCGTGAATCATATTGCTGGGGTGGACTTCGGGTTCTCCCAAATCGCCCCACCATCCGGCAACACCGTAATCTTTACTAAAAGTTTTATAAATATTCCAAAACCATTTTTTACCCGAAGGTTTAAAAATATCGAGTAAGCCTGTATGCCCAAAGTAAAAATCAAATTCGTAGGATTTTCCGGCTTTGTTCTTCCCTAAAATATTGGCGTCAACCACTTCTTGCCAACGGCTTGAAGTTGTTAAAATAAAGGGCTCGGTTACCAAAACGGTTTTAACACCTTTGGTTTTTAAGTCGGCAATCATTTTTTTGGGTGTCGGGAAAGAATCTTTGTAAAAATTCAGGTTGCCTAAAGTGCCTTTTATGGTTTTACCAAACCAATATAAATCAATTATCACCGCATCAACCGGAATTTTATTTTCTTTAAATTTGGCGATGGTGTTAATCACTTCTTTTTCTGAATGGTAACCAAACCGACTTGCAAAGTTCCCCAAAGCCCAACGCGGAATCATAGGTTGTTTTCCCGTTAGTGTGGTGTATTGATTTATCAAATCTAGCCAAGTATCGCCGGCGATAACTTGATAGGTTTTACGGCCGCTTATGGTTTGATATTGCAAAGAATTGTCTTTTTTACTATCTAAATCTAGATAGCCAATAGGTGCATTATCAAAAAGTATGGCATATTTTTTAGATGAAAGTACCAAGGGCAAGGTATAATTCATCAAAGGAGCATTAGTTTCGTAACCATAACGCGCACGGTTGTACAATTGTAATTTGTAACCGCGACGGTTCATAGGTAAAGCCCGTGCGCCACCGCCGTATAAAACTTCATCGGGTGTTAAATTAAAATCTAATACTTGGTATTTATCTGTTTTAAAATAACCCTTACGCTCAGAGATCAATTCTTTGTTTTTGTAGAAATAACTTATTTGAAAGGGACTTTTAGTTATTTTTACCGAAATACCTTTTGTGTTTAAAACGACTGAATTCTGATTTTTAGATACCGAAAAGTCTTTAAAATTGGGGCTTAAAACAACCGCGTGCGAAACAGGGTTGTACTTTTCGCCTGTTGGTATAAACGACGTTTCAATAATCTTATCAGAATAGGGTTTTATAATGTAAGTACCGTCATTAGTGGCGATAACGAGTCCGTTATTAGCCTTTTTGTAATTTTTAAAAATACGCTGATTGTTTTGTCCGTTTACAACAGAAAAACTAAGAAATAAAACAAAGAGTATAAGGCTTTTTAGTTTTATCATTCTAATTTAATTCTATAATTAATGGTGTTTTGCCTTTTACTGAAATAGCGCTTTTGCTCAAATCAAATTTTTGTCCAG
This sequence comes from Flavobacteriaceae bacterium, assembly GCA_045046885.1. Classification (GTDB taxonomy): domain Bacteria; phylum Bacteroidota; class Bacteroidia; order Flavobacteriales; family Flavobacteriaceae; genus CG1-02-35-72. The sequence goes on from JASFYX010000023.1 coordinate 122,871, forward strand.
AAAGGACATCTGTCCCTTTTGTAAAACCTTTTAAATTTTCTTTAAATCTGTCTAAACTTAATGTCTGGTTTTTTGGATTGTTATTTATCACCACCATCACAGTTTTGTTATTGTCAAATCTAAAATATACATAAACATTATTTTCTGGTAAGTATTGTGTAAATTTTCCTGTTTGTACAGCAGTATTTTCTTTACGCCAATTGAGCAACTTTGCCGTAAAAGCAAACCATTTTTGTTGAGCGACATTACGGCCGTCTGCCGTAAAAGCATTGTTTTTATCGGCAGCCCATCCGCCAAGAAAATCACGACGGATATCTCCATCACCTTTAGCCCATTTATCGCCTAACATGCCAATTTCGCTACCGTAATATATTTGCGGAATACCACGAACAGTAGCGATTAACGTCATAACGAGTTGGTACTTGTTAAAGTTGCTACCGTAAATTTGGTTGATGCGGTTTGTATCATGATTTTCAGCAAACACAAACATATTATACGGATTGGGATACAAATAATCATTCGTAAAATTATTGTAAACCTTAATCATACCATTGTTCCAAGAAGCATTGTCTTCGTTAAAAACTTGCGTAACAGCATCGTGTAAAGTGAAATCCATTACCGCTGGTAGATGTGAATTGTAATTTTGAATAGCCCCTAATTTGCTGTCTTTTTGCCAATAAGCAATTTGCGATTGTTGGTGCATCCACACTTCGCCGGCAATGTTAAAGTTGGGGTATTCATCCGTTATGGCTTTTGTCCAAGTGGCGATACCTTCTTTATCATTATACGAATAAGTATCTACGCGAAAGCCGTCAAGATTGGCATATTCTATCCACCAAATGGCGTTTTGTGTGAGGTATTTTAACAGCAAAGGATTGCTCTGATTCAAATCGGGCATGGTGGTATCAAACCAGCCATCCACACACAAATGTGTATCAATTTTTGAAGCATAATTGTCAAACTGTGTACTCATTCTATAATTGGAGCGTTGGAATTTTGGGAATTGGTGAATCCAATTTTTTGTAGGTAAATCTTTTATCATCCAGTGCAAACTGCCCCAGTGATTGGTCACATAATCCATAATAATTTTTAGCCCTTTTTGATGGGCTGTGGTGGCTAAGTTTTTATAATCTTGGTTGCTACCGTACCGCGGATCGATTTTATAAGTATCAGTAATGGCATAGCCGTGATAAGAATAAGTTGGCAGATTGTCTTCAAGCAAAGGCGTACTCCAAATGGCGGTAGCCCCTAATGCTTTAATGTAATCTAAGTGATTGATAACACCTTGAATATCACCTCCGTGACGCCCACCGTTATTTTTACGATTGGCTTTTTCGGATGTATTCGAAGTGCTGTCGTTGGCAGGATTACCATTGGCAAAACGGTCTGGCATCAACAGATAAATCACATCAGAATTGTCGTAACTTTTGCGTTGAGCCGAATTACTTTGACGCGCTTTGAGTTCGTAAATATATTTAAAATTTTTCAACTTAGGATGTGTAAACAATAGTTTAAAAGTCCCAATTTTTGCTTTAGAAAGATCTAAATCTAAAAATAAATAATTGGGATTTTCGGTTTTAATAACTTTAGTCAGGGAAATATTAGAATCTTTAATCTTAACATTATAGGCGTTTATGTTTTTACCATAAACCACCAATTCGAGATTTGTATTTTTCATACCCACCCACCAAAACGGTGGCTCAATACGCTCAATTTGTGCTTGGATACTTGTAGAAATTAAGAGTAATAGAATAAATATTTTTTTCATAAATTATATTTTAATAAGTCCCTTAGGATGTACTGTCAAATTTTTACCATAAACTTCAATGTTAAGTGGCTCATCAGATTTATTAGTAAAGACACAACTTGTTTTGGTTTTGGTAATTTTTAAAATAATACCTCTGTAATTAATAGTAAACGCATACGATTGCCATTGTTTAGGTATCTGCGGATTAAATGATAAAATATTATTAAAAGTACGCATACCGCCAAATCCTTGTACAATAGTCATCCAAGTACCTGCCATACTTGTAATATGACAGCCTTCGGCAACTTCGTTATTGTAATCATCTAAGTCTAAGCGCGCTGTACGTAAATACATTTCGTAGGCTTTATCAATACGGTTAATTTTAGCCGCTAAAATTGAATGAATACAAGGCGATAAAGAGGATTCGTGAACTGTTAAAGGTTCGTAAAAATCAAAATGTTTTTTAATGGTTTCATCGTCAAAAGCATTTTCGAACATATAAATACCTTGTAAAACATCGGCTTGTTTAATATAGCAAGAGCGCAAAATACGGTCCCAAGACCAATGTTGATTTATAGGGCGCTGCGATTTTGGTAAATAGCTAGCGGGAACAATTTCTTTGTCTAAAAAGGCATCTTGTTGTAAAAAGACTTCATAATCGTTACTAAAAGGCAAATACATATTTTCTGCTACTTCGCGCATTTGCTCTATTTCGTTAGCTCCTAAAGTTGTTTTTTCTAAAACACGTTCTAAATCTTGTGTGTAATGTGTTTTTAGTTGCGCTATGTTTTCGAGGGTAAAATTAATACACCACTGTGCCAAGTAATTGGTGTAAAAATTATTATTGACGTTATTTTCGTATTCATTTGGCCCTGTAACCCCTAAAATGACGTATTGATTTTTGGCTTTAGAAAAAGTGGAACGCTGCGTCCAAAAACGCGCGATAGCAATCATAACTTCTAGCCCATATTTAGGGATATATTCATAATCACCTGTATAATTTACGTAATTGTAAATACCATAAACCATAGCACCGTTGCGGTGAATTTCTTCAAAAGTAATTTCCCATTCATTATGACATTCTTCGCCATTCATAGTTACCATAGGATACAAAGCAGCACCGTTAGTAAACCCGAGCTTTTTAGCATTTTCAATGGCTTTTTCAAGATGGTTGTAACGGTATAGCAATAAATTTTTGGCTACGTGTTTGTCTTTTGTTGCCATATAAAAAGGAATGCAATACGCTTCTGTGTCCCAATAAGTACTGCCGCCATATTTTTCGCCTGTAAATCCTTTTGGGCCGATGTTTAATCGGGCATCTTCGCCCAAATAGGTTTGGTTGAGTTGGAAAATATTAAATCGGATAGCTTGTTGTGCTTTTGTGTCGCCTTCTATTTTTATATCAGACATTTGCCAAATGTCAGCCCAATCTTCTTTTTGATAATCTAGGAGTTTATCGAAAGATAAATCGGCTGCTTTTTCTAAATTGTCTAAGGCAACTTTTGCTAAATCTTCTTTGTTGTGGTTCATAGATTGCACACAACTGGCATATTTATACAGCGTTAAAGTTTGGTCTTGTTTTACCTGTTGGCGGTATTTAAACTTTATTTTTTTTGACTTTTTGATTTCTTTATATGCTATATCTAAAGCGACTTGATCTAAAAATAGTCTGTTTGTCATGGCGGTACACACATGAAAAGCAGTTTTAAGTGTTTTAGATGTTATTGACGCGCGGTCTTTTGAAGTAGATACGTTTAAAACTTTCCAAAAATACTCGTCGTAATTAGAATCTTGGTTTACAATACCAGCGTCAATGTATGGAGATACAGTTATATTGCCCTCAAAATTTAAGGGTGTTATACTGTATTTAATAGCACCAATTTCGTTAAATCGCAAACTTAGAAAGCGTTTAGAAGCGACTTTTACCTTATTAAAATTAGGCATTTGAACTACAAAGGAACGTTCTAACCATCCTTCTTTCATATTGAGTTCTTGATGAAAAGAGATTACTTTACAAGTATTTAAATCTAATACTTGGTCATTTATTTTAACATTTATACCAATCCAATTTGGCGTGTTGAGTACTTTGGCAAAATATTCTGGATAGCCATTTTTCCACCAACCCACGCGGGTTTTATCAGGGTAATAAATGCCGCCAATATAGTTTCCTTGTAATGAGGGTCCAGAATAACGTTCTTCAAAATTGGCACGTTGTCCCATGACGCCGTTTCCTAAACTAAAGAGACTCTCTGAAGCAGGAACGTCTTCTTTTTCAAAATGATCTACTATAATAGACCAAGGGTTAGGCCTTATAAAATCTTTATTCATTATTAATTTTTTAATAAGACTTTTAAAAAGTCTATTGATAATTTAGAAGTGTCTTCTAAAACATAATTGGCTTCGTTTAAAACAAGTTTATCGCCAATACCAACACTTATCATATCTGCACTATTTGCGGCTTCTATACCCGCTTTAGCATCTTCTACTACCACACAAAATTTAGGGGCAATATTTAATTTATCTGCGGCGTTTAAAAACACCTCTGGATTTGGTTTTGCTTTTTTAACACTATTGCCATCAACTATCACGTCAAATAAATTGAGAATTTCTAGTTTTTCTAAAATGGGTTTTGCATTTTTACTTGCAGAACCTAAAGCTATTTGTTTATCAGATAATTTTAAATAATCTAACACCTCTTTTACGCCGGGTAAAATATCTGTTTTTGAGAGGGTGTCTATATAATCTAAATATTCTTTGTTTTTCTGAATAAGAAGCGCTTCTTTTTGGCTTTCGCCGATTTCTATGCCGCCCCATTCTAATATTATGTCTAAAGATTTTACACGACTCACCCCTTTAAGGTGTTCGTTTTGTTCTTCAGTTACATCAAAACCCAGACTATTTGCCAAATGTTTCCAAGCTAAATAATGATACTTAGCTGTATTGACTATAACACCGTCTAAATCGAAAATTACTGCTTTAATCATGTTTAAATAATTAACATTAATCTGCTTGATAGGTTATGGCGTTTTTATTAGTGATTAATAAATTGCTAAATCCAGCAATTATTAAACTTATTCCCGCTACAATCATAGCGTTAATAGCGTCCTTACCTAGTAAACTAGAGATGTAATTTATACCACCTATAGCCGCAATAATTTGAGGAATTACAATAAACATATTGAAGATTCCCATAATAACGCCCATTTTTTTAGGATCGACGGCACTAGACAACATGGCGTAAGGCATTGATAAAATACTCCCCCAAGAAAATCCTATTAAAGCAAACGAAAATGCTAAATATTCTGGAGAGGGTACAAAATACATTGATATAAAACCTAAACCACCAAGAATTAAAGAACCCATGTGTACAAGTTTTCTGTTAATCCTTCTTTTAGTTGTGTAAAAAGTTAAAACCAATGCAAAAAGCATAGAAGATAAACCATAAACACCCATATAAGAACCCACTAAATTAGAAGCTTTTTGAAACGCAGTGTTAACCACATTAAAGGCTTCAGCTTGTGCCGGGATAGACATATTGTAAGCGCTTTCAATTGGGGCGGGTGCATTAAATACATGTTCTGTTAATGCAGGGTTTGCCATGCTCCACATTGTAAAAAAGGCAAACCAGCTAAAAAACTGAATGACGCCTAATTTTTTCATCGTTGTAGGCATACCGCTTATATTTTCGTAGATATCTATAAAAAAGCGATTCTTTTTTTGTTTTTCTTTTTCGAATTCTTCCATGTTTTCAGGAGGATATTCAGACGTTTTAAAAACGGTAAATAAAACACTTACAAGAAATACCAAAGCACCAATTGCAAAAGCAATTTTGACGGACATTGGCACAACGCCAATAGGCGCCGCATCGCTAACGCCCAATTTAGAAATAAACCAAGGCAAGTTACTAGCTACCCAAGTACCAATACCAATAATTAATGTCTGAATAATAAATCCGTTTGACCTTTGTGAATCTGGTAGTTTGTCTGCTACCAAAGCGCGAAAAGGCTCCATAGAAATATTTATAGAGGCATCAAGTATCCATAAAAATCCTGCAGCGACCCAAAGGGCTGGAGAATGTGGTACAAAAATTAAGGCAATTGAACTCAAAACAGCGCCAACCAAAAAATAAGGTCTTCTGCGCCCCCATCTTGGACTCCAAGTGCGATCGCTCATATACCCTATAATTGGCTGAACTAGTAAGCCTGTTAAAGGAGCCGCAATCCACAAAATAGGAATTGATTCTTTTTCGGCACCTAATGTTTGAAATATCCGTGACATGAATCCGCCTTGTAATGCAAATCCAAATTGTATTCCAAGAAATCCAAAACTCATGTTCCATATCTCCCAGAAGCTGAGATGTCTTTTTTTCATAATTTCAAATTTTATAATACCAAGTAACATCTAAATTAGATATTCAAAGTAATTTTGAATTTAGTAAATAAATAAAAATGACCAATAAAAAGGTATAATAACCTCTTAATTAGGTAAATGCATGAAGTGTGAAACGTAATAAGTTCTTATTACTAGGGCGTAAAGATAAAAAAATATTTTAACAAAGAAACAAATCTTTTATTTTGTTGATTCTCTGTACGAGAGATTTGTAGAAATAACTTCGGTTTGAAAAGCGCTGTCTGTTTTATTTTCTATGCGGTTAATGAGCATTTCTACAGCATGTTTTCCCATAGTGTAGCCATGTTGTGCTACTGTAGTTAAAGAGGGTGATGAAAATTCGGAAATAATACCGTCTGTAAAACCAATAATTTCAATATCATCAGGAACGTTTAAGCCGCGCTCTTTTGCTATTCTAAGTGCCAATGCGGCATATAATTCGTTTACTGCAAAAATACCATCAGGTGGATTTTTAACAAAAATAAGTTTCTTAATTTGTTTGTAAATACCCTCATGGTCTTCATCTTGTTTTTCTATTTTAAGAATTAACGAAGGGTCTTTTTCAAGGCCAAACTTCTTTAAAGCTTTTACGTAACCATTATTCCTCAACTTGCCTACAGTTACATAATCGGGTGTTGTAATAAGAGCAATTTTTTTACGCCCTTTTTCTAACAATTCTTTAGTGGCCTTATAGGCACCACCTTCATCATCAATTATAATTTTATCACAAGCGATAGATTTTTCTATGCGATCGAATAATACAAACGGCACATTGTTTTCTAGGAGTTCATTAAAATGGTTAAAATCTTGAATCTTTTGTGTCTCTTTGGCTATAGAAATAAGCAAACCATCTACACTGCCGTTGGCCAACATTTCTATATTTAAAAGTTCTTTTTCGTAAGATTCGTTAGAAACACAAATCATAATATTATACCCGCGCTCATTGGCAATTTTTTCAATTCCTTGAATCACGCGCGAGAAAAAATGATGCACAATTTCAGGAATAATAACACCAATTACTTGTGTTTTTTGATTCCGTAATTTTAAAGCGAGACTATTGGGTTTGTAATGATAAAAATCAGCGAAAGCCTTGATGCGTTTTTTAGTAGATTCACTTATTTCATGGCTGTCTTTTAGGGCTTTAGAAACCGTAGATGTAGAAACACCTAATTCTCGGGCAATGTCTTTTATGGTAATCTTTTCTTTCATTAGTTTTATTACTCTAAATTAGTATGAGCAATTTTATGGCTTTATGATACAAAAATTGTTTAATCTCTCGCAAAATACAAAAGTTTTTAACACGAAAACGGTTTCGTAAATGCTAAAATTAGTTTTAGCAATGTTAAGAGAAAGTTATTTTATTACTTTCACACCGTGAAATGTGAAACTTAGTAAGTTAAGTTTAGAAATTTAAAACATTAATTAACCTTAAATTCATGAGAAATTTTAAGTCAATTTTATTGAGTATTCTAATGCTGTTACCCTTTGCCATGTTGGCACAACAAACAGTTAAAGGTAAGGTATTAGAAAAAGCTACCGGGCAACCATTGCCTGGTGTAGATATTGTAGTTAAAGGCACAACAAACGGCACTACGACCGATTTTAACGGCGCCTTTAACTTAAACGTAAAAGATGAAAATGCTGTTTTAGTATTTTCTTTTTTAGGATTCAAAACCCAAGAAGTCGTGGCTTCAAGTGGTTTTATGACCATAAGCCTAGCGGAAGACGCGCAAGCTTTAAGCGAAGTTGTAGTTATTGGTTATGGTACTGTAAAGAAGAAAGATCTAACGGGGGCTGTTGATTTAATAACGTCTAAAGACTTTAATAAAGGATCTCTTTCTTCTCCTCAACAACTTATTAGTGGTAAAATTGCCGGAGTATCTGTCACTTCAGGTAGTGGCGCTCCCGGAGACGGCCAAAACATTGTTATTAGAGGTCTTGGGTCATTAACTTTAACAAGTTCTCCTTTAATTGTAGTAGACGGCGTGCCATTAAATGATGGTGGCATAGGAGGTTCTAGAAACCCTTTAAATATGATTAACCCCAACGATATTGAAAGTATGGTTGTTTTAAAAGACGCCTCTGCAGCGGCTATTTTTGGTTCAAGAGCCGCCAATGGGGTTATTTTAATTACAACTAAAAAAGGTAAAGACAGAGAATTTAAATTCAATTTCAATACTGCTGCTTCGGTATCATCAACACACGACCGTGTAGATGTACTTTCGGCCTCTCAATTTACAGATTTAGTTACCAGTACAGGAGATGCCGATGCTATTGCACGTTTAGGAAACTCTAACACGAAATGGCAAAATAAAATTTATACTACGGCTATTGGTATTGACAATTCTTTTAGCGCTTTAGGCAATGCTTTGGGTATGCCTATGCGTTTTTCTATAGGTAATACTAATAAAGAAGGGGTATTACAGGGCGATAAGTTTAATCGTACAACGACTTCTTTAAATTTTTCGCCTAGCTTATTAGACGATCATTTAAAAATAGAGCTAAACGCTAGAGGCATGTACACAGAGAATAAATTTGCAGATAGAGGTGCTATTGGGTCGGCAGTTGGCTTTGATCCAACACAATCTGTTTTTGATTCAGGTTCAAGATTTGCTAAATTATTTACTTGGACAGACTCTAATGGCTACCAATTAAATTTAGCCGGTACAAACCCCATTGCTTTGTTAAAATTAATAGACGATACTGCTGAAGTGAGACGTTTTGTAGGCAATGCAAAAGTAGATTATAATTTACAGTTCTTTCCAGATATTACAGCAACTGTAAATGTAGGTTATGATAAATCTAACAGTCGTGGTAGAAAAATAATTTCACCAGATATGCCCACATCAGACACAACTTTCCCCGGCTCTAGAAGTACATTTTCGCAAGAAGCCACCAACAAGTTGTTTGATGCATATTTAACCTATAAAAAATCATTTAATGATGCGCATAATTTAACGGTAGTATTGGGTCATTCTTACCAATCATTCGAATTTGATAACTTTAGTTTTGATAGTGAAAAACAAAGAGCCGGTAACACATCTGAATTTATTGATAAATCTAAAAATGTGTTATTGTCATACTTTGGTAGATTAAATTACTCCTATAAAGGTAAATATTTGTTAACGGCCTCTATGAGAGCAGACGCTTCATCAAAATTAAATCCTAAAGATCGTTGGGGTTATTTCCCTTCTGTAGCTTTGGCTTGGAATATTAATAAAGAAGACTTTTTTGGTACTAATTCAAAAGTTGACGAATTAAAACTTAGAGTAGGTTATGGCCAAATAGGAAATGTTAATGGTTTAAGAGATTATGCCTTTTTAACACGTTATACCGGAAGTCAATCTACAGCTAATTATCAATTTGGGTCAGGTTTTTTACAAACATTTAGACCGGAGCCTATAAATGAAAATTTACGTTGGGAAGTGGGACAAACCTACAACTTAGGTTTAGATTTTAGTTTCTTTGAAAGACGCGTTTCAGGGTCTGTAAATGCTTATATAAGACAAACCAAAGACCTTATCGCCAATGCTTTTGTAGATCCTTTTACCAATTTTGGTAATCAAATTGCCAAAAATATTGGCGATATGGAAAATAAAGGGATAGAATTTACTTTAAATGTTACCCCCGTTAAAACAGACAATTTTAAATGGACTGTAAACTACAATGTAGCCTTTAATGACAATACGGTAACAAAATTACCATTTGTACAAGCCGTTGGCGGCATTAGTGGTGGTGTAGGTAATAACATTCAAACACATCAAAAAGGAGAATCGCCTTACAGTTTCTTAGTATATCAACAAGTTTACGATAGTGCAGGGAAACCAATTGAAGGTGTTTTTGCCGACAGAAATGGTGATAATATTATAAATGACGATGATAGATATTTCTATAAAGACCCTTATGCCGATGTTATAATGGGCTTGAGTACACATTTAGAATATAAAAATTGGAATTTAGATGTTGTTACCAGAGCTAATTTAGGAAACTATGCTTATAATAATGTGGCTTCAAGTACAGGCTACTTAAGACGTGCCACAGATAATAGTATCTTAACAAACCTACATGCAGGTTATCTAAATACAGGATTTGTAAATACAACAGAAAAAAACTTGTTAAGTGACTATTTTGTGACTGAAGCATCCTTCTTTAAGATAGATAATATAACTTTAGGATACCGACTCAGTAGTGCAGATAAAAATGTATCTGCAAGATTCTATGGCTCATTGCAAAATGTGGCTACTATAACCAATTACCAAGGTTTAGATCCTGAAATAACAGGAGGTATAGATAACAACTTTTATCCAAGACCTACAACATTTACCTTAGGTGTTAATATTGATTTTTAATAAAATATAACTATGAAAAATATAATTAAAAAACTTTTTTTTGTTGTGGCTGTTACAGCTTTGGTAACTGCCTGTACAAATGACTTAAATCAATCTCCAATTGATCCGGATAGTTTTACGCAACAAGACGTATTTGCCAATGCTACCGAAGCAAAAGGGGCTTTAGCTAAAGTATATGCAAGTTTGGCGCTTACGGGTCAAGCTGGGCCTGCAGGACAACCCGATATTGCCGGAATTGACGAAGGATTTTCGCAATTTTCTAGGATGTTGTATAACCTTAACGAAATTACAACAGACAACGCTGTAGTAGGTTGGGGCGACCCCGGATTACCAGATTTACACGGTATGTCATGGTCTAGTAGTAATGACTTTACAGAAGCGATGTACTCACGTTTAGCGCAGACAGTTTCATTTGCCAATTCATTTATTACAAATGCAAGCGCATTAACAGGTGCAGATGTTGATAAGTATATAGCTGAAGCCAGATTTTTAAGAGCCTATGCTTATTATAATTTGATGGATTTATACGCAAATGTACCTTTAACAACAACCATCTCAACAGATTTGCCAACGCAAAGTAACAGAACAGAAATTTTTGCTTTTGTAGAAAAAGAGTTGTTAGATATTCAAGATAAATTAGCTACCAGTGGTTCTAATGAATATGGTCGTGTAGATCAAGTAGCCGCTTGGGCTTTATTATCTAGATTGTATTTAAATGCAGAAGTTTGGACTGGTACAGCAAAATACACAGAGTCTGTAACTTATTCTAATAAGGTAATGAGTTCATCTTACACCATTAATACAAATGATGCTAATGGTAACGGAACAGCTTACGACGAATTATTCTTAGCCGATAACAATACCAATGGCGCTCAAAATGAATTTATTTTTGCTTTAAATTTTGATGGCAATCAATCTCAAACTTATGGAGGTACTACTTTCTTAGTACATGCCGCTATAGGTGGCAGTATGAATGCCACAGACTTTGGCGTTAATGGCGGCTGGGGAGGTCTTCGCACAACCAAAAACTTAGTCAATAAATTTGCTGTTAATACAGCCGATTTAAATATGGCATTAGGAGCCGTTGCTAGTTGGGGTCTTGTTGGAGATGCTACTGTAAATGGTTGGAATGGACCAGATATGAGTATGTACGAAACATCTACTAACCATTATGCTATATATGCTGTTTTGACATCAGGAGAAATTAAATTTAGGTTAAATAACGATTGGGCTAATAACTTTGGTGATGATGGTGCCGACGGCACTATTGAAAGTGGCGGTTTAAATATTGCTATTCCTGCTCCAGGTACTTATTTTATTACCCTAAATTTAGATGCAAATACATATACTTTAGCGCCTTTCTTAGGAGACAAAAGAGCAATGTTCCATACAGATGGTCAAAATTTAGAGATAGAAAGTATCCCTCCTTTTAAAGATGGTTATGCCGTGACTAAATTTAAAAATGTTGATTCTAACGGTAACGCCGGAAGTGATGCTACAGGAAATTTTGTAGATACCGACTTGCCTTTAATTCGTTTGGCTGAAATTTATCTAAACTATGCCGAAGCAACCTTAAGAGGTGGTGGTGGCGATTTAGGTATAGCTACAGCTAAAATAAACGAATTACGCGAACGTGCGTATGGAGACACTTCAGGTAACATAAACAGTTCTGCTTTAACTTTAGACTTTGTTTTAGACGAGCGTGCTAGAGAGTTGTATTGGGAAGGACAAAGACGTACAGATTTAATACGTTACAATTACTTTACAACCGATAGTTATTTATGGCCTTTTAAAGGTAATGAGGCATCAGGAATTTCTGTTTCAGATTATAGAAATATTTTCCCATTACCAATTAATGTATTATCTACTAATCCTAACCTTACTCAAAATCCGGGTTACTAATTTTAGAAAAAATGAAAAAATTATTTAAAAATACTATTCTTTTATTCAGTATCTTGTTAGTATTGGGGGCTTGTGATACCAAACCCATACTAACTTTAGTCCCCAGCGCTAATACAACTCTTTCAATTTCTGATAATACAGTTGTGTTAATAGAAGCTGATGCAGGAAATGAAGCTTTCACACTTACTTGGTCTGACCCAAATTTTGGATTTGATGCTGCCGCCTCTTATACTATCTTAATAGATTTACATGGGGGTGATTTCTCTAATCCACAAACAATTGCTATGGGAGCAGACTTAAGTAAAGCCTTTACAGGTCAAGAATTAAACAGTAAAGCACTTGCTTTAGGTATTAAACCCAATGTACCAACAAAAATTGATTTTAAAGTACAAACAACTTTAAGTGGTGCACAGCAAATGATGTCGGGTGCCGTTACGGTTACTGTGACAGCATTTTCTTCTTTGTTAGATTTATCTACCAATTGGGGTGTTGTAGGTAGTGCCACTCCCGGTGGTTGGGGCAATCCTGATATTCCCGATTTACCTTTCTATACAACCAGCGAAGCAGGTGTTTATATAGCCTATGTAACACTTAGAGATGGCGAAATTAAGTTTAGATTAGACAATCTTTGGACTACTAATTATGGTGATGATGGTGCTGATGGTTCTCTTGAACAAAACGGTGCCAATATAGCTGTAACGGCTGGGACTTATAAAATTATGGTAAACACCAACGATTTTTCTTGGACTATGGAAGCCTTTTCTTGGGGTCTTGTAGGAAGTGCTACGCCTAATGGCTGGGGAGCTCCCGATTTTAAATTACATTACAATTCTTACCAAGATAACTGGAAAGCAGTTGTCACTTTTACTACGGGTGAATTTAAATTTAGATTTAACGAAGATTGGGGTGTTAATTTAGGAGATAATGGTGCTGATGGTGTTGCTGATGCTGGTGGTGATAATATTGCCGTAACAGAAGGGCATTACCTCGTAACACTAGATTTAAACACAAACGAATATACTGTAGAACAGATTGACGTTTGGGGTCTTGTAGGAAGTGCCACACCTAATGGCTGGAATGGTCCGGATACCAAGTTTACACCGGATTTTGGAAACAATGAAGGTGTTTTCTATATCACAGGTATTACTCTAGTAGATGGCGAAATTAAAATCCGCCAAAACGATGCATGGGGTATAAACTACGGAGATGATGGTAATGATGGAACTGTAGAATTAAACGGGGCGAATATACCCGTAACAGCAGGAACCTATAACATTACTTTTGATTCTGTTGCTGGAACCATAGTCATGCACAAGTGGTAATAAAAAGCCACAGTATAATTTAGTTTGAATTAAAAAATCTGCATAAATTGACAGTGATTTATGCAGATTTTTTTAATAATTTTATATAAATGAAAAAACAAGCCTTTTTAGTATTTCTGTTTGCCACATTATTTAGCTTTGGCCAAGTAACAACATTACCAACAATTCCAACAGTTTCAGATGCCGTAACCGTAACATTTGACGCAACAGGAACCGAATTAGAGGGCTATATAGGAACAGTGTATGCACATACAGGTGTATTAACATCGGCTTCAAGTGGTACGGGTGATTGGAAACATGTTATAGGTGCTTGGGGCGATAATGCCGTACAACCGGCACTTACCAAAATAGGTACAAATCTTTATCAATTTACCATAACACCAAGTGTTACTTCCTTTTATGGTATCACGTCAAGCGAAACAGTAACCGATTTGGCTTTTGTTTTTCGATCATCAGATGGTACAAAACAATCTAAACCCGATTATTTTGTAAGCATTTTCAGCGCCGGGCTCAATGTTTTAATAACAAGTCATAGTAATAATGATTTAATTAATCTTAATGCTACAGAAATAATTCAAGCGGATGCTTCTGTTGCGGCCACTATTAAAATATATGTAGATAATGCACTTCAATCAACAGGTACGGCAGTCACAACTAAAAGTACAGCTTTTACTTTTACCACAATAGGCAGTCATATTATTAAAGCAACAGCTACAGCTAATTCTGTGACAGTTACAGATGAGGTAACAGTCTTTGTTAAATCGCCTTCACCCACGGGTACAATTCCGTCAGGTTTAAAAAATGGCGTCAATTTTAATACTGATGGTACCGTTACCTTTGTTTTAACAGCTCCCGACAAATCGGATGCTTTTATTTTGGGCGATTTTAACAATTGGTTACTCAACGAGACCTACCATATGAAAAAAGATGCGGCAGCTAATAAGTTTTGGCTTACCGTATCGGGCTTAGACCCCAATACAGAATACGCCTATCAATACAATGTAGATTATGCCTTAACGGTCGCCGACCCTTTTACACATAAAATACTCGACCCTGCTAACGATAAATATATTCCGGCGAGTACTTTCCCAAACTTAAAAGCTTATCCAACAGGTCTAACAAGCGGCATAGTTTCTACATTTAAAAAGACATTGCCCACTTTTACTTGGGATGCTTTTACACCACCTGCAAAAGACAATCTCATTATCTACGAAATGCACTTTCGTGATTTTGATGTAGTGGGAGCCGATGATATTGGTGATTTTAACATCGCCTTAACGCATTTAGATTACCTCCAAAACTTGGGTATAAATGCCGTTGAATTAATGCCCGTGGCAGAATTTGAAGGGAATGACAGTTGGGGTTACAATGTCTCTTTTCATGGTGCTCTTGATAAAGCTTACGGAACCTCCACTAATTTTAAAACTTTTATAAACGAATGTCATAAACGCGGGATAGCCGTTATTATGGATGTGGTTTACAATCAGGCTTTTGGACAAAGTCCATTAGCCCAATTGTGGTGGGACTCTGCCAATAACCGCCCTAGTAGTACAAATCCGTATTTAAATCCAATACCCAAGCATGATTTTAATGTGGGTAACGATTTTAATCACGAAAGTGTTTACACTAAAACATATTTAAAAGAAACAGTACAATATTGGTTAGAAGAATATAAAATAGATGGTTTTAGATTCGATTTATCTAAAGGTTTTACCCAAACCAATACGCTTGGCAATACAAGCGCTTGGGGTAATCAAGATAATAGTCGTATTACTATTTTAGAAAACTATGCCGATTTTATGTGGACGGTTAATCCAAACACTTATGTTATTTTAGAACATTTTGCCGACAACTCTGAAGAAACTATTTTAGCTAATTACGGTATGTTATTATGGGGTAATTTAAATAATAATTATGCCCAAAGTACCATGGGTTATTCCAGTAGCTCAGATATTTCTTGGATGTCTTACAAAGCACGGGGTTGGAATAATCCACACGTCATAGGGTATATGGAAAGCCATGACGAAGAACGCTTGATGTATAAAAACCTTCAGTTTGGTAATAAGAATCTTAGCGGAAGTTACAATGTTAAAGATTTAGCCACAGCTTTAAAACGCGAGGAATTGGCAGCCAATTTCTTTTTTACCATTCCGGGGCCTAAAATGATTTGGCAATTTGGCGAGTTGGGTTACGATATTAGTATAGATCAAAATGGTCGTACAGGTAGAAAACCCATTCATTGGGAATATTTTAACGACACAAACCGTAAAAATGTTTACGATGTTTGGCGGACTTTAGCACTATTTAAAAAGAACCAACCTGTTTTTAATACAACAGACTTTACGTTAACTGTTACATCATTAAGTAAACGTATTATTTTACGAGATGCCACTATGGATGTGGTAATTCTTGGAAATTTTGATGTAACCACACAAAGTATATCCCCTAGTTTCACAAAGACAGGTACTTGGTATGAATATTACACAGGAAGTACATTAAATGTTACTACTTCGAATTCATCAATACCTATCTCTTTGCAACCCGGCGAATACCGTTTGTATTCATCGGTGCAGTTAAATAATCCGCTTAGTGTAGAAAAGGTAAAAAGTGTTTTAAGTCAATCATTAAAAGTATATCCTAATCCAGTTAAAAATTCATTTAACATAAGCAGAGATACAAAAAGTGTTAAAATTTATGACATTTCAGGACGTTTGGTAAAACAATTTAAAGGGCGTTTTACTAAAGATAAAATTTATGATATAAGCCGATTGACTTCGGGTATTTACATGCTTATTATTAAGACGACAGATAATAAATCTATTGCTAAAAAGTTGGTAAAACAATAGCATAGTTCAAGCTAAATTAAAAGCCTAAAACACATTGTGTTTTAGGCTTTTTTTATTTAATTTTCAAACAATAAATTATAATTGTTTGATTTTTATTAACTTCGCATAATTATACCAAACCATTTATTAATTTTATTATGAAACAGATATTATTTGCTATTGTTATTTTACTGAGTTCAAATTTTTTAACGGCACAATCCGATAAAGAAATTGCTGATGTTTATTTAAAAAAAGCTAAAGATAATTATGCCAAATTGGAGACAGAAAAGGCCTTAAGTAATTTTAATAAAGCCGTAAAATTATTAGATACCATAACAAAATCCGATCAAGCTCGATTAGGCGTTTTAATTCATTATGAACTTATGGATTATAAAGAGGCTTTTAAATATGCAAAATGGTATTTTAAATTGGTTAAAAATAAACGGACTAAAAATTACCAACAGTTATTAGAATTGTATGTCGATATTAAAGATGAGTTAGATAAACAATTGGCAGACGAAAAACAATTAGAAGCAGAGCGCCTTAAAAAAAAGAAGAAAATGCAACGTCTGGCTTCTTTAAAAAAGACTTGGCAAACCGAACTTAATACTATGGCATTAGAGGCCGATAGTATTTATGCTTTCGATAAAAACAATATAGCATTATTTAAGAAATCAGAATATTATGGTGTGGTTAACGATAAAGGAGTTGTTCTTTTGGAAGCGGATAATTATAAAGCGGCATACCATTTTGACGGCTATATTATTTTAATGAATAAGGCCGAAAACCCTACAAAAATTTATTGTTTTAACGTGCAAAAGAAGTTGTCATATCAGTTACCCGATATTTCGGCATTCAGTCAGTTATCAACACATTACGGACATGTTATGTTGCCACGAGGGAATGATAAATTAGTGGCTTACCCCAACAACTCTTCTAAAGTCATGGTGTACGATTTGCCTACCCAAAAATTTGTGCCTTTTCAAGATCAAAAAACCTTGTTTAAGCAACTGCAAAAGAAAAAAGCCATATCATCATTCAACAAAGATGCTGAACTTAAAATAAGCAAAAAATGGTATCGCTTTGGGGGTGTTTTAGGCGGTGGTGTTATACCGCTTTATAATAAGGAAGACTATTCAATTAGTGCTTATTTGTGTGCCATAGACGGTCGAAAATTAGAAAGTAGTGTTTATAATTTTATCGGTTATTTTTATAATGATAGGCTACAAGCCGATACCAATGGAACAACTTTTTGGATTAACCAAAATGGCACAAAGGTAAGTGCTCCTGCCAATGAAAATGGTATGTATAACGGTTTGTCTAAAACAGAAAAGTACAAAGACAATTTATACGTCTTTCATCAAAATAAAGACGGTAAAAAAATCTTTATTTCAGGTAATAAAGAGTTGTTAAATCAAGCCGATTATATTAAGAGTCACTAAATTTAGTAGATTTTAAAACTTTCTATCTGGACTAAAACCGTCAATATTAACCGATAGTTTTTTGTTGGCAATAATTTCTGAAATAAGTTTACCCGTGGCGGGGCCTTGGCTCCACCCCATCATAGCATGACCCGTAGCAAAACACAAATTTTTAAAGTTTTTTGTGCGCCCAATAAAAGGGAGGCCATCTGGCGAAACTGGGCGTAAGCCACTATCAGCTTCTGCCATTTCATCATTACTGATGCTGATATTTGGATAGAAGGCATGTACTGCATCAGCAATAGCTTTAACCCTTAACGGGTTGATATTATGATTGATTCCTGCAATTTCCATGGTGCCCCCAAATCTTGTAAAGCCAGCCATAGGTGAAACGGCTGTATTGCGTTCGGCCAAAATAGCTGGGTAATTTATGCCCGTTTTACGATGTACGTTTATACGATACCCTTTTCCGGCTTGGATGAGCATTTTTACACCTAATTTTTTAGCTAAAAGAGGCGTCCAAGAACCTGTAGCAATAACCAATTCGTCAAAAGTTAATGTCTGTTTTGTTGTCGTTACCATTTTAACTGAATCTGAATTAAAATCAAAATCTAATACAGTCTCATCTGTATAAAAAGTAACCCCTTTTCTTTCTAAATAATGATGCATTTTTTGCATAAAATCATCAGGAGTTGAATGGGCGTCGCAGGTGTAGTAATAGGCGCCTTCAGCGTTTATTTCGGGTTCCATTTTAAGGAGTTCAGCCTTAGTTATTTGGTTTACTTTTAAACCTTGCGCCCTGGCAACTTCGGCTAAATGGGCTTCTTTATCTTCAAATTTAGAAGTTTGATAGCACATCAACAAACCTTTACGCTCAAACTGAAAGTCAAAAATTGATTGGTCTTTCATTTCTTGATACAAATCTCTACTAAATACCGTTAAATCTTTAATTATAGGTGCTGCTTCGGCGACGTGTTTGGCTGTAGCCGATTTGTAAAAAGCCCAAGCCCAACGCCATAAATCGACATCAAATCTGGGTTTAAGATAAAACGGACTAGCCGGATTAAACATCATTTTAATGCCCGATTTTACCATACCTGGTGCAGAAAGTGGAATAACATGACTGGGTGAAATGTAACCTGCGTTAACAAATGACGCCCCCGAACCAATGTCAGATTTATCTATTACAATAACTTCACACCCCTCTTTTTGTAAATAATAAGCAGTAGAAAGACCAATTATACCACCGCCAATAATAACTACTTTTTTACTCAAAACATTAAAAATTTAATATCCCAATATTAGTAAAATATTTATTGATAATCTATATTTTATCTCTAGAAATTTCACCATTTAAAGTTCTTAAAATTCCCAAAGGATTTTCATTTTTTAGCGCATCAGGTAAAGCTTCATCAGGCCAATTCTGAAATGTCACAGGGCGCACCCATCTTTTAATAGAATGTATACCAACTGCTGTAAAACGGCTATCGGTCGAAGCCGGATAAGGGCCGCCGTGTTGCATTGACGGACATACTTCTACACCTGTGGGAACACCGTTAAAAATAAGGCGTCCTACACGGTTTTGAAGCGCTTCAACCAAACTATTGTGTGCTAAAAGCTCTGTATTATCGGCTAAAAGACTCCCGGTTAATTGACCTTCAAGCTGCGAAATAAGGGTTTCTAACTGACGTAAATCTTCACATTGCACAACCATACTAAAAGGACCAAATACCTCTTGATGTAAAGTCGGGTTGTTTAAAAAGGTTTCGCCTTCTACAGTTGTAACAATCTGACGGCCGTAATTTGGCGAAACGCTATTAGAGAACCCTGTCACTTTTTTGACGCCTTTTTGTGATAACGCGCTTTCTTTTTTATCTTCAAAAGCACCAATAATATTAGGATGCAACATACAAGAAGGCTCTATTTTTACAATTTCATTAGCTAAAGTTGTTATAAAATGATTTAAATCGACTCCTTTTATACCTAAAATTAGCCCCGGATTGGTACAAAATTGACCGCTTCCTAAGGTAATAGACTTAGCCAAAGTTGTGCCCCATTTTTCGGCTTGACTTTGAGCAGCTTTTGGCATTAAAATAACAGGGTTTACGCTCCCCATTTCGGCAAAAACAGGAATAGGCTCGGGGCGTTGCGCAGCCAAATTGTACAAAGTACGGCCACCACCTACACTGCCTGTAAAGCCAATAGCTTTTACTTGGGGATGTTTTACCAGTTGTACACCAACCTCAATACCACTGCTGTTTAAATTAGAGAAAACACCATCGGGCATACCTGTTCTTTTTGCCGCTTTGGTAATGGCTTGTGCTATCAATTCGCCCGTACCCGCATGCATAGGATGCGATTTTACAATTACGGGACATCCGGCAGCAAAAGCCGCTGCCGTATCGCCACCGGCAGTTGAATAGGCTAACGGAAAATTACTGGCACCAAAAACTACCACAGGTCCTAAAGGCACAAGTATTTTGCGCAAATCGACTTTTGGCAATGGTTTTCTGTCGGGTATAGCCGTGTCAATAGAAGCGTCTACCCAAGAGCCTTCGGTTACCAAATTGGCAAAAGAGCGCAGTTGGAAAACAGTACGACCGCGTTCACCTTGTGCGCGGCCTTCGGGTAACCCCGATTCTGAACGATAGGTTTTTATTAGTTTGTCGTCTAGAGCTAAAATTTCATCCGCAATGGCGTTTAAAAAAGCGGCTTTTTGACTGCCTGAAGTTTTTTTAAAAGTCTTAAAAGCTTCGGTAGCTAAAAAACAAGCGTCGTTTATTTCTTGAGATGTGGCTTTGTAAAAAAGACTGTCATTCTCGCTATTTTTTTGCGGATTAAAAGTCTTAAAGGTTATATTTCCTTTGGCGCTTTGTGTAAAACCTATCTGATTTTTTCCTGTTATCATAAAAACAATTATATTTTAAAACCGTATGCTACTTTTACCTTTTTAGGCAAACTTTCTACTATAAGATTATAAGAATGATCTACCAATTCAAAAAATAATTCGGAGGTTAAACAACCTTGTGGCGCTACGGTATTCCACAGTTTTTTATTCATATGATAGCCGGGCTGTATGCATTCGTATTCCTCGCGTAAATCTAAGGAACGTTCAGGGTCACACTTTAAATTGACTTTAAATTCTAACTCATCTAATCCCGTTAAGGCAAACATTTTATTAGCCACTTTAAAAACAAGCGTGGTTTTATCGAACGGAAAACTTTCTGTTACGGCATTTTTTTGGAGGCAATAGTTTCTAAGGGCTTCGATGTTCATTAAAAAGGTAAAGTATAATTTTAAGAGTATAAATTTAGTGAATAATTTGGATATTAAATTTTTTATTCTACATTTGTAGACATAATTCTAAACTTGTAGAACAATGCAATTATCTAAAGCAGAAGAACAGCTAATGCAATATCTTTGGAAACGGGAAAAAGCTTTTATGAAAGATTTATTAGAAGCCTATCCCACCCCAAAACCCGCACAAACAACAGTTGCCACACTTTTAAAACGTATGACAATTAAAGGTTTTATAGGCTTTAAATTATACGGAAAATCACGTGAATATTTCCCGCTGGTTAAGAAAAAAGACTACTTTTCTAAACATGTCAACGGACTTATCAAGAATTTTTTTAATGACTCAGCTTCGCAATTCGCCTCGTTTTTTACAAAAGAAACAGGATTATCAGAAACCGAATTAAAAGAGCTTAGAGATATTATAGACGAACAAATTATAAACAAAAAGTCATGATATTTTTCCTTATAAGATTTACAGCTTGCTTGGCTGTTCTATTGATTTTTTACAAACTTTATTTAGAGAAAGAAAGTGTACATGTTTTAAAGAGAGCCTACTTGTTGGTTGCTCTTATATTATCTTTAGTAATACCTTTTATAACATTTACCTTTTATATAAATGCTCCTTTTGAAGTGCACCAGCCTTTAAATTATCAATTCATTTCTGATTTACCAATTTCTGAATTGAACACTAAAAAAGATTATTTGCCTTTAGTTATTTGGGTTATCTATGCTTTTGGAGTATTTATTTTTAGCATTAAGTTTTTATTTAATTTAAGCAAAACCTTTTATAAAATAAAGTATAATCCGAAGGTAAAATCTAATCGTTTTACAAATGTTTTGCTTAAAAAATTGGTTACACCACACACTTTTTTTAATTATATATTTTTTAATAAACATCAATTTGAAAAAGATGAAATTCCAAAAGAGGTTTTTTTACATGAACAATGTCATGCCCAACAAAAACACAGTTTAGACGTGTTGTTTGTAGAGTTACTTAAGATTATCTTTTGGTTTAATCCGCTTATCTATTTGGCAAAACATTTTGTAAAACTAAACCATGAGTTTTTGGCAGACCAAGCCGTTTTAGAAAAAGGTATTTCTATACCAAAATACCAACAAATACTATTGCAATTTACCTCAAACAAAACACCACAATTAGCCAATGCTATAAATTATTCATTAATTAAAAAAAGATTTACCATTATGAAAACACAATCTTCAAAAAAGACTATTTGGCTTAGAAGTTTTTTAATGATTCCTCTATTTGCCATACTAATTTATGGCTTTAGCGATAAATTAATTCTTCAAAAAGAAAAAGGAATTACACAACAAAAATTAAAATTTCAAAAAAAGAATAAAACGGAAGGGGTCCCTGAAGTTATGATGAAAAAGTATAAGGAATTTATGCATAAATGTGAAACTACAAAAGTGATTGATTATCCAACTTATAAACGGATGGTTATTGTTTATAATAAGATGTCTAAGAAACAGAAAGAATCAGTTAAAAAATATACGAAAGATCCCTTTTCAGGCAGTTTAACAGCTAAAAGTCCAAGTAAAAATGAATTTAATAAATGGAAAAATAAAAAGAAGTATGCTATTTGGTTAGACGATAAACATGTAAATAATGATATCCTAAATAATTATAAAGCTTCTGATATTGTTTTTTACTCAGGTAGTTTTGTGCATATCAACGCACGGAGTAAAAGATTCCCACAGATTTATCAGTATTGGATTTATACAAAAAAAGGGTTTGAAGTCTTTAAGAAAAACTTAGCAAAAGAAGATGAAAATCAAGGCGTTTTATTAAGCTTAAAAACAAGGTCTAAAAATATTGAAAAATACAAAAAACTATATGTGACGTTTGTGAAGTTAAAAAATAAAGCACCACATTATATTTATAAAACAAAAGCAGAACAAAAAATCATAGATGCTATTTTCTCTGAACTTGGAGGTATGTATTTTAGGATGCTAAGAGAAGATAAAAACAAAGTAAACTATCCTGTTTCTCCTATTCGTCCTTATGTTAAGTTCATAAAAAATGGTAAAGAAGTTTATAAAAAATGGAAAGATTTAACTCCAGAAGATTTGAAATTATTACCTTTTCCTCCTAAGAGACCAAGTGAAAGAAAAAACAATAAAAACAAAAAGACAGCAAACATTTATATAAAGGTTGATGAGAACAAACAGATTACCTTAAATGGAAAAAAAGGAATCACATTGCAAAATATTACTTCTGAAACAAAGAAAATAACTGCAAATTATCAACCCAAAAAGAGGTATAAAATAAGAGCAGTTTTTGAGGTTGATGGTGATGTTAATATGGGTTTTATTAATGATGTTTTTCATGAAACAACTAAGGCGGGTGTAAACGCAATTGTTTTAAAATAATTGGACTATTTATAAAGTACAAAAAAAAAGCGGCTCATGAAAAAGCCGCTTTTAATACTAACTAATAAACCTAATTTAGGCACTTTTCACCAAATCTAACGAAGTTTGAATTTCGAAATTTGGAGGCGTGCCTAAATGCCTTTTAACCGGACATTGTGCTATAGCACTTTTTACCGCGTTTTTATATTTACCGGGGAATGAAGGGGGTAATTCTGCATGAATGTTTATAGTCTCAACCATATTTGTCATACGGTTATAAGATATTGTCTCTGTTAGAGAAACACCTTCTAATGACATGCCGCGTTGTGCCATAAAAGCACGGACATAAACCGCCGAACACATTCCGGCCGATGCTAAAAATATTAAAAAGGGCGACTCATCCATTGTGATTAATCTGCCGCCTGAATAAGGTAAAATCTTACCGCTTTCGTCAAATTCTATTGTGATTTGCATGTTGTTTTGTTTTTATAGTGCAAAGATACGTCCGTTTAAAAAAGGACTGTGTAACTTAGACTACAAACAAATCGGACGCAATACCATCGGCTAAAAAGAGACCTTTTGGAGTGATTTTGAGCTTGCCATATTTATCAATTTCTAGGAAACCTTGACTGATATGTTTCTGAGTCTGTTCTAAAAGTTGTGTTTTAAAATGGATTCCGAAATACTTTTCAATTACATTTAAATCAACGCCCCAAATGGTACGTAAGCCTGTCATAATAGTTTCGTTAAATTGCTCTTTTTTAGAGAGCATTTCTGTTTCATTGGGTAATTTATTTTGTGCTAAAGATTTTAAATACAAAGCATTGTTGGCAATATTCCAACTTCTGATTGTACCGTTAAAAGAGTGTGCCGATGGCCCAATACCTATATAATGCTGACCTTGCCAATAGGATATATTGTGTTTTGAAAAATAGCCTTCTTTGCCAAAATTGGATATTTCGTACTGAATAAAGTTTTGTTTTTGGGTTTCTTCTACTAAAATATTAAAATGTTCAAAGGCTAAATTGTCATCTACCGGTGGATATTTACCCGATTTTATAAAACCAGCCAAAACTGTTTTAGGCTCTACGGTTAAAGCGTAAGCCGAAATATGTTTGATGTCTAAATTAAAAAGGGTTTGCAAATTTTGACGCCATTTGTCTGATGTAAGATTAGGGATACCATAAATTAAATCAACCGTAATATTATCGAAGTATTGCCTTGCTTCTTTTAAACAATTTAGGGCTTCATTGGCGGTATGGGCGCGATTCATAAATTGTAAATCTTCCTCATAAAAAGATTGGATGCCGATACTTAACCTGTTGATGCCGAGTTGACGGTAAGATTGGAAGAGGTTTCTCGACTGCGCTCGAAATGACAAGTCATTTAAATCATCGGGATTGGCTTCTAAGGTAACTTCAGGACTGTCTATTACGGTATAATTCTGATAAATTTTATCAATCAAAAATCTTAAATCATCAATCGACAATAATGAAGGTGTGCCGCCACCAAAATAAATGGTTTCTATGGGTTTTGTCAGTTCATTTTTACGTAAAACCAACTCTTTAGCTAGAGCTTGAATCATCTCATCTTTTCGCTTATGCGAAACTGAAAAATGGAAGTTACAATAGTAACATTTTTGTTTGCAAAAAGGGATGTGGATGTAAATGGCTCCCATAGATTTAGTGATTACTATTTACGAACTTTACCTTCATTCTGCTTAACAAACGAAGCCCAACCTGTATAATTCTTGTTACCCGTTACTTTGCCACTGTTATAAAAATGACACACTGCAGCTGCTAAACCGTCAGTAGCATCGAGATTTTTTGGAAGTGTTTTAAAACCAAGTAAACTCTGTAACATTTTAGCAACTTGTTCTTTGCTGGCATTGCCATTTCCTGTAATTGCCATTTTAATTTTTTTAGGAAGGTATTCAGTAATGGGTATTTCTCTCGATAATCCTGCTGCCATAGCCACGCCTTGAGCGCGTCCTAATTTGAGCATACTCTGAACATTCTTACCGTAAAACGGTGCTTCAATAGCAATTTCATCGGGATTGTAAGTGTCGATTAATTCTAGGGTACGGTCAAAGATATATTTGAGTTTTATATAGTGATTGTCGAGTTTTTTAAGCTGTAATTCGTTCATCTGAATAAAGGTCATTTTTTTACCGCTGACCTTAATTAAACCAAAACCCATAATGGTGGTGCCGGGATCTATGCCTAATATGATTTTTTCTGAAGCCAAATAGTTGTTTATTTGTAGTCAAATGTACAATTTAAAACCCACATTTAAATCCGCTTTAAGCGTTCTTATTAAAATGATTGTTTTGGTAGGCGCCGGCTACTTTATTTACAGCCGACTAATTGAGAATAGCGATTTAAACAGTAGTGATATTCTTAATAATTTAAAAATCATTTTTCTGAAAAATAAAATACTCTTTTTACTGGCGATTAGTTTGAGTGTGTTTAACTGGCTTTTAGAGATTTTAAAGTGGCATATATTGGTCAATACACAACAAATAATAACTTTTACAAGTGCTGCCAAACAAAGTCTCAGTGCTTTAACGGCTTCTATGATAACCCCTAACAGACTGGGTGATTATATAGCCAAAAGCCTGTATTTTGAGAGAGATAAAACGAAGAAAATTCTGGCTTTAAATTTTGTAGGACACGGATTTCAATTAATAACAACAGTTGTATTTGGTACAATAGGCTTGGTTTATTTGACGTATAATTATCCTATAAACATTTCGGGAAATATTGTAGTAATAGGTCTTATTTTAGGAGGCCTAATTTTGATTTTCAGTTTTAAGATTGCACGAAAAGGATTCAAAAAAGGTGTCAATTTTTACAAAAACCAGTCGCCAAAAATATTTTTTAAAGTGAGCAGTTTGTCGGTTTTACGCTATCTTATTTTTAGCCATCAGTTTTATGTGTGGCTTTTAATTTTAGGGTTAAACACTTCTTATTTGCCTATTATGATGGCCGTTTTTAGCATGTATTTATTGGCTTCAATTTGGCCGAGTTTAAGCCTAACCGACTGGCTGGTTAAAGGTTCTGCCGCGATTTATGTCTTTGGCTTTTTAGGCCTTAGTCCTTTGTTGGTTATGCAGGTCAGTTTGTTGATGTGGCTATTTAATTTTGCACTTCCGGCTGTGATTGGTGGTATATTTGTCATTCAATTTAAGTCGGCTAAAAAATTAGTAGTTCAGGGATGATAGTTATAAGTATTTTGGTTACAGGTCTGTATGTTTTTCTGATGCTCTATTTGAAAACAGGTGTCAGTAAATTAAAACCTTTTGTTTTAAAGTCACAACCAAGTACAACAAACTTTTCTATTATTGTTCCCTTTAGAAATGAAGCCGATAATTTAGAAGAACTATTGCAAAGTTTTTCTGATTTGGACTATCCTAAAGACCAATTTGAAATTATTTTAATCAACGATTTTTCATCGGATAACTACAAACCTATTATTGAAGGATTTAAAGATACCTTTCCAAATTTGAGCTGTATAGATTCTGAGATTTCAGATATATCGCCCAAAAAAGCGGCCTTGAATTTGGGTATTTCAAATGCACAATACGATTGGATTCTCACTACCGATGCCGATTGTACTGTTCCTAAAAATTGGCTTAAAGCTTATAATCAAAAGATAAAAAATGACAAGCCGTTTTTAATAGCCGGATTGGTACAGTTTAGCGATGTTAAAACTTTTTTAGACCGCTTTCAAACACTTGATTTGTTGAGTTTACAAGCCACCTTATTAGGAACTTTTGGTCAGCAAAAACCTATTTTGTGTCATGGGGCTAATTTGTGTTACTCAAAGGCTTTGTTTTATGAGTTGAACGGATTTAAAAGCCACCAAAACATAGCGAGTGGCGATGATGTGTTCTTGTTGGAATCGGCTCTTAAAAGATATCCCGATAAGGTAACTGTCTTAAACAGTTTGGAAGCTTCCGTAACCACACATACCGAGCCTATTTTTAAAAAACTGTTGTCGCAACGTACCCGTTGGGCTGCTAAGGCGTCGGCTTATAAAAATGCCAATATTAAAATAGTGGGCTTAACTGTTTTTGCCATGAATTTATTATTGATTGTCTTAGGTGTTTTAAGTCTTTTAGAATTGTTTAAAAGTCAATTATTTTTGCTTATATTTTTGGTAAAATTCAATATAGACGCCTTAATTTTATACAGCACAGCCCGTTATTTTAAACAAGAATCAGTTTTAAAAAGTTATATTTTGAGCAGTTTTTTATACCCGCTTTTTAGCGTAACGAGTGTCTTTTTAGGCTTGACAAATGGCTTTACTTGGAAAGGAAGAAAATTTAATAAATAGTACGCACACTGTTTAATCTGCGATAATCAAATAAATCAGCGTTATCTGTGTTCTATAAAAGCAGGTCTAATCAATTTAATTCTTAACTATTATTGGCAATTCAAATTGCGTGGTAACCGGCATGCCACGTTTTATAGCGGGTTGTAAGACGGGTATTTTGTTTGCCGCGATTTTTAAAAGACTGCTTAAAAGTTTTTCGTAATCTTTATTATTACTTTTAGACGTCACTTTTACAAACTGTGTTTTACCCGATTTCAATACTTTTAAAGTCACCAAAAGTGTATCGTTAGCAGCCGTTTTTGTTTTTAATGGACTTGTTTTTAGCAGCCTGTTAATATGCTCAGCCATTTTAATTTGAAAGCATATTTTTTGCTTATCCCTTGACGGAATATTCTGACATTCCGGAAAAAGCGGGTAAGCATCGACCGTTGTAAAATCGATAACTGTATCGATTGTTGGGGTGTTTTTTGGGGCTTGTTTCGGGAAAAAATAATCGCATGATGTTAAAAATAACAAGCTCAAAATTGTCAACAATAAATAGATATAAGTGTGCTTATTTTTCACAAGGTGAAAGTAAGAAAAATTAAACAAAAAAGCCGAGCACAAAGGCTCGGTTTGAATTTTTAAAAGAAGAGTTTTTTATTTTGGGATATTAAATACAATAGGTAAACTGTATTTTACAGCTACTACTTTTCCATTATTTTTTATACCAGGTTTTAATTGTGGTATCAACTTAATAACACGGATAGCTTCTATTTCTAATTTTTTATGTGGGGCACGCGCCCTAACATCTGTTACTTTACCATTTTTATTAATGGTAAACATAACAAAAATACGTTTATGCCCGGGTTTTAAATCTAAATTGTTAGCTAATCTAAAATTAAAATTCTGACTTATTAACTTTGTTATATTTTCAGATAAACATTTTCTTTGTTCTGGGGCATTCTCACAACCGGGATAAATAGGTGCTTGGTCAATTTCAGCAAATGAAATACCTTTTATTTTCTCTACTTCAACACCTTTACTGTTTTTTCTACTTGGTATTTTTTTGAGTAAATCTTTAGTTAATAATGAAGTAATTTCTCTGAATTCAGATTTACTTAAGGTATCTTTTTTAGCAATACTTGCTTTTAATGAAGCTACTTGTTCCGTAATTGTTTGCTTTTTTTGTTGGCAAGACACATAAAATAACATACTTGCTAACGCGGGGACTAATAACAAATACTTTAACTTAAGTACTTGTTTCGATTTGTTTTTGTTTGTCATCATAATACGTTTTTTAATGAGTGAATGTTTGTAAAATTGATTTACGAAATCAACTTTTGTGACTTTAAAGGTTGTGGTTAGCAAGCGATTAAAAAAGTCGATTTTATTTTCGGGCGCTATGGTTTTGGCATCGGCAATAAATTCGTGTAATTCGGTTATACGGTTTTGAAAAATATAAATAGCAGGGTTAAACCACATCAGGATTTTATGTATTTCGAAGAAAATTAAGTCTAGACTATGGATTTGTTTTATATGAATCAGTTCGTGTTCAATAATATGATTGTGTGGTTGATTTATAAATATTTTATCGATATAAATTGATTTAAAAAATGAAAAAATAATTCCTTTTTTATCGATTAAAACAAGTGTATGCGTGGCTTGTTTTTCTACAATACTCTTTTGACGCAAAATATAAATTGAAGCTATTTTGTATATAAAAAGACTAATCATAATCAGGCTTCCTAAAAGGAAAACTAGCATTAAGTACATCGAGAATGAAGTAGTTACTACTGTTTTTAAACTTTCTTGCGGATTGAGAATAATCGCTGGCAAGTGCTCTACAAAATTTAAGGATGTGACTTTTGTAAAAGCGGTTATTTTTATAAATGGCAACGCAAAAGATACAATCGGCGTAAGTAACAAATAAGCACGATTGGCATTAAAAAAAGTTTCTTTTCTTAAAAAGACGTCATATATAACGATAAAAAGAAATTGAAACAGTACGACTTGAATAATATAATTTACCATAACTTTTATTTTTTATTTTCTTTATTGAGTTCTTTTAAAATATGCTCTAATTCGGTCATATCAATATCATTTTTTTTGACAAAGAACGACACCATACTCTTAAATGAGCCGTTAAAATAACCGTTTACCAATTTGTTTAAACTTTGGTTAGAGTAGGTTTCCTTTTTTATTAAAGGATAGTATTTATAGCCTTTTCCAAATTTTTTATGTGCTACAATCCCCTTGGTTTCTAAAATTCTTATAATAGTAGAAACGGTATTGTAAGCAGGTTTAGGATTTGGTAATTGTTCTATAATTTCTTTAACAGAAGCTAAATCCAATTGCCATAATACTTGCATAAATTGTTCTTCGGCTTTAGTGAGTTGTTTGAGCATAATTATATTAATTAGTTGTTTTATCGTGACAAATGTAACTAAATATTTAGTTTAAACTAATTTATTAGTTAAATAATTTATATTTTTTAAAGAACCTTAGTTTGTTATCTTTGTTTTATGGATATTTTATTATTACTATTTGGTTTTTTTATAATGATATTAGGTCTTGTTGGTGCTTTTATACCTGTATTGCCAGGCCCTCTAACCAGTTGGTTAGGGCTTTTAATCTTACATTTTACTAAATCTGTCAATTTTAGTACCACATTTTTAATGGTAACATTTGCCATAGCCCTTTTGGTATGGGTACTCGATTATTTTATCCCCGCACTAGGTACAAAAAAGTTTGGTGGCAGTAAAAAAGGAATCGTCGGTTCAACCGTTGGCTTATTTGTCGGTCTTATATTTTTCCCGCCTTTGGGTATTATTGTCGGTCCGTTTGTCGGGGCTTTTATAGGCGAACTAATTCACGACAGTAGTAACAACAATCGCGCTCTTAAAGCGGCTTTGGGCTCTTTTATAGGGTTTTTATTTTCAACAGGTCTCAAATTTGGCGTGAGTTTAATCTATCTCGGCTTATTCTTAAAAGCCTTTTGGCAAGCTAAAAATCTATTCTTCTAAAACCTTAGTCGGTATATACTAATTAACCGATTTAGGCTTTAAAAATCTTTTCATTATTAATATTGTTTTATTAGATTTGCAGCAATTAATAAAAACTAATAATTAACATACAAACAATGAATAACTTAATTTATTTATTACCCCTAGCCAGTGTGCTGGGTTTTTTGTTTATGATATTTAAATCCAGTTGGGTTAGTAAACAAGAAGTAGGTACAGAAAAAATGGCAGCAATCGCAAAAAATATTGCTGATGGCGCCATGGCATTTTTAAAAGCAGAGTACAAAGTACTCTCTATTTTTGTATTAGCCGTAGCTGTTCTTTTATTCTTTAAAGGCAATGCAGAACACAATTCAAGTGGTCTTGTCGCTTTGTCTTTTGTGGTAGGTGCTTTTTTATCGGCTTTGGCTGGATTTATAGGCATGCGTATCGCTACTAAAGCCAATGTAAGAACGACTAATGCTGCCAGAACATCTTTAAATAAAGCCCTTGAAGTGGCCTTTTCTGGAGGTGCCGTTATGGGTATTGGTGTTGTGTCTTTAGGCGTTTTCGGATTGAGTTTATTATTTATTTTATATGATTCTTTATATGGTTCTACGGATGCTGATGGATTAGCCACGATACTTAATATAATTTCAGGATTTTCATTAGGAGCTTCCTCTATAGCCCTTTTTGCGCGTGTTGGTGGTGGTATTTATACCAAAGCGGCTGATGTAGGAGCCGATTTAGT
>JASFYX010000024.1:0-37832 GCA_045046885.1 Flavobacteriaceae bacterium
AAAATATGAATTCAACTTAAGATGTTTATAAAGAGATGCACAGTCTGCATCAAAAAAATCCGAAACGTTTGTTTTGGATTTTTTTTGTCCTAAAATTTATTTATTTGCTGATAAATTGAATAACTTTATAAAATATTAACCCATTCAAAATTACTTCAAATATGACGACCAAATTTAAAGTAAAGGTCAATGACACTTTAGAGTTTAATTTCACTAAGGCAGACATTGAAAAATTAGATATCATCAGCATATCGCCTACACAATTTCACGTCTTACAAAATAATAAATCGTTCAATTTTGAGCTTATTGAATCAAATTTTCAAAACAGATCTTATCTTTTATCAGAGCATGGCGATAAATATCCTATCAAAATAGAGAGCAATTTAGACAAACTTATTAAAGACATTGGTTTGAGCATCACAAACTCAAAAAAATCAAATATTATAAAGGCGCCTATGCCGGGATTTATCTTAGATATAAATATCAAAGAAGGTCAAGAAGTTAACGAAGGCGATACACTTTTAATTTTAGAAGCTATGAAAATGGAAAACGCCATTATAGCGCCTAATAAAGGTGTCATAAAATCGGTCAATATTAAAAAGGGCGAGACAGTAGAAAAAGGACAATTAATGATTGAATTGCAATAAGATGAAAAAAATACTGATAGCCAACAGAGGCGAAATAGCCATAAGAGTGATGAAAACAGCTCAAAAAATGGGTATAAAAACGGTTGCCGTTTATTCTGAAGCCGACCGCAATGCGCCTCACGTAAAATATGCCGATGAAGCTGTATGTATTGGCCCTGCTCCTTCTAATAAATCGTATTTATTGGGCGATAAAATTATTGAAGTTGCTTTAAAACTAAACGCTGATGCCATCCACCCTGGATATGGCTTTTTAAGTGAAAATGCCGATTTTGCCGAAAAAGTAGAAAAAAACAAACTCATTTTTATCGGTCCTAAATCTGATGCCATTCGCATAATGGGTGATAAATTAGCCGCTAAAGAGGCTGTCAAACATTTTAATATTCCTATGGTTCCTGGTGTTGATAGGGCTGTAACAAATCCTAAAGAAGCCGCCCAAATTGCACGAGAAATCGGTTTTCCCATCCTCATAAAAGCCTCAGCCGGAGGTGGTGGAAAAGGGATGCGGATTGTTGAAAATGAAGCAGAAGTTGAAGAACAAATGGCACGCGCTATAAGCGAAGCTACTTCGGCTTTTGGCGATGGCTCTGTTTTTGTTGAAAAATATATCAGTTCACCACGACATATAGAAATTCAAATTTTAGCCGATAGTCATGGCAATGTCATCCATCTTTTTGAACGTGAATGTAGTATTCAACGCCGTCATCAAAAGGTTGTTGAAGAAGCGCCCTCTTCAATTTTGACGCCCAAACTCAGACAAAAAATGGGTGATGCCGCTATTAAAGTCGCCAAAGCCTGTAATTATTGCGGTGCCGGAACAGTTGAATTTTTAGTCGATAACAACTTGAATTTCTTCTTCTTAGAGATGAATACCCGTCTTCAAGTAGAACATCCTGTAACAGAATTTATTACAGGTATAGATTTGGTAGCACAGCAAATTAAAATTGCTGATGGTGAAGAGATTTCATTTAAACAAAATGATTTAAATATTTCAGGGCATGCTGTAGAATTACGTGTTTATGCCGAGGATTGTATGAATAATTTTTTACCAAGCGTTGGCAATTTAAGCACTTATAAAATCCCCAAAGGAAAAAATATAAGAGTAGATAATGGCTTTGAAGAAGGTATGGACGTCCCTATTTATTACGACCCTATGCTTTCAAAACTCATCACTTATGGTAAAACGCGTATTGAAGCTATTCAATTAATGATTCACGCCATTGATAATTACAAAATTGACGGCGTAAAAACAACATTGCCTTTTGGTAAATTTGTCTGCGAACACGAGGCCTTTAGAACAGGGCAATTTAATACCCATTTTGTAAAGAATTATTATGCGACCGAAAAACTTCAAGACACCGTTAACAACAAAGCTAAAATTGCGGCTTTGGTAGCCCTAAAATTATATTTAGAAGATCAAAAAAAATTGAGACTCCCCATTTCAAACTAAAAAGCCTATTATAAAATGGATTCAAAAATCAATAATTTAAAAAAACGCTTGGATGAAGCCTATTTAGGAGGCGGTCTAAAACGCATAGAT
This sequence comes from Flavobacteriaceae bacterium, assembly GCA_045046885.1. Classification (GTDB taxonomy): domain Bacteria; phylum Bacteroidota; class Bacteroidia; order Flavobacteriales; family Flavobacteriaceae; genus CG1-02-35-72. The sequence continues at coordinate 2,185 of JASFYX010000024.1, forward strand.
AAACAACACAGTAAAAAGAAACTCACTGCCAGAGAACGTATTGATTATTTATTAGACGAAGGTTCTTTCGAAGAAATGGGGTCTTTAGTTACCCACAGAACTACCGACTTTAATATGGATAAAGAAGTTTATTACGGTGATGGTGTTGTTACAGGGTATGGCACTATTAACAGTCGTTTGGTTTATATCTTTGCACAAGATTTTACCGTATTTGGAGGCTCTTTATCTGAAACCCACGCCGAAAAGATTTGCAAAGTAATGGACCATGCACTTAAAGTTGGCGCCCCTATGATAGGTCTTAACGATTCAGGTGGTGCCAGAATTCAAGAAGGTGTTAGATCTTTAGGCGGTTATGCCGATATTTTTCACAGAAATGTACAAGCTTCGGGCGTTATTCCACAATTATCTGCCATTATGGGACCTTGTGCCGGTGGGGCGGTTTATTCTCCGGCTATGACCGATTTTACCCTAATGGTAGAAAATACAAGTTATATGTTTATTACCGGGCCAAATGTTGTAAAAACAGTCACAAATGAAGTGGTAACCGCCGAAGAATTAGGCGGTGCAAATACCCACGCTGTAAAATCGGGTGTTACCCATATTACCTCATCAAATGACGTGCAATGTCTAGAAGATTTAAAATCGTTATTGAGTTACATGCCGCAAAGCAATAAAAAAACAACCCCTAAATTACCGTACAATTTGAAGGATGAAGTAAGATCAGCATTAGGAAAAATAATTCCCGATAATCCTAATAAGCCCTACGATATGCATCAGGTTGTAAATGGTATTATTGATACCGATTCTTTTTTTGAAATCCATAAAGATTTTGCCGAAAATATTATCGTTGGTTTTGCAAGAATTGGCGGTAGAAGTATTGGTATTGTTGCCAATCAGCCTATGCATTTGGCAGGTTGTTTAGATGTAAACAGTTCTGTTAAAGGCGCGCGTTTTACACGATTTTGCGATTGTTTTAACATACCTTTATTGGTATTGGTAGATGTGCCCGGATTTTTACCCGGCACCGATCAAGAATGGCGTGGTATTATTACCAATGGCGCTAAATTACTATACGCTTTAAGCGAAGCTACCGTTCCTAAAGTGACGGTTATTACCCGAAAAGCCTATGGAGGTGCTTATGACGTGATGAACTCTAAACACATTGGCGCCGATTTAAATTTGGCTTGGCCATCGGCAGAAATTGCTGTTATGGGCGCAAAGGGTGCTGCCGAAATAATCTTTAAAAATGACATAAAAGCTGCTGAAAATCCGGCTGAAAAATGGCAGGAAAAAGAAACCGAATACGCCGCTAAATTTGCCGACCCCTATAGGGCAGCCCGACGTGGTTTTATTGACGAGGTAATTCTGCCAAAATATACACGTCGAAAATTACTTAAAATATTTCAAGTTCTTGAAAGTAAAGACATCAACAGACCTAAAAGGAAACACGGTAATATTCCGTTGTAAACTTGAGTCGATTTAATGTCTCCTCGAGCGCAGTCGAGAGGTCTTTAAATAGTTCTCGACTGCGCTCGAACGGACAAAGGCTTAAAAATTAATATAATTTATGTTGTAATCTACACTTCTTAAGTCGAATTCACCTTATAAGAAATTTTATTATAAAAAATGCGTCTAGCTTTAAACCAATTCTGCCGATAAACCGGCTTCTAAAAGTTTAGAACAACGTGGTTTTAACTCTTTGTATTCACCCGTTTTAACAGTGCATTTACCTTTATTGTGGATAATTATAGAACATTGTTCAGCCTGATGTGATGTGTGTTCACAAACCTCCATCAGCATTTCTATAACATAATCAAAAGTATTGACGTCATCGTTAAACAAGACTATTTCGTGTAGGTTTTCTTCTTGTTCAAACAAGTTTAATTCTTCTTGTATTTTTCTTTGACTACTCATAACAAGAGGCTAATTTATAAAAAAATTTACTTTTTAGTAAATTTTACACCCACCCAATTGTCGCGTTCTTTAATATTTTGCTTTTCAAGTCGGTATTTTAAACATTCATTTTCAATAACAGGCATATCTTCTACGTAAAATCCGCTAAGAAGCAAAACACCTTCTGTATCAAGACAACTAGCATAAGTTTTTATGTCTTGCAGTAAAATATTCCGATTGATATTAGCAATAACTACGTCGTACTTTTTCCCTTTTAAAAGCGAAGCGTCGCCTTCATAAACCGTTATGTTTTTACACAAATTGCGTTCGATATTTTCAACGGAGTTTTCATAACACCATGTGTCTATATCAATCGCATCAATATTTGTCGCACCACGCATTTCTGCCAGAATAGCCAAAATACCCGTGCCACAGCCCATATCGAGGACTTTTTTATTTGTCATAGTGAGGTCTAAAATATGTTGCACCATCACTTGTGTGGTTTGGTGATGCCCTGTTCCAAAACTCATTTTGGGCTCAATTATAATATCATAAGCAACAGCATCAGGTTTAGAATGAAAAGGGGCTCTAATACTTACCTTCTTATCTATTACAATGGAATTGAAATTTTTCTCCCATTCGCTGTTCCAATTGACCTGTTCAATTTCTTTAAAAGTGTATGAAATATTAAATTCCGATGATTTTAAAATTTGAATACCATCTAAAATAGATTCTTGCCAATGCTCTTTAAGGATAAATGCCGAAAGGCCCCCATCTGTTTCTACAAAACTTTCAAATTCGACCTCAGCCAATTCGGCTATAAGAATTTCACGCCCAGGTTCTAAGGGACTTATCTCAAAATCATACCCAATATAAACCATTCGCTAATTATTTGACGCTTTAACAATCGCCAAAAAGTCATCGGTATTTAAGGCAGCACCGCCAATTAAACCACCGTCAACATCAGGTTTAGAAAATATCTCTTGGGCATTAGCGGGCTTAACACTCCCACCATAAAGGATTGACACATCGTTTGCGACCGCGTCGCTATACTTGTCGGCAATTAAATTTCTGATAAAAGCATGCATTTCTTGTGCTTGTTCGGGAGTGGCTGTTTCGCCAGTACCAATAGCCCATACAGGTTCGTAAGCCAAAACTATATGAGACATATCTGAAGCTGAAATATGAAATAAACCTTCTGTAATTTGTGTTTTAACCACGTTAAAATGGTTATTGCTTTTTCTATCTTCTAAAACTTCACCAAAACAAAAAATGGTATTCATATTGTTTTCTAAAACGGTCGTTACTTTTTGAGCCAAACGCGCGTTGGTTTCGTTAAAGTATTCACGGCGTTCTGAGTGACCTAAAATAACGGTTTCTACCCCTATTTCTTTGAGCATATCTGCCGATATTTCACCTGTATAGGCGCCGTTTTTAGCAAAGTGCATATTTTGTGCAACAACCTCTACCGCATCAGAGTTTAAACTGTCTATCACTCCTTTTAAATTGACAAAAGTAGGGGCTAAAATTACCTTTGTATCATTAGATTGCAAGCTATTTACTGCTTTTTCAATATCGTGTGCAAGACTTATAGATGCACTATACGTTTTATTCATTTTCCAATTTCCGGCAACAATTTTTTTTCTCATCTTTCTTTATTTTGTTAATCTTATACGCGGATCTAACCATCCGTAAATTATATCTACTATTATATTAATCATTATAAACATAGTGGCAATAACCAAAACGCTTCCCATAATAATGGGCAAATCTAAGGTATTTAAAGCCGAAACAATCTCTTTTCCCAGTCCATTCCAATTAAAAATATATTCCACAAAAACGGCGCCTGCTAATAACGATGCAAACCAGCCCGAGATTGCTGTCACTACAGGGTTGAGCGCATTTTTAAGTGCATGGCGTTTAACAACATTTAAGTCAGATAAACCTTTGGCTTTGGCTGTTAAAATATAATCTTTACTCAATTCTTCCAACAAAGCACTCCGCGTTAACTGACTCACAACCGCCAAGGGTCTGATGCCTAAAACTATAGCGGGCAAAATTAAATTTTTCCATTGGATAAAAATCCCCCGACCAAAATCATCAACTTCATAAAGACTACCCGTCATTTGTAAATGGGTGTATTTATGTAAGACAAAACCAAAAAACCACGCAAATAGAATAGCTGAAAAAAATGAGGGCACACTCATTCCTAAAGTGCTTAAAACAGCAATCATTCTATCAAAAAAAGTATCTTTAAAAATGGCCGAAAAAACCCCTAATAAAATACCAATAACTATGGCAATACTGATAGCAGCTACAGCCAAAATAGCTGTGTTTGGTAATGTATTTCCAATTATACTACTCACTTTTTGACCATTTTTTTGAAAGGAAGTCCGTAAATAAGGATATTTTAAAACTAATGTATAATTGATTGTCTTAAGTAACTTTTTATAAGTGTATTTCTGTTTATCTAAAAAAGTATAATCATCAGGTTTTGAACTATGTAATGATAGTGGAGACAAATCGTTTAAGTAATAAACGTATTGCAAAGTTAGAGGTTTGTCAAAACCATACTTGTGCTTTATGGCTTGCAGTTGGGCACTGTCTTCGCGTTGGTCTAACATCATTCTAGCCGGATCGCCGGGCAGAACACTAAACAGTAAAAAGATGACAGTTACAACACCAAACAAGGTTAAAAACCCGTAAAATATTTTCTGAAAAATATAGTTTAACAAAATCCTCTAATTAATAGAACAAATATAGCTTAAACTATTAAAATGACTATTTTTGTCAAACACTTTATTAAAAATTATGACGCCAAAGGAACTCAGGAATCAAATCCGACTTAAAAAATCGTTTTTATGTGTAGGCTTAGATGCCGATTTAACCAAAATACCCAAACATCTTTTAAGCATAGACGACCCTATCTTTGAGTTCAATAAACAAATAATAGACACCACGCACCCTTACACAATTGCTTATAAACCCAACATCGCTTTTTATGAAGCACAAGGTCTTAAAGGTTGGCAATCTTTACAAAAAACAATAGATTATATCAACAAAAATTATCCTGATATTTTTACCATTGCCGATGCCAAACGCGGCGATATTGGCAATACATCAACGCAATATGCCAAGGCTTTTTTCGATATTTTAAATTTTGACGCCCTTACTATTGCGCCTTATATGGGGCGCGATTCAGTCGAGCCTTTTTTGGCTTTTAAAGACAAAACGAGTATCCTTTTAGCCTTAACGTCAAATGACGGAGGTGCTGATTTTCAAAACTTAAAAGTGGATGAAGATGAGCTCTATGAAAAAGTCATAAAAAAAGCACTGACTTACAAAAACAGCGACAACCTTATGTTTGTGGTAGGCGCTACCCGACCAGAATATCTTAAAAAGGTTCGCAAATTGGTTCCCAATCACTTTTTCTTAGTCCCCGGTGTTGGGGCACAAGGCGGTACCGTGGCCGATGTTTGCAAAAATGCTTGTAACGCCAATGGCGATGTGCTTATCAATTCATCAAGAGGTGTTATTTATGCTTCAAATGGTTTAGATTTTGCCGATGTGGCGGCGGAAAAAGCAAGAACACTACAAATGGAAATGGCTTCTTTTATCTAGTAATCAGTAATAGTATCCATTCTTTTCTTAGTGTAGCTTTGTGCTTCTTTGTGAGACTTTGTGAAAGAGTTAATTTGTTAAATGTTATACGTTAGATGTTAAATGTTGTATGTTGAAATTTTGGTACTTGAAATTTGTTATTTACTACTCGCCCTTTGGTATTTAGACAAAGTTTCCATTAAATAATCATGTAATTCTTGCATTTGTTTATAGCCTTTCTTTTTTCCTAATTGGCCTCCAATATAAAACACAAGCCAAACTACAGGTAAAACAATGTCCATTGTTAAGGCAAAACCGTAATCTTTATCAAGGGTGTAGTTTGAATACGCAATCACCAAAAAGATCAAAAAAGCAATCGCCACAGCAAAATGTAAAAACATAAAGAATGTCCAAATTTGTGGCTTGGGCCCTAATAAGGCTTTTATAACTGTTGTCTTGTCGTTGTCTTTTTCGACTTCTAAATGCAATTGTGGCGACCAAAAATGACTCTGCTTTATTGGGACATCTAAAACAATATGGTGTCCTACAATCTTACTGCAATAAGGGCAATTACCACTTTTAAAAGTATCTTCAAAATCTTTTAAAACGGCTTTTTGGGGGGCATCAACAGAGACTTTAAAGCGGGGTTTAAGAATAATTCTATTGACTTGATTGCCGTGTATAGGTTGGTTTAAATTCATTTTAGTATTAAAAAATTTAAAAATACACTTTTTTTACAAATCAAATCACTTAGTAATATCTCCGCTTAAAAAACTATCTTTGCACTGAAATTTTTGATATGAATAGTATTGTTGCCATAGTAGGACGCCCCAATGTAGGGAAATCAACACTTTTTAACCGCATGGTGCAACGCCGTCAAGCTATTGTAGATAGCGTAAGTGGTGTGACACGTGACCGCCATTACGGCCAATCTGATTGGAATGGCACACAATTTTCTGTTATAGACACAGGTGGTTATATTACAGGTTCTGATGATGTTTTTGAAGGAGAAATCCGCAAGCAAGTCCAATTAGCCATAGAAGAAGCCGATGCTATTATTTTTGTGGTTGATGTAGAAAGTGGCGTTACTTCGTTAGATTCTGATGTTGCTACTATTTTAAGATCTGTAAACAAACCTATTTTACTCGCTGTAAACAAAGTAGATAACGCCATGCGCATGGCTGATGCTGCCGAATTTTATGCCTTGGGTTTAGGCGATTATTATACAATTTCATCGATAAATGGTAGTGGTACTGGTGAGCTTTTAGATGCGCTTGTAGAAAAATTACCCGAAGTACCCGAAGAAGAAGAAAGCGACCTGCCCCGTTTTACTGTGGTTGGACGTCCCAATGCCGGTAAATCGTCATTTATAAATGCTTTAATTGGCGAAGAGCGCAATATAGTTACTGATATTGCAGGGACAACCCGCGATTCAATCGACACAAAATACAACCGCTTTGGCTTTGATTTTAATTTGGTTGATACAGCCGGTATCCGTAAAAAATCTAAAGTTAAAGAAGATTTAGAATTTTACTCGGTTATGCGTGCCGTACGCTCTATAGAATATTGTGATGTGGCTATTCTTATAGTTGATGCCACGCGTGGCTTTGAAGGCCAAGATCAGAATATTTTTTGGCTGGCTGTTAAAAATAAAAAAGGCATAGTTGTATTAGTAAATAAATGGGATTTAGTTGAAAAAGACACCCATTCTACCAAAGATTACGAAGCTAAAATTAGACAAGAAATGGCCCCTTTTACAGATGTGCCTATTATTTTTATATCGGCTTTAACCAAGCAACGTATTTTCAAAGCTATAGAAACGGCTGTTACTGTTTTTGAAAGTCGGAAAAACCGTATTACAACCAGTAAGCTAAACGATGTGATGTTGGATATTGTAAGACAAAATCCACCACCAGCATTAAAAGGGAAATACGTCAAAATTAAATTCTGTACGCAACTCCCCACACCTACACCACAATTTGTATTTTTTTGCAATTTACCGCAATATGTCAAAGATCCTTATAAGCGCTATATAGAAAACAGAATGCGTGAAATTTTTGATTTTAACGGTGTCCCGATTGTCATTTATTTTAGAAAAAAGTAACTTTATTCAAGACTTTATTATTTCATTTCTTATGTAATTTTACATACACAGTAGGTTGTTTTATTGTGATAATTTTGATACTCATTTTAAATAAACTTAACAAATGAGTATTTTAGTATTAGGCGGTGGGTTTGCTGGTGTAGAAGCAGCCATTAAACTCAGAAAATATAATTACGAAGTCACATTAATATCCGAAAGAGATTATTTATTTATTTACCCTGTTTCAATATGGATTCCAGTTGGTAAACGCAGTTTTAACGATTCTAAAATTAGTCTTTACGATTTACAAAAAAAGCACGGATTTAATCTTGTAATCGAAAAAGTCATTAAGATTGACAATGACAATCAGAACATAATTACAGAAAAAGCGACACATCCTTATGACTATTTGTTTATAGCACTCGGTATGAGCAAAGTCTCTATGAAAGGTTTAGAATTTACCCACTCTATTTGTGGCAAACCTGAAGCGTCTATCACAATTAAAAACGAGTTAGAAAAATTGGTAGCCAAAGGAAATGGTCATATTAATATAGGATTTGGCGGCAATCCTAAAGACACAACTAAAACAACTGTTCGTGGTGGTCCTGCCTTCGAAATCTTATTTAACATCAGTCATTTTATCCATAAAAAAGGATTGCGAAATAAATTTAATATTACCTTTTTTGCGCCAATGGCCGAACCCGGTAAGCGCATGGGGACAAAGGCTCTTAAAAAAATGTCGGGCTTCTTTAAACGCTATCACGTCAACACGCATTTTGGCATTAAAATAAAAGAGTTTACAAAAGAGGCTGTAATATTTGCTGACGGCACTAAGTTAAAATCAGATTTAACACTGTTTATTTCGGGTGGTGATGGTTTAGATATTATAAAAAATTCAACACTACCGCTAGACGCCACAGGCTTTATTAAAATTGATGAATATTGCGTTGTTGAAAACTACAACAACATCTATGTTATTGGTGACGCCGCAGCATTAAAGGCGTATCCGTGGTCGGCTAAACAAGGTCATACAGCCGAAATCATGGCAAATGTGAGTACTTATAATTTCCATAACAGCCAAATTGGTAACCCAAAGCAAAAAAGTTATTGGGGCGATTTAAGTATAATTTGTGTTATGGATAGCGGTGATGGCGCCGCCATAGTTATGCGTAATTCAAAAAAAGAGTTTATGTTACCGCTTCCTATTTTAGGACATTGGCTAAAAAAAGCATGGGGTTGGTACTACAAACAAAGTAAAATGAAACGCATGTTTAGAATACCGGGCATGTAAGAAGTGAATTACAACTACCCAAGATTCTCTATATATCTCAAAATTTAGAAAGAAGTATTTTTTACTAAGATTGATACGATGACTGCGAGTCATCGTATCAATTATAAAATTTATTCAGGGTTTCACTTAAAGTGAAGCCCTGAATGGCAAAGCTAAGTCTTTCAAAATCACATATAAATAATTGTCCTTGAATTACCTAATTTTAACAATTCTAGCTACCCAACCTCGGCGTGAGTAAAGCACAGCGTGCGAAGAATCTCAATCTAAATACCCTCAATCCATTAAGAAAATTTTAACATTTTTTTATAAGTCAATCTCTTTATCTTTAAAACGTCAATTTTAACCTAACTTTTTTATGAAAAAAATAGCCCTTCTTTTATTACTGTTGAGCTCAGTAATATCTGCACAACAACTTGATATGAAACTTTTAAAAGGCATCAAACCACGTGCCATTGGTCCTGCCGGTATGAGCGGTCGCATTACAGCTGTTGAAGCTGTTAACACAAATCCCGATATTATTTATGCAGGTGCTGCTTCGGGAGGGGTATGGAAGTCTGAAAGTGGCGGTATAAACTGGAAACCTATTTTTGAAAAAGAAGCCACAGCTTCTATCGGTGCTATTGCTATCCAGCAAAGTAATCCCGATGTCGTTTGGGTGGGTACAGGCGAAGGTAATCCTCGTAACAGTTTAAACGGCGGCTTTGGTATATATAAAACCCTAGATGCCGGTAAAACATGGCAGATGATGGGACTACAAAAAACACGTAATATTCAGCGCATTGTTATAGACCCCAATAATCCAAATACCGTATATGTGGGCGCTATCGGCTCGCCTTGGGGGGCACATCCCGAACGCGGCGTTTACAAAACGACAGATGGCGGTAAAACTTGGCATAAAATATTGTTTGTAAATAACAAAACCGGCGCAGCCGATTTGGTTATGGATCCCAGCAATCCTAATAAACTCATTGCCACAATGTGGGAACACCAACGCCAACCCTATTTCTTTACTTCAGGTGGGTCGGGTTCAGGCCTCTATATTACTTATGACGGCGGTGATAATTGGAAAAAAATTACTGCTAAAGAGGGTTTACCTAAAGGTAATTTAGGACGTATGGGGGTAGCTATTGCAGCCAGTAACCCTAAAATTGTTTATGCCTTAATAGAAGCTAAGAAAAATGCCTTGTACCGTTCTGACGATGGCGGGTTTAAATGGCATATGGTGAATGATAAATCGAGTGGTCGCGGTGCAGGTGGTATTGGCAACCGTCCCTTTTATTACTCACATATTTTTGTAGATCCTAGTAACGAAAACCGCCTTTATACCGTTTTCACCTATGTAAATGTAAGTAACGATGGTGGTAAAAGTTTTAAAGCACTAATGCCTGCTTATGGAACTAGTGTGGGTGTACATCCCGATCACCATGCGTGGTATATCAATCCGTTGAATTCTAATTTTATGATTGATGGTAATGATGGCGGATTAAATATTACACGCGACCGTGGAAAAACATGGCGTTTTGCCGAAAATATTCCTGTAGGACAATTTTATCATATAAATGTAGATAACGATTTTCCGTACCACGTTTACGGCGGTATGCAAGATAACGGCTCGTGGATTGGGCCGGCTTATGTATTAAAAGCACAGGGCATCCGCAACAGCTATTGGCAAGAACTGATGTTTGGCGATGGTTTTGACGTGATTCCCGATCCAAAAAATTCACGTTACGGTTATGGCATGTCGCAACAAGGTTATGTGGGTCGTTACGATCGTGTTACAGGTAAAACTGTTGGCATACGCCCTACCCATCCTAACCCTGACGTAAAATTGCGCTTTAATTGGAATGCCGCTATAGCGATGGACCCTTTTGACAGCAACACTCTTTATTTTGGTAGTCAGTTTGTACACAAATCTACCAATCAAGGATTTGAATGGGATATTATGTCACCTGATTTGACTACAAACGACCCCGATAAACAAAAACAATACGAAAGTGGTGGCTTAACTATGGACGCTACAGGTGCCGAAAATTATTGTACTATTATTGCTATTACACCCAGTACTTTAGAAAAAGGGGTTATTTGGGTAGGCACTGATGATGGTAATGTACAACTGACCAAAAATAGCGGCGAGAGTTGGACAAACCTCACCAAAAACATAAAAGGTTTACCTAAAAACAGTTGGATTGCTCAGATTAAAGTATCGGCTTCGGCTCCCGGTGAGGCTTATGTAGTAGCCAATCATTATCGCAGTTTTGACTTTAAACCCTATCTTTTTAGAACGCGTAATTACGGTAAATCTTGGGAACGCTTATTAGCCGATAAAGATGAAACTTTTGGCTACACCTTGTCTATGATGCAAGACCCACAAGAAAAACGCCTTATCTTTTTAGGAACGGAATACGGTTTATATGTAAGCATTGACGAAGGTAAAAATTGGACAAAATGGACCAATCACTACCCTACCGTGCCTACTTATGATATGACTATCCAAAAACGTGAAGACGATTTAGCCATCGCTACATTTGGACGCGCTATGTGGATTATGGATGATATTAAACCTTTGCGTGCATTGGCTAGAAAAGGAAATAAAATTCTTAAAAAACCATTTAAAGTTTATCCGGCACCTACTGCTTATATTCCGGAATATCAACAACCTAGCGGCACCCGATTTGGTGCTAACGCCATTTTTAACGGTGAGAACAAGCACAACGGTGCTATGTTGAGCTATAGCGTCAATCTGATTAAAAAATCTAAAAAAGACAGTACTGCTAAAGTCCCCAAAAATATTATTGTGAAAATTTATGACGATAGCAATAAGCTCATACGAACACTCAAACAAAAAGTCCCCAAAGAAAACGGACTCCATCGTATGTATTGGGGCTTAGAAGAAAAAGGTGTGGGTCGTCCGTCAAGAAAAATGCGAAAATCTAAAAAAGAACCTGGAGGTATTACTGTTTTACCGGGTACTTATAAGCTTGTTATGAGCTATGGAAAAGCCAAAGATTCTACTACTGTAACCGTTAAATACGACTTGCGTAAAGACATGCCTTTAGCAATTTTAAAAGCCAAACGAGCTATGCAAAAACAGGTAGAAAAAGAAACCGATTTGGCTTACCGTGCCATCAAACAGGTTTTAGAATCTAAAAAAATTGTAAGCGATTTTAGAAAGCAATTAAAAGCAAAAAAAGGCAAGAAATACAAAGAATTGCTCAAAACACAAGATTCTGTTTTAAAATCTTTGAACGGATTACTAGATGACATGTTTGGTAAAGAAGACAAACGTCAAGGCATTACAGCTACTAAAGACCCGAGTAATATTTCGTATTTATACCTAGCCAATAGATACATTAGTTCATTGCAAACAGCACCCGGTAATACTGAACGCATACTCCTAAAAAATGCCAAAAGTAAAGTAGGGGCTGTAATTGATAAAATAAACACTTTCTTTAAAACCGATTGGAAAGCTTACCGCACAAAAATGGAAGTCTTAAAACTATCCCCTTTTAAAGAAGTAAAAGAAATTAAGTAGTAAGTCAACTAACCAACCTTACTAATTCAAAGTCCGTCTGATTTAGATCAGGCGGATTTTTTATTCGTAATAATTTTATAAATTAATCGTTTATTTTACAAAACACAAAAAGTGACTTTTAAAATATTAATAAATTGTTTCTCTATTTTTTTGTTATTGTCTTGTTCGGCCGGTTCAAACGAAGATATAAACAACACAAGTATTATTTCTAAAGCGATACCTGTTTACAATGAAGCCTATCAAGAAAATTTTGAAGCAGATAATTTAACAACTATCTTAAACGAAGCCAAAAATGCCTATGTATTAATAGATCCTTTTGAAGGCAATATAGCTACTTCAATAGCTCAAATAAAAGCTAGAGGCAATACTATTGGTGCTTATATTAGTATTGGTACCGGCGAAAATTGGCGTGCCGATTTTAACCAAATGCAACCGTATTTGGTTTCTCAATCTTGGGGACAATGGCCAAACGAGTATTTTGTAAAAATCATAACGCCGGAACTCATAAACATCCTAAAAACCCGCATTGACAAAATTGCCAATTGGGGATGCGACTGGGTAGAATTTGATAATATGGATTGGGTTTACGACGATGATTTGAGGGCTACTTACAATTTTACAGTTACGCAACAAGAAGGAGTGGCTTATTACAAAGAATTGTGTGACTATGTTCATCAAAAAGGTATGAAATGTATGGCTAAAAATACCGTTGAAAATGCGACAAATTTTGACGGTGTTTTATATGAATCGTATCATAACGACAAAAATTGGTGGGATGTTTCTGGCGCTAAAAATTTTTTAGCGGCCGATAAACTTGTGATTGTCAATCATTATAATGAAACTAAATGCACCGAAATTTACAATGAATACAAAGGCATTTACAATAATAATTTATCGTTTATCTGTGAAGATAGAAACTTAAAAAAATACGTTCACTTTAACCAATAAAGCTTACCATTTAATAATCTCTTTTATAAGTCTGTTTTTCTTTTAAAATTTCAGTTGTCGAACCACTACCTACCTTAAATCTGGTAATAATAGTCTGATTTCTTTTGGCTTTTGCTATATAGACCTCTAAATGTAAATGAGCCCCCGATGTCCATCCTGTGTTCCCGCTTAAGGCAATTTCTTGTCCTGTTTTAACGGTTTCGCCTTCTTTTACTTTTGAGCCGTTTTGTTTTAAATGTACATAACTGGCAAAAGTACCATCGGAATGTTCTATCAAAATATAATTGGCATAGCGACTAAAATCGGCTGTTTCGCCATGTTTGCTAAAACTATCGACAACAAGAATTACTTTTCCGCCTCTAATAGCAGTTATAGGAGTGCCAATAGGCATTGTAAAATCGAGCGTTTTTTTATTTTGATGCGTAAAAGTACCGTCATATCCTTGTCCTATATTAAAAGATTGTCCTTTTTTAAAAGGTAGGTAATACGGAAAATTTAGGTCGTATGTCAGCTTAGAAACATCTCCTCTATACACATTGTAGTTAAAACTAAAACTGTATCCGCCTTGACGGATGGCGTGTAAATCCATCAATTTAAAATGAGTCTTTTTTGGAGGTACAACAAAGGTTGCCTGTCTGTTAGTAGAAGCCTTTAAATTATCTAAATTCAAACGCAATACGACACTTACTTCACAAAACTCATCGTTATCTACAAAAAGTTGGTAGCCGTTTTTTACTTGCTTGTAGTAAACTTTTACTTTGGGTTTGGTTTGAGCAGTTAAACCTATAGAAAACAGAAAAAGGAAAATAAATTGTTTCATTAATAGTTTCTGCTATAGGTCTTGTTTTCTTTTAGAAATATAGGCGAATGCCCTGTACCGACTTTAAATTCGGTTTTAATAGACAACTTATCCAAAAGTCTGGGTTTATACACCTCTATATGTAGGTGGGGTTTAGACGTCCATCCTGTATTGCCGCTAAGCGCAATGACTTGTCCTCTTCTAACTTTATCGCCCTCTTTTACCGCAACACTTTTTTGTTTTAAATGTTTATAAATAGCAAATATACCATCGGTATGCATAATAATTAAATAGTTTGAAAAACGATCAAAATCGGCAGTTTCGCCATGTTTATCAAACCCCTCTACTACTTTAATAACCGTACCGCTTCTTATAGCTGTAACAGAAGTACCAATAGGCATCTCAAAATCTAAGGCATTGATACCTTTATGAGATATCTTTCCGTCGTATCCCTGACTAACTAAATATTTTTGTCCCTTTAAAAATGGTAAGGCATAGGGGTAATATTTAGAATAGGTTGTTTTCTTTATATTCCCTCTGAATTCTCTATGCGTAAAATCGAAAGCGTATCGTCCTAAATGAATAGCCATGAGTTCAGATAACCTAACTTTCTGCTGTCTTGCTGGGATTAAAAAAGTGTTTTTGTTTTTAGTCGAAACCGTTACATTTTCGTGATTTAGTTTTAAAATAACGGTCACATCGCAATACTCGTTATTATCGACCATAATTTCAAAGCCATTAGATACTTTTTCGTAATAATATTTAACATCGGGTTTGCCTTGAGCAAATACACATGTACTAAAGAACAGCAACAAAAGGGTAATTTTCATTGATATTTTTTTATCAAAAAGCACCAACAAAGAGGAGGTCTTCTTTAATTTTTAAAATTGTTTCGTTACAAATTTACGAAAATAAACAAGAATAAAATTACAAAATACTCACTATGACTTATTTGGAATTTGCGCCATAGCATGCTCGGCTATAGCCGTAATAGAAAGTGAAGGATTGACGCCCGGGTTGGCCGAAATCATTGCCCCATCAATGACATACATATTGTTATAATTAAAGACTTCATTATTTTTATTGATAACGCCTTTGTCCACATTTTCACCCATAACGGCACCACCCAAAATATGAGCCGTATTGGGTATGCCCGCCAATGATTCTATAGCCAAAGAAGTCGGTTTACCATTTACAATACTCGCATATTTTTGAGTTAAGGCGATAGATTCTTTAATATTTGCCGTGGGTTTAACACCGGTACTGACAGCCGATTTCATAGTACCAAATACCGTGGGTTTGAATTTTAAAGTGCTGTCAATACTTTGCATAAACAATAAGACTACCGTGTGTTTTGACCAACTTCTCGTATAAATTTTTAAATAGCCTAAGGGCGATTTCAAAACAGCTTTCAGCATATTTAAAATCCGAACAAGGACATTACCACCTGTGGCATAAGGCAGATGGAGCATTTTCCAAAACCCAGAGCCATAACTGTAACGCACAATTTCTAAATGACTGTTGTCGTCGGTATGCAACAAACTACCAATGGCTACACCTTTTGAAAAATCTTTGTTTTTATCAAGTGTTGACACACTAACGAGCGTTTCGTTATTTGTGCGAATACCATCTCCCAAAGTATCAGACAAGTTGGGTAGCGATTTCTTTTTGAGTTTTAAAAGCAACTTGATGGTGCCCAATACACCTCCCGAAAAAATGACGCCTTTAGCCGTAAATTCCTGCTTCTTTTTAAACACTTTTGTACTCGATTTTACAAAAACAGTATAGCCTTCTTCACCTACTTTTCCATCTATTGGTTTAACGTCATAAACTTCTTGTTCGGCTAAAACCACAGCCCCCAATTGTTGGGCTAAATACAAATAATTTTTATCTAAAGTGTTTTTGGCATTGTAACGGCAGCCCGTCATACAACCGCCACAAAACGTACAACCCGTCCTGTCAGGACCTTTGCCATCAAAATAAGGATCTTTAACCGTTTTATTTTCGTCGCCAAAGTAAACCGACACATTTGGATGCTCAAATTGGTCGGCTCTTCCCAAATCTTTAGCCATTTGTTTGAGTGCCTTATCACCGTCGTATAAACGCGGATTTTTAGCTGCTCCCAACATCTTTAAAGCCGTTTGATAATAGGGTTTTAGTTCGGTTTGCCAATCGGCCAAAGCCGCCCAACTTCCTGTTTTATAAAAAGGTGTTTTAGGAATGGGTAAAGTATTGGCATATACTAAAGAGCCACCGCCAACACCAGTACCCGATAAAATTAAGATATGCCTAAAAATACTCATCTTCATAATGCCAAAAAAACGCAAAGCGGGTATCCATAACCACTTTTTAAGATGCCAGTTAGTCTTGGCAAAATCGGTAGTTTTATACCATTTACCTTTTTCAATAACCAACACTTTATAGCCTTTTTCTGAAAGCCTTAAGGCACTTACAGAACCACCAAAGCCACTGCCCATAATAATGTAATCGTATTGAAAATTGGGATTTGTTTTCATTAAAAGCCTCCTCTAGATAACATTAAACCGATAAAAGCAATAGCTAAAGCCAATAACAAATTTAAACGTCCCGACCATTGGGCGAGTTTTCTAAAATTGCCGGTTGCCGTATTTTTCATTTCATCTATAGATTTATTACCAATATAAAAATCGTGTACAGCGCCAATAGTTAACATAACAATAAATAGTAGCAATTTTAAATCTAGTAATTTACCATAATTACTATGTGCTAAATAATCCCATGTTAAGGACAAGCCTCTTAAATAATAATTTAAAAAACCTGTTAAAGCTAGAATTACTAAACATATCCACCCCACAAATCTAAATTTCACACCTGTTTTGTATAAAAGTGCTATCCTATCGGGATGATTTTTAATGCTTGGCAATAAAACCAACGGCAAAAACAGCATACCACCTATCCAAATAGCGGCACAAATAATATGAACAAAAACGGAAATTAAATAATAGACACTCAAAATATTTATAAATTTTAAAAGTGTAAAAATAAACATATTTAATTTGCTTTGTAATTCCGTTTAATAATTAGCTTTTCCAAGCTAAATATTTAGGTATATTTGCGCACTACTAACTACTATAAAATGGCATCAAAAAAGAATAAAGTAAGCTTATCAAAAGCTTTTAAAACTATTATTTGGCCCCGACGCAAACTCATATTTATTGGGTTGATATTAATTATTATCAGTCGTTTAGCCGGTCTGGTTTTACCAGGCGCAAGTAAATATTTAATGGATGATGTTATTGTAAACAAAGATATGCATCAATTAAAATTACTTTTATTAATTGTTGTAGGCTCTATTGTAGTGCAAGCTACAACCTCTTTTTTATTAACGCGATTACTGAGTGTAGAAGCCCAATTATTGATTTCTAAACTGCGCGTACAAGTCCAAAAACACATTTTATCATTACCTATAAACTTTTTCGATAATTCAAAATCTGGTGCTTTGGTCTCGCGTATTATGACCGATGTGGAAGGTGTGAGGAATTTAATTGGTACAGGATTAGTACAATTAATTGGTGGTACCTTAACTTCAGTAGTTTCGCTTATTTTACTGATAAAAATAAGTCCCATTATGACCTTATACGTCTTGGTTCCTGTCATAATTTTTGCAGTCATTGCCTTAAAAGCTTTTGGTTATATCCGCCCTATTTTTAAAGACCGTGCCGTTATAAATGCCGAAGTAACTGGCCGTCTTACCGAAACATTAAACGGTGTACGCGTTATAAAAGGCTTTAATGCCGAAGATCAAGAGATTAAAACTTTTGAAAAGGGTGTAGAAAAATTGTATTTAAACGTCAAAAAAAGTTTAACGGCTACGGCTATTTTAACGAGCTCGGCTACCTTTTTATTGGGCTTGGCTACCGCCGGAATAATGGGTATGGGTGGCTATTTTATTATTGGCGGCACTATGACATTTGGTGAGTTTTTATCTTTCACTTTGTATTTAGGTTTTCTAATTGCGCCTATCGTACAGATGAGT
Source organism: Flavobacteriaceae bacterium (assembly GCA_045046885.1). Lineage (GTDB taxonomy): Bacteria > Bacteroidota > Bacteroidia > Flavobacteriales > Flavobacteriaceae > CG1-02-35-72. The sequence goes on from JASFYX010000024.1 coordinate 20,346, forward strand.
AATATTGGGAGTCAGTTGACTGAATCTTTTGCAGGTTTAGATCGTACCGAAGAGATTATGAATATGAAACCCGAAGATGATCCCGAAGTTCGCACAAAAACATTGAAAAATTTGAAAGGCAATATTTCATTTAAAAATGTATCATTCTCTTACGAAGAAGGTAATGAAGTTATTAAAGACATTTCTTTTGAAGCGCCTTCTGGTTCTGTTATCGCTTTGGTAGGTTCGTCAGGTTCCGGCAAATCGACTATTGCTGGTTTGGCGGCTACTTTTTTAAATCCTAAATCGGGTAAAATTACTATTGATGGAGAAGACTTGTCAAAAGTCTCCTTAAATTCTTATCGCAAAAACTTAGGGGTCGTTTTACAAGATGAATTTTTATTTGAAGGTACTATTCGTGAAAATATTTTATTTTCTAAACCTGATGCTACCGAAAAAGAAATTCAAAAAGCTGTTAAAGCAGCTTATGTCAATGAATTTACAGATCGCTTTGAAAAAGGTTTAGAAACCGTTATTGGTGAACGTGGTGTAAAATTATCGGGCGGTCAACGTCAAAGATTGGCTATTGCGCGTGCTATTTTAGCCAATCCAAAAATCATAATTTTAGACGAAGCCACTAGTAATTTAGATACCGAAAGCGAAACATTGATTCAGAAATCGCTTAACGAATTAATTACGGGTCGTACTACTTTTGTAATAGCGCACAGGCTGAGTACCATCCGTCAAGCCCATCAAATTCTGGTTATTGAAGAAGGTCAAATTGCAGAGCAAGGCACACACGACGAACTCATTGCTAAACAAGGTCGCTATTACGATTTATACACTTATCAAGCGCGGATATAGCTAGGGTAATTCAACACCCGTAGCAGCTGTGTAAATTTTAAACCATTGTTCTAAAGACATATTTAGAGAAAGGCTTTCGGCGGCTAATTTTAAACGTTCAATTTTGCCACTTCCAATAACTGGAATAATAGAAGCTGGATGACTTAACAGCCAACTATAAATAATTTGGTCTAAATTTTCGGTATTTAATTCTGAGGCTACCTCAATAAGGGCATTGTGAATTCTTTTACCTTTTGCGTCTTTGGGATTTAATAAATTACCCCCTGCTAAGGGCGACCACGCCATAGGCTTGATATTCTCTTTTAAGAAAAAATCAATATTGCCATTTTCAAAATGTTCTAAACAATAGGGTGAAATCTCTACTTGATTTGTCACCAAAGGTTCTTCAACAAAAGCATTGAGCATTTCGAATTGTTGTACAGTAAAATTTGAAACCCCAAAATTAAGTACTTTACCTTCTTTCTTTAATATTAAAAAGGCTTTAGCTACTTCACTCGGGTTAAAAAAGGGTGAAGGCCTGTGTAACAATAAAATATCGAGATAATCTGCGCCTAAATTTTTAAGTGAATTCTCAACAGAATTCACAATATAATCAAAACTATAATCATATACTTTAAGTTGTCTTTCTGGAAATTTATCAGACACCAATTTAACACCACATTTGGTAATAATTTGAATTTTATTGCGGATAGTTTTATTGAGCTTTAGAGCATTTCCAAATAATTTTTCACAGCTGTAATCACCATAAATATCTGCGTGATCAAAAGTGGTAATACCTAAATCAATACATTGATTGATCAATGTTAATAATTCTTGATTAGATAATTGCCAATCGGCTAAACGCCAATGGCCGTGAACGATTCTTGAAATCTCAAGATTATCTGCTAATTTTATTTTATGCATTTATTTTTTTGTTAAAAAGGCTCTGATATCCTCAGATAATGATTTCATATCTGGTTCATGTAAATATATCATATGCCCCGATTCGTAAAACTTTTTAGTTACACGCTCCTTTACAATACCGTGTCTTGAAAAGGTATAATCGGTATCAAAAAACGGGCAAATTAAATCGTAATAACCTGCTGCTACAAATACTTTCATGGCTGTATTACGCCGCATTGTTTCACCTAATTTTCGACTTACATCTACATACGACGGTTCCCAATACGACCCATCGGGTACAGGTTTCCAACGCCATTTTGCTCCCAAACCACTGTTGTTTGAAGTGAGGTAGGGTCTATCCATTTTTATTTTTAAATCGTTGGTAAAATAATAGTTTAAAGCAGCTGTGAAAGCAGAACCTACACGGTAACTAGCAGGATCTCCTAAATGTGGAAACTCAGAAATATCATCTGTTTCATCGCCTGTATAACGACCATCTAATGTGCCGATGGCTAAGCCTTTATCTTCGAGTAGTTTTTTCTTAAAACGCCCTGTTAAAACTCTAAGATTTGATCTTAAAATATATTTTTTATCAAGACCAATAAAGTACGACAATTTTTCTGCTATAGATTCCTTTTTTGCAGGACTCAATAGATTACCTCGGTATAAAGCCGGTGCATAAATATCGTAAGTAAATTGTTTACATTCTTCAACAAATGTTTTTAGATCTTTGCCCTGACCTGCCTTTTTAAAATACCAAGCCGTAGCTGCCATACTTGGCAAATAAGTAATGTATGATGTAATGTTGTCATTTTTTGAAGTCGATCCTTCATAATCTAAAGCTTGCGAAATCAACACCAAACCATTTAGAGCCATATTTTGACCGCCTCTTTCTAAAACATTGGCCACGGCAACAGCTCTAGTAGTACCAAAACTTTCTCCTGCAATATATTTTGGGGCATTCCAACGGTTATTTTTGGTTACCCAAAGACGCATAAATTTGGCAATTGAATTAGCATCTTCATTGAGTCCCCAAAAATCTTTAACTTTCCCTTTGCCTATAACCCGACTATAACCCGTACCAACAGGATCTATAAATACCAAATCGGTAATATCAAGCAAACCGTATTTATTGGGATTTAAAATATAGGGTGCTGCCCCATCATCTTTTTTAGCATCCGAATCTACCTTTACTATTTTAGGACCAAACATGCCCATCTGTAACCATACGGATGCAGAACCGGGACCACCGTTAAAAACAAAAGTCACAGGCCTTTTTGAACTGGAGACTCCCTCTTTGGTATAAGCAACATTCCAAATGGATGCGACAGGTTCTCCTTTTTTATTTTTTAAATACGTTTCTTTGGCTGTAACCTTGTATTGAATTGTTTTGCCGCCAAATACACCTTTGTGATGCGTTATAAAAGATTGTGGAACAGGTATAGGTTTAATAACTTCTTTATCCTTTTGGGCTAAAACAGGAATGGTTACAAATAAGGCGAAAAAAATACTTTTTTTGAGTAATTTATTTAATAACATAACTTTATATTAAGTGTTTATATTTAATTTATTTCTATTAAAAGAAAGATTATTTAGCAATATAGTTAAAAGAATTAAAATCAAAGATATAATAAATAAGGCTTGGGCAATACCAAAATAATCGGCACATATTCCAAATACAAAAGCCAATAAAGCCGTCATAATTGTTTTTAATTGCGATTGTACCGAGATAACCGAAGTCAGAATATTATTGGGTACTTCGTTGGCTATAAAGCCAGTTAAAATAGGTTTTCTAATATTTTCTATAATATAAATACCTATGAAAGCTATTAATGATAGAATCCACAAATTGAAATTAAAAAATAAACCGCTAATCATACCAAAGCCAAATCCGATAAGCAAAGTGCGGTAAGCAATATCCTTTTTACTTTTCTGAGCTATTTTTGAAGCTAATTGTGATGCTTTTGAGGTCAGCAAATAAATTATAAAATAAATCAAGCCAACAAACAATCCGTTTTTCTTTTTAAGGTCTAAGCTGTAAAAAATGGGTAACATCACAATTACATGCAACATTAAAGGCTGAATATAATCTTTTACGGCTTTTAAAAAGGCTGTGTGGACAGATGTGGTATTGATAATTTTTAAAACTCTTGGTTGTTTTAACACATTAAAAGTCGCTTTTAAAACTCCCATAAAATGCGACTTTTTAATTTTCTCATTCTTTTTTTTAAGATTATCCAATTCTTTTGGATAAGTTAAAATTAAAGCAAAATTTATGAGGTAGGGAATAATACTAAACAAAAAAATGTTTTGATAATTTCCGCTAAAAAACACCAACAAACCGGCTAATAACGCCGAAATTGCAGATCCTTTTTGAGACCATGAACGCGTATGACCATAGTAATTTATTTTCTGATTTTGCCAATTATTTATTTCTAAATAGTGCATTATCATCCCCTTATGTGTACCCGTTCTAAAAGCATCGGCCATACCGTAAAAAACAAAGGCTGTAAAAAATAACCAAAAATTAGCCGACGCGTAAAAAATTATAAACGATATGATATAAATCAAGAATGAGCTACCCAAAGCCGTTTTGCGTCCAAAGGTATCGGCAATAATTCCCGAAGGAATTTCAAAAACATTTATGGTTATTTCGCGTACGGCATAAAGGGTTCCTATCTGCGTAAACGACAGTCCTTTTTGTATTAAAAACAAGATAAAAAAGGCATCAAAAAAGCGCAGATTTTTTAAAAATCCGTATAAACAGAATTTTAGATATTGCTTATCTTTAACAAATTGTGTCATTTTTCAGAAAAATTGAACATACAATATTACAAAACATATTTGTGAGTATTTAATTCATTAGTGTCCGACTAAAGACATAAGACCGCTTCGCTATAAGAACAAAGAATCAAGACTGAATTGTATTTAACTGATAATATTATAGTTAAGATATTATACCTTAATAATAAGTGTTTTTTTTGCATAAAAGCAAGATGCCAGTTTCATAAAACCACTAAAATATAACAAACACAATACTATAGTGACTTATTTAATTATTTACTCAGACAATAATATACTTAATTCAAAAAAAACCGCCCGATTTTGGGCGGTTTTCGAAAAGTTCTAATCAATTTATTTAATTTCAAATGTAGTTTGCGCATCGCCTTGTAAAGAAACTGTATATTTCCCTTTAGGTAAATAGTATGTGCCGTTTTTAGCTTTTTTAAGGTCTTTGTGTTTTTTTAAATAAGCTTTGGCACTTTTTGTATTTATATCTAGCTTATAATCAACCTGATTAAAACCTACATCAGTTTTAACGCTTAAACTATTGAGCAATACACCTTCTTTATTTTTGATTGTAATTGTGTAAGACCCGGCTTTAGCCGTGTAAAAAGGAATGGTTAATTTAGGCTCAAAAATATCTGCCCATTTATTCCAACTACTTCCCCATCTAGATGATTTCCTTTGATTTTTGACTTTAAATAAGGCAACTGCTTTATTTTTAATACTGTTATATTTTTCTAATGGTGCTAATGGTGCTTTATAAATAGAACGACCATGTGTACCTATAACCAAAGTTTTGGTTTGGTTTTGTACCACCAAATCGTGTACAGCCACTTTGGGTAAACCGTCCTCAAAAGCCTGCCAAGAACTACCCTGGTTAAAGCTAACATACACACCTTTATCATTACCTAAATATAAAATTTGAGCATCAGTTGGGTCTTCTTTTATAACGTTTACGGATGAGTTTGGTAAGTTGCCACTGATGTTTTTCCATGTTTTACCATAGTCATTAGACAGGTAAACATAGGCTTTAAAATCGTCGTTGCGATAGTTGTTTAAAGTAACAAACACACGTTCTTTTTTATACTGTGATGCAATGACGCGCGACACCCACATATTTGGCGGAAAACTATCAGAAATTTTTGTCCACGTACCGCCTCCATCTTTAGTAAGATAGACCAAACCGTCATCGCTTCCGGTATAAATCAATCCGAACTGAGAAGGAGATTCACTAATTGACGTCAACGTACCATAAGCCACATTACCTTCTTTACCACCTTGGGTTAAGTCGCCCGAAATAGCGACAAAATCATCGCCGTTTTTTAGAGAACGGAACAATTTATTGGCGCCCAAATACAAAATATCTTGATTGTGAGAAGATAATTTTATAGGCGTTTGCCAATTGAATCGCAAAGGTTTTTCACCCAGTTTATGTTTGGGCTGGATGTATTTATTTTTCCCTGTTTTGGTGTTCACCCGATAATAATTCCCAAATTGATAACCGGTATAAACCAGCTCGGCATGGTTACGTGTATCAACCTCAACTTGCATACCATCGCCACCCAAAATACTTTTATAAGGATATTTACCTGAGCCTTGCCAATTAACCGAAGCCTTATAATTACTAGGCCCTTTCCAAACGCCATTATCTTGTAAACCGCCATATACATTAAAAGGGGTTTCATTATCTACGTTAACCGAGTAAAATTGTCCTACTGCTGGTTGGTTATTTTTAGTCCAATGGGCGCCGTTGTCATAAGAAATATTTACGCCACCATCATTTCCTGCAATGAGATGACCGCTTTTATGTGGGTCAATCCACAGCACATGGAAATCGCCATGCATATTGGCAGCATCGATAGATTTAAAGGTTTTGCCACCATCTTTTGAAGATAAAATAGGCACACCATACACATAAATCTGATTTTGATTTTGTGGCGCAACGTGTATTTTTCCAAAATAATAGCCATAAGAATAGTATAATCCGTCTAAGAAACCTTTATGGGTTTTATGCCAAGATTTACCCCCATCGGTACTTTTATAAACCTCTGCGCCAATAACCGGCGTATCGAACAAGGCTGCATTGGCATTTTCTAGGTACTTGGCTAAATCGGCCGGTACAATTTTCTTTTCTTTAGCCATAGATTTAACCTTAGCAACAGAATATTCTTTAGGAAAACGATTGTCTTTTAAATATTTACTTAATTTTTTAGTGTCTAATGTTAAAAAATCATCTAAAGACATGGCTTTAAAATCGGCTTTTGACAAGCCTTCTTTTTTAGCTTTCTTTTTATCTTTTGCGCGGTGCGCTTGATTGTCGTGAATAGCATATAAAGTATTGTCATCATAAACAGCCAAGCCAATCCGTCCTGTATTTATATCTGTTTTGAAACCGCTTTTAGCGGTAGAAATTTTTGTCCACGTACTACCGGCGTCGGTACTTTTATAGATACCCGAGCCTAAACCACTCCCATCAAAATGCCAAGCACGACGTTGTTTTTCCCAAGTAGCAGCATACTGAATGTTAAAATTGTTTGGGGCGGCCACTACCTCAATAACACCTGTAAAATGACTTACAAACAAGGTTTTTTTCCAAGTCTTACCACCGTCGGTCGTTTTAAAAATACCGCGTTCGTCATTGGGTGTGTACAAATGTCCTGTGACGCCTACAATTACTTCGTCAGGATTTTTAGGATTGATTAAAATACTGCCTATATGATGCGAATCTTTTAAACCCATATTGTGCCACATCTTGCCGCCATCGGTGCTTTTTAAAATACCAATACCTGCATAGCTTGAGCGCGACGCATTGTTTTCACCTGTGCCTACCCAAATGGTTTTATTTTTCCAATCAACGGCCACTGCCCCTACATTCTGAGTCGGACTATTGTCTAAAATAGGTGTAAACGACGTGCCGTTGTTGTTTGTGTACCACAATCCCCCCGAAGCATAAGCGACATAAAACTCGGTCGGATTGTTAGGATTTACGGCTAAATCTACCACACGTCCACTCATAATATTGGGACCTATGTTGGTAAACGGAATATTTTTTACAAGAGATTTTTGCGAAAATCCTATCGTAAAGGTCAAAAAAGCGATTAATAAAAGATTTATTTTTTTCATAATGGGTTAGTTTTAATAGGTTTTTGTCATCGTATCAGGAACAATGATTATAAAATTGGCTTTGTTTTTGTGTTTTAAATCCAATTTATAAATATCAGGCTGCTCTGTCAAACTGATTGTCATTATTTTAAGCTGTGGTAATTGTTGTTTTAAATACCATAAAATACCTTCAAAATTGTTTGAGTGATAAGAGCCATTGTAATGGATAAACAACTTGCCCTCCTCATAATTAATGGCAATAGAATGGGCCATAGTAACATCTTTTAAAGCCTGTGATTTGGGTAAATTTTTACCGCCATGACCTTCCATCATTTTAAGCATTTTTACATAGCCAGGTAAATTAGCATCGTACTTTATAGGTAATTCAGGAAACCATTGCTTCTCATCGGCATTTAAAGAATCTAAACCCTTAAAACCTTTGTGATAGACCAAACTGGCATAGCGTCTGGGGACATTGGTAGCTATAAATTTTAAATTATTCTTTTTAGCAAACTCTACCAAGGGTTTGTAATCTGTTTTGTAGTTTTTCCAAAACCTAATTGTATCCTTAAATTGTTTAGCGTCAATTTTACCTAAGAGATAATCATTTAAACCTTGCTGATTATCGGTTTCAAACATTTCGGCACCTAAAATTAGTTGACGTGTTTTGGCTAAATCGACCGTCACTTCGTATTCCAACCAATGTGCAATGGGATTGTTGTGTTCTTCGCCAAAAAATACCACATCGGCTTTAGCCAATTGTTTGAGCATTTTTTTATACGAAATTTTCTTACCGGTGGCATTGTACAGCTGATAAGCGGCTTTTTTTTGCGTGTAAGCGGTTAAAGTAAAAAAGACAACAATGAGTGTAAGGATTATTTTTTTCATGTTTTATTTTTGGTTGATTAATCTGTAAATTAAAAGGGCTGCGCGTTTTGTTAGGTCTTTAAAATGATTCAATTCCATATATTCTTTGGTTGTGTGGGAGCCCCCACCCATAGTACCTAATCCGTCAAGGGCATCTACGTATTGGGCAACAAACGAAATATCACCCGCCCCACGTTTGGCCGGATCAAAGGCTGCTACTTCTCCTTGTCCCATAGCTTGACTCAATCCGTCAAGTACTTTGAGTACTTCATAATTTCCTTTTGTAGGTGCCATTGGCGGGTATTTTAAATCGAATGTTATTGTGGCATTTGTTTTAGGTAAATGCTTGGCAACAATGGCTTTCATTTTAGCTACGGTATTGTCAATTTGCTCTTGCGTAAGACAACGTATATCACCCGAAGCTATGGCTTTTTGCGGTACCACATTGGTTTTACCAAAGGTTCTGCCTTTGTTAGTGCCTTTATCAAAGGCTACGGCTGTCCCTCCTACTATTGTAGCCGCATTAAATGTGAGATTTTTTTCGGGTAATTCGTTATAAAAACTATTTAAAATACGTGCCATTTCGTAAATAGCACCTGCTCCGACTTTCTCTGTAAAGACACCTGCCGAATGAGACCTAACCCCTGTTGTTTCTATCTTCCAACTTCCCGAACTTCTGCGGGCTACAGTAGCAAAATTAAGACCTGTAGCACCTTCAAAACCTAAGGCTATATCACTGCGTTTGGCGGCTTCAATCATATCTTTTCGACTGATACTGATAGGAGAGCCTGCTTTTTCTTCATCGCCCGAAAAGGCTACAATAATTTGGGTGTTTTTTAAAGCGCCTACTTCGTGTAAAGCTTTTAATGCGTATAAAATAATAATATCGCCACCTTTCATGTCATCTACACCCGGGCCGTAAACCATTTCACCGTCTTTGGTGTACATTTGAAACGGACTGTCTTCTTCAAAAACCGTATCTAAATGACCTATGAGCAATAGTTTTTTGCCTTTTACTTTACCTGTATTTATTTCGCAGAATAAATGACCTGCGCGCTTCATATCTACCGGCACTACTTTCCACGAAGGTGCAAAACCAATAGCTTTAAATTCATCCGAAAAAATAGCCCCTACTTTTTTAACACCCTTAATATTGAGTGAACCACTGTTAATATTGACCACTTTTTCTAGAAGTGCTATGGCTTTATCGTTATTGTTATCTATTCTGGTGAGGATTTTCTTTTCTAAACGCGTTAGTTTTTGAGCTTGTAAAGGAAGTACTGCTAAGACCACAATAAGTAATCCAAGATTTCTAAAAAATTTCATTTAATACGGGTTTGGTTAATTAATTGTTAAAAGTAATTAAACCTTGTTAGATTAAGGTTTCAATAGTCTAAAAAAAATGTTAAAAATCAATACCTTTGTAAACCTTAATTAAACAATGCTTTTCATTATGAAATACCATCCGATTGACCGTCAATTATTTATAAAAAATCGTCAAAAATTTACAGCTAAAATGCAAGCCAATAGTCTGGCTGTATTTAATTCAAACGATATTTATCCCATCAGTGCCGACAGCACTTTACCATTTGCACAACACCGTGATATTTTTTACTTATCGGGTGTTAACCAAGAAGAAAGTATTTTGGTTATTTTCCCTGATGCACCGAAACCCGAGCACCGCGAAATGCTCTTTTTAAAAGAAACCAACGACCATATTGCTGTTTGGGAAGGGGCTAAACTCAACAAAGAACAGGCTTTTGAAACCAGCGGTATAAAATCTGTTTTTTGGTTACAAGACTTTGAAAAAGTGCTTTTTGAAGTGATGACACAAGCTCAAGCAGTTTACCTCAATACAAACGAGCACTACCGTGCCAACGTAGAAACAGAAACCCGCGAAGCCCGTTTTGTAAAGTGGTGTCAAAAGAAATATCCTGCTCATACTTATTTGCGCAGTCAGCCTATTTTACAGCGTTTGCGCTCGGTTAAAGAGCCCGAAGAAATCGCTTTAATTCAACAGGCTTGTGACATCACCGAAAAAGGTTTTAGACGTATTTTAAAATTCACCAAACCAGGTGTCATGGAATACGAAGTTGAAGCTGAATTTGCACACGAGTTTTTACGCAATCGTGCCGATGGTTTTGCTTATACACCTATAATTGCAAGCGGTTACAACGCCTGTGTACTACACTATATTGAAAACAATCAGGAATGTAAAGCCGGTGATGTAATGTTGTTAGATGTGGGGGCTGCCTATGCACAATATTCGAGCGATATGACGCGTTGTGTCCCAATTTCAGGGAAATTTACATCCCGTCAAGCGGATGTATACAATGCTGTTTTACGCGTTAAAAAAGCGGCGGCTAAAATGTTGACTCCCGGAACTATTTGGGCCGATTATCACGTAGAAGTGGGCAAATTAATGACGCAAGAACTCATTGGTTTAGGTTTGATAACACAAGACGATGTTAAGAACGAAGACCCTAAATGGCCCGCTTATAAAAAATATTTTATGCACGGCACCTCGCATCATATGGGCTTAGACACCCACGATTACGGTGTTTTAACCGAGCCTATGCAAGCCGGTATGGTGTTTACCGTTGAACCAGGTATTTATATTCCCGAAGAAAATTTGGGTATCCGTATAGAGGACGATTACGTGATTCAAGAACAAGGCGAACCACTGAATTTAATGGCTAATATTCCTATTGAAATTGAAGAGATTGAGGCTTTGATGAATTCGAAATAATAACTTTTAATAATCACAAATTAATACCACAAGAGTCAGTCTGAGCACCAGCCCAACAGAGTCATTCTGGTGGGAAATCGAAGACCTTACCAAAACGTTTCGACTCCGCTCAACGTGATATCTATTATTATTTAATCAATGCCAAACTTTATCCATTACAAACACTGCCCCGTCTATTTTACCCAACAAGGTAAAGGCAGAGTTGTTGTTTTGCTACACGGTTTTTTAGAAAATAGCACTATGTGGCAGGATGTGGCCAATCACTTATCAAAAAAGTACCGTGTTATTTGTATTGATTTACTCGGTCATGGGCAAACCGATAATTTGGGTTATATCCATACCATGGCAGACCAAGCACAAATGGTTAAAGCTGTTTTAAAACATTTGCATTTACGTAAAGTAATTCTAGTTGGTCACAGCATGGGCGGTTATGTGGCTTTGGCATTTGCTAAACTGTATCCTGAAAATATCAAAGGACTTTGCTTGCTTAATTCAACCTCATTAGCTGATTCAAAAACAAAAAAACAAGATAGAAACAGGGCGATTGCCTTGGTTAAGAAAAACCCTAAAACATTTATTAAAGTGGCCATTCCGAGTCTCTTTTCAGACACCAATCATGTGGTTTATAAAACAGAAATTAAAGTTATCACAAATGAAGCTTTAAAAGTTTCAAAACAAGGTATTGTTGCGGCGCTTGAAGGCATGAAACAGCGCAACGATTTAACATCTATACTCCAGAATGAAGATTTAAAATCGTTGTTATTTATAGGTAAAGAAGATACCCCCGACAAAACGACACTCTTTTTAAAAGCTCTCAATTCAAAAGAAAACAATACCCAGATAGTTCACTTATCCGGAAAACATATGGGTTTTATTGAAAATAAAGAAGAAGTCATTGAAAACTTAGACTCATTTTGCCGACTGTGTTTTAAATAAATTTATAGTTTGTTAAATATTAGTTAACAGCTTATAAAACAATCTTTATTTTGATTATATCTTATATATTTAAGCCCTTTTTAATAAACCCTACTGACTAAAATGAAAAATACATTTCTTAAATTATCTATTCTCCTATTTCTATTTTTTATTTCTTGTACTAAAAATCAAGAAGCTAATTTTACCATAGAAGGGCGTATTTCTCCTGTGAAAATTAAATATCTACTCTTAAAACAAAACGTTGATATCGAAAAAAAAATCACAAAACCGATAGACACACTTTATGTTGATTCTGATGGAAACTTTAAAGGCGCTTATAATTTAGGACCGCATCTGTACACTTTACAACTAGGTGCAAAGAAAAGTATTGTGCTAGCCATAGACAGTGGTCAACATGTTACTGTAAACGTCACCGATTTTGATACCGACAAATACAAAATAACGACAACAGGGTCATCTGATACTAAAGCGCTCTTGGCTTATGAAGCTTTTAGAGCAAAATCCTTAGACAGTTTGGTTCAGAGCGTCAGAAGAAAAGTCAAAAAAATAAAAGAAAGTCCGCATCCTGACCTTAATAAAATAGAGGCTCTAGAAAAAACTGAGGTGCTGAATTACGAAAAACACCTAGAAGAACTCAACGCTTATATCAAAAAAAATATGGGGACGACTATCGGGCTTTACGCCACATCCATCCGTTGGAAAGGCAAACAAAATTTTGCTTTTTTTGACAGTATAACGACAGCTTATGAAAAAGCGCATCCCAACCTTGCGATTACTAAAAAATTAAGAGAAAAAGTCACGCGCTTACAACAAACTTCTGTAGGAGGTACAGCTTTAGAAATTAATATGAATACAATCGAAGATAAAAAACTTAGCCTAGCTTCTGTAAACAAAAAATATACTTTAATCGATTTTTGGGCGAGCTGGTGTGGGCCTTGCCGAAGCGAAAGTAAAGTCCTTAACAAACTCTATAAAAAATATAAAGCTAAAGGTTTTGAAATTTATGGGGTTTCTCTAGACGACAAAAAAGATAAATGGTTAAAAGCCATTGAAAAAGACCACAGAATTTGGCCAAATGTCAGTTCCTTAAAAGGCTTTAAAACAAAAGCCGCTTATAATTATGCCGTTACGGCTTTGCCTATGAATTTTTTAATTGATACTGATAATAATATTCTCGGTAAAAACTTACATGCCGATGAGTTAGAGGTTCTTTTAAATAAACTGATGAAATAATTTAAGACTCTTTCTTTAAAAATGCATCCCAACCTTGGGCCGTAAGCGGAATTTGTTGATCGCCACGTGTTATCAATTGCATACCTAAATTTGCATCAGTCATATGACCGATAACCGTTAAATTAGGATTGCCTTTTATTTTATCGTAATCTGATGGCGCAATGGTAAACAACAATTCGTAGTCCTCACCCCCACTTAAAGCGATGGTGGTACTGTCTAATTTAAACTCTTCGCAAGTAGCGATAACCTGTGGGTCTAGCGGCATTTTTTCTTCATACAGATGACAGCCCACTTTAGATTGCTGACAAATATGAATGACTTCTGAGGCTAATCCGTCAGAAATGTCAATCATAGCGGTGGGTTTCACTTTTAAATCTGCTAATAATTTTATGATATCTCTACGCGCTTCGGGTTTTAATTGACGTTCGATTAAATATGAATATTGGTCTAAGTCGGGTTGATTTTTTGGATTGACTTCAAAAACTTGTTTTTCGCGTTCTAAAACTTGTAAGCCTAAATAAGCCGCACCTAAATCGCCCGTAACCACTAATAAATCGTTTGCTTTGGCACCGTTGCGGTACACAATCTCATCAGCTTTGGCTTCGCCAATAGCGGTAATACTAATAAGCAAACCTTTTGTAGATGACGTGGTGTCGCCACCTACCAAATCGACTTGATAATTTTTACAGGCCAAATGAATACCTGCGTACAGTTCTTCTATCGCCTCGAGTGGAAAACGATTAGAAGCCGCAATAGATACTGTAATTTGTGTCGCTGTACCATTCATAGCGTACACATCAGATAAGTTGACCATCACTGCTTTATAGCCCAAATGTTTTAGGGGCATAAAACTCAAATCGAAATGTACACCTTCTATCAATAAATCGGTAGTTACCAAAGTCTGTTTTGACTTGTGATTGATTACCGCCGCATCATCTCCCACACCTTTTACAGAAGATTTATGGACTAATTTTATATCTTTTGTCAAGTGGTCTATAAGCCCGAATTCTCCTAATTCGGCTAAACTGGTTCGGGTATTTTCTTTATTTTCTAGCATCGTTTTCTTATTTAAATCCGCGTTCTTTTTGAATACTTTCGTAGGCTTGTTGAATTTGCATAAACTTTTCTTGCGCGCCTTTTATTTGGGTGTCATCTAAGTGTTGTAATTTATCGGGGTGGTGCTTTTTAACCAAAGTGCGATAGGCTTTTTTAATTTCTGTAACCGTAGCCGATTTACTTATTCCTAAAACAACATAAGCATTTGATGTACTTCTATAAAACATCGCTTTAATCGATTCAAAATCAGATGGACTGATATACATATAATTGGCAATGGTTTTAATAGCCTGCACTTCAGAATCGCTTACTGTACCATCCGCTTTAGCGATACCAAACAGAAAATGCAATAACTGTAAACGCGACGCATGAGTTACATGCTGCCTTATTTGTGTACAAACTTCTCTAGAAGAAATTTGTTTATTAGCAACTATACCTTTAAACAATCTAAAAGCGGCATTGGCACGTTCTTTACCAAACATCTGTACAAAACTCTGACGTACAAAATCTAGTTCGCGTTTGTCAATTTTATTATCAGCTTTAATAACTACCGCTGCCAAAACCAATAAACTCATTTCAAAATCTACAGTAGCCGCTTGCCTTTGCCCTTGATGACTTTGCTGAAAAGTCTGTAAATCGGCTTTAGACAATCCGTCAAATAAACTCCCTAAAGCAAAACCTATGAGTCCGCCTATTGGTCCGCCAAATGTCCATCCTAAACCGGCTCCTAACCATCTTGAAAAACTTGCCATTATCTATTTTTTTAATTGCGCGACAAAGATACATTTTATCTATATTTGCAAACAACAAAAACACATAAGAAATGTATCCAGAAGAATTAGTTGCCCCAATGCGTGCCGAATTAACCACCGTAGGTTTTAAAGAATTAAAAAACGCACAAGACGTTGAAAATATATTAAAAGAAAGTGGCACCACTTTAATGGTTGTTAATTCTGTCTGCGGATGTGCCGCCGGAACAGCTAGACCAGGTGTTGTATTGTCTTTACAACACGACAGAAAACCCGCACATTTAACAACTGTTTTTGCCGGTGTAGATACCGAAGCTACACAAGCTGCTCGTGCCGAAATGGTGCCTTTCCCCCCATCATCACCATCAATTGCTTTGTTTAAAGATGGCGAGTTGGTACATATGTTAGAACGTCATCATATTGAAGGACGCTCTGCCGAGATGATTGCCGCTAATTTAGCCGGCGCATACGAAGAGTTTTGCTAGTTGGTCTTAAAGTAAAAACTACTAAATGTCATATTGAGCGGAGTCGAAATGTGACAAGGCTAACATTTTGAGACCCTTCGACTGCGCTCAGGGTGACATTACAATTATAAAAACATGCCTAATTCAATTCTTATCCTTAAAACTGAAAAATTTGTCAGAGAAACTTTGGCAGATGCCGAAGGCGGACACGATTGGTTTCATATAGAACGGGTTTGGAATAATGCGCAACTTATTGCCAAAACAGAAAAAGTAGATTTATTAGTTGTTGAATTAGGCGCTCTTTTACACGATATTGCCGATGCTAAATTTAACGACGGCGATGAAAGTATCGGCCCTAAAAAAGCACGACGCTTTTTAGAAAGTCAACAGGTTGACGAGGCGGTTATAACGCACGTTGAGAATATTATAAAATTCATTTCTTTTAAATCGAGCTTAGACACACAAGGCAAAAAATTCACATCAAAAGAATTGGAAGTCGTTCAGGATGCAGATAGATTAGACGCTATTGGCGCCATTGGTATTGCCCGTGCTTTTAATTATGGCGGATTTAAAAACCGCAGTTTATACGACCCTTCTATTCCGCCTAACCTCAATATGGATAAGGAAACTTATAAAAAGAGTCAGGCGCCAACTATCAATCACTTTTACGAAAAGCTCTTGCTTTTAAAAGACAAGATAAATACAAAAACGGGTAAACAACTCGCTCAAAAACGTCACGATTTTATGAAGTACTATTTAAACCAATTTTTTGACGAGTGGGAGGGTTTGCAGTAATTCTGAATTAAGAATTATAAATAGCTCAATTTTAACAAGCTTAGATATTAGGAATAAGTAGGCAATAGCAGTATTCAGCAAGCATTATAAAAAACACTTATAGTCATATAGTTATACTGAAAAATAGTTATATTTGTTGGGATATAACAAATTGTAGCCAATTTTAAAATAAATATTATGAAAAAAAATCTTTTACTTTTAATCTGTATTTTAATTTTAAACGGATGTGCAACTACGAACATTCCCTCTCTTGATGGTAATTGGGTTGATAAAGAAACAGAATTTATTAAAACTACTTTTACCAAATCAGATGGGATAACTTGGATGGAAAATTATGATGGAAAATATAAAATAAGTAGGACTGGAAAAGGTAATTTTGTTACAATAAATAATAATGACTATCCGATTATATTCAAGACGAAAAAAAATGAACTATTAATTGGCGGAAAGATTTTTATACCTGAAAACAATAGCCTAAAAAAACAATTTCAAGGTACTTGGAAAAATAGTGACAAAAATATTTTATTTGAAGTAACAAACGCTAATGGAGGAATATTATGGGACATAAAAAAAGGAGAAAGTAAACCTGAAAGATATTATCCAAAAAAAACAGAACAAGGATTTACTTTTACTTATGATAATGAACAACTGTTTTTTGTTCTCAAAAAAGGTTACATTGAAGACTCCAAAGGACAGAAATACTATAAAGTAAAAGGCTGAAAATAGCTATGAAAAAGGGAGATATCTACTGGAAAGCCTGTGTTTAATTTATGCTTAAATTTGAGCTAAAAAGAAACTGACAAACATTATAATTATAATTAATTTGCACTAACCTTTGTAACCTGAGTTCAATCTAAGGTTTAATTTACAGAATCTCAAGAAAAGGTGAGATTTGAAGTGTAAAATTTGAAGTAATATCTAGATGTTTTAAAAAATTTACACAATAAGATTGCCTTTTCTTGTGATTTCCTACGGATTTGATGAATTTTCACCAATTCTTGCCCTATTTTTTCAAACTAACCAG
>JASFYX010000025.1:0-14637 GCA_045046885.1 Flavobacteriaceae bacterium
TATTATGCGCGCATAATAAAAATTTAAGATAAAATTGTGTTAAAAAGTTACATTTATTCCTATTTTTGCCGTTCAATTAAAAAGACTATGCGCACAATACAGTTTAGAGAGGCTATTGCCGAGGCGATGAGCGAAGAAATGCGACGTGACGAAAGCATTTATCTTTTAGGAGAAGAGGTGGCCGAGTACAATGGCGCGTACAAAGCATCTAAAGGTATGTTAGATGAATTTGGTGCTAAACGTGTTATAGATACGCCTATTGCCGAATCGGGTTTTACGGGTATTGCCATAGGCTCTGCTATGAATGGTAACCGTCCTATAGTTGAATATATGACTTTTAATTTTTCGCTTGTTGCGATAGATCAGATTATAAATAATGCCGCTAAAATGCGTCAAATGAGTGGCGGGCAATTTAATATTCCTATAGTTTTTAGAGGGCCTACTGGTTCTGCTGGACAATTAGGTGCAACGCATTCTCAAGCTTTCGAAAATTGGTATGCCAATACACCGGGATTAAAAGTTATTATTCCTTCAAATCCGTATGACGCCAAAGGCTTGTTAAAAGCAGCTATTCGCGATGATGATCCTGTCATTTTTATGGAGTCTGAACAAATGTATGGCGATAAAGGCGAAGTGCCCGAAGGTGAATATATTTTACCAATCGGCGTGGCCGATATTAAAAGAGAAGGGACAGATGTAACGGTTGTGTCATTTGGTAAGATAATTAAAGAGGCTTACAAAGCGGCTGAAACCCTTGAAAAAGAAGGTGTTTCAATCGAAATTATTGATCTGCGTACAATAAGACCTTTAGATTTTGAAGCTATTTTTACCTCAGTTAAAAAAACAAATCGCTTAGTAATTCTAGAAGAATCTTGGCCTTTTGGTAGTATCGCTTCAGAAATAACTTATCAAATTCAAGAAAATGTTTTCGATTATTTAGATGCGCCAGTACAACGTATTACAACAGCCGACACACCAACACCGTATTCTCCTGTACTTTTAGAAGAATGGTTGCCAAACGCCAATGATGTTGTGGCTGCTGTTAAAAAAGTACTTTATAAATAACAATCAAACTTGGTACAAATATTGTAAGATTACTTTCTTTTTTTGACTAACGAAAGGAATTTTTAAACGCTTATGAAAAAGTTAATTGTCACCCTATTTTTATTGATAACTGCTCTGTCTTTTAGTCAGGTAAAAGTAGGTGGATTTGTTAAAGATGTAAAAGGAGAACCCATTCCGTTTGCCGATGTCTATTTTAAAGGTTCTACAAAAGGTACTGTATCTGATGAAAACGGAAAATTTTATTTAGAATCTGATAAATTCTATGGCATTTTAGTTATAAATTTTTTGGGTTTTGATAGAAAAGAAATCCCCTTAAAAGCACGCAATTTTGATATAACAATAACCCTTAAAGAAAGTGCCGCACAATTAGATGCTGTCGAAATTTACTCGGGGAAAATTAAAAAGAAGGGTAACCCGGCCATAGCTTTACTCAAAAAAATATGGAAGCACAAACGGAAAAATGGTATTTATTTATTCGATCAATACCAAAATAATAAGTACGAAAAAATAGAATTCGACCTTAATAATATTGATGAGAAACTTAAAAACAGTAAAATTTTTAAGGGTCTGGAATTTATGTTTGACCAAGTCGATTCGTCAAATATTACAGGAAAGCCCTATCTGCCCATTTTTATAAACGAAGCTGTTTACAAAGTTTACGGTCAGAACAAAGCGCCCAAACACTTTAAAGAAGAGCTGGTCGCCAATAAAAATTCGGGTTTTCAAAACAACCAAAGTCTTATAGCTTTTGTAAAACAGTTGTACGCCAATTATAATGTGTACAATAATTACGTCAAATTATTCGATAAAAGTTTTACAAGTCCCGTTTCTAGAACAGGTCCTTCTGTTTATAATTATGTGTTGGCAGATAGCAGTTTTATTGGCGATAAATGGTGTTATAAAGTTGTGTATTATCCGCGTCGTAAAAACGAGCTGACTTTTAAAGGCCATTTTTGGGTAAACGACACCACTTTTGCCCTTAAAAAAATCACGATGGAAGCTACCCGTAGCGCCAACATAAATTGGGTAAAAGAATTGTATTTAGAACAAGAATTTGATGTATTAAACGATTCGGTTTTCTTGCTTAAACGCGATTATTTGATGTCTGATTTTGCCCTGCGCAAAAAAGATAAATCGAAAGGGGTTTACGGCAAGCGTACTACTATTTATGACGATTACAAATTCAATCAAAAGAAAAAGGAATCTTTTTATGCCGAACGTGTAAATGGTTATAAAAAAGAAGTTTATAACCGTCCTGATGATTTTTGGAAAACCAACCGCAAAGAAACCTTAAGCAAAGACGAAAAAGGCATTTACCAGATGCTTGACACTTTACAAACTATTAGAAAATTTAAACAATTATACGACATTACGGCGACGCTTTATACAGGCTATTGGCAGATTTTTAAAAATATAGATTATGGCCCTATCTTCTCTATGTTTGGCACAAACGATGTTGAAGGTACACGCATAAGACAAGGATTTAGAACCTATAAAAAGTTTGACGATTTAGCTCGTTTTCAAATGTTTGCAGCTTATGGCACACGCGACAAAAAATTAAAATATGGCTTTTCTGGTAAGTGGATGATAGACAGAGCCAGCCGCTTTACAATTTTTGGCGGCAATAGAAAAGATGTAGAACAAACAGGGTTTAGTCTCACAACCATAAACGATGTCTTAAACAGGAGTTTTGCTTCGGCGGCTTTTTTTACACGGGGCGATAATTTTAGATTGACAAGCCTTAATTTAACCAATATAGGTTTTGACTTTGAACCTTTAAAAAACCTACAATTTAAATTTAGTGCTACGTATAAAACTTTAGAATCGGCTTCGCCATTATTCAATATCAATTATTTTGCTGATGCAGCGCATTCACAAATTAAAACAGATATTACCCAATCTGAAATAGATGTGTCATTGCGTTATACGCCTAAACGTGTCAGTTTTGGTTACGGTGTAGAGAGAGGCGAAACAAATGAAGACCGTTTTCCAATCTTGTATTTGAGTTATACAAAAGGATTAAAAGGCTTTATAAATAGCGATTTTAATTATCAGAAATTACAATTTTATTACAAACAGCCTTTCCAGTTAGGCGGTTTTGGTCGTATGCATACTACATTAGAAGTGGGTAAAACATTTGGTGCTGTCCCTATTTTATTAATGGATGCTGTGCCCGGTAACCAAACATTGTTTATGGCACCTAACACATTCGATTTATTAGATTATTACGAATTTGTAACCGATAAATACGCAGCCTTGCATATAGAAAATAACTTTAATGGTCGTATTTTATCACGATTCCCGTTATTACGCAAACTCAATTTACGCGAAATTGTCGGCGTTCGGGGTATTATTGGCGACGTGTCTCAAGCAAATATAGATATCAATGCTTCGGGTATTAGCTACCGTGCTCCTAAAAAAATGTATTGGGAGTGGCATGCCGGTATTGCCAATATCTTTAAAGTAATAAGAATTGACTTTGTTTTTAGAGGAAATTACAAAGATATTCCTGGGGCTACGCAATTTGCTATAAAGGGTGGCGCTGGCTTTTATTTCTAAGCTTTTTAAGCACACTTTATGTTTAATAACAGAGATGTTTGTATCTTTGTTTTTCTGCACAATTTTCTGATTTGATAATTGTACATTTTAAATTCAGTTTTAATGAAAAAAATAAACTTTTTTGATACCCCAAAAATAGATCAGGTAGGTATTAATGATAGAATTGCGCGTATAAAAGCGCGTAGTATAAAAAAGGAAGCTAAAATTCAAGGGCTTTTAATGATTTTAAATATGATTGACCTTACCACACTTGAAGGAGCAGATACCGAAGATAAGGTGAAACATATTTGCTACAAAGCAATGCATTTACACGACGAATTTCCAGGATTACCCACAACAGCGGCTGTCTGTGTGTATCCTAATTTTGTAAAAACGGCCATTAAAGAACTCAAAGGGTCTGGTGTCAAAGTAGCCTCAGTAGCCACTGCTTTTCCTAGCGGACAAGCCGATACTAAAACAAAATTAGCCGATGTAAAAGTAGCTGTAGATAATGGTGCCGATGAGGTAGATATGGTTTTGAGTCGTGGAAAATTTCACAGCGGCGATTATGATTTTGTATTTAACGAAATAGCAACCATAAAAGCGGCCATTGGTAAAGCACGTTTAAAAGTCATTTTAGAAACGGGTGAATTGGGCAATCTTGATAATATCCGTCGCGCCAGCGATATCGCTATGTATGCGGGTGCCGATTTTATAAAAACATCAACCGGAAAAATAAAACCAGCGGCAACATTGCCTGTAACATTGGTAATGTTAGAAGCCATAAAAGATTATTATTACGCAACAGGTCGTATGGTAGGTATGAAACCTGCGGGCGGTATTTCTAACGCTAAATTGGCTTTACAGTATTTGTTGTTGGTTAAAGAAACCCTCGGTGGCAAATGGCTTAATAATACTTATTTTAGATTTGGCGCCAGCAGTTTGGCAAACGATGTGCTTATGCAAATTGTCAAACAAAAAACGGGCAATTATCAATCAAAAGATTACTTTTCAAAAGACTAGATATGAAAACAAAAGTAAACATAGACTACAGTTCTGACTGGCAATTAGCGCCAGCGCCAGAAAGTACGTCGCACATAAATTTAAAAGAAAAATACAATTTATTTATCAACGGTAAATTTGTCAAACCCAAAGCGGGTAAATATTTCGACACATTTAATCCGGCTAACGAAAAATTATTAGCCAAAGTGGCTTTAGGAGATGCAGATGATGTTGACATCGCTGTAAAAGCAGCAAGAAAAGCCTATACAAATGTGTGGTCTAAATTATCGGGTAAAGAACGCGGTAAATACATATTTAGATTGGCAAGGATTATTCAAGAACGCGCCCGCGAATTTTCTGTAATTGAATCTTTAGATGGGGGTAAACCCATTCGCGAATCACGCGATATTGATATCCCTTTGGTATCGGCTCACTTTTTTTACAATGCAGGATGGACCGATAAATTAGAGTATGCTTTTCCGAATCGAAAACCAAAAGCTTTAGGTGTTGTAGGTCAGATTATTCCTTGGAATTTCCCATTATTAATGGCCTCATGGAAAATAGCGCCAGCCTTGGCAGCAGGAAATACTGTTGTTATAAAAGCCGCAAATACAACCCCATTAACACTTTATAAATTAGCCGAAGCTGTTAAAGATGCCGGTATTCCTGATGGTGTTGTAAATGTAGTTTCGGGTCGCGGTAGTGTCGTGGGAATGGCCATTGTTAACCATCCTGATGTGAATAAAATTGCTTTTACAGGATCTACAGGTGTTGGTAAAATAATTATGAATGCCATCGCCGGAACAGGCAAAAAAGCGACAATGGAATTAGGAGGTAAAGCAGCTAATATTATTTTTGAAGATGCCGCTATAGATCAAGCTGTAGAGGGTATTATAAATGGTATTTTCTTTAATCAAGGACATGTGTGTTGTGCAGGATCTAGATTATATGTACAAGAATCGGTTTACGATGTGGTTTTACGAAAATTAAAAGGACGTATGCAGTCTTTAATTATTGGCGACCCGCTTGACAAAAACACAGATATTGGGGCTATAAACTCTAAAGATCAACTCAATACCATAAATGAGTATATAAAAATTGGGCTTAAAGAAGGTGCCGAAATTTACCAACCAGAATGTTCTTTACCAAAAAAAGGGTATTGGTGTAAACCTACTTTGTTTACACACGTAGCACAATCAAATCGCATAGTTCAAGAAGAAATATTTGGTCCTGTTTTGGCTATTCAGACTTTTAGAACAATAGATGAAGTTATAGAAAAAGCTAATAATACGCCTTACGGATTATCAGCTGGCGTGTGGACAGATAAAGGCTCAAAAATATTTAATATGACTTCCCAATTACGCGCAGGCGTCATTTGGGCAAACACCTTTAATAAATTCGATCCTGCTTCACCATTTGGAGGCTATAAAGAAAGCGGCTTTGGTCGTGAAGGCGGTATTCACGGTTTAGAACCTTATTTAAAATTTGATTAAAACAGAAACGATATGTCACGAATAGAAGTCTTAAAAACATATAAAATATATATTGGTGAAAAATTTCCTAGAACTGAGTCAGGGCGTTTTTACCAAGCAAAATCTAATAATAAAGCAATAGCTAATATGTGCTTATCATCGCGAAAAGATTTTAGAAATGCGGTTGTAGCAGCACGTAAAGCTCAAGGTGGATGGGCACATAAAACAGCTTATAATCGTAGTCAGATTTTATACCGTATTGCCGAAGTCCTTGAAGGACGTAAAGCCCAATTTGTAGAAGAATTAACCTTACAAGGTATCTCTCAAGCTTTAGCTTTAGAAGAAGTAAACTTAAGTATAGATAGATTGATTTATTACGCTGGTTGGTGCGATAAATACATACAAATGTACAGTACTGTTAATCCGGTTTCTGGCAGTTACTTTAATTTCTCTGTACCAGAACCAACAGGTATTGTAGCAGCTTTTGCACCCGAACAAAGTGGTTTATTAGGTTTGATTACACAAATTTGTAGCATCATAGCAGGTGGCAATACTTGTGTCATTTTAGCATCAGAATCAAAACCTTTATGTGCCATTACCTTTGCTGAAGTCTTGGCAACATCAGATGTGCCGGGTGGTGTGGTAAATATCTTAACAGGTAACCGTGCCGAGTTATTGACACATTTCGGAAGTCATATGGATGTAAACGCAGTTTTGTATTGTGGGGCTGATAAAAACGATATTAAAACATTACAAGAATTGGCTGTAGAGAATATGAAACGTACACGCATTCGCGAAAACGGCGATTACTTTGACACCAAACACGAAACGCCTTATTATATTTTCGATTTCCAAGAGACCAAAACGACATGGCATCCTATTGAGCAAATTGCAGGTTCGGGGAGTGGGTATTGAGTTATTGAGAATTTACTTAATTGCCACATGAAAGTCCCAAAATTTCGGGATTGCGGTAGCGGGGTTTTATGTAACGGTATTTCAGGATGAGACACAGCTCTTGATACGAAAGATACGGCACAACATCACCTTCTTTTCTTTTTCATATTTTGGATTTTGTCCCCACGCCTGATTGGTTTTTTGAATCGCTCTTTTAATTGGGTGCTGTAACTTTTCTTTTTAGTTTTTTCTTTACTGTTTTTGGCAGATTTTTGATGAAAAGAAGCGCCAGATTTAACAGCTAAATTTTTATCAGACAGTTCTTCTGGATCTAAAGGTTTGACCTTTTCCTCAGGGGTGAGTTGGGAACTTATCGCTACTTCTTTTGGAAATTCATTGAACGGAATGGTACATTTCATCAAGCTTTCAATCGCCTCCTTTAAAATTGTTTCCTTCTCATTGTAAAAAAGAATGGCTCTTCCTTGCTGTCCGGCTCTACCGGTTCGCCCAATGCGGTGGATATAGTTTTCGGGGTAGAAAGGCGTATTAAAACTGATTACGGTAGAAATATTTTCAATATCAATCCCACGGGCAATCACATCGGTTGCTATTAGAATTCTACGCGAACCGTTAACAAACTTTTCTATGGATTTAGTACGGTGATTTTGTTCTTTACCTGAGTGAATTACAGAAATTTCAGTCCCGATATTCATCGGGGCAAAATTTAATGTTTCAAATAATCTGTCAGCATTAACCTTGGTACCCACAAAAATTAGGACTTTGCTAAAGGCTGATTTATCTTCTAATAAATGGTTTAATAAGTTAACCTTGGTATAAAAATTAGGAACAGCATAACATTCCTGACTAATATTCTCTAAAGGTGTACCGCTAATAGAAATGGTTTTTTTGACAGGATTGATTAAGAAACCATTTATTAATTCATCTACATAGGTAGTCATCGTGGCCGAAAAGAGAATGTTTTGCCTTTTTGACGGAAGGTGCTCAAAGATGTTTCTTAACTGTGTTTTATAGCCAAAATCAAGCATAATATCGACTTCGTCAATCACCAATTTTTTGATTGATTTTAATCGTAATACACTAGAAAGAGCAAGGTCGTAGAGTCTTCTAGGCGTCCCTACAATGATATCTTGCCCTTGGGTAACGGCTTTTTTTTGTGCATTTATGTTATTACTACCGCCATAAACACCTAACACTCTTATATTTAGGTGGGGTGTTAATTTTTCGATTTGTTCTACAATTTGAATGACTAGTTCTCTAGTTGGTACCATGACCAATACTCTTGGATGTGGTTGGTCTGAAAACTTCAAATCTTGTAAGATTGGAAGTAAATAGGCAATTGTTTTCCCAGTTCCGGTTTGTGCAATTCCCACAAAATCGAAGCCTCCACGTATAGGAGAATAGGACGCTTGTTGAATGGGGGTTAGATTTTCAAACCCTAAATCGGTAATAGCATTTCGTAATTGTTTTTTAATCTTTAAATCTTCGAAAGTATTCATTCTGCAAAGTAATCATTTTAACTATTTTATTTGAGTAAATATTTTTCTAAATCTTTGAGGAAATTTACCTTTTAAAATTAAATTTTCAATGCCATATACTGAATCTCCCAATATCGGATTTCCGATATTTGATAGGTGTTTATGCAATTGGTGTCGTCGTCCTGTTTGAGGTTCTAATTGTGCCAAGTTGATTTTGCCGAATCTTTCGGAAGAGACAGAATTGCAAAGCGTATAATTTGATTGTGATTTCTTTTTAAGTCACTTTAAATAAGTTTAAACAAATCTTATTTCTTTATAATTTTTGACGTGTAGTTTGCTTTTGTCGTCTTAACCTTAACAAGGTAAATACCGGCATTTAAATTGTTTAAATCAACGCTTAATTGAGGATGAATAGTTTTTATATTTTTTATTATCCGTCCGTTTATATCAAGTATTTGAATAGAAATAATATCAGCTAGAATTGTATTGTTAAATGTAAAGTTTAATTGATTATTTACCGGATTAGGGAAGACCATTATCTGATTAGAAAATATTGACTCATTATCAATACCTAGCGCTCCACCATTATTTGTAATAGAAAAAATAGAAATACCTACTTCATTGGCTGTATCCATATCTCTACTTAAAACAATTAACCTACTATCATCATCAGAAAGGTAAGACCATTGTACTTGTTCGCCAACAGTATAACTTACATCATTAGGGTTATAGAATCTATCTACTCCAAGTGTATTAGATAATAAGTCACCTTCAAATGAATGTACTGTTATACCACTCTGAATCTGACTGCCATTTATTGTTGCCCTGTCAACAGAAAGAATAAAAGGATTGTTATTAAAAAAATGTGTAGTAGCTGTTCGGTTTAGATATCCTATATATTCACCTGTAGTTAAATTATATACTTTACCTCCAAAAGTGACTAATTTGGTTCCATCTTTTGAGATTTTTGAATCAAAATTACCTGTATGTTTAGACCAAAGTATGGTTCCGTCAGAGGTGTTTATTACCGTTTGACCTTTGTCTTTAGAGCCGACAGAAATATAATTAGAATCATTAGTTATATTTAAACCGTTAATAAAAGCCCAGCCCCCAACATAACTCTTCCATGTTTCTGTTGCACTGATTGCTCCTGTAAAATTAAGGCTGTATTTTCTTAAATAGCCATCACCTGTACTCATATAAATAGAGGAATTATCGCTACTCCATAAAATTTCACGTACTTGACCATAAATATTTGAACCCCCAACATTCCTATGGAGTTGCTGATTTACCAAATCGTAAATATGAAAATTACCCTGTTGTAACCCAATGGCTACATATTTGCCATCGTGCGATATTTTCAAACTTTTGGTTTCTAATCCTGATATGTTAGATATTAAATTTCCTGTTACACCATCGATAATAAGCATATAGTCGCCACCACTTGGGTTGTAAGTACCGTTACTTTCTGGATGATTACTGGCAACAACTACAACACTGCCATCTTCGCTCATATCTCCTCCCCAAGCTTCCCATTCAAAGTTAAAATCCCAGATTAAAGTGCCATCAAAACTGTATTTATAGATTTTTGAAGCTGTTTTTGGATTGCTGGTTCCATTCCAGTTTTCTTGACCGGGAATAGCTAGAAAAGTACCTTCGCTTTCTGAGACTGCACCTCTCCAGAATCCGGTAGAAGTATTTACAGATTTAATAAGTGTAAAGTCATAAGGAGAAAGGCCTTGAGTGCTTGGGCTTAATGTAACATTGACGTTTGGACTATTAGGATCAATAGAAATAATTTCAGTTTTTTTCCAGTCTTAGCAATTTTAACCAACCAATCATTTCTGTTTTTTACCTTAGCTCTGAATAGATATGGCGTACTTCCTCCGTCACCATTTTGGATGCGGATAGTATTAAATAAATCGTCATGAAAACCTTTTAATTCGGTTGCTACCTCTATATAAAACGGAGAAGTATCATCGGTAGTAACTTCAATTTCAATAGTTAAATCGCCATTGCTTACATCAATATTATTTTCGTGGTTTGTAAACTCAAGTGTAATGGGTAAATCTGCAACTAAAGATCCGTCTTTTGGAAAGCCAGAAGCATTTAAAGCATCGCTTGATTCGCTAAAAAGGAAATGAAAATTATAGGCCTTTGTTTCATTAACTATAGGAGGTGTATTTCCAAATCTGCTCTCATATATACCGCTCAACCAATTTTGGGTATATGCTGTCTCGCCTTGGTTAATAAGTAGTGCCCCACCATTTGGAAATACTGCAAAACCACCATCTCCATGATTATCACGGAGAGGATTTTCGGCCGTAAGACCTTCAATATATAATTGAAAATACAGAGGTAAGGGCGACGTGTTACTTACATTAGTAACCTGTAATTTTGAATTTACATTTTTACCATCTAACCCTGTATCGAAGCTGGTTTGAGTAATATAGCTAATTTCATAGCCATTCCAAGTTGTGCTAGTTGAGGCTTGCGAAAAGCCATAAGTGGTAATTAAGAATATTAATAAAAAAAGGTAGTTTTTTTTCATTTTAAGAGCGTTTTAAATTCAGCATTCAATACAATTGCTTTAACTGAAAATTAATAATATGCAATATAATGGTTAGCCTAATTTGTATATGCAACATTTGAGACATAAAAAGAAGAAAAAATAACGGGTTATTTGACTTTTGATGATGATGATTTATTGTGACAAGAAATGAATGATTTGATGTGTAAAAAATGAGTATATAGCAATTCATAAAAAAACCACTTCAAAAAGAAGTGGTTTTTAGTAGCGGGGACTGGCGTGTCAGTCAACTGACTGTCGAACCAGCGTCCGTCAGCTGACGGATATGAGCCCAACGAGCTATTTATTAATAATATTTTTGATAAAATTTCTACCTCTGGAGCTCTTTAACTCCTTTTCTCTATGCAGGGCATTTTTTTTACAATCAAAAAATTCAACATAAACAACAATCCAAGGGCGAAATTTTTTAGTGTAACCTTTTCCTAATTTATTATGAGATAAAAATCTGGCAATTAAATTTGAAGTAAATCCTATGTAAATTTTGTCAAAAGATTTTGAGTATAATGCGTATGTAACATATTCATCTTTCATAACATAAAATTAGTAAAATCATAAAGAATAAAAAACCACTTCTTTTTAGAAGTGGTTTTTAGTAGCGGGGACTGGCGTGTCAGTCAACTGACTGAACTCGAACCAGCGTCCGTCAGCTGACGGATATGAGCCCAACGAGTTATTTTATTAAAAGAGTGTTTTTTATAAAATGTCTTCCGCGAGAACTTTTTAATTCTTTTTCTCTTTGCAGTGCCTGAAGTTTAGAATTAAAGAATTCAACATAAATTACCAACCAAGGGCGGAATTTTTTAGTATATCCCTTTCCAAATTTATTGTGAGATAAAAATCGTGTTATTAGGTTTGAAGTAAATCCAATATAAATTTTATCAAAAGTTTTTGAATACAATATATATGTCACAAATTCTTTTTGCATTCTATAAAATTAGGAAAACTATATTAACAAAAAAAAACCACTTCTAAAAAGAAGTGGTTTCTAGTAGCGGGGACTGGACTCGAACCAGCGACCTTTGGGTTATGAGCCCAACGAGCTACCTACTGCTCTACCCCGCGATGTATATTTAAATCAGTTTAATACTGATTGTATTGTAATTTTGAGTTTGCAAATATACAAAATTTTGACTTTAAGAAAAGATAAAATGTGATAAAATTATCCGTTCATCGAAACCAAAAATTCAGTGTTATTTGTTGTGTATTTAATTTTGTCGTTAATAGACTCCATCGCTTCAACAGGATTCATATCGGCCAAGTACTTACGTAAAATCCACATACGTTGTATGGTTTTATCGTCTAACAACAAGTCGTCACGACGTGTGCTTGATTTAACCAAATCAATAGCAGGGAAGATACGGCGGTTAGAAATATTACGATCTAATTGTAGCTCCATATTACCTGTACCTTTAAATTCTTCAAAGATAACTTCATCCATTTTTGATCCAGTTTCTGTAAGAGCTGTTGCAATAATGGTCAATGAACCACCGCCTTCAATATTCCTTGCAGCGCCAAAAAAGCGTTTGGGTTTGTGCAATGCATTGGCATCAATACCACCTGATAATATTTTACCTGAGGCAGGTGCCACAGTATTATAGGCACGTGCTAAGCGTGTGATTGAATCTAATAAAATAACCACATCATGACCACATTCTACCAAACGTTTAGCTTTATCTAATACAATATTGGCAACTTTTACATGTTTATCGGCAGGCTCATCAAAAGTTGACGCTACTACTTCGCCACGGACGTTGCGTTGCATATCGGTTACTTCTTCAGGACGTTCGTCAATCAACAAAATAATTTGATACACTTCAGGATGGTTGGCGGCAATGGCATTGGCAATGTCTTTTAACAACATTGTTTTACCCGTTTTTGGTTGCGATACTATCATTCCACGTTGACCTTTTCCAATAGGGCAAAATAAATCCATTATTCTAGTTGAAATAGAACTGCCTTTCTCTGTAATATTGAATTTTTCTGTTGGAAAAAGTGGCGTTAAATGTTCAAAAGCTACACGGTCTCTTACAATTTGTGGATTTAAGCCATTAATTAAGGATACGCGGATAAGTGGGAAATATTTTTCACCTTCTTTAGGCGGACGCACATTACCTCTAACAGTATCACCCGTTTTTAAACCAAAGAGTTTAATTTGCGATTGTGATACGTAAATATCATCGGGTGATGATAGGTAATTATAATCTGAGGAACGTAAAAAACCATAGCCATCTTGCATAATTTCTAAAACACCTTCACTTTCTATAATACCATCAAATTCATAATCTGGGTCGCGGTATTTGCCTTGACGTTTTTGTTCGTTAGGGTTTTTATTATTATTATTATTATGTTGAGGTCTTCTGTTTTTAGAATCATCCTTTTTAGGACGTTGAGGTACCGTCTTTTTCTCAGCAGTTTGTGGATTGTTCAAAACCTTTTCTGATTTAAATGCAGGCTTATTTTCTGTTTTAGGAAGTGGATTAGAATCTCTTTTAATAATAGGCTTGTTTATTTCTCTTTTAGGAGAAACAGCAGTCTGTTTTTCAGAGTCATTTTTAGGAGCTACAGCTTTGTCGGCAGGTTTTTCGAATAAATTTTTTTGATTATTATTCGGAATTCTTTTGCGCTTAGATTTTTGATTTGAATTATTTTCAAATTTTCTAGAAGTGCTGGGTTCTGGAGCTGTCGTTTTTGGTTCAGCAGCTTGTATATCAAGGATTTGATAAATTAAATCAAGCTTTTTAAGTTGTCTATACTTTGAGACGTTAAGTGTTTTAGCGATTTCTTGTAAATCGGTTAATTTTTTCCCTTTAAGGGCAGAAATATCTAACATAAAGATAAAATATTAAGTGATAAAATTCTTTTAAAAGAATGGATTGTGTTTATATTTTTGAATTATAAATTTTTTGTGAAGAACACGCTTTTTTTTTGACGTGATTGTTACTGCAATATTACGCTTTTTTTTTAAAAAGAAAAAAGTATAAATAAAAAAGAATGATTTACATTTGCAATTAATATTTTTAAAAGCTAATGATTCAAAGAATTCAATCAGTTTATTTGGCTATAATAGTACTAATTAGCAGTATTTTAGTTATTTATGTACCGCTATGGGTTACTAATAAAACAGAGGCTTTATTTGTCTATCAATCATTTGATAATAAGGAAATATTAATAATGAGTATAGCTATTGGTTTTGTAATAACATTTATTTTAGCCTTAGTGAGCTTATTGCAATACAAAAAGAGAAAATCACAATTTATGTTAAACAGACTTAATATAATTGTTAACCTATATTTGATAGGAGTATTGTTGTACTATTTATTAAATTTATCTGGAGAAATTGTTATTTCTGAGAAGGGTATTGGGAGTTTTATTCCTGTATTAAATATTGTTTTATTGGCTTTGGCTAATAAAGCGATACAAAAGGATGAAGCACTCGTAAAATCTATGGATAGATTACGGTAAACCTATAATCTTAGTTTTAGTGCGTTAAAACCACTTGTATTTTTACAAGTGGTTTTTTTATTTTACACCTTTTTTTGTCTAGCGGAAATAGGTATTTTTAAAAATACCTATTTCCGCT
>JASFYX010000026.1:0-3610 GCA_045046885.1 Flavobacteriaceae bacterium
CCAAAATAAGGCCAAAGCTGTC
The DNA here is from genome assembly GCA_045046885.1 of Flavobacteriaceae bacterium. Lineage (GTDB taxonomy): Bacteria > Bacteroidota > Bacteroidia > Flavobacteriales > Flavobacteriaceae > CG1-02-35-72. Next base: position 23 of record JASFYX010000026.1, read on the forward strand.
TAAAACGACATAATATCATAAAAATTAATAAATAAAAGCGTATGTGTTTTTAGATGTATATAGAAAGGTCAATCTATAAGTTATTGATATTTACAGGTATTTAACATGGGATTTACAAAACCATTCTAGAAAAGAATGGTGGGTGATATAAGATTCGAACTTATGACCCCCGCCTTGTAAGGGCGGTGCTCTAACCAGCTGAGCTAATCACCCCCAGCATTTTATTTCTTCATTATTAGTGTTAATAAGTAGTCCCGTAGAAAGACTCTATGTAATGAAGAATGCGCATTATACAGAATATTTACTAAAAATAAATATTTTTTTGAAAAAAAAAGTTTTTATTTCTATTTTAAGTAAATATAAGCTAAAAAAACTATTAAAGCTCTATTCAAAAAATGTTAAAATGCCATTTTACATGACCCTATAAAACACATATTACATAATGATAGAACACGAACCTAGTTTTCAACTTAAAGGCAGCTTATTTACTCTTACCGTCTTAAAATTATTTCACAATGATCTCAATTGTTTTAAAAAAGAATTAGCCGAAAAAGTAGAAATGGCACCTAATTTTTTTAACCATACTCCCATTGTTATAGATTTACACGAACTGGCAGAAGAACAGACTGAAATAGATTTTAAAAGCTTAAAAAAAATTATTTGTAACTTTCACATGATCCCGGTAGGCATTAAAGGTTCAATTACCGCACAAAAAGAAGCTATTGATAAGGCTGGCCTAGCTATTTTAGCCGAAGCTAAAGCAGCCGTTAAAAAAAGTGAACAAACAACAGAAAAAACAACCGTTCAAAAACAAGCAGAAGAAAACACCTCTAATAAGAATGACTCGCAGTCTATTGCGGTAAAAGAAAAAATAAACATTGTAAAAACACCACAAAAAACATTATTTGTTAAACAAACCGTTCGTTCTGGACAACAAATAAATGCACCCGACGGGGACTTGATTATTATAGGTTCGGTTAGTGCTGGTGCAGAAATTTTAGCAGCAGGAAATATACACATCTACGGTACCTTGCGTGGTCGCGCTCTTGCAGGTATTAAAGGAGACCACAATGCAGGTATCTTTTGCCATAATCTTCAGGCCGAATTAATTTCTATTGCAGGAATTTATTTGTTATGTGATGATATTCCAAACGATAACGTAGGCGCATCAAGTCACATCTGTTTAAATCAGGAAAAATTAGAATTTCAATCATTATAATATTTTAAAATTTTAGGAAAAACAAATACATGGCAAAAATAATAGTTGTAACTTCTGGAAAAGGTGGCGTTGGTAAAACTACAACCAGTGCGGCTTTTGGTACTGGACTTGCAAGTAAAGGCTTTAAAACAGTGGTAATAGACTTTGATATTGGTCTAAGAAATCTGGATTTGATTATGGGCTGTGAACGTCGCGTTGTTTTTGATTTTATAAATGTCATAAATGGTGAGTCAACACTTAATCAAGCACTTATCCGCGATAAAAAAACCGAAAACCTTTTTATTCTACCAGCCTCTCAAACCCGAGATAAAGAAGCCTTAACGGAGGAAGGAGTTGAGCGTATAATCAATGAGCTCTCAGAAACTTTTGACTATATTATCTGTGATTCACCTGCAGGTATTGAATCAGGTGCTCTTATGGCTCTATACTTTGCAGATGAAGCTTTAATTGTAACTAATCCTGAAGTTTCATCCGTAAGGGATTCTGATCGAATTTTAGGCATTTTAGACAGTAAAACCAAACGTATTATTGAAAATCTGGAGCCAGTTAAAACACATTTGATCATTACTCGCTATTCTCCCAAAAGAGTTGAAGAAGGTGAGATGTTAAGTACTGAAGATATCTGTGAAATTTTATCCATTCCTCTTCTTGGAGTTATTCCTGAATCAGAATCTGTTTTACAAGCATCCAATACAGGCCAGCCTATTATTCTTGATAAAGAAAGCATTGCAGGACAAGCCTACTCGGATGTAGTGGATCGCTTCTTAAGAAAAGATGCAGATGATGAAATCCCACATCGTTTTCTTGAAGTAGAAAAGAAAGGCTTTTTCTCAAAAATATTTGGAGGCTAATATGGGAATCCTAGATTATTTTCGCAGTTCCTCTAAGGAAAAACATACTGCAAGCAGGGCAAAAGAGCGGTTACAAATTATTGTTGCCCACCAACGTGCCCACCGACCAGAAGTAGATTTTTTACCTAAATTAAAAGAAGAGATTTTAAAAGTTATTTGTAAATATGTAGAAATTAGTGACGATCAAATTCAAATACATATGGATACTAACGATAAAAATTGCCCGGTACTTGAATTGAATGTATCTCTGCCTGAAAAACAACGTCAGGTTTAAGCAATGTCAATCACTGCGGACAAATATCTTAGCCAATTACGCCACTGTATTCCTGTTAACTCCATTGTAAAGGAAGCTTACGATCGATTAAAATCAGAGATAACTATAACTGAATATAATAACGATCAAACCATATTTGAAATTGGTGATGAAGACTCTGATAGTTTATTTTTATTAGAGGGTGAAATAGAGCTTTTTTCTAAGGATGGTAAACAAACCACTCTTTCAACTGAACATAAACAAAGCTTATATGCTTTGGCAGCACTAAAACCCAGGTTATTTACTGCCAAAGCAAACAACAAGGTATTTATAGCCAGATTAAATACTAAAATATTGGATAAACTGCTAATTTGGGAACAGAGTGCCGCAAAAAATATAGATAAAGGTGTTGAGGTTAATGATATATTCTTTAGCTTTGATGAAAACGACAGTGACATTGAATGGAAAATGGCAATGTTACAAACCCAGATCTTCCTTACCCTGCCTGCTGCAAATATTATGTCTCTATTTGACAATATGGAAGCCATAAATGTTAATAAGGGCCAACGAGTAATACAACAAGGTGATCCTGGTGATTATTACTACATAATAAAATCAGGTAATTGTATAGTTAGTCGTAGTTTTCAACACAATAAAGATCCCATTATTTTAAATAAACTAGGTCCAACCGATTGCTTTGGAGAAGAAGCTTTAGTCTCTGGCGATCCAAGAAATGCAAGCATAACCATGAAAACAGATGGCATTCTTTTGCGTTTAGCCAAAGACAAGTTTCATTCAATGCTGGAAGAGCCATTATTACACTGGGTAGATAGTCAGCAAGCAAAACAATTAATTAAAGATGGAGCCCTACCAATTGATGTACGTATGGAAGATGAATTTGCCCATTCTGGGATAACAAACACAACAAACATACCATTATACCTACTACGCCTTAAAATAAAAAATATGGACAAAAGCAGACGATATGTTTTATTTTGTGATACAGGAGCCCGCAGCTCCGCAGCTGCATTTTTGATGACTCAGGCAGGTTTTAAAAAAGCATCTATATTAAAAGGTGGGCTACACCCTAATCTAGTAAAAACCTAATCAAAAAAAATATCAATCATCAATCATCAATCATCAATAGTTTCCACTAAATCACAGGAAAAAAAAAGCCCCAATCGCAAGATTGAGGCTTTCTTAGTGTATAACCCTGGCAGTGACCTACTTTCACATGGGAACTCCCACACTATCATCGGCGATGG
>JASFYX010000027.1:0-28908 GCA_045046885.1 Flavobacteriaceae bacterium
CATACAGGCAGAAATTCCGAAAATCTTTCCGGTGTTTTAGGATTATTATTTTAAAGAACTTTTTTGAAATATGAGTGAAATTCACCTATTGCAAGCAACTCGTTATAACCCAACAAATATAACCATTTATCGGTTTAGATTTCGGGATAACAAAACTTTTTTATCCTTTTTATCCGCTAAAAATTATAAGATTTTAATGCACAACAGTACCGTCCTCTAAAATAAGGTCGTATTTATAGCCTGCACCAAAATCTTTGTCAAGTGTCACAAGTGCTTTAATTGTAACTGTCGCGCCTTCTTTTACAAATTCTTTTGAAGTGACAACTAAATCGTAGCTATCTAGACTGCCATCTTTTAAATGAATCCAATTTCTATTCATAATGCCCGCATTGAGTTTGCTACAAGTACCACTTACTTGTACTGTTTTACCAGCATATTTTTTAGCATTTTTAACCAGTTCTGCAATTTTAATCGAGCCCTTTATAAGGCCTTTATTTTTCTGTGATTTTACAATTTTTTGAGCCGATTTTATAACATCAATCCTGTTGGTAGAAGTCGTTTTTTTCTGAAATCCAGGATCGCTTGCATGGTTGGCAGGAACCAAATTAGAGGATATCAAATAAATTTTATCGAAAGTGCGTTTAAATTCTTTGCTTTCGAAATTTGTTTTAAGAAGTCCGCCTTTATAAAAATAAGTACCACCCACTTTTACATCAATAATTCTTGTGGCTATCCAAAAGGGTTTTATGTTGTTTTTTTCGGTTACATTTATATACAGATAACGTTTTGTTTTTAGAATTTCGTTTATAGTAACGGTGTGGACGTCATCTTTAAAAGATTTTACAGGTTTTGCTGTTGTTTCTGTATCGGATATTTTATCACTGTCTTTTACAGGGGTGTATTTTTCTTTATCCTTACAAGATGATAGTGTAAAAAAAATACTTAATAGGATGATTGATAGTCTAAATTTAGTAGGCATAATGTCTTTTTTTCTTTTTGTTATTAAATCGTTTTACAAGTTTTGTGTTTATTCTATAATTGTTGTTAATGTCACTCTTAACGTATTCTGCATAAACGCTAAATCTTAAATTTTTGCTAAGATACAATGATAAATTTGTTCCAAAATAATATTGTTGTGTGCTTGCTTCAGTTACTGTATAATTGTAATTGACAAATCTAAAGTAAAAGTCAGCGTTAAGCTTATTTTTAAATAAAGTTCTAGAATGTCTCAAAGAAACAATATTACTTTCTAAATAACTAGATGTATTTCTGTTGTAATTTAAAGAGACAGAACCGCCAAATTTGGGTATTCTATACATACTGACATAGGCATTTATATTATCAGATTTATTTTGCTTATCGCTTTGAAATCTGGTACTATAACTCAATCCTGTATTGACGTATTTAAAGGGTTTGGCATTTATTCTAAAACGCAAGCCTTGACGTGCTAAATCATCTGCTAGAATATCTTCAATCTGTGTTCTAAAAGTTTCGTAATAAATAATGCGTTTTCTAGAATCGTAAGAAACATTTAAATTAAATTTCCGACTGAATTTATACCTGGCCGACATATATAAATTGGTCAATCTAAAATTATTACTTACAACACCATTTACTTTGTTATACATATCTAATTCAAAAGAAGAAAACAAATTTAAGCTACCAAAAAGATTGCTCGAATGTTGAAAATAACTATATCTACGGTCAATATTGCCACTATTTCGTTGTTCAATAAGCCCTAAAGTAGTTTCAGAATAAATAGAAGCAGAACTTGTTTTTCTACCTATATAAGCACCGTACTGAAAAAGTTTTGAGTTAAAATTAAAATCGGTTAAATCTGGTCTAAATCCTGTTATAACCCCTACATAATTTTTACCAAAATGTTTTTCTACTTGCAAACCATCAATAGCGCCTAAAGACGATGTTTTATTATTAATTTTTCTTCCTAATACAACAGACAAAGTAGGTGTGGCATCGTATTTTACAGCCAAATTATAGACCTTAAAAGGTGTCTGCCTACTGGCGTATTTACTTGGTTGTGCAAGGACTTCTTTTCTGTAATTTAAATAGGTTTCAAAAGAAAAATTAGAATTATTTATATGATTGGCATTCATAGAAAACCTAGTCATAATTCTGTGTTTATTATCGCTATTGACATAGAAATTACTGTAGCTAGCTACCGATAATTTCCCATAAATAGATTCTAAGTTCTTTTTGTCGGATGTTTTTTTAAGATTATCTTTTTTTATGGGTGTTTCAGCTTTAGTAATAACACTCTTTTTATTGTTTATAACTTCTTTTTTAGGCATATATTTAAAGATAACTACAGCATCTTTTTTTACAATACAACCGTTAATAATAGTACAAACAACAGATTTTGACGATTTGTTTTTAACCAATAAACAATTGGTTTTTGAGCCTTTTATTTGTAAAGAATCACCAATTTTTATATTTTTTGTTGTGTCAAATTGTACATAAACATTAGTAGCTGTTACAAATGTAACTTTCCCTTTTATAATAGTGTTTGTATCTTGACCAAATACGTTTGAACAAAATAATATCACTAAAACTATAATTATATGCCTATTTTTCATATCCTTAATTTGTTAGTCTTTGTCACCGTTTGGATGACATTCAAAACAAGCTGTACTTTGATAAGTGTAATTTGCTACACCATTGTGTTCATTAGCTAAGTCAGTTTGATTATTATGTTCATGACAATCTATACAACTAAATGAAGTAAAATTGTTAGCTACGGTATGACATTCTGCACAAGAGCTCCATTCGCCTTGATGTTTACCCGAATAAATAGGGAAGTACTGCCCATCATGGTCAAATGTAGAAGGCGTCCATCCCGGGTTGGTTGTATGACAACTGATACAATCTGTTGGGAATCCTGCTGCTACATGATTTGGGTCGATAGTATTGTTAAAATCAGTTTGATGGCAACTCACACAATCTGCAGATTGGTCAGAATAATTACCACTGGTATGGCACTGCGTACAGTCTTGTATGTCGTGACCAAGTGTAAGAGGGAATAAACTGTGGTCGAACGTTGAAGGTGTCCATCCCGGATTTGTGGTATGACAAGAAACACAATCAGTATTAAATCCGGCATCAACATGAACAGGGTTTGTTGTATTGTTATAAGTAGTTTGATGACAGCTCACACAATCGGCTGTTTGATCTGAATAACTCGCTGTATTATGACACTGTGTACAATCTGTAATATCATGACCTAAAGTAAGAGGGAAAAGACTGTGGTCAAAAGTAGCAGGTGTCCAACCGCCTGGTGTATGACAAGCTATGCAGTCTGTATTAAATCCAGCATCAACATGAACGGGATTTGTGGTGTTATCGTAATTAGTTTGATGACAGCTTACACAATCGGCTGTTTGGTCAGAATAGTTGCCTGTATTATGACATTGTGTACAATCTTGTATATCATGACCCAAAGTAAGTGGAAATACGCTATGATCAAATGTAGAAGGTGTCCAACCACTTGGTGTATGGCAGGCTATGCAATCTGTACTAAATCCTGCATCAATATGAACCGGATTAGTAGTATTATCAAAATCAGTTTGATGACAGCTTACACAATCGGCTACTTGATCAGAAAAATTGGCTGTTGTATGACATTGTTTACAGTCTGGCAAATCATGACCATCTGTCAAAGGAAAAAAGCTGTGGTCGAACGTAGCTGGTGTCCAATTTGGGTTTGTTGTATGACAACTGATACAATCTGTAGGGAATCCTGCATCAATATGGTTTGGATCAGTTGTATTGTTAAAATCAGTTTGATGGCAACTCACACAATCTGCTGATTGGTCTGCATAAACTGTTGTTGTATGACAAGTGGCACAATCTTGAACATCATGCCCCAAAGTCAATGGGAAGAATGAATGATCAAAAGTTGATGGCGTCCAACCGCTAGGAGTATGACATTGTATGCAATCGGTATCAAAACCAGCACCTGTATGATTTGGACTTGTAGTATTGTCATAATTTGTTTGATGACAACTCACACAATCGGCTACTTGATCAGAAAAACTAGCTGTATTATGACATTGTTTACAGTCTGGTAAATCATGACCATCCGTTAAAGGGAAAAAGTCGTGATTAAAAGTAGCTGGTGTCCAGTCTGGGTTTGTGGTATGACAAGAAATACAATCTGTTGGAAAACCAGAATCAATATGGTTTGGATCTGTTGTATTGTTAAAATCTGTTTGATGACAGCTTACACAATCGGCAACTTGGTCGGCATAATTAGCCGTTGTATGACAGGCGTTACAATCTTGAACATCGTGCCCCAAAGTAAGCGCAAAAAAATCGTGATTAAATGTGGCAGGAGACCAGCTGGGGGTAGTTGTATGACATTGTTTACAATCGGTATCAAAACCTGCTGCTGTATGGTTAGGGTTTATAGTAGCGTCAAACGTAGTTTTATGACAACTAACACAGTCAGACGAAGTATCGTCAAATTTGTTATTAATATGACATTGTGTACAATCTTTTATATCGTGACCATCTGTAAGTGGGAAGAAACCATGTTCAAAGGTAGAAGGTGTCCATTCAGCTTGAAAAGAACTATGACAAAGTGTACAATCTTTAGAAAAATTTCCTGCAATATGATCTGGATCTTTAGTATTGTTAAAATCGTCATTATGGCAAGTAACACAATCGTTGCCAATTCTATCAAATCTTAAACCAGTTTCAGAAGTATGGCACTCAATACAAGCCAAAGTGTTATGTGATCCTGTTAGTGGAAAACCATTTTGTTCGTGTAATTCCGGAATATTATTAACTATCCACGATTTTGGTGTATGACACCTAGCACAATCGTTACCAACTGTAGAACTGTGCATATCGGTATGGCACGAAATACAATCTGTTTGGGCGTCATCAAAAACCAAACTTGTGTGGCATTCTGTACAATTTGTTTGTAAATGAGTACCCTCTAGCGCAAAATCAGTTATGCTATGGTCAAATTTTATTGTTTTGTAGTCAACGTCCCAACTTTCTGAAGTATGGCATTTTGCACAATCAATATTTAATTTTTTACCATGTGGCGATGACTGGGCAAATATTTGTGCGCAGCCAAATAAAACGAGTATTATCGATGACAGTCTATACATGCGAATTTTTCTATTTTATAATTAAAACTCTTTTTTTCTGTATTGTTTAATGCCTTATGACATTTGTTACAAGCCACTTCTGCGTGACGTCCGTCTAATTTAAAATTAGTTGTATTATGATCAAATTTTTCTGGAATCCAGTTTTTAGATTCATGGCATCTTGTGCAATCTGTAACACCATTTATAGCAAATTGATTGTTGTGATTATCATCGTGACAAGTGCTGCAATTAGTATCTAAATTGGCAAACTTTTGAATAGTTTTATTTTCTGAATTGGCTTTTGAGAAATGACAATTACGGCAATCTGTTTTAAGGTGTATACCTTCTAAAGGCCAATCGGTTTTTGAGTGGTCAAATTTAACATCAGACCAAGCGTCATTACTGTGGCAAGTTTCACATTTTTTATCAGGATAAAACGCGCTACTTATATACTCTTTATGGATGTCATTATGACATGTAATACAAGTTGTTTCTTTGTTTTTAAAAGTCCATCTATTGTCATTTTCCTCATCAATATGACACGCAAAACATGGTGTTGCACCATGAGCGCCGTTAAGAGGGAAATCTGTTTTTTGATGTTGTTCAAAATCAAATAAACTGGTGTCGAAACCTTGTTTTACAGAGTGACAAGTTTTACAATCTGGCGTGTTAGTGGCTGTGGTAAATTCGCCTTGATGGTAATCATCATGACAATTATTACACGATTTAAATTCAATAGCCTTTGTATATTTACCCGATTCGTGACATTTTTTACAATCTACCTTTTGATGTAATCCTTCAAGAGGAAAATCGGTTAAATTATGATCGAAAAATTCTAAAGTTTTTAAGGACACAAAAGCTGTTTCGTTATGACATTTTTTACAATCATTTCCTAATTTACCTTCGTGTTTATCTTCGTGACATTTTACACAATTAGCTTCATCAATATTTAATCTGTCTTGGAAAACCAATTTCGGATCGTCATTCTTTTTATGACAGCTAAAACAAGCGGCTTTTTTATGAGCGCCATTTAAAGTAAAGTTGGTTGTATTGTGGTTAAATCTGCCTTTGCCTCTAAATTTTTTAAATGATGTTTCTGTATGACATTGTTTGCAAGAACCCGTTATGGTTTCTTCATGCGGATTTGAATGACAGGTATTGCAATCTGTAAATTTTATGTGGTTGAAATTTTGAAAATCTTTACCGTTGCGTTTTTCTTCTTTATGACATTTTACACAATCTACGTCAAGGTGTTTGCCTACGAGTTTAAAATCGGCATCATTATGGTCAAAATTAGCGGCGGGTTTAAATTTTTCGGTATTATGACACGAAGCACAATCGTTAGACGAAAGCGTTTCTTGATGATAATCAGTATGACATGTAATACATTTTGTTTCAAGTCCAATAAAAGTATTGGGTCTTTTTTTTATGTCTTTATCTGCTATAAATTTAGATGTATGACATTTTTTACAATCAATTTCATCGTGTTTACCTTCTAATTTATAACCTGTTAAATCATGATTAAATTTTAAAGTATCAATACGAATCATTTTAAATTTACGACCATAGTGTTCGCTATGACAAGTAGTACAGGCTTTTCCTTTAACATCTGCACTTACGTGATATCCTCTTTCGGCTTTTACAAGCGCTTGCATATCTTTATGACATTCTAAACATTTATTGTCGGTTACTTTTTTCCCTAAATCATGGCATAAAGTGCAATTGCTCATGCCTTCAAATTTGGCATGAGCTGTGGTTAAATCGCCCGGAGATATTTGTCCGTAGCTGATGAAAGCGTTGCAAATAAGCAACAATAGTATGTATTTATTGGGCCACTTCATTTTTATGACTTTTCATTATATAACCAAATCTTTTTGAGATACCTACGCCAGATTTTTGTAAAAAGGATGTAGGGAGTTCGCCACCTGCAAAAATGTAAACCAAATCGTTTTCAATATCACTTATATCATTATTAGACAACTTAACAGTTACAGTTTTATCTGTAATAGCCGTTAAATTAGAGTTAAATAGCACTTTAATCGATTTATTTTCAATAGCATCGGCAATTTTCTTTTTGTTTTTAGGTTTTAATCTAGAGAAAGTATCTTTGCGATAAGACAGCGTCACTTTGTTATCGTCTTTTAAAAGCAAGGCACTTTCTATAGCCGAGTCGCCACCACCCACAACTACAATGTTTTTATTGTGTATTCTTTCAGGTTCAAGTAATCTATAAGCCACTTTAGAAGAATCTTCGCCAGGGATATTTAATTTTCTTGGCGTACCTCTACGACCTATAGCTAACAATACATTACTACAAAAATATTCATCACCATTTTTAGTAACTACTTTAAAACAACCGTCTTCTTTAGGAATTATTTGTTCGACTTTGGTGTTTTCTTTAATGTCTAAATTGTGTTCTGAGATAACTTTTTTCCAAAGGTTAAGCAACTCATCTTTTGAAGTGTTGTACAGCTTTGCTTTTCCGTAAAGGGGTAGTTCCATAGGGGCTGTCATTACTATTTTAGCTCTTGGAAAAGTATAGACTGTACCGCCTAATGAATCTTGTTCTAGTGTTAAAGAGGTCAAGCCGTATTTTTTGGCGGCTAAAGTCGCCGAGATACCAGCTGGTCCTGCTCCTACAATTATAACGTCAACGGCATTCTCTTTTTTACATCTTTTACTGTTTATAATACTTTTTATAGCTTGGTGTCCTTGTTCTACACTGTTTTTAATCAGACCCATACCTCCTAATTCACCGGCAATGTAAATACCTTTCATATTGGTCTCAAAATTCTGATTGACGTGAGGTAAATCAACACCGCGTTTTTCTGTACCAATTCGCAGTGAAATGGCTTCAACAGGACAGGCGTGAAAGCAAGCGCCGTGTCCTACGCAGTGCGAAGTATTTATAACGGTAGCTTTGCCGTCAACAATACCTAAAATGTCTTTTTCGGGGCAATCGGCAATACAAGCGCCACTGCCAATACAGGTATTTAAATCTATATGAGGATGTAAAGAAACAGGTTCAAAAAGCCCTTCTTCTTTGGCAATTGTAACTTTTTTTTCGACTACTTTAGAGCTGACTTTTTTAGATCTTAAATAAAAATATATAAGTACAGCGCATAAAACAAATACACCTCCATAAACTATGAGTTGTTCTAGCAATACTTCGTGCATTAAAATTCTATTTCCCATTAAAATATCCATTTATAACCAAGTGAAACTGTAACTGCCACATGAATAACGACTATTATGAGCATAATTAAAGCAAAAGGTAGGTGAAAAACATGCCAATATTTAAGCATTTTCTGCATTGTTTGTAAACGGGCTATTTTACCTAATAAAGCTTTTTCTTTCTTTACCATTTTAATAATAGTGCCTCTTTCAGATTTAGGTACTTTATGTTCTCTAAGGGCTTTTCTTAAATTTGAAACACTTACATTTTTATTAGTAGCTTCTTGATTTGTAGTCAAGCTGATAATCATTTCAATAAGATTATTATCTAATTTAAATTTATCGTTTAACACATAAGCCAAATCGGTTTTCATATCTTTTACTTCGCCTAAGCTCAATTCTCTACCTTCTATAGTTCTAGGTATCTGAATATAAATATAGCGGCCAATGACGCCACTTAAAACAACAGCCGTCATACTCCAAAAAGCTACGGAGACAATACCACCAAATTTAAATGTGGTATGAAATAAAATAAGGATAGGCCCTAAAACACATAAAAAAATATGGAATTCTAATAAATATTTTAAGCGTAAATATTTTACCATAAAATTGTAACGCTTTCTGGCAATATAAATCGACACGCCAAAAAGAATCATTAAAGTACCAATAACACCCAATCCTTGTCCGTATAGACCACTTGGCTTAAACCAATTGTGATGTGGATGGTAAAAACGTTCTAATAGAGGTGTGTGATAATAAGTATAACCGGTATAAGCTAGGTAAGCTGTAACTATTATTACGATTAATACCATAACCGTAATATAAATGGTATGAATTAAATTTTTCAAGCTGTATTAGTTTTAATTAAATTTAAGTTTTAGATGGTCAGTCTAAATTAAAACAATTAAACTAAAGAAAACCCTACCTATAAATAGATGGTATTTTGGTTAATTTTTTCAAAAATAAATATAATAAAATTTATGGATATTAGTAAAAGTAGGTATTTTTCTCTTGCAAAAGTTTTAAAACAAAAAAAAGCCTCACTGAAAAGTAAGACTTTTTTAAATTTTTACGAGGATAAATCCTCTTAAATGAAATTAGGCTTTTCCAAGGATTCTAAACATACCTGTTCCACAAGTAGGACAAGTTCCTTTCATAGCTTTACGACCGTTTTTCATAACAACTTCGGCACCGCCTTTAATTTCTTTTTTCGCTTTACATTTTACGCAATATCCTTCCATAATTTAATAGGTTTTAATTTAAATAAATTTGATTAAAAAAATAAAGATATGTTTTCTTTTTAGTTTTTACAAATAAATTCTTTTTAGAAGGCTGATAATCTGCATTTAAATTATAGTTAAAATTGTTAATAAACTACGATAATAATTTGTAACATGCAGATATACAACACTATATATTACATCTAAAATTGTAAATATCTTTTATGAGATTTATTGTAAATTTATGGCTAAAATTGTGTTTTTGTGCTGAAATCCTAAATATTTGAGCATAGATAGAAAATTACCAAGTCTTAAAAAAAGCCTATTTTTCCTTATAAAATAGTTGACTTTTTTAGGGCAAAAAAATATTTTTTTAATGATTTTTTCACCTACATTATCACTCTTTTTTAATTTCTAAATAATTGACTTAATATATCACGTTATTTAGTGTGAAAAATAAGATGCTCTACAATAAAAAAAGCCTGTAAAAAATTATTGTAGTAAAGTAGAATTTCATTCACTTTACCGCAATGAAGTGAGGTTTACCTCTACTTCATTGCTCCTCCTCTTGGGCTTCCCGAATCGTTTCACTTTCGGGATACCCCGAGACTTCGGGGCTCACCCAAAGATTGTATAAATTAAAAAAGACCATCATTTCTGATAGTCTTTTTAAGAAAGCTCCTCCTCTTGGGCTCGAACCAAGGACCCTCTGATTAACAGTCAGATGCTCTAACCAACTGAGCTAAGGAGGAAGGTTAATAGTATTTTCTCTTAGATGCTCTAGCCTCCCGATAACTATCGGGATGAGCTAAGGAGGATACTTAATTGTATACCTTCTTAGATGCTCTAACCTCCCGATAATTATCGGGATGAGCTAAGGAGAAAATTATTTGTATTTATTTTTTAATCTAGTAACAATTTCAGGGTACTTAATAAGATTTTGAAAATATTTTATACTTTTCATTTTCTTAATATGTTTTTCAATTTTAATAGCTTGAGATACAGTATCACAATCTATTTTGAAAAATAGAACCCAATCAGATGTTTTTGAGGTAAAAGAATTTTTATAAAATCCAGTTTTATGCTCTTCAAATCTTTTTTCAAAATCAGAAGTTTCACCTACATAATATTTATTAAGGACTTCTGAATAAATAATATAAACACAATATTTCATTTTAAAGAACTTGCTTTTCCTTCTTTGCTCTAACCTCCCGATAACTATCGGGATGAGCTAAGGAGGAATTTTCGCGTTAGCGAGTGCAAATATAATTGTTTTTATATTTCTATCAATAAATTTATCAAAAAAAATCTACCTATTTTTAAGCTAAGTTTTTTGTTGCCTTCTAACTAAAAAATGTATTTTTGGCACATATTACTATAACTAAAAGAGAGTCAACACATAAATGGAAAATTTTTCATTTTTAAATGCTTCACACACGGCTTTTTATGCCGATTTATACGATAAGTATTTGCAAAATCCTGATACTGTTGCGCCCAGTTGGCGCAGCTTTTTTCAAGGATTCGATTTTGCCAACACCAATTACTTAGAACAAGAACAAGAAATTCCCGAAAAAGTCCACAAAGAATTTAAGGTAGTCGATTTAATCAACGCCTACCGCACTCGTGGGCATCTTTTTACCAAAACCAATCCCGTAAGGGCACGCCGCAATTACGCCCCCGATTTAAGCTTACAGAATTTCGGACTAACAGAAGCCGATTTAAATACTGTTTTTGACGCCGGTAAAATACTGGGTATTAAAAAAGTCTCGCTCAAAGAAATTGTAGCCCATCTCGAAGCTATTTATTGCGATGCCATAGGTATTGAGTATATGTACATCCGCCAACCCGAAGAAATAAAATGGTGGCAAGAAAAGCTCAATCAGAATGACAATCACGCAAAATACGATGCAGAAACTAAAAAATATATCCTGTCTAAACTCAATCAGGCGGTAACATTCGAGCAGTTTTTACAAACCAAATTTGTCGGTCAAAAGCGTTTTTCTTTAGAGGGCGGTGAGACTCTAATTCCCGCTTTGGGCGGACTGGTTAGAATTGCTTCTGAAGTGTACGATGTAGATGAATTTGTGTTGGGTATGTCACACAGAGGACGCCTCAATACCCTGACAAACATTTTTAGAAAACCTGTTCGCGAGCTGTTTAACGAGTTTGAAGGTAAAGATTTTGAAGAAGTCGATTTTGAAGGTGATGTTAAATACCACCTCGGGGCTACCTATAAAAAAACGCTTAAAAATAATAAGGAAGTCATTTTGAATTTAGTGCCCAATCCATCGCATTTAGAAACGGTAGGGCCTATTGCGCAGGGTATTGCTAAATCTAAAATAGAGACTAAATATAAAGGCGATAGTGCTAAGGTTGTCCCCATTTTAGTACATGGCGATGCGGCTATTGCCGGACAGGGTGTTGTTTACGAAGTCATACAGATGAGCCAATTGCACGCTTATGCTACGGGTGGCACCATTCATATTGTGGTAAACAATCAAGTGGGTTTTACAACCAATTATCTCGATGCCCGTTCTAGTACGTATTGTACCGATGTAGGTAAAGTCACTTTATCGCCTGTTTTGCATGTCAATGCCGATGATGTTGAAGCGGTGACACATGCCGTAAGATTGGCACTCGATTTTAGAATGCGCTTTAAACGCGATGTGTTTATAGATTTATTGGGTTATAGAAAGTATGGTCATAACGAGGGCGATGAACCCCGTTTTACGCAACCCACTTTGTATAAAGCCATAGCCAAACAACCCAATCCGAAGGATATTTATGCTAAAAAATTAATAGCCCAAGGAGTTGTAGATGACGCTTTTGTAAGTGAGATATCAGCAGATTTTAAAACATTCCTCAATGCGGAATACGAAAAGTCTAAAACAGATAATATGTCTGTGATACACCCTTTTATGGCCGAAAAGTGGCAAGGCTATAACTACAATGGTTTATCCGATGTATTTAAATTGGTTGATACAACTGTCTCTAAAAGCAAACTTGAAGTCGCCGTAAATACCTTGTCTAAAGCCCCCGAAGGCATTAAATTTTTAAGAAAAGCCGAGCGTATTTTAAAAGCACGTCATCAAATGTTTTTTGAAACCGATAAACTCGATTGGAGTATGGGCGAACTTTTAGCCTATGCCAGCTTGATGCAAGAAGGTTTTGACGTGCGCATGTCGGGTCAAGATGTAGAGCGTGGCACTTTTTCGCACAGACACGCAATTTTACGAGACGAAATTTCAGAGAAACGTATCAATTTATTAAATAAAATTCCGAATACTAAAGGAAAATCACGCATTTACAATTCGCTTTTATCAGAATATGGCGTTTTAGGATTTGAATACGGCTTTGCGATGGCAAACCCTAATACCCTTACCATTTGGGAAGCCCAATTTGGCGATTTTAGCAATGGGGCACAGATAATATTCGACCAATATCTCAGTGCTGCCGAAGACAAATGGAAACAACAAAATGGTATTGTGGTACTTTTGCCACATGGGTATGAAGGGCAGGGCGCCGAACACTCATCAGCGCGAATTGAACGTTTCTTGCAAATGTGTGCCGTAGATAATATGATGGTTGCCAATTGTACCACACCTGCTAATTTCTTTCATTTACTGAGACGTCAAATGAAACGCAATTTTAGAAAGCCACTTATCGTTTTTACACCGAAGAGTTTGTTGCGCCATCCCGATGCGGTATCCTCCGTTAAGGACTTAACCGACGGTCATTTTGAAGAGGTAATAGACGATACTATTAATCCTGAAAAGGTAACACAGCTCGTTTTTTGCTCGGGGAAATTCTGTTATGAGCTCATTTCAGAACGCGAAAAACTCGAGAGAAATGATATTGCTTTTGTTAGAATAGAGCAATTGTTTCCTTTACACAAAGAAAAATTAAACAAGATTTTAGCCAAATACAAAAGCGCAAACCGTTATATGTGGGCGCAAGAAGAGCCGCAAAATATGGGGGCTTGGGGCTATATGTTACAATATTTTACCGAAGTTAAATTAGAAGTGGCTTCACAAAAACTGAATGCCGCCACGGCTTCGGGGTCAAGTATGCGCTTTAAAAAGCGTCATCAAGAAGTTATAGACAATGTATTTAAAAAATAAATTAAAAAGAGTATCATGATTTTAGAAATGAAAGTGCCTTCACCGGGCGAGTCTATCACAGAAGTAGAAATTGCCCAATGGCTTGTTGCCGATGGTGATTATGTAGAAAAAGATCAGGCTATTGCCGAAGTAGATTCCGATAAGGCGACACTCGAATTGCCTGCCGAAGAAAGTGGCATTGTAACGCTTAAAGCCGAAGAGGGAGATGCTGTTGCTGTTGGGGCTGTGGTTTGTTTGATTGATACCGATGCCGAAAAACCAATTGGCAGTGAGCATTCTTTAGTTGCAAAAACAGAAGAGAAATTAGCATCCTCTAAGGTCAGTTCGAGCGCCCCCGATAGCTATCGGGTCGAGAACATTACCTATGCTACTGGGACGCCTTCGCCTGCCGCTAAAAAAATTCTTTCAGAAAAAGGTATAGAAGCCTCAGAGGTCAAAGGGACAGGTGTATCAGGTCGTATAACTAAAGACGATGCCATAAAAGCCGTGCCAAGTATGGGCAGTTCTACAAATGACAATCGTGGTTCTGAACGTAAAAAAATGTCGATGTTACGCCGTAAACTGGCACAACGCTTGGTGGCTATTAAAAACGAAACCGCTATGCTCACTACTTTTAACGAAGTAGATATGAAACCTATTTTCGATTTACGCAAACAGTTTAAAGAAGATTTTAAAGCCAAACACGGCGTTGGTTTAGGATTCATGAGTTTCTTTACCAAAGCTGTTACCCGTGCTTTAGAAATGTATCCTGATGTGAATTCTATGATAGATGGCGATTATCAAGTTAATTATAACTTTATAGATATTTCTATTGCTGTTTCTGGTCCAAAAGGATTGATGGTACCTGTTATTCGCGATGCTTCTGAATTGACTTTTAGAGGCGTAGAGAGCGAAGTAAAGCGCTTGGCTATTCGTGCCAGAGAAGGACAAATTACTGTTGATGAAATGACGGGCGGTACTTTTACAATTACCAATGGGGGTGTGTTTGGGTCTATGTTATCGACCCCAATTATCAATCCACCACAAAGTGCTATTTTAGGCATGCACAACATAGTAGAGCGTCCTGTAGTGGTTAATGGTGAGATTGTTATCCGACCTATTATGTATATCGCGTTGTCTTATGATCACCGTGTTATTGATGGTAAAGAATCGGTTGGCTTTTTAGTAGCGGTAAAAGAAGCAATAGAAAATCCTATTGAAATTTTAATGAACAACGATACTAAAAAGGCTTTGGAGTTGTAAAATAAAATTTTGAGTTACGCTTATCGGTGTGGCTATGCGACGTGCCGCTTTTTTATTGTTTGATTTTCGTGTTTATAAATATTTTCAATTAAAGTTTAATCGTCTTATTTACAATAAACTGCGGCATGAAGCATAGCCGATATGAGCAACCGTTTTTATTTTTTCTTTAATATTTCTCTTTTTGAAAGCCATTTAATTTTGACTTCTGGATATAGATTCTTTAAGTATAATTCTACTTCTTTTTCTAATTCATTTTCATCATTTACATATGTTGCACTATAAAATGAATGAATAATTCTTTCTGATTTTATTAAAGGCTCCTTAGGATCAACAAATGGCTTTAAAGTTTCTAAAGCTTGATAGATAATCCATGGGTATGGCCTAATATGTCTATGCATATGATGATTAAGCCAATTATTCACCCATTCTATTTCAGTCCAATCAAAATTCCCAGAGTATACCACAGACTTAAGCTTTTTTGAAATTTTTATTAAAGTTGATAAGCCAATATTTTTGCCATTGCTAGTTGCATAATCGATTCCGAGAAGGCCCCGAACTCTATTTTCTAACGATAATCTAATGGCATAAATGGTTAATAAATCTGTGGAGTAATTATTTTGATTTTGTTCTCTAATTTGATGATTATAAAATAATCGTTTAGCAATGTCAAAATGTACTGCGGATGGCTGAGTATTTGTACTTAAAACAATAAAGCTTGTATCTTCATTTGGATCTAATTGATTTACAAAATCTGCAATATCAGCTATTAATACTTTTATTTGACTATCTAAAAAGCTAGTCTTGACAAATTCTAAATACTCTGCAGCATTCTGAACATGACATCTTAATAAAAGACGAATATCCTTATTTGTCCAAGAAGTTTTAAATGCATTTTGCCTTCTGCATTTATAAGATAAAGTTTTTCCTCCAATTTGCTTTAGATACGCAATAAGCTTGTCTATGCTTTCTTTGGTTGATTCAGTATAAGCAGATTTTAGAAATTTTGTATTTGTCATCGAATGATTCTTCTTTTTGTCAAATGCGTTATCATCGTTTGTGGCTATGGTGCGTGCCACAATTGGTTTTCATAATTTTTCTGTTTACAAATATTCTCAAATTTACAACTTATTTTCAATTTCAGCATAATTTGCAGTATGCACTATGAGCCGTTGTTATCAACCGTAATTTATTGTTTTTCAAAATAGTATCTAATTCTATTAATACAAATTTTGTATGCTTTCAACTTCTCTTGTAAAGGAAAATTCTTTGTATGTAAGATTGGAATTAAGATTTGATTTCCTTCGTATATTTTGTATTGATTTCCACAAATTGTTAAAAAAGTTTTCGATTTTGCAGGTTGATAAAATGGAAATTCATGGTTTTTCCCATTTGTTCTTGGTTCTGAGTTTACAACAAAGTCATTGTCGGAATGATAAAATTCCAATTTCTGAAGCCAATAATTTACTTGAAGAGACATTGAAAATATAATTTCAATTGAAGGATTTTCCCGCAAAATACTTTTTATATTTTCTATTCCTTTTATTGCTTCACTTTCCGGAATAAAAACAGTTTTCCCTTTTGCAGAATGAGGCAAAGAATTGTTGCATAAGTTGGTGATATAAACTTGTTCAGGTCTAATTTTATGATTAGTCAAGTAAGTAAGGTAATCAAATGTAGATTTTGCAAGTCCAAATTTTCTTTTTTCTGAATGATTAGTCGGAATTGGTCTGAAAAAATAATCTGCAAATAAAACAAAATCTGCAATTGTGTCTGATTTTTGCAGTCTTGGGTCATGTCCAATTAACAGCACTTTTGCTTTTTCTTTTGATTTCCAATCTTGCGTTTTCATTGGTTTCTTATAGTTGCTAATGGAGGAGATAGGAACTGGTTTAAATCAGTTATATCGTCCGATACCTGCCAAAGGTAGGCAAGAGCGAAGCTAGTTTTTTTCTAATACAAAAGCAACAAAAAGCTAAAGTATTTATAATAAATCTGTTAATTGTATAAAACAAGTGTCAGACTGAGCGGAGTCGAAGTCATTTATGTTAGATATTTTGTCTATCCTTCGATTACGCTCAGGATGACGTTGAGGTGTCCTTGCGAAATTTGTTGTAAAAAACTGTGGCAATCTCTAGATAAATAATTACTAGCATTGAGAGATAACCACAACACCTCAATTGAGGTGCTTCGTTAAGACGTCTTCGTTTTTTAGCCCGCCTTTTATGAGCTGTACTTGTGCCGTAACAGGATAACCACGTCGCTACGCTTCTCCTAAGACGTTTTAATTGTTAAAAGGCTTGGCGTTTTTTGTTAGTATTCGTTAGTTATTTAACATCCATTTTAAAGCCCTTTCTTTTGTCGCTCTAAAAATTGTGTTATGCTTTTCTTTAGGTTCGTTTGAATATTGCCATTTTAGTTTTTTTGGGGCATTGTTTTTTAAAACCTTGTTCAATTGATTTGTGTATTGCGAAATATCTACGGCACTCGAACCTACAAACCAAAGTTTGACTTTTTTGTTAGGAAATTTTTTGAAAAGGTCATTTGCATTTCTTACCAAATAATGGTCATTCCACCATAACGAAGGGTCAAAGGCTATGTAAAAATCAAATGATTCGGGATGTTGCATAAATGTTTCCATTACAAAAAGTCCTGCCAACGATTCTCCTATAATTCCTTTCTTATTTGAAGTTCTATACGTGCTATTTATTTTGGGCATTAATTCTTGAGTGATAAATGCTCGGAAGTTTTTTGCACCATCGGTTAACGGACAATATTTTTCATCTTCTTTAGTTTCAGAATAGCCAGTTAAATCCCGTCCTCTTTCTGTATTTTCAATGCCAATAAGGATAAATGGTGGAATACTTTTTTCTTTAATAAGTTTTGCGATGGTATTCGCGATATGCGGAAAATCTTCTTTTATGCCGCCATCAGGCATATATAATACAGGAAATGAGTCGGTGCTATTTTTATACATTGGTGGTGTCCAAACATTTATTATTCTTGTTTCTCCTACTTGTTTAGAATCTATTTTAAAAGAATCGTGATTTGGAATTGGATCCTTATATTGGGGTTTATTACTACAGCCCAAAGTGAATAAGGATGCCAGTATTAAATAAATTATATTTCTCATTGTTATGTTTTTTTAATGAATGCTAATGTGAAGATATGGTCTGGTTTTAATCAGTTAGATAGTCCACTTTAGTCTAAAAAAGTTAGCGATAGCGAAGCTAATGTTTTTTAGGTAAAAATCTTATGAAATTGTAAAGCATTTATTATAAACCTGAGTTCGAAATCAGGTTTATAAAGTTGTTAATTGTATAAATTATGTGTCAGACTGATTGGAGTCGAAGTCATCGTGTCAATCTAAGCAGTATCGAATTTGGTTTATAGTATTTACTTAAATTCCAATAACCACAGTAGCAGTAAAACGTTGGTTTTCTATAGCTGTCTAGGGTGTATATCTCCAGATAATAATACTTTTGTATTGTCTTTATCCGTTAAATAATCATTTTATCAGTTTGTTTAAGCTTAATTATTTACAGCTTGTACCATTCTATCAACATCAAACATATCCTTTTTAAGAATACTATTTTTAAAGTCTTTTGTTTTTAAAAGTGCAAGGACTTCTTTACCCAGACTTTGGTTTATTTCAAAAAACAACATCCCATTTTTTGAGAGGTTTTTATGTGCAAAGTGGGCAATCTTATTGTAAAATAAAAGGGGATTGTTGTTCTCTACAAATAGTGCCAAATGAGGCTCGTGTTTTAAAACATTGGCTTGCATTAAAGCCTTTTCGTTTTGTTTAACGTAGGGCGGATTGCTTACAATGATGTCAAATTTTATGTCTTTACGAGGGAGCGAAGCGACTGAGGCCTGCCCGTACCGTAACGGTACGTTCGGGCGGGTAATCTCTTTATCAGTTTGAGATTGCTGTGTTTCACTCGCAATGACAATATTGTCATTCTGAACGTAGTGAAGAATCTCATTTGGCTTTAAAATATCAGCTTCTATAAAATTGATTTTAACTTTATTAAAATCGGCGTTTTGTTTAGCAATATTTAAAGCTTTTTCAGACACATCTAAAGCCCATACTTTGGCGTTGGGTAGATTTTTTGCTAAGGCAATAGCAATACAACCGCTACCGGTGCCGATGTCTAGGATGTTTAGGGTTGGTTGGTTCGAGGTTTGTAATTTGAGATTTGTAGTTTGTAAATTTTTGTCTTCTTTTTTTGAATTTCGGACTTTCGACTTCCAACTCCCAACTTTCTCAAGTATCCAAGAGACCAATTCCTCTGTTTCGGGTCTTGGAATCAATACATTTTTATCTACTCTAAAAGGTAATCCATAAAATTCGGTGCTGCCTATTATATATTGTATAGGTTCAAATAGTTTGAGCCTGTTTATAGCATCCTTAAAAAATAGGACGTCATTTGAATCTATATTTTTATTGAGATTTAGTGCAATATCAACTCTTTTTAGGTCTAGTTTAAACTCGCATAAGCGGTTAAAAAAAGAAGTAATTTCTTCCTTAGGAAATTGGTCTGCTAATTGTGTCTGAAAATCTGATTTTAATTCGTGTAACAGCATCTTAAAATGTTTTATACATATAAATATGACAAGCTGTATGACAAGATTTTACCAAAGGTTTTTCTCTAAAAACAAAGCCTTTTTTTAAATAGAAATCGTGAGCACGTTTCATAGTAGCAAAAGTTTCTAAATAACAATTTTTAAAGCCTTGTTTTTGAGCGAAGTTAAAACAGGACTCAATAAGTTTATCGCCAATTTTTAAACCACGTGCTTCTGGTAATAAGTACATTTTTTGTAATTCACAAGTTTTTGGGAAGTCTTTGTTTAACAAAGCAATACCACTGCCGCCTACAATTTCATCATCAATCAAAGCTACAAAATAAGCACCTTTTTTGGTCTTGTAGGTTTCGTAGAGACAATCGGTTTCGACATCGGTAAAAGCCGTGCCTTCTAAATTGGCTTTGTGCTCTGTAAGGACTTGCCTGATAATCTGAGCGAGCCTGAGATTGTCCTTCTTTTGTATAGGACGTATTTCTATTTTGTGAGTCACTTTATTGTTTTACTTTTGTGCTGTGAATATACAGCAAAAATACATAAAACGGTGTTTAGAGTTGGCAAAAAATGGGCAGGGGACAACTTATCCAAATCCGATGGTGGGCTGTGTAATTGTTCACGATAATAAAATTATTGGCGAAGGATGGCATAAAAAAGCAGGCAAAGCCCATGCCGAGGTAAATGCCATTGCTTCTGTAAAAGATAAAAAACTTTTAAAAGAGGCGACTTTATATGTCAATTTAGAACCCTGTGCGCATTATGGTAAAACACCGCCTTGTTCTAATTTAATTGTAAAACATGCTATTCCTAAAGTCATTATTGGGGCTTTAGATACCAATAAGTTGGTGAGTGGAAAAGGCGTATTACATCTTAAAAATAGCGGGTGTGATGTTACTGTCGGCGTACTTGAAGCCGATTGTTTAGCATTGAACAAGCGCTTTTATACCTTTCACAATAAAAAACGGCCTTACATTATTTTAAAATGGGCCGCTTCTGCGGATGGCTTTATAGCGCCAAAACCCGATGGGAGTCAAAAAAGAGCGCCTATTTTTCTTACCCATAAAAAAGCACTACAATTAGTACACCAATGGCGTGCCGAAGAGCAGGCTATTTTGGTAGGTACCAAAACGGCCTTAGCCGATAATCCTAAACTAGATGTACGTCATGTAAAAGGTAACAGCCCTATAAGAGTTGTTTTAGACAGGACTTTAAGAGTGCCTAAAAACAGTCATCTATTCAACACCTCTGTTAAGACAATAGTTATTACGGATGTTAAATTGACTATACCTAAAAATACCGATAATCTGATTTTTGAGCAGATTAATTTTGATAAAAACGTGCCACATCAAATTTGTGACCTACTTTATAAATACCAAATACAATCGCTTATAATAGAAGGAGGCGCTATAACATTACAAAGTTTTATCGACGCCAATTTGTGGGATGAAGCCCGTGTTTTTAAAAGTGATAAATCTCTTATAGAAGGCATAGAAGCACCTATAATTAGAGGTCAAATTTTTAAGAATAAAAAAATAATAGACAACCAGCTTATCTATATTGAAAATGACGCAAGATAATTTTTTGACACTTAAAAGTCCGTCGCCCGAAGTGATTTACAAAGACCGCAGCAGTAAATTTTTGGGCTATGCTTTTCCCATTACTTCAGAAGAGGACGTAAAACCTTTGATAGAAATGTTAAAGAAAAAACACCATGCCGCGCGTCATTGGTGTTATGCTTGGCAGTTGGGTGTAGATAAAATACAATACCGCGCCAATGACGATGGCGAGCCGAGTAATTCGGCTGGCAAACCTATTTACGGACAGATTCAAGCTTTTAATGTCACCAATGTTTTAATTGTGGTTGTACGTTATTACGGTGGTATCAATTTGGGTGTTGGCGGATTGATTCAAGCTTATAAGTCGGCGGCTAAATTAAGTCTTGAATCTGCTAAGATTATAGAGCGCGTATTAAAAGATAATTACACTTTAAAATTTGAGTACAAAGACTTAAATACTATTATGCGAATTATAAAAGAATTAGATGCCAAAATTTTATCTCAAAAAATGGCTTTTGATTGCCAAATAAATATCGCCATTCGCAAGTCGGATACTGCTAAATTTTTAAACTATTTCTCCGATTTACATCAGATAAAAGTTGATAAGTTTTCTTAAAAATAAGGTTTTATTTTATCCATCAGATTTTGAGGAGCTCTTGTGGGTTTGTTGCGCTCCATATCCCAAAAAACCAAGGTAGTTGTGGCTGTTGTAAGCAGTTCGTCTTTTTGATTGTAGATTGTAAAGTTAAAATCAATTTTTACTTGCGGTAATTTTAAAAGAGTTGTTTTAAGTGTTAGTAAATCGTCGTAAAGAGCTGGTTTATGGTATTTTATATTCATATTTATAACGGGTAACATAATGCCGTCATCTTCCATTTCTTTATATGAAACACCAAATTTACGTAGCCATTCAACACGACCCATCTCAAAATAGGCAGCATAATTTCCGTAATAGACATATTTCATTTGATCTGTTTCACTATAACGAACTCTTATGTTAATTGTATTTTCTATCATTAAAAATTATCATTTTGGATTTGTTATAATACGCAAAAAAAACATTAAAATCAATAGCAAAATGATTTTTTTTTAACAAAAATTATGCACACTTTTGTACGTCCATAACAACAGATAAGTTTCTAACGTTATAATCAAATTTTAAGTACCTAATTATCTAACCTAACCATGACAAAAACGGACATTACTGTTTGGCAAGCCTGCCTATCCTTTATAAAGGACAATATTAAACCTCAGGCTTATAAAACATGGTTCGAACCTATTAAGCCCATTAAGCTTTCTGCTGATGCGCTGACAATTCAGGTACCTAGTAAATTTTTTTACGAATGGTTAGAAGAGCACTACATTAAATTGTTACGTGTGGCTTTGGTAAGAGAGTTAGGAAAAGATGCTAAATTAATTTACGATGTTCGCATGGAGAATGCTTATAGTAGTAAAAAACCACATACGGTTAAAATTCCGAGTTCTAACAGAAAACCTATGTATGGGCAAAATATTTCTGTTCCTTTAGAATTGAATAAAAGAGAACTTAGAAATCCGTTTGTAATTCCAGGTATTCAAAAGATAAAAATAGAATCGCAGTTAAACCCGAATTATAATTTCGATAATTTTATAGAAGGTGATGCCAACAGATTGGCGCGCTCTGCTGGGATTGCTGTTGCCAATAAACCGGGCGGTACATCCTTTAACCCATTGTTAATTTACGGTGGTGTTGGTTTAGGAAAAACACATATTGCGCACGCCATTGGTGTTGAGATTAAAAATAAATATGCCGATAAAACAGTATTGTATATTTCTGCCGAAAAATTTACGCAACAATATATAGATGCCGTCAAATCTAATTCTAGAAATGATTTTATTCATTTCTACCAAATGATTGACGTCCTTATTATTGATGATGTTCAGTTTTTATCTGGTAAAACAGGTACACAAGATGTCTTTTTCCACATCTTTAACCACCTGCACCAAAATGGCAGACAGGTTATTTTAACATCAGATAAACCACCAGTTGACATGCAAGATATAGAACAACGCTTGCTATCGCGTTTTAAATGGGGTTTATCGGCAGAGTTACAAGCACCAGATTACGAAACACGTGTGTCTATTCTTCAAAACAAATTGTTTAGAGACGGTGTTGTAATGCCCGATGAAATAGTTGACTATATAGCCAAACATATCAAAACAAATGTGAGGGAATTAGAAGGTGTTCTCATTTCTATGATAGCGCAAGCCTCTTTCAATAAAAAAGAATTTACCCTTGGACTTACCAAGCAAATTGTAGATAAATTTGTTAAAAACACCAAACGCGAAGTGTCTATTGAACACATCCAAAAAGTAGTGTCGAAATATTTTGAAATGGATATGAGCACTTTACAATCTAAAACGCGTAAGCGTCATATTGTACAAGCCCGTCAGTTGGCTATGTTTTTTGCCAAACGTATGACAAAAGCATCGTTGGCAAGTATAGGCGCTCAAATTGGCAAACGCGACCATGCTACAGTTCTTCACGCTTGTAAAACGGTTGATAATCTCACAGAAACCGATAAACAATTCAGAAAATACGTCGAAGATTTGACAAAAAAATTGTCCTACTAAATCTATGAGGTATGAAACGTATTCTGATGGTTTGCTTGGGCAATATTTGTAGATCACCTCTAGCCGAGGGGCTTTTAAAATCAAAATTAGACAGCACAAAATTTTATGTCGATTCGGCAGGAACAGGCAATTGGCATGTAGGCGAGCAACCCCATAAACTATCTATGGCTGTAGCCGAAAATCACGATTTAGATATCTCTTATCAGCAATGCCGACAATTTTCGGCGTCTGATTTTGATAAATTCGACATTATCTATGCTATGGATGCTAATAATTTTAGCGATTTAAATGATATGGCCAGGAATGACGCTGATAAAACTAAAATTAAATTGCTGCTAAACGAACTTTTCCCGGGTGAAAACGTAGATGTCCCAGATCCCTATACTGGCGGCATGATGCAGTTTGAGCAGGTGTATAATATTTTAGACAAAGCCACAACTACTTTAGCAGATAAATTAAACAATGAGCAATAGAGGAAAATTATATTTAATTCCCACAACTTTAGGCGATAATGAGCCTTTAGAAGTTTTGCCCTTATCTGTTAGGAAAGCCATTAATGAAATTGATTACTTTATTGTCGAAAACGAGAAATCTGCACGGCGTTTTATAAAAAAAATCACCCCGCGTAAAGCACAAGACAGTTTAAAAATTCAGTTAATAGATAAGTTTACTCAAGAAGCAGATACACAGCACTATTTAGATGTTTGTTTTGACGGCAGTAACGTGGGTTTACTTTCAGAAGCGGGTAATCCGGCCATAGCCGATCCTGGTGCGACGATGGTGGCTTTAGCGCATAAAAAAAATATTGAAGTTGTGCCATTGGTGGGACCTAGTTCAATTTTAATGGCGATGATGAGTTCGGGATTTAACGGTCAGAATTTTGCTTTTAACGGTTATTTGCCGATTGACCAAAATGAGCGCAAAAATAAAATAAAATATTTAGAAAAATACTCAAAGACACAAAATCAGTCACAGATATTTATAGAAACACCTTATCGCAATGATAAGATGTTTAGTCATTTATTGCAGGTATTAACCCCTTCAACTATGTTGTGTGTAGCGGCTGATATTACTTTGCCCACAGCTTTTATAAAATCGTATTCTGTAGTCGATTGGAAAAAACACAAACCCAATCTGCACAAAAGACCTTGTATATTTATTATTCACAAGTATTAATCTGATTTTTTTTCCGTCTTTACCTTTAGATTAGGATTGATACGATGACTGCGAGTCATCGTATCAATAATATAAAGTCAGGACTTCATTCAAAGTAAAGCCCTGACTCTTAGATTTTTGTAAAATATTAATTCTAACGTCTTATCCCCTGTTTACTAATCCATCTTTGGTACAGATATGCATTCTTAGCATGCTGGTATTTATCAACGGCAAATTCGTGATAGCCTAATTTTTTTGTACTAGCACACATAAACATATAACGGTGTTTTGCAGCGTTTAAAACGGCATCTATACTCGACACATCGGGCATAGCGATAGGGCCGGGCGGGAGGCCTTTGTTTAAGTAAGTGTTATAAGGCGATTTAATAAGCAAGTCTTTGTTGAGGACTCTTTTTATGATGGTATCTTTATTAAAATGACGTTTCAAAGCAAATATAACGGTAGGGTCTGCTTGTAAAGGCCAATGGCGTTTTAAACGGTTTAGGTACAATCCGGCAACTATAGGGCGCTCGTCAACTTTAGCGGTTTCTTTTTGAACGATAGCGGCCAAACTGATGACTTGTTCTGGACTTAAATTTAATTTTTCCGCTTTTGAAAGTCTGTTTTTTTGTTGCCAAAAATGCTGATATTCTTTGTATAATTTGTCTCTTAAAGCCGTTGCAGAAATATTCCAATACACCTCGTAACTGTTGGGAATATAAATACCCAAAGCTTGGTCTGAGGTTAAATTGTGCTGTTTTAAAAAGAGTGTATCACGCATAGCCTTTAAAATAGAAATAGCATTGGGCTCAACTTGTTTAGACAATCTTTCGGCGAGTGATTTTAAGTCATTTTGATTGTTAAACACCAAATTTACAGGCGCTTGTTTACCACTTCGTAAATGATTGATTAAGGTGTTGTTATTCCAATCTTTTGCAATTAAATACCGACCCGATTTTATATTTATATCATATTTTTTTATTGAGGCTAACCATTTAAAAGAATTGTTGTTTTTTAAATAACCTTCTAAACTATCTGTTAAAGCTGTGATAGAGGTGTTATGCGGAATTAAAATATAACCCGATTTTAAAGTGTTCTTTCCGTAAATATTGTTGAGTAAGTTCGCTGCAATAATTATTAAAACAATGAAAATTATATTGGCTATAAATTTCAAAGGCGATTTATACATTTTTTTTATAAAAGATTCAGACATCAGTATTTAAGAGCTGTAAGAGCCATTCGTTTTTAAAGTTGTTTTTATAATAATGCCAATCTTTTTTTAAACCCACAACTTCAAATCTTTGATTTTTAAAAAGTTTTAAACTTGTTGTATTGTCTTCTAAAATATTGGCGTAAAGCTGATGCAATTTAAGGGTTTTAAAACAATAATTAATTAAAGTTTTAAGGGCGTCATTGGCAAAACCTTTTCTTCTATATTGAGCCGTAATAACAATACCCACACCGACACGTTTATTTTGAGCATCAAAGTCGAATAAATCTACTAAGCCGGCAGTTTTTTTGGTTTTAGTATCACAAATAACAAAACGGAATTGTTGTGCAATGTTAATATCTTGTTTTGCATTTTTGATATAAGCCTTTAAAACATCTCTTGAAAAGGGTTTTACAGTACCACTAATTTCCCAAAGCGATGTGTCGTTTTCAATACTTTCTAAAAAGTCGAGGTCTTCTGGCTCAAGGGCTCTTAAATAAATATTATTTCCTTTTAAGAGCTTCATTTTAAGTAGTTATTTTCCCTTTAAAAACTTGTACGGCCAGCCCTTTTAAAAATATATCGGTATAAACACCGTCTTTAAGATTAAAGGACACCTCTAAATTACCGCCTCTTGTTTTTAGTATAACCGAATTCCTTTTGGTTTTCCCCGATTTATGAACAGCAATAGCAACAGCCGTCACACCTGTGCCACAGCTGAGTGTTTCGTCTTCTACACCACGTTCGTAGGTGCGGACTTTAAAATTGTTTTCATCAATTTGCGTTACAAAATTGATGTTACTACCTTCTTTAAAATAAGGGGCACCGTTGCGAATTTTACGACCGTCCTTTTTAACGTCAACAGTTTCTACATCGCTTACAAAAGTAACATGATGTGGTGAGCCTGAATCTAGAAACAGATGTGTATCCGTCATTAAAATATCAGAAATATCTTGCATCCCTAAACTGACATCATCTTTTATTATTGTGGCTTTATGAACACCATCAATTGCTGCAAAATGTGCTTTATCTTTTATGATGTTTAAATATTTGGCAAAGGCCACAATACAACGGCCGCCATTGCCACACATGGTACTTTCATTACCATCGGCATTAAAATACATCATTTTAAAATCAAAGCCTTCAGCATTTTCTAAACAAATCAAGCCATCTGCGCCAATACCAAATCGGCGATTGCACAAAAAGTTGATTAATTTAGTGTTGCTTGTGTCAAAAACGCTAGCCCTGTTGTCTATCATTACAAAGTCGTTTCCCGCCCCTTGATATTTGTAAAATTCTAATTTCATTGGCTATAAAATGATGTGTACAAATGTAGTGATATTTTGTAAAGACTCTTTTGTTAAAAAGCCGTTAAAATGGCGTTAAGGCTGTGTTAAACTCAAAAAACCAACGACAATTATATCTAATTTTGAGCATTGATTAAAAAAACCAAAACAAATGAAAAAGATAAGTTTATTAGTAGCCGCATCCTTTTTGGGAGGTATGCTTACTTTAGGAAGTTATAAATTATTTTTTGAGACCAATAATCAGAGCCCAAATCAAACGGTTTTAAAGCCCACACAATTAACAGCAAAAGCTGTTAACTATGCCGTTCCTGCAGAAAAAACAGACTTCACAAGTGCCGCTGATGCAACTTTGGCCGCCGTTGTACACGTTAAAAATATAGCGGTACAAGAAGTGAGAGATCCATTCTCTTCATTTTTTTATGGCGGTAATGGCAAGCGTCAGTTTAAACAAATAGGTACAGGCTCGGGTGTTATTATTTCTAAAGATGGGTATATAATTACCAATAACCATGTTATAGAAAATGCCAAAACTTTAGAAATTACTTTAAATGATAAACGCAAGTACAAAGCCACAGTAGTAGGTGCCGATCAAAATACAGACATCGCTTTGGTTAAAATTGATGCGACTGATTTACCTTATATTCCTTTCGGAAATTCTGATAACGTAAAAGTAGGCGAGTGGGTTTTAGCCGTTGGTAATCCGTTTAACTTAGCTTCTACGGTAACAGCGGGTATTATTAGTGCTAAAGGACGTAATATAGACATCAATAAAAGTAGCAGAGCTATAGAATCGTTTATTCAGACCGATGCCGTAGTAAATCCCGGAAATAGCGGTGGTGCTTTGGTAAATACCCGTGGTGAACTTATTGGGATTAACTCTGCCATAGAATCACTTACAGGTTCATATATGGGTTATTCTTTTGCGGTACCTTCTAACATCGCTAAAAAAGTGATAGAAGACATTATGTTATATGGCCATGTGCAACGGGCTTATTTAGGTGTAAATGCGGATGATTTGGATGGCGAAGTGGTCAAAAAACTCAATTTAAAAAATGCAGAAGGTGTTGTAATAGTGAATGTTTTAGACAATGGCGCTGCCAAAAAAGCAGGACTTAAAAAGAATGACATCATCTTAAAAATGGACAATGTAAGTATTAAAAAATATGCCGATTTAATAGGATTTTTAGGTTCTAAACGTCCGGGTGATAATATTAAAATCAGCATTTTAAGAGAGGGTGTACAAAAGGTATTTTCTATTAAATTAAAAAATCAATTTGGCAAAGAAACTGTATCAGATACAGATTACGTTAAATATTTTATAGGTGATGTAAAAGCATTACCTAAAGCCGATAAGTCTAAGTTTGATATTGATTATGGCGTTAAGATAAGGATGCTTAAAAGCCCTGAATTAAAAGCCAAAGGCTTACAAAATGACGATATTATTTTGGCTATAAACGATATAAAAGTTGCGACTGTACAAGAATTAAATGCTTACTTAAAAAGTAACGAAAATAAAAATTACGTAACACTTCAAATACTCGATCAAAGAGGACGCGTGGGTTACGTTTCATTAAGATTGAATTAGTTTTAAGAATAAAGGATTTTTAAAAATCCT
>JASFYX010000028.1:0-29543 GCA_045046885.1 Flavobacteriaceae bacterium
AGTTGTTGATAATTCATCGGCAATCAGTTTTTTTTTCAAATATCGGAAAGTTAACTTTCCGATATTTGTTTACTGTTGCACTTATTGTTTGAACTTAGTGTTCAAAATCTAAAGTAGATACGGTTGTACTATTAATTAAATAGCTTATTTTATTGCCTATTTTTTCTATCCTTAGTATATTGTATTTACCTGTACTCCCTTGTTTAATAGCGCTTGATTTTGTCCAAGCTACTAAATCTTTAAAACTACCATTATCATTTTTTGATATTCTATAATAGCCATCGCTTGTTATATTAAATGCGTAAAAAGACCCCTTATCATCTCCTCCAAATGTCAAGCCATAGCCATAACCATCAACACCCGATTTTTTAATAGACAGTGTTTCTATTTTAAAATCTTTATCAGTATTAATATTTACAGATACGTGCGATTCCCATCCTCCTTTTTCTCTTTTGTGTTCAAAATGATAACTACCATTTCTTACACTTATATCGCGTTTAGCATCATTACCTTCAGGCCAATTGTTTTTATTACTGTCAAAACCGTCAAAAAAAGGCAAACTCTTTCCGCTAACTACGTCTTGCGCAAATAATATTTGTGTCGTTAAAAATAAAATCGAAATAAATAAAAACTTCTTTTTCATCATAATTAATTGTGGTTAATGCTAATAAATACTGGGACTAAATTAGAAGATGAGTTTGACGATTTAGCCGTAAATCCTATACTGTTTTTATCAAACTTAACTTCTTTTGAATTATACATATCGTTTTTAAAATATGTTTTGACTTTAGAAGTAAAAGTACCGCTCCCATATTTTAAACTTTGTACTATTTTTTTTATTTCTAAAGGCTTAGTACTGTATAGAATACATAGAATATCTTTTCCTTTTACATTATCCATTTCAATAAAATAATCTTCGTTAGGTATGGCCACCTCACTATTACTAAAGCCAAAATAGGCACTGTAATTGTCAAACGGATATAAAGCGTTAACCGATTTATCGCCACCACCATAACCAATTAAATAAACATAGGCTGGTTTATCGCTTTTAAAGCGGATTCTAAATTGTGTACCCGATGTGTACGGAGTTGCTACAGAATAGGTTGTTTTTTGAGCCGAAACGATGTTAAAGTTTCTACTGGCATCAGGATTCAATTGTACAGGCATATTACTACCACTGCTTAACTGAAGCGTCATAGAACCTTGTAAAGCCACAACTTCTGGTTTGGGTTTTGGTTGTGGTTTTGGAGAAGGTTTTGGTTTGGGTGCAGGCGGTGGATTTTTAATATTATCTACCATTACATAAGCCGTTTTAACATATTTTTCGAAATCGGCGTAACGCACCCAACCAAATCCGTTGTTACCCCAGCGCGTTCCCCAAGAATTCATCAATTCAAAAGCACCGCCGTATTTGTTGTCATCGTAACCCATAACTACCATAGCATGGCCGCCTACTTTTCCTACTTGCACACCACTCCAAACACCATTAACTTTATAAAAGGAACTCGATACACGCATACCAATAACAACTGGATTTTTATTAGCCAATGCCTTTTTAACTTTATCGGCTAGTTTATACGGGTTGTCCCAATTAGCTAGTTTTAAAAACGTAGCAATTTTATTTTGTTTGGCTAATTGCATACCGTATTGAGAAGGTTTGGAAGAACATTTCTGATCTGAATAAGGGAAATCTTTATACTTAGTAATGCCATAATTTTTAATAAGATACATAGCATCAGCAATATAAGAGCCCCGTTTACAATAAATATCTTCTTTAGATTTTATGACATTATAAACAAAAGCGGGCGAATAAATATTCTGATTTATTAGTGAGGTATTGTAAGCCCATCCTTTTTTTACCGCGTTAGAAATAGTACGTGCCGCATAACCACTAGCCCACCCTACACAAGAGGGCTGACGCCCCTGACTTAAAGGCGTGGGACAATAAGCCTTTAAACTGTAACTTGACGGAATACTTGTAAAACTGCGCGTTGTAAGCGGTGCTAATTCTTTTACTTTACTGTACTTTTCTTGGCTAAATAGCAAGCCTGTTGTGTATTGTTCTTGAGAAAATGCGTTACTAAACAGTAAGAAACTTATTATTACTAGGCCAATTTTTTTCATAAGAAAGGGTTTAATTTTTGGTTTATTAGAAGTCATAAAAATAGACTTTTTTTTTGAAGTTACTAAACTAGCTTCTAAAAAGACAAAAAAAAATACGTCAGATGACGTATTTTAGTATGTTGTAATTCTGTAATTTAAGACAGATTAAAATTGGTTTCTAACTTTATATAATCTAAAAACTCTTGCCTCACTTTGGTGTCTTTAAATACACCTCCAAATTCTGCTGTAACCGTACTGCTGGCAATATCTCTAATGCCACGTGAGTTAACACATAAATGTTTGGCGTCAATAACACACGCCACATCTTCTGTACCCAAAGCTTTTTGTAAGGATTGAACCACTTGCATAGTTAAGCGCTCTTGCACTTGAGGACGCTTGGCAAAATAATCGACTATACGGTTCATTTTAGACAAGCCAATAACGCGACCTTTAGAAATATAAGCCACATGGGCTCGTCCTATAATGGGTAAAAAATGATGTTCACAGGTTGTGTAGAGTACAATGTTTTTCTCTACCAACATTTCACCATATTTGTAATTATTGTCGAAAGTGGATAACTTGGGTTTTTTAGCGGGATTTAAACCCGAAAATAATTCGTTTACAAAAGCTTTAGCTACACGTTTTGGCGTACCTTTTAAACTATCGTCATTTAAGTCTAAGCCAAGTGTTTCTAAAATATTTTTAAAATCGACTGTTATTGCCGCAATTTTTTCTTCATCCGTCATCTTAAAGGCCTCTTTTCGCATAGGTGTAGTAGCCGATGTACTTATATGATCGTCTCCTATATCGTCAATTTCAAACTGACTTTTACCATTTTTTCCTTCGAACATAGTAATTAATTTAGCTTGCAAAGTTATGAATTCTTTAGCAACTCAATGAGTTCTTTTAAAGAACAATTTTGCTGCGTACCACTCTGCATATTTTTTAATGTAAATTCTTTGTTTTCTATTTCAGAACTTCCTGCTAAAACCACAAAATCTATCTGGCGTTTATTGGCATAAGTCATCTGTTTTTTCATCTTAGCCTTATCGGGATAGAGCTCTGCACTTATATTGTTTTGACGTAATTCTTTGATGGTGTTTACAGCGTATAAAGCTTCTGTTGCCCCAAAATTGATAAACAATACTTTGGGCTTTGGCAAAGCAACTGCTTCAAACAAATTACTTTCTTCTAAAGCCAAATAAATACGGTCTAAACCGAATGATATACCAATACCACTCACATTTTTTAGACCAAAAATACCTGTTAAATCGTCGTAACGACCGCCACCACCAATAGAACCTATTTTTACACCCGTGGCTTCTACTTCGTAAATAGCACCTGTATAATAATTTAAGCCACGTGCTAAAGTAACGTCTATTTCTAAAGTGGCACTTTGTAAACCAATAGTTTCTATGGCATCTGTTACAAATTGCAACTCCTCTACACCTTTTGTACCTTCAATAGAATTGGCCAACATTTTGCGCAATTCTGCCAGTTTATTTTTATTTGTGCCTTTAAAGTGGAATAATGGTTGCACTTTATCAATTGCTTCTTTACTGATACCTTTTGCCAACATTTCTTTGGTAACGCCTTCTACGCCTATCTTATCTAGCTTATCTAAAGCTACCGTGAAGTCGATTAACTTGTCTTTAGCGCCGATTATTTCGGCCAAGCCGGATAATATTTTTCGGTTGTTTAATTTGATTACAACAGGAGATAATTTTAATCTGGTAAACACATCGTCGTACAATTGTACAAAAGCGACTTCTTGCCATAAGGACTTACTGCCTACCACATCGGCATCACACTGATAAAATTCTCTAAAGCGTCCTTTTTGAGGACGGTCTGCCCGCCAAACGGGTTGCATTTGATAGCGTTTAAACGGAAAAGTAATGTCGTTTTGGTGTTGTACCACATAACGTGCAAAGGGTACGGTAAGGTCGTAACGCAAGGCTTTTTCTGAGATAAATGGGGTTATATAATTAGACTCAATGATATTAAAATATTTATTATAAAGATATTGCGATTTTCTTTTTAACTGAAATGATGTCATTTTAGAAAAATTTTCCAAACGATAAGTAGTTTTGCCGACACTTGATAAAATTAATTTTATAAATTTTTCATGTGAAAATATACCTTTAATTTTTTTGTCTTTTGAAAAATTTTCTTCAAGAAATTTCCTTATTTTAAAACTTGCATTTTTTTCAATTTTATTCAATATTTCCACTAAATCATCATGCTTATAGATGTCTATTTCACCTAACTCAAAATCAATCAAAAATTCTTGATTTTCTTTCAAAATATCATAAATAACTTCACAAAATACTTTCCTATATTTCTTATAATTATTTTTATATTTTAGAAAATAATCACCAGATTCTAAAATCTTAAATATCAACCTATCCCCTTCTTCGCCGTATTTCCCCATAAGGGTACTGCTGTTTTCAAAAGCCGGTGTTTCTATTGGCATAAAGCCAAACAACTCAAACGATTTTTTAATGGTATTAAATATATATTGGCGCTGTGCCACTTCTGTGGGAGAGAAATCTCTAGTGCCTTTTGGTATGCTTGGTTTAACCGCCATGGTTTGTTTTCAATTTTAAAGTTGCAAATATCCTAAAAACTAGGCTATTTATCTAGTAAAAGTCGTGCATTTTCTAAATCTTCGGGTGTATCTATCCCAATGGGGTTGTAATTAATCTCAACCATTTTAACAGGCATATTGTTATGGATAAAGCGTAGGTTTTCTAACTTTTCAATTTTTTCTAGAGGTGCCATCGGTAAATTAGTAAAATCTATAAGGGCTTGTTTTCTAAAGGCGTAAATCCCTATATGCTTAAAATATTTAATGTCTATTTTAGCCCTGTTATACGGAATAACAGACCGCGAAAAATACCGTGCAAAATTATTTTTATCGACCACCACTTTTACGTTGTTCGGATTTTCTATGTCTTTGATATCCGTTAAAGAGGTCATTAAAGAGGCTAAAGCAATCTTATTTTCTGTGTCGTTTTTAAAAACCGCCAGCAATGATGCCAAGGTATCTTTATTGGTAAAAGGTTCGTCACCTTGCACGTTAATCACAATATCTATATCCATATTGGCAACAGCCTCTGCAATGCGGTCACTCCCACTTTCGTGTACTTTTAAACTCATAATGGCTTTACCGCCATTGTTGGTAATTTCGTCGAAAATAATTTGACTGTCGGTAACAACATAAACGTCGTCAAACAAACGGGTGTTTACAGCAGCTAAATAAGTAGTCAATATAACCGATTTACCTCCCAAATCTTTCATGAGTTTACCCGAAAAGCGCGAGGCGTCATAACGGGCGGGTATCATTGCTATTATTTTCATGTAAATGAATTAAGGAGCGAAGTTAAGAATTATAGTTTAAAAACAACTTCTTCAAAAGTTCAACTTTGTGTTTTTATAATTTTCTTCACCTCCGTTGACATCCTCTTTATATTTAAAACACACGCTTTCACTTTATAGCACTGTGCCTTATAACCCAACTAATATCCTAAAAGAGATATGTGCTCTTTAAAAAGATTAATACTTAACCTTGTCCTTCCCTTAAAATATCGTAAATTGTACCCTGCTAATTTTAAGCTTTTTATCTTTCAGTTTTGAAAACTCTTAAACGCAGATATAAAATTTCATCCCTCTTGTTTTTCTTGCTATTTTTCATTCCTATATTTGTATTTTCTCAAGATAATTTAACACTGCGGAAGAAGGAATTTTATAAAAGTCTAGACTCAGAAAAATTATATGTCAAAAATTTAAACATTGGCGCTAGAAGGTACACATTTAAGCAGGAGAATTTACAGAAATATTATAGTCAACTATTAAAAGAATATCAAGAAAAAAAATCTGCATCAAATAATTTACAGAAGGCAATTTGGCTGTATGAAATTGGATATATTCAAATAAGCCTTAATAGAGCAGCTTTAGCCACTAAAACTTTTGAAAAGGCTTTAAAACGGATTGATAAACATAAAAATAAACGGGCCTATAAATATCTCAACATAGAGTTGGCCGATGCCTATAGACATACTGGTCAAAAGAAAAAATCTAATGATATTTTTACCGAGCTTTTAAAATTACCCTTGATTAAAAAAGATACCGTTATAAAAATATGGTGTCTTCGTATAATGTCAGAAAATTACGAAATTTTAAAAGAATATCAAAAAGCCATGAAGTTGTCGTTACAGCTATATAAACATTCTCTTAAGATTAAAGATTATGATGATGCTTCTTATAAACTTATTCAGATGGGCAGGATAGCGTCTTATATTGAGCATGATACGGCCTACTTTGAATACTTTCATTTGGCAAACAAGATGGCTCAAAAATCGGGTGTAAAAAGTCGTATTGGCAATAATTTGGTCAATACAGGAATCGCTTATCGCAAAGCAGGGTATCCTTTAAAATCATTAAAATATCTACTAGATGCAGAATCATATGCCACTAGCTATACATCTTATGGGTATATCTATAATTTACTAGGCTTAAGTGCAACTTATTCTAGTCTAGACAATATTCCACAAGCTTTTTCTTATGCTAAAAAAGCCTTTAAAATTGCTAAGGAAATAGATGCCTTCAATTATTTATTTGATTCAAACCTCAAATTGGCGAATTGTTTTATAAAAATGAACCAAAATGATTCTGCTAGAATCTATTTAAAAAAAGCATTAAGATTAGATAGAATAAACGAGAATACTAATCAATCTATAAATTTATATAAGCAGTTATCAGATATTAGTATTAAGCTTAAGGACTATGCCTCTGCCGTAGCCTACTTAGATTCATCATATCTTAAATACACCAAATTTATCACTAATACTAATGATGATAAATTGGCGCAGTTAAAGGTTGAATCTGATTATTATATCCATATGGAAAGGATAACAGCATTGATTTCTAGGAACAGAGTTGAAAAAGAAAAAAGCAAATATTTTCTTATAATTATCATAAATACTTCTATAGCTCTTTTAATAACCATACTTTTAGTGTTAATTATTAGGCAAAGACTCCATCAGCTTAAAGAATCTCATTTTAACTTGGTTAAGAAAAATATAGAGCTTGATAGGTTGAATCATAAATTATACGAGTGTGAAATAACACCAAAGAGAAAAATAAAACTAGAACATGTTAAAGATGAAGGACTTATAATAGCAAAATTAAAAAGGTTTTTACACAAAGATGAAATTTTTAAAAATTCTGATTTATCGCTTATAAGTTTAGCCGAATTATTAAAAACCAATACGTCTTATCTTTCTGCTATTATAAATAATCATTTTCACTGTAACCTGAGAAGCCTTCTTAATAAATACCGAATTGATAAAGCCAGAAAAATGTTAATCTCTAATAAATTTAAACATTATAGTATGGAGGGGATTTCTGTAGAGGTTGGTTTTAAATCGCGTTCTGTATTTTATCAAACATTTAAAAACATTACAGGATTAACGCCTACTCTTTATGTTAAAAACTATACGTCTGCTTCGCAAGATTTAGAAAATTTGAAAGATTCTAAAATTGAACACGCCTTTTAAATCCTTTCGATTAAGCTTCTCAAATAAATAGCTGATAATAAAAAACTTATCTAACTACTTCTTATGCTGTCCTGTTTTATAAACCAAGACATACAAATCTTGTACAATAATAATTATCTCCTATACTTTGTACAACAATAAAATCTGATTAAAAAGGAAACAATTATGAAAACCTTAATAATCTATTCAACGCTTCTAATAATTTCTGTAATACTATTGATAAATTGTAGTAGTAGTATTAATAACACACCTGTTTTTGTAAACAATAAATACCTAAATTATTTACCTGCTATTGCAAAAAAATACACACGTATCTGCAAAGAAAAAGAACTCAACAATTCTGTAGAAATAAATGAGGCGTATAGATTAGATAAAGAACTAAAGCTTCTAGAAAGAGAATGGGGTACTAAAATATCTAAAAGCAACAATACAAACCCTTTTACTACCGCACTGCCTTTTAAAACATTACCTAGCATAAATTACACTATCAACCAGATAACTGTTATACGAGACAAAGTTTATAAAACCTGTATCATTATAAAGTTTGATGTAATAATTACTAAAGATATTAAAAATGCATACGATGGGTTTCAAAAAAACCTTTTTATATACTATAAAGCTGTTGATAACAAGGGAAAGGAAATACCAAAAACAACTTCAATAGCTACAAATTACAATAGAGATAATTTAAAATCTGGTTTTACTTTCTCTATTTTAGGTCAACTAGGTCCTTTAGCACAACTCGAAAACTTCGCAAAAATCAATTTGATATCTCAAGAAGAATACAACAACAAGAAATATAAAAATATAGCACCATGAAAAAAATTACTCTTTATTCGCTAATTATAAGCTTGTTTATCTCGAGTCTGTCTTTTGCTCAAACCACAACATCAGATAATTTTGTCTTTCACTACACAAACTCAAGCCTCATTTCTCAAAGTCTTATAGACGAAATGGAATTTAAATTTGATGCCATTGATAAAACTATTTATGAAGTTTGGAGCAATATTAATCTGCTAAATCGCTCTCAAAAAATAGACGTGTATCTTTATGACGCTACAGAGTCTTTTCCATCAGCGCCAAGCGATATACGCAATTGGCATATAGGATATTATTCTACGTCTTCTAATGAGTTACATATAAAAGTACCCACAACTACAAGGCAATTAAAATATTTTCCAAATTTAGAAGCAGCGACTATTTCAATTTTAGCACGGTACATTGTAGATAAAAAGAAAGGTTCTAAACTGGTTGACGGACGTAGCTTTGCTTTTGGTTTATTTGAGTCGGGCTATTCACCTGATGTCAATCTAATAAATACTTATTTAAGTAATAATAGCAACACATTCCCCAATGGTTACAACTCTTTTAGTACGTGGGGTCAATTAGACGATGAAACCAATGTACAACTGGCTTACACTTATATGTTTGCCTCAATATTTAGGTACGGCTACATACACGCTACAATATATAATGGCGTTTGGTATGGCTATGAAGGAGACCCTGGTGGCGTTTGGTATCAAATCACTAGGATATTTTTCCTTATAGATATTGCAAATGGTGGCATGAGAAAGTTTGTTGATAGAGACGATTTTGTTATCTATAGCAACAGTCAAGAACAAGCCGATTTATCATTAGAAGCTTTGCAATGGTATGCAAATAAGTACGATGAATATTATGGTGCAAGAATAAACCACCCGCTATTAGTAGCTATATACGGTTCAAATGAAACATACAGATATGCAGAGCGTGGCAACATAGATTATTTAGAAGGAGGCGGCGAAGCGCGAGGACATGAGTTTTTAAGAACCAGTCCTGCCACAGAAAATCTAAATACAGAAAAGGATAGGGTTTTTACAAAATATTCGGGCATTATTGGCCATGAATTTATGCACAATGTATTTGCGTATTTAGCCGAAACAAGACCCCCAAGCTGGTTAAACGAAGGTTCTGCCATGTTTGGAGATGTAGGCTATCAAGAAGGCTATAAGGGTATTAATGTCTATAACATGGCAGGAAAACACAACTTTTTTTGGAATACCAACAGTATGTATTTTCCAGATTTAGATAAAATATTTGAAATGGATGGTGATTTTGGTTACAGGATGGGAACCTCTGCTTTCACTTTTATAAAAAATAGATTCCCAAAAGAGACACTCTTGCGATTTATGAAAAATTCTAATGATTTTTCAATTATTGGGTATGCTAATATTGGAGCGTTTCAATTACATCTGTACGAAACCTTATATCATAAATATATACCCACTTTTTTATTTAACCCTACTTGGGATTTAAATAGAACTTATACCGCAGGTTCTAATTATACATTTACTTGGGATGGACATTATATCAGTAATTTGGTTATAGAATATTCAACAGATGCCAAGCAAAGTTGGATTCCAATAACAGAAGTTACCTTGTCAAGTGGCAGTTATGCTTGGACCGTACCAAACGCTACAAATTGTATTTTGCGTTTTTCTGATAAAAAACATCCCGAAATTAATTTTACGTATCAAATATTGGGTAACAAACCAACAATAGGCGACGTATTTAATATGACTTTTGAAAATGGGGCTATTAACAATATAACCTCAGGAAATAGCGGTACAGGAAAAGATTATGTAAGCTATGTGCCAAGAAGTGGCAACGGTAATTACGCCAATTTTAATGGCTTGTGGAATGGCATAACTGTTCAGAATTACCCCGATTTAAATCTGAATGAAAATTGGACTATTCAAGGTGATTTTTTAATAGAAAACACAACAGG
Source organism: Flavobacteriaceae bacterium (assembly GCA_045046885.1). Lineage (GTDB taxonomy): Bacteria > Bacteroidota > Bacteroidia > Flavobacteriales > Flavobacteriaceae > CG1-02-35-72. The sequence goes on from JASFYX010000028.1 coordinate 10,429, forward strand.
AGTTATGAATACAAAGCCTGTTTTATTAGAAAAAATAGCTACCGATTATTGGCATAAAAACTATTCTATTTCTTTCAACAATAATGGTGCAAACAAACTCCGTTTTGAATATCAATTAGAAAACAATTCAACCGTTTATTTAGATGTTGATGTGGGTATAACTAATAATAATTGGTACACATTTTATTTTGCGCGTTCAGTAGAAAATAATCTTGTAGAAGCACGCGTCTATAATCAAAATGGAACCTTAATAGGTAGTAATAGCAGACCCTTAAATGGCGAAGGGAAAGTAAAAACGGGCAATGGCGGCTTATATTTAGGTAGTGGCGATTTTTCACTTAACGAAACATGCTTACAAGGCGGTCTTGATAATATTATAATTTCTGATACTTACTCTGCAAGTCTTCTCTTAAATCAATTTAGCAGTGCACCTATTGTATCAGATATACCCAATCAAACCATAGCAAGTGGTGGTAGTTTTACCACAATTCAATTAGATGATTTTGTAAATGATCCCGATAATTCTGACAGCGAATTAACTTGGCGTTATACGGGAAATTCCGCGCTTTCTGTTACAATTGACGCCAATAGAATAGCTACAATTAATACACCAAGTGCAAATTGGAGCGGTCAAGAAACAATTACTTTCACGGCTACAGATCCCGATAATAATACAGGAAGTGATGATGTCATATTCTCAGGAGGTGCAACACTTGTACTCCATTTTGATGGTGTTAATGATTACTTGAAACTTAGCAATTTTACTTATCCCACAGCAAATATGACAATTGAAGCTTGGATAAAACCAAGTGATATTACTAGCACTCAAGAAATTATTTTTGGCAAAAACCCTTCAAACGGTAGTGCCATACAATTTAGAATTAGTAAAGATGGCAGATTGTTATATGGCGAAAACCCTACTTGGGCTTACGTAACAGCCAGTAATTGCATTACACTAAACCAATGGAATCATGTAGCGCTAGTAAAAGAAAATGGCGTGTGTAAATTATATGTAAACGGCATTAAACTAAATGAATATAATGTTAATCAAGGTGTTACGCCAACAAATTTTAGTATTGGTGGTAGAGCCGAAAATATGGATCGCTTCTTTAAAGGTGAGATGATTGATTTAAGAATATGGAATATTGCACGGTCGCAATCAGAAATACAAGCAAAAATGTACAATGTTTTAAGTGCCTCAGAAACGGGTTTGTTGGCTTATTGGAAAATGAATGAAGGGAGTGGACAAACAGCCGATAATTTAGTTAATAGTGGTTTTGGACTTCAATTGGGGTCAACAACTAATACAGATACAAACGACCCAGTTTGGATGCTCTCTACAACACCGGTTAACCAAGAGGTTTTAGGTGTATCAGATGTCTATTTAGACAAAGCATTTTTAATGTACCCAAATCCGTCAAAAAACAATCTAAACATCAATTTACCCGAAAAAGTTGATTTATCTATTTACACCATAACCGGCCAAAAAATTTTAGAAAAGAAGAATATTAAAAAAGGTCTTATTGATGTTTCAAAACTTAAATCGGGTCTTTATATAGTGCTATTTAAGGGAGTGAAAGGAACGCTCTCTAAAAAACTCATTATCGAATAAATAAATTTGAAAATATAACACGTGGAGCTTAGAACCCACTTTAAAAAACAAAGCGTATCCGAAAAGCTATACGAGTAGGACCAAAACAAACACATTATGGGATTATTTGACAGAACAGGTAAAGGCCGCACTTTTGATGGGAAAGAAAGTGAAAGAAAAGGCTTTATAGACAGAATAATATGGGAAACTGAAAAAGGAGAAATTACCTATAAGTTTCCTTATGATAACCTAACAACAGGAGCCGTTTTAATTGTTCGTGAACATCAAAAGGCATTCTTCTTTAAAGATGGGGTGATGTATGATTCTTTCGGACCGGGAAGGCATACCTTAGAAACGGCAAACATACCATTTCTTCATAAAGCTCTAGACATCGCAACAGGTGGTGACAGCTCATTTATTGCAGAAGTATGGTTTGTAAGTACAGAACTGGCAAAAAGAAATATGCCTTGGGGTATTGGTGGATTAGAAATTGTGGATCCTTATGTCGGGGTTCTCGTAAAGCTAGGCGCCAGAGGCCAATATGGTTTTAAAATTTCTGATCCAGAAATCTTAATTAAAAAAATGGTAGGCTCATCTCACACATTTACTACAAATGAACTCTATGAACAATTTGAAGGTGACGTAATAGAAGGGGTGAAGAATGATTTAGCTGATTTTATAAAAAAGGAAAAATTAAGTATCGGTGATCTTGCTCGCTCACAGAAAGATATTGCAAATCATATAAAACAAAACCTCGATGTCACATTTATGGAGTATGGTGTTGAACTTCTCAATTTTAATATAAAAGGAATTGAAATTGATAAGAAGGATGAAGCTTACAAAACAGCAATGGAAGGTATTGCAGCAGGTGCTGCAGCAAAACGCAGAAGAGAGATACTAGGCGATGCTTACACACAAGAACGTCAATTAGACATTATGGAACAAGCCGCTAAAAATGAAGGTATGGCAGGTGCTGCCATGGGCGCAGGTATGGGTGCCGGAATGGGCTTAGGCATGGGTAACATGGTAGGTAACATGATGACTAACGTGCAAGGAAATCCACAACAATCAGGAGCGCCACAGCCTCCAGGAGCCGTTCCGCCACCCGTAGCCACTATATACACCACGCAAAACGGACAGACCTTAGGACCTTATTCAATACAACAGATAAATGAATTTGTTACACAAAACACAGTCACAAAAGACTCTCTTGTATGGAAACAAGGCATGCAAAATTGGGTTGCAGCAGCAACATTACCAGAATTACAACCACTGTTTCAGCAATCAAATACACCGCCTCCTCCACCGCCACCTGTTAAATAGGGTGTATCACTAAATATATTTTAAACCTTTTAAAACCAAATAAAAATGAAATATTTAAATACAATACTCTTAATAATAGTTCCCAGTGTAACTATTGGTCTTTTCTTTTTGTTAGGAGACCCCTTAGAAACACCTTTATTCTATGTTAATCTAGGATTCACATGCCTCTTAGAGTTGATTCTTTTCGGCACAATAATAAGAGTTTCTAGCAAACCTCTGTTTAATGTCCCTAATCTGGCAGCATCTATCCAAATAGGTCGCTATGTCTTTTTAGCAGCAACTATTATGGTTGTTTATAATGTGTTATTTTATATCCTTAAAATTGACATTCACCCCAAATGGTACTTTGGCGCATTAATTTTAACAACTCTTATTTACCTTGTCTTTATCATATTTGTCATTCAAGGTGGTAAGGTTCAAATGCAGCAAAGTGCAGATGTTAAAGAAAAAACAATACAGAGAACCAATTTTAAAGACAATGCCTTAGCTCTAAGTACTGATTATAAGCGCATGGCAATATCAAAAAAAAAGATAGACTATAAACTACTTGAAGAATGCAAGAAAGCTATCAATCTAATAGGTGATAAAATAAGCATAATTCCAATTGCAAAACTAGAAAGAAACACTGAACTCATTGCCAAAATAAACGATGAAATAAATGAACTTCAAATCATCTTAAATCAGATAAAAGAAACCGACGACACAAAAAATAATATCGTGCAAATACAAATTTTGCGAGATAATGCTTACGGTGTGGCCGATAAAATCAATTTAATTAATCAAATCTAAATTTTATAAATATGTCTTCAATTCAAATTCAACAAATTAAATGTCCAGAATGTGGTGGACAACTAAACAGTGTAGGCCCTTTTTCGCCACTAAAGACCTGTGCCTATTGCCATAGTGAATTCCAAGTCACTGGAACTATGGAGAAAGAAATGGAAACACCCGATCGTATCATCGTTTTTAAAACAAATAAAGATGATTTTGAAAAAGAAGTGTTAACACTATTAGCCGAAGAAGATTATGCCCCTAACGATATTTTTGAAACTGCTGCTTTTAAAGATGTAGAAGGTATTTATCTTCCTATGTATTTATTTGAAGGGAAATATGAATGCTCATGGAATTGTTCCGTGGGTTATGCAGAAAATGAAGTGAGAGCTACCTATGATGGTAAAGGTGTAAAAGATGTTGAGGTTATCAAATACAGACCTCAAAGCGGCACGACAAAAAGTAATTATGCCATTGTATGTGTAGCTTATGAGGGACAAGAAATAAAACCTGAACTCATTGAATACACACGCTCTTATTTTTATGATAAAAACGCAGCTAAAGCTTTTGATGGAACCGATTTAGAAGGCTATAACTTTGTACTTCATAACTTAGACAAAGAATTAACTTGGGATAAATACGGAACAAGTTCAATAGAATATCTATCAGAACAAAAAAGTCTTGAACAAATACCTGGTGATAATTACAAAGATTTTACCTGTAGCTTAAGCACAGACGAAAAAAATGATGGCAGACTGGTTTTTCTTCCTTTCTGGATGGTATATTACGATTATAAAGACGAACATCATTATGCTATTATGGATGGAACTGGTGATTCTGGCATTACAGGAAGTACACCTGTAGATTTAGATAGATACAATGCTGTACAAAAATGGCATAAAATTGCTAAATATGTTAAATGGGCTGCTTTTGCATCACTTATTCTTATCTTAAAATCAATATATTTCCCAATAATTGTTTGGGCTGCATTTGGTGGGTTAAAGGGGTACGCTATTTATAATGAAAAAATGATTTTAAATGCTAATAAAAAAATCAGGGAAGATAAGTTAGCTGAAATACTTGCCAGTGAAAATTAGAATAAATTGAGGCCTTAAAAAGCTATTTTAAAAGTACAAGCCAGTGTCTATTTAACTACCATTAGAAAACTATTATTATATATTGAAATAATACTGACACCGAATTAGCCCCTTTTTATATGCTAAAACTTGGTATTATATGGTATTTTTAAAAAATAAAAAACCCGTAAACATTTGATTTACGGGTTTTTAGTTGGATTTGACAAAATCCTAGCGGAGAAAGAGGGATTCGAACCCCCGGAGGTGTGACCCTCAACAGTTTTCAAGACTGCCGCATTCGACCACTCTGCCATTTCTCCTTTAGCGTGCGCAAATATAAAACCCTTTTTTGTTTTGCTCAAACATTTTTGTTCTTTTTTTTGATTATAAATGCATAACGAAAAAGACATTTAATAATTCGAAAAAAAAACTTACTTTGTGAAGCAATATTTAATATGATTACACATAAATATTTTCCTACAAAGTACACAATTCGCTTTTTAGTCTGGATAGTTTTTACCGTTTTTGTAAAACTATTTAGAATTAAAAAAAATATGCCTAATGAAATTAAGCTTCTTAAACCCCCTTATTTACTATTAGGGAATCATGTTGGCTATTGGGATGCTTTTATTATAGGCCATTTTCTGCCTCATTTTACACATTTTATTTCTTCTGATGCCACTTTTAGACAACCCTTTATGCACTTTTTTTTAACGCGTTTAGGAACTATTCCTGTAAAAAAGAACACACGCGACACCCAAGTTGTAAGAGATATGATTTCTGTAATTAACCAAGGTGAAAACATAGGTATTTTTCCCGAAGCGCTAAGAAGTTGGACCGGAAGTAGTTTTAAGATGGATGCTTCAATAGCAAAATTTATTAAACTTTTAAATGTACCTGTTGTGGTTGCTACAGCGAAAGGAATGAGCCTTTTTAATCCCCGTTGGTCTACAAAATTCAGGTTTACAAAAGTAGTAATAGACTATAATTTGGTGTTTACAAAAAATGTACTGCAAGACATGTCAAATCAAGATATTTATATAAAATTGAACAAAGCTTTTCATCATGACGAAGTAGCGTATCAGCAAAAGAAAATGAATAAAATACGCTCTAATCATAAAGCCGAACACATTAGTTACGTCCTTTACCTATGTCCTAATTGTCAATCTATTGATAGTTTTAAAGCCTCCGGAAACACCTTTTCTTGTACGCACTGTAAGTACGATATTCACATAAATAGTTTTGGCTTTTTTGAACGGATGTCTGATGGAAAATTATTTTTTAGCAATATACGCGATTGGTACTCTTGGGAAGAAAAATACTTGTTAAATCATGTCAATAAAATGTTTGACAATAAGGAGAACTCTTGTATTTTTGAAGACAGTCATTCAAAATTTTACCGTAGTAATGCCAAAGGTAAAATGGTTTTTATTGATACCGTAAACCTTAAACTATTTATTGATAGAATTGAAATTGAGCAACTCTCTAAAAGCCGTACGATTACATTTAATCTTATCGATTTACAAACTATAAATCCGCAAATTAACGAACGCTTAGAAGTTTATTACGCTGACGAAGCCTATCGATTTGTTGGTAGAGAACCCGGTGTTTCGGGGCTTAAGTGGGAAGTAGCTGTTAATGCCCTATGGAAAAAAACAGGGCAGACCCATAAATTGTCTGTGTATATCGCGCAAAATCTAGAAGAATAAAACTCGGAATACAGATTTTACCTTTCACTCTAAAAAATTAAAACCCCACATTAGGTATGTGAGGTTTTAATTGTAAAAGATGCTACTGTGTTATTTTCCCATAACAGGTCCTTTTAGGGAATATAGGATATATAACATATCTTTTGTGGTTTCCACATCTATTTTATGATTTCCTAAAACAGTCATAATATCATCAACAGCTGCTAAAAACTCTTTTTCATTTATCTTTAAACCCGCATGTGCCGCAGTCATATCTCTGCCTGAATATTTTTCTGTACCACCTGTACCGGCAGCTAAAAAAGCCTTTACGTGGTTTTTAAAAACTTCCAAGCGTTTAGGGTCTTCTTTTAAAGACTGAAATTTATCTTTTATTAAAGGGTTTACAAGGTGAGCAGCGACAATTTCGTCAACTAAAGCTGAAATACCTTCTGCTTTACCAAGACGTTCATAAAGACTAGGTTCTTTTGAAATAATGGCAACTTCTGCCTTTTCGTTCTTTTTAACTTTGTTATCTGTACAGTTAATACTAACGAGTGCAAAAATTACTAAGCACATTAATTTTAATGTTTTCATAGGTTTTATTTTATGGTTAATAATTAGTTAGAATCTCTAAAAATACAATATATATTTTTAACATCTATAAAACCAATCTTTTGAAAATTTTTATTGAGAAATTAAAACTTATAATCGTCTCTGGCTGGTGAAAAAATATCGATCACTTCGCAGTAGGTAAGCGCTTCTCCTTTATGGATAACATTAGAGGGGATAACAACGACCATACCCGGACTTACAATTTGTGTTTCACCGGCAATAGTTAATTTCAATTGTCCTTTTGTAACAATACTTATTTGTTCTTCAGGATGAGAGTGCTCTGGTAAAATAGCGCCTTTATCAATTTGCCAAAAGCTGACAGTCATGTTTTTAGAATGTACGAATCGTCCTTTAAAACCTTTGACTATTTCGTGTAATTCAAGTTGATTTAAATCTGTAAAAGTCATTTTCTAATTTTTAAATTCTGTATTGCATTTTTTACATTTATACTGATAGCTAATTAACCCTTTCTCCTTTCAAAAATAATGCTTTCTTTATAGCTTTTATCCTTGATTTTGCAAATAAAGTATTTTCTTTGTTTTTAGTCTCGAATCTGTATAGATACTTTTGGTAGAGTGCTAGCCCTTTTTTCTTGTCTTTATAATAAGCATCAGTAGTTAGAGCCAACTGAAATAAAGATTTGTAATTATTAGTATTACTTGCAAAGGCCTTTTTAAAATGTTTTATGGCATTCTTTAAATCATTCTTATCGTGAGCAATAAGTCCTAACAAAAAATACTGCTTATCTAATTTAGGTGTCGCATTAAAAATTGACATAAAATCACTCATTTCTGCAAGTTTTAATTTTTTTTGATCATAATATAAACTCGCTAATCTATAATGCAATTGTGAATTGCTAAAATCCATCTTTAAACCTTCTCTAAAAGCTTTTTCGGCAGCATCATAATCTTTTAAATTATAATAACACATTCCCTTCATTTCATAAAGTGTAACCGATTTATAATTTAATGATGCCAACCTGTCTATAATTTTTATAGCCGATTTAAATTGTCTTGTAAAATATAATTCTTGTGCCTTTAAAAGATTAAAATTAATACTCAAACTATCAATAACCAGACCTTTATCTATAAATAAATTAGTAGAATCTTTGTATCTTAATTTCTTAAAAAATTTAGCCAACTCATAAATACTCCGCAAGTGCATCGTATCTAATTTATAAGCTTCTAAATAGCTCTGCCCCATCTTAAAAAATTTGTTTTGCTTAGAAAAGGCTTTTGCCAATTGAAAGGGATAGCTAGGATTTAGAGTGTCTTGTTTTGTTAAATAACGATAAATTTTTTCTGCTCTTTTAGGTTTAAATTCTGATAGATATATTTTACCCAAACTATTTAAAACAAGTAGATTAGTAGAGTCCTTTTGGATTATTTTTTCATATACAGTAACAGCCTCTGTTTTATAACCGGCTAGATTAGATACATTCCCCAAAGAAACTTTAACTAAATTTTCATCTTTAATTTCTAATGCTTTTTTATAAAAGTTGACAGCTTTAGAATAATCACCTATCCGTTTATATATTTCTGCACTCTTAACAAAGACATCAAAACTAATAGGTTCATTCTCTAATATCTTTAAAGCCTTTTGATATTTCCCTTGTAATAAAAGAGTATCGAGATTGGTAAAATGTTCAATTTGAGCTTCTAATTTATAACACATTAGCATTATAAAAAACAGATAGAATATTTTTTTCATGAAAAAAGTTATATAATTAACACACAATCTAAAAAACTGATTGGTAGTCAAATATATAACTAAATATTTAGTTTTAAACGAAAAGTATTAAAAACTATTTTCTATTTCGATTTTTAGAAAATCCTCTATTACCTTTATTTTGGTTGTTGCGGTTGTTGTTTTTAGGACGCCACTTCTTGGATTTATAATGCGAAGAATGTTCTTTTTTCTTTTCTAGTGGTTTTTCTAAAGGCATATCTACCTTAAAAGGATGCGCTTCTATTACAGGAATCTGTTGTTTTATCAGTTTCTGAATGTCCTTTAAATAAGGACGCTCCTCTTGATCACAAAAACTAATAGCTACACCACTGGCCAAAGCCCTACCCGTCCTGCCAATACGGTGGACATACGTTTCGGGTATATTGGGTAAATCGTAATTTATTACCAAGGGCAATTCTTCTATATCTATACCACGTGCGGCAATGTCGGTGGCTACCAACACTTCCAATCCCCCATTTTTAAAATTGCTCAAGGCTTTTTGGCGCGCTGTTTGTGACTTATTACCGTGAATAGCTTCTGCCCCTATTTCTTCGCGTCTTAGTAATTTTACAATTTTGTTAGCGCCGTGTTTTGTGCGTGAAAAGACCAAAACAGCACTACAGTTTTCTGTCTGTAAAATATGTATAAGCAATTTAATTTTACTGCGCTTACTGACAAAATATACTTTTTGTGTTACTTTTTCGGCAGTGGCTTGTTCGGGTTTTATGACGATTTTTTCTGGATGGCTTCCCAATATTTTATGCGATAAAGTCACAATTTCTGCTGGCATAGTAGCCGAAAAGAATAACGATTGTCTTTGTGTAGGTAATTTGGCAATTATTTTTTTGATATCGTGAATAAAGCCCATATCTAACATTCTATCGGCTTCATCTAAAACAAAGTATTCAATATCTCTTAGAGATACAATGCCTTGATTCATTAAATCTAACAAACGCCCTGGAGTAGCTACCAAAACATCAATGCCTCTATTTAAAACAGTAACCTGAGTACCTTGTTTGACGCCACCAAAGATGACGGTGTTCTTAGTACCTGTAAACTTGCTGTATGACGCAAAACTATCGCCTATTTGTATGGCTAATTCGCGCGTAGGTGTAACTATAAGGGCTTTAATTTTTCTTCTGCCATTCTCTTTGTTTTTATCCAAATAGATTTGCTGAATAATAGGAATGGCAAAAGCGGCTGTTTTACCAGTACCTGTTTGTGCCGACCCCAATAAGTCTCTACCTTTTAAAAGAATGGGAATAGATTTTTCTTGTATAGGTGTGGGATATTTGTACCCTTCTAAAACTAAAGCTTTAAGAATAGGTTCTATCAATCCGATTTCTGAAAATTTCATGTAATTGTGTTAAGTAATTGAGTTAAAAAGTGGATTTTCTTCAAACAACAAAAAAGCCTATCATTAGATAGGCTTCTGTTTTAAAAAAGTATTATAATTTATATTAAATTACTTTTACGTTTACTGCGTTCATACCTTTTTTACCTTCTACTAGTTCGAATTCAACTTCATCGCCTTCGCGGATGTCATCAATTAAACCAGAAATGTGTACAAAGTGATCTTTGTTCACACCTTCTTCGGTAATAAATCCAAAACCTTTAGATTCGTTGAAGAATTTTACTGTTCCTTTACTCATTATTGTTATTTATAAAAATTAAGTTGCAAAAATAGTAATTATTTTTAACAATACCTTACATTATTATAAAAGAACTAATTAAATTTTATCTCATTACCATTTACATAAGTATTTAATACTTTAATATTCTGTAACTCTTTAGTAGAAATTGTCAAAGGATTTTTATCTACAACTATAAAATCGGCATATTTGCCTTTTGTTAAAGAGCCTAATTTGTCTTCCATAAAAATTTGCCAAGCGGCGCTGTAAGTCATTGCTTTTAAACCTTGTAATACAGTTATATGCTGATTATAACCTAATGTGTCGCCTTCCTTTGTAGTACGCTCAATAGCTGTCTGAATAAGTCTAAATGGGGCACTCTCAAACATAGGTTGGTCTGCGTGCATAGCATACTTTAAACGTCTCCTTTGTGCTTCACCAACGGGTAAAATAGTTTCAGCACGTGCTGTCCCAATGATGTCATTTTTCAAAGCTTTACCGTAATAGTACAAATGATTGATATGAAAATTAGGTACTAGATTCAATCTTTCTATGTCATTAAAAGTACTTTCTTGAAGTAAAATACAATGCTCTAACCTATCTCTAAATTTCGTTATATCTGTAACTTTATTGGCTTCAGAAAAAGCATTTACCACTTCTTCTGTGGCAGCGTCGCCTTGAGCGTGAATGGCAATTTGCCATCCTTTTGACGTATATCTCTCAATAAATTTCACCAAACTGTCTTTTTGAATCAAGGCTTTACCACGTGAACCGTTTGGAATATGCAATCCGTTTTGTGTTAAATCTGAAACTACGTAAGGCTCTTTTAAATACATAGAGCCTGTATAAGGCGAACCGTCATACCACATTTTAACGCCTATAATATTGTAGAAATCATTATCCGTTTTCTTTTCAGGTAATAAAAAATCCTTATCGCGACGGATATAAATAAAGTGTCGTGGATTGACCTCTCGTTTAGGTAACAGCCCTATTTTGGCTAAAAGCTGATTGATAAAAGTCGGTTTTTCGGCAGACAAATGTTGGTATAAGCGCAAAGGTTTAGCGTTATTAATTGAAATACCCGCAGATATCACCGATGTATTACCATTTTTGGCATATTGTTTAAAAACATTACTAGTAGCTTTTGTAAGTGCTTTTGGTGTAAAAACTTCTTTTTGTAATACATCTAAAACAGGTTTAAAGGCTACCTGCTCAGCAATCATTCCTGTTAAATTACCTAAACTATCACGTTCGTAATAACTCGACTTAGAAGGGTTTTGAGTATTTTTATCAATCCCTACTATTTCTAAAGTTTTAGAGTTGACCCAATAACTATGTAAACTTTGCGATATTAAAACTAAAGGATTATCTGGAGCTACACTATCTAAAAATGACAAGCTTGGCGATTTTAACCCTTCAACCAAAACAGGATCAATTCCTTTACCAATTAACCACTCGCCTTTCTTTTTCTTTTTAACACTTTTGGCCAAATACTGCCAAACATCTTTTGGTGTTTTGTGTTTAAAACCAGACAAGTCAACCATTGGTTCTAAAAAAGCCGACAATGCTACGTGAGAATGACTGTCTATAAAACCGGGTAAAACTGTTTTTCCTTTTAAATTTACAACTTTAATATACTGATTTTTAAGCTTCGATAAGACGTCATTTGTACCAACGGCTACAATTTTACCATTCGCAACAATCATAGCTTGTGCTTGAGGCATATCGTCATCTAGAGTGATAATATTAGCATTTTTGTAGAGAGTAGCTTCTGCCTTTTTAAAATCTCTTATAATATAAAAATAGCCCGTTAAGGCTACAGCCAAAACAACTATGATAATGCGAATAAAAATTTTCATACTTTAATTATGTATTTGTTGAAAAACAAATCTACAAATAAAAAGTAATTTTATTTTTCTAAATCAAATCGTATAAAAATAGGAAAGTGGTCTGAAACAAATTTATTATTTGCGCTCATTTGTGTTACGTGGGTATATTTAAGAACCTTTACTTTCTTGACAAAAAAGTAATCAATGCGTGTTTTTGTTTGTAGATTATTAAAACCATTAAAAGTTCCGCCACTTCCATTAAAGGTGTTTTTAGCAATTATTTTAGCATCTATAAGATTATCTTTCAAAAGTTTAATAGGTGCTTTGTCTGGCGTATCATTAAAATCGCCCATTAAAATGACGGGGTAATTGTTTGTATTTAAAGTTCTTATTTTGTCTAAAATTAACTGTGCCGAATTAAGCCGTGCCACAGACCCTTTATGGTCAAAATGGGTATTAAAAACCCAAAATTCATCACCTGCTTTATGCAACATAAACAATCCATAAGTACAAATTCTGTTAAGCGCTGCGTCCCACCCTTTTGAAGGTTTTTCGGGTGTTTTAGACAACCAAAAGGTACCGCTTTGTAGCAATTCAAATTTTTTATAATTATAAAACAAGGGGGAATATTCTCCTTTGGTTTTGCCATCGTCACGTCCTACGCCAATATAATGATAGTCTTTAAGATTTTTAGCGATATAATTCACCTGATTTAACAAGCCTTCTTGAATCCCAAAAACATCTAGTTTATATTTTTTTAAAATATTTATAACACCTTGTTTTCTATCGTGCCAACTGTGTTCTTTATCCCAAGTATTGTCATACCTAATATTAAAAGACATAGCTTTATAATGCTGCCCTATAATAACTTGTGTTATCATTAATACAGATATAAAACTGAAAGCTACTTTTTTAAAATTAATCATAATTACAATTTTATGCAGAATTCCGACTTGCATTAATATTGCCAAAAAGTGAACGTGTTACCATTTTTTCATAAACTTTTATCAGTTCTTTATCGGTCTTTTCTACTTTTTGTAAATCTTGAATTTTAAGCAAAGCATATTGCTGAATTGTAAGTAATGGTAAGACAATATTTTCGCGAATATTAATCGAAGCCAAGCCTTCTGGATTATTTTGCATCAATTCTGTATATCCTGTCAGTTTTAAAATGAGTCTTTTGGTTGTTTCGTATTCACTAAAAATCAATTTCCAAAAAGCACCAAATTCGGCATCATCAGCCATGTAGGCTGTTAATTCAAAAAATGTTTTTGTCAAAGCCATCATACTATTTTTAATCAAAGCTTTAAAGAAATCTGAGTTTTTATAAAGAGTAATTAATTTATCAAAATCTCCTGAATCTTCATATTTTTTTAAGGCCGTTCCCACACCATAAAAGCCCGGTACATTTTGTTTTAACTGACTCCACGACCCTACAAACGGTATGGCACGCAAATCCGCAAAATTTAAACTTTCAGATTTTGAACGCTTACTTGGGCGACTGCCTATATTGGTTTTAGCGTAATATTTTAAAGTACTGATACGTTCTAGATAAGGTAAAAATTGAGGATGATTTTTAAAAGCTACATAAGCGTCATAACTCTTTTCGGCTAAATCGGCTAATAAAGTGCTCTCCTCTTTAGTCAATTGTGTATTTTCACTACTGAATAATTTATTGGCAATACCTGAACTCAGTAATTGTTCCATATTGTATTTAGAAGAATCAACCGTCCCAAAATTAGAGCTTATAGTCTGTCCTTGAACAGTTAACTGTATTTCCTGATTTTCTATTGTCTGTCCTAACGACGCGTAAAACTTATGCGTTTTACCACCGCCACGCGCTGGTGGGCCACCACGTCCATCAAAAAACAGGGCTTTAATGCCGTGTTTTCTAGAAATAGCAGTCAAGGCTTCTTTAGCTTTATAAATAGACCAATTGGCCATTAAATAGCCCCCATCTTTTGTGCCATCAGAAAAACCCAACATAATAGTTTGCTTGTTATTTCTTTGCGATAAATGCTTATTATAAGCCTCATTTAAATAAAGTTGTTCCATTACTTTTGGCGCCATTAATAAATCGTCAATAGTTTCGAAAAGAGGAATGATATCAACATTCAATTCATTTTTAAAACCACATAAATTAAACATCGCAAAAGTTTCCATGACGTTTAAAGCACTCTGATTATTACTTATAATATATCTATTAGCGCCCTTTTCACCATTTTGATTCTGAATAGTTTTTATAGCTTTTATAGAGCCCAGCGTTTTATGAACGATATCTTCTTTAAATAAATCTATATCTAAATCGGCTGAAATACTTGACAAAATAGCTATTTGTTGCGATTCATTAAGTTTTAAGTAATCATCAGGAAATAAATCTGTTTTTTTATCAGAAAGGGTCTTAACCAAACTCTCAAAAACAGTATGATGTACACGGCTGTCTTGTCTTATATCTAATGTGGCAAAGTGATACCCAAAAATAGTAACTTTATTTATAAAATCTGTAATTTCTTCAAGATAAAGTGATTGGTGTTTGTCTATTAAAATAGCTTTGATATTTTGTAATTTTGCTTTAAATTCATCAAGAGATATCAGAGTATGGGACTCTAAATTTGTTGAATTTTCAAAAAGCATATGTTCTAACTCTTTCACATGATTGTGAATACCTGAAAAAGTTAATTTACGCTTTAACATTCGCATATCGCGATAATATTTTTTTAAAATCGTTTGCTTGAGTCTTTTGGCTACTTGCAAAGTAATTTCGGTTGTAACATACGGATTACCATCTCTATCGCCTCCTGGCCAAAATCCTAAATTTATAATTTCATTTTCTATAGTCTGATTGTCAAAAATATTACTTTGAATATAGTTATAGAGTTCAGAAACAGCTTCATAAAATACATTCTCTAAATACCAAATCAGGCTGACAGCCTCATCAAACGGGCTGGGCTTTTCATGTTTTAAAAAAGGTGTTTTACCCAATTGAGCCAACAATTTATTGATGTGCAACAAATCATTTTTCTGAATAGCTTCCGTTAAATCTGTAATAATTCCCAAAACAGGTCCTGGATAAAATTGTGTTGGATGTGCCGTTAAAACAATACGGGTTTTAAACTGCTTTAAATAGGCTTTTAAAGCTTCCTTTTTATGTTCAATAGCAGCTGTTTCTTTGCTGTTACGCAAGGTGCCAATACCATCCATATTATTGACAATAGCAAATGAGGCATCTTCAATCGCATCAAACAAAACAACCTGACGTTCTATATATTGTATAAATTTAAACAACATATTTATACGCGATGGTTCAGAAGGATTGTCTTTATATTTATAAAAAAACTGATTGATAATTTCGGTAGGATTTTTACCTTTTTCAAAACCTTTTTTACACTGCTCATGAAATAAAGGCAACAATACCCCTGTTTTTTCAATCTTATCAAAAGGCAATGTCATAAAAATACTGTTGTAAATATTGTATTTTGCTAAGACATTTTCATTAAACCTTTTAAGTTTGGGTTGTTTGTACATAACCATTAAATTAAGTGTGAAAATTACAAAAGCTCTACAAAATTTACCAAAGTATTTTTACAATTCTACGAAATCGTTTACTTTCCTCAGTCATTAATTGCAGATTCTATAATTTGAATAAACTGCCAACCAGTGGCATCATCAATTAGACCGCTGGTCTGTTTCATTATTATTCCTATTAATTGTTCTTTAGGGTCTGCAAAATATTGCGTGTTAAAATAACCACCCCAATCAAAAGTTCCTTCGCTACCTCTACCGCCTTTAGAAGCACCTTTGGCATTGATAACCTCAAAAGCTAAACCGTAAAAACTTCCGGCTTCTTTCCAGATATTTAAAAATTGCTTCTGCATCATAAAATCAATAGTTGTTCTACTTAAAAAGCGTTTACCGTTATAGGTGCCATTATTGAGATACATTTGTAAAAATGTGGCATAGTCTAAGGCTGTACTAGACAAACCTCCTCCTCCAGAAAAATAAGTTTTAGCTCCTTTTATAGGATAATTTGCCTCGAATAAATCACTTTTTAAAGGCTGCCATTTATCCTCTTTTCGTTCTTGAACTGTCACCAACCTATCGGCTTTTGCATCGGGTAAATAAAAATCGGTATCATTCATACCTAAAGGGTCAAAAAGTCGGGTTTGTAAAAATGTATCAAAAGGCAGTCCTGAAATAATTTCTACAAAATAGCCCAACACATCCAAACCTTCACTATAGACAAACTTTTCACCCGGATTTTGATGTAAGGGCATAGTGGCCAATTTTGTGATGTTTTCTTTTAAAGTCACAGGTTCTGTTGTAAATGCATCAATAATACCTGCTTTGTGGTAGATTTTCCTAAATCTGGCATCACGGTCTATCATGCCATAACCAATACCCGAAGTATGTGTTAACAAATGCCTTATAGTAATAGGCTTAGTACTCGGTTTGGTTGTAAAAGTCGAATCTTTTTCATTAAAAGTAGCGAGGACTCCCGTATTTTTGAATTCGGGAATGTACTTAGAAATAGGATCGTCTAATCTAAATTTACCTTCTTCCCAAAGCATCATGACAGCTGTGGCCGTAATAGCTTTTGTTTGCGAGGCTATCCTAAAAATAGCCTCCTTTGTCATAGGTTTTTTGGTCTGATTATTGGCTAAACCAAAAGCTTTGTGATAGACTATTTTACCCTTACGTGCTACGAGTACCACCATTCCGGGGACTTTATTATCCGAAACAGCTGTTTTACAAATTGAATCCATTTGCGCTAAACGTGATGCAGACATACCTACACTGCTTGGTGTTGCAACAGCCAGCACTTCAGCCGATTTTTCTGATTTTATTTGTGTGCAAGATGTTAGCGATATAAAAATAACTAACAGTAATAATTTTAGATTTTTCATTTATTTAAGTTGTAATAGATTAAAATTAATCAGTCCTTCAAATCTAGTAAAAAAGAAAGACTTTAAATTGCCATCCCATTTATTATCTATTTTAGCCTTTTTAGCTACATTTACACTTTATTAAAATTATGCAATTCCCATACGATTTACTAACCCTTATAGGTATTGGCTTTGTAGCGGGCTTTATCAATATTTTGGCAGGTGGTGGTTCTCTGCTCACCTTACCCATTCTTATTTTTTTAGGTTTACCGCCTAATGTGGCCAATGGTACTAATCGTATTTCTATCGTTATTCAAAATGTATTTTCGGTTGCCGGATTTAAAAGTAAAGGCGTATCCGAATTCCCGTTTGCCGGATGGGTGGCTGTTTCTGCTTTCTTTGGCGCTATATTAGGCGCTAATATTGCCGTAGATATAAAAGGTGATTTATTCAATAAAATATTGGCTGTCATCATGTTTATTGTGGTGGTTTATATGCTTATAAATCCCAAAATAACGGTTGACCATACCGAACGTAAAAAAGGAAAATATTTTTGGATAAGCATTGTGGCCTTCTTTTTTGTGGGTGTTTACGGCGGATTTATCCAGGCCGGTGTGGGCTTTATTATGATTATGGCTTTATCGAGCATCAATCATTTTACTCTGGTAAAAAGCAATGCTATCAAGGTTTTTGTCGCCCTTATTTACAACTTATCTTCCATTGCTATTTTTGCGATGTCGGGTATGATTAATTGGAAATTAGGTCTTTATCTGTCTATTGGTAATGCCCTTGGCGGATGGGTATCAAGTCGGTATCAAGTTAAAAAAGGCGATGGTTTTGTGCGTATATTTCTCATAATTATGATAGTAGTTATGGGTATTAAACTCTGGTTTTTCAAATAGTATTTTAATTTTACCTTTGTAACAATTCTTTTAAGCGATAAAAATGACAGGAAATTCTTTCGGCAGACTATTTAAACTCACGACTTATGGCGAATCACACGGCCCAGCTATTGGCGGTATAATTGACGGCTGTCCGGCCGGATTAAAATTAGATTTCGAAGCCATTCAAGCCGAGCTCAACCGCCGTAAACCGGGGCAATCTAAAATAGTAACCCAGCGTAAAGAAGCCGATGAAGTGATTTTTTTATCAGGTATTTTCGAAGGTAAAACCACAGGTGCGCCTATTGGGTTTCAAATACAAAACACCAATCAGAAATCTAAAGATTACAGTCATAACAACGACGTTTTTCGTCCCTCACACGCCGATTACACCTACACTAAAAAATACGGCTTACGCGACTATCGTGGTGGTGGTCGTTCATCAGCGCGCGAAACAGCCAACTGGGTAGTAGCGGGTGCCATAGCCAAACAATTGTTAAAAGATATTTCAATACAAGCTTATACGTCGTCTGTGGGCGATTTATTCTTGGCAAAACCCTATCAAGAACTCGATTTATCACAAGTCGATTCAAATATTGTCCGTTGCCCTGATGCCAACATCGCACAGCAAATGATTGCAAAAATAGAAGCCGTCAAAAAACAAGGTGATACACTTGGCGGTACCATAACTTGTGTTATTAATAATGTCCCTGCAGGATTAGGCGAACCTGTTTTTGATAAACTCCACGCCGCTTTAGGTCAAGCTATGCTCAGCATCAATGCTGTAAAAGGTTTTGAATATGGTAGTGGTTTTTGCGGAGCACAAATGAAAGGCTCAAAACACAACGACTTATTTAATACCAATGGCAGTACAAAAACCAATCTGTCGGGTGGTATTCAAGGGGGTATCAGCAATGGTATGCCTATTTATTTTAGGGTGGCATTTAAACCTGTGGCCACCTTATTACAAAAACAAGAAACAATTGACAGTAAAGGAAATAAAGTAACAATGCAAGGTAAAGGCCGTCACGACCCTTGTGTGGTACCACGCGCTGTACCTATTGTAGAAGCTTTAGCTGCTTTGGTTTTAGCTGATTTTTAT
>JASFYX010000029.1:0-93585 GCA_045046885.1 Flavobacteriaceae bacterium
GTTTTATGGAAGTGTTTAAACCCACTGTATAAAGATGCATGAATTACAATTTATATTAAATGAGCGCAAGAATACTTTAGATACTCTTATGATGGAGTTAATGATTTCTGAGGTAAAAGAAACTGACGCCATTTTTTTAAATAGTAATACCGTTTTAAATATGGGCTTATGCAATGCTTTTTTAAAACGATTTGATAATTATGTCGGGAATTTTATCTACACAATTGAGCTAGAAAGTCAAGGAGAAACTGATTTTATAAAGCAAAGTTTTGAAAGCTTTCAGCGTTCTAATAAGTTATTATCTAATACAGCTAGGCGTCATGTTTCTATATTTAATAAAACAAACAGTAGAATCTTATATGTAGGTGTAAAATGCAGCAGGATTAAAAATAGAATTAAACAACATTTGGGTTATGGTCCCTCTAAGTCTACGGCATTACATTTATGTCATTGGGTGCCAGAAGATGTGAATCTTAAAATAGAAGTGTATAAAATAAGTTCTTCAAACCAAGAGTATTTAAAATTTCTAGAAAAAGGTTTTTGGGATACGCTTCAACCTATGTTTGGCAAACGTAAAGTTATTTAACAATTATTTACCAGTACTACCAAATCCACCTTTACCTCTTTCTGTAGTTTCTAAAACACTCACTTCTTGCCACGAAGCTTGTTCGTGTTTGGCAATCACTAGTTGCGCAATGCGTTCGCCATCTTGAATTGTAAATGTGGTATTTGATAAATTGACTAAAATAACACCAATCTCACCACGATAATCGGCATCAATAGTGCCAGGTGTATTTAAAACTGTGACACCAAATTTATAAGCCAAGCCACTGCGAGGTCTAACTTGCGCTTCAAATCCAATCGGTAAAGCTATAAATAGCCCCGTTTTAATGAGGACGTGTTCTAATGGTTTTAAAATTATTGAGTTATCTATATTGGCCCTTAAATCCATTCCCGCAGAAGCTGCTGTTTCGTATTTTGGTAAAGCGTGTTTTGATTTATTTATTATTTGAATTGTCATTTTTTAAAAATGGTTTTAAGTTCGTTTTTTTCATTCATCAGTATAAAACCAATAAATAAAATTATAAAGAGTGTAGAAACGATATAATTCTCTTTGAAATATTTGTATGATATAAACGATAGTCCTACAGAAAGAAAAGTGTAAAGTAAAACTTTTTTGACGTTATAGGGGACTTTGTAGTATTTTCTTCCGTAAAAATAGGAGGTAATTGTCATAAGACCATAAGCGAATAATGTGGCCCAAGCAGAAGCCATAAAACCAATTCTAGGAATAAAAACAAGATTTAAAACGATGGTGATAATGGCACCAAAAATAGAGAGGTACATGCCGTATTGTGTTTTGTCGGTTAGTTTATACCAAACAGATAAGTTGTTATAAATGCCTAGAAAAAGATTGGCTAGTAAAATAATAGGAACGATGGCTAAAGCCTGATAATATTCGGGTTTACCCAATAAAATACCAGCAAATAAATTGATGTATACAATTACAATTAACATAAATAAAGCACCAACTATTGTAAACCACGTCAATATTTTGGCATAGGTTTCTTTAGCATTTTTTTTATGTGCGTGATTAAAAAAGAAAGGTTCGGCTCCCAATCTAAAAGCCATAATATAAAGTGTCATAAAAACACCTAGTTTGTAACACGCGGCGTAAATACCCATTTGTGTTTTACCCAGCATATCTCCCAGTAAAAGTTTGTCTAAATTTTCGTTAGTGATATAAGCCAAACCGCCTACCATGATAGGCCAACCATAGGTCATCATTTTTTTTAGAATTGTAGTGTCAAATGACATTTTGAATTTTAAAATATTTGGTAAAAGCATTAAAAAGGTCACAAAGCTGGCTATAAGATTGGCAATAAAAATAAATACAACTGTGGGTGTTTCATTGTAAAAATCGGTTAAAAATAGCGGTAGATTTATTTTGTTTTTTAGAGCATACGGAATAAACCATAAAAAGAAAACATTAAAAATGGCATATATAAATATGTTGGCTAATTTGTAAAAAGTGAATTTAAGAGGTTTGTTTGTTACACGTAAATAAGCATAAGGAATAACCACCAACAAATCTAAAGCGGTAACGAGTGTCAGTATTTTTAAATAAAGGGGATTGGCAAATCCTAATAATTCTGAAATTGAATTATTGAAAGCTAATAAAACAATTAAAAAAATACCTGTAGAAAATAATAAAGTTATAAATGCTGTGCTTACTATTTTGCCTTTTTCTTTTTCGCGCGAAAAAAATCTAAAAAAGGACGTTTCTAATCCGAAAGTTAAAAAGGCAATAAAATAAGCTGCAAATACAAAATACCAAGTATTATCGGCATAATTAGCAGATTTTAAAGTGCTTGTGTGTAGTTTAGTAAGTAAAATATTAATGGCACGCGGTAAAACCGCGGCTATACCGTAGATAACAGTGTCTTTAAAAAAGTTTTTTAATGTGCTCAATTAATCTAATTGTAGCTACAAATATAAAAAGAAAACCCTCACCAAAAAGGTAAGGGTTTGTTATTTGTAAGTATCTTATTAACTAAGCTTCAATAGGAACTATTGAAATATAAGATCTATTGTCTTTTTTCTTGGTAAATTTTACGATACCATCTACTTTAGCGTGAATAGTATGGTCTTTTCCCATATAAACATTTTCGCCTGGATGATGTGTTGTACCTCTTTGACGGATAATTATGTTACCAGCTATTGCGCCTTGTCCACCAAAAATTTTCACACCGAGTCTTTTAGATTCCGATTCTCTACCGTTGTTCGAACTACCTGCACCTTTCTTATGAGCCATGATATTTTATTTTAGGTTAACTATTTTTTTGTTGTATCTTTTTTAGGAGCCGCTTTTTTAGCAGGTGCTTTTTTTACAGCTGGTTTTTTAGCTGTAGTAGCGGTTGCTTTTTTGGCAGGAGCCTTTTTTACAGTAGCTGCTTTTTTAGGAGCAGTTTCTTCTTTTACAGGGGCTTTTTTAGCAGCAGGTTTTTTAGCGGCTGCTTTTTTAGTGCCAATGCTTTCAATTTGTATTTCGGTTAAATACTGACGGTGTCCGTTTTTAACTTGATATCCTTTTCTTCGTTTTTTCTTAAAAACGATAACTTTGTCACCTTTTAAATGACTTAAGATTTTGGCTTCTACAGAAGCATCTTTTATAGCTGGGGCGCCAATAGTTACTTTGCCATCGTCAATTAAAAGCACATTGTTAAAACTAACTTTAGTGCCTTCTTTTTCTTGTAAACGATGTACAAATACCTTTTGGTCTTTTTTAACTTTAAACTGTTGCCCTGCTATCTCTACAATTGCATACATAAGTATTTGTTATTTTCTTTAATTAAATTATGCTTAAATAAGCGGGTGCAAATATACGTTTAATTTGTAATATTCCAAATACAATTATAGGGGTTTTTTTCCTGGCAAATAGGAGGGGAATTTTAACTTTAATTTAGTGTATGATACAGACTTAATTTTGTAGATTTGGGCTACTTAAAAATTAAATTAATACTTATGAAATTAAAATTTTTCACTATCTCTTGTTTTTTAGCTTTGGCGACTACTGCAGTAGCCCAACAAGTTAAATTTGAAGAGTACGATTTAAATAACGGCTTACATGTTATTTTACATCAAGACAACACGGCTCCAGTGGTAACAACCTCTGTTATGTACCATGTAGGGGCTAAAAATGAGGTTAAAAACCGTACAGGTTTTGCACATTTTTTCGAGCACCTTTTATTCGAAGGTACTAAAAATATTAAAAGAGGTGAGTGGTCTAAAATTGTAGCAGCCAATGGTGGTTATGACAATGCTAATACTACAGACGACAGGACTTACTATTTCGAAACTTTTCCGTCAAATAATGTCGAGTTAGGTTTGTGGATGGAATCTGAACGTATGTTTGAGCCCATTATCAATAAAATTGGGGTTGATACGCAAAATGAAGTTGTTAAAGAAGAAAAACGTATGCGTGTAGATAACAGTCCTTATGGTCATTTTGTTGAACAAATAAAATTAAAATTGTTTACAAATCATCCTTATCGTCATACAACTATTGGATTGATGAAAGATTTAGACGATGCTTCTTTAGATGAATTTTTAGCTTTTAATCATAAATTTTATGTGCCTAATAATGCTACTTTGGTTGTAGCAGGCGATATAGATATTGCCAAAACAAAAGCTATGGTAACTAAATACTTTAGTACCATCCCAAAAGGGAAAGCTGTAACTTATACTAAAATTAAAGAAGCACCCATAACATCTGAATTAAAAGGAGAATACCACGATCCTAATATTCAAATTCCGGCTTTAATGGCAGCCTACCGTACACCATCTATGAAAGAGCACGATGCTTATGTATTAGATATGGTTTCTACGCTTTTAAGCGATGGGAAAAGTTCACGTATGTACAAACAAATGGTTGACGTTGATAAAAAAGCATTGGCAGTTGGCGCTATAAATATGAGTCAAGAAGATTATGGTATGTACATTGTTTATGCTTTACCTCTAGGGAAAGTAAATCTAGACGAAGTTCTAGCAGATATGGAAACGCAGATTAATAAAGTGCAAACCGAATTGATTTCAGAAAAAGAATACCAAAAATTGCAAAATAAATTCGAAAATCAATTTGTTAATTCAAATGCGAGTATTCAAGGTATTGCCAGCTCTTTAGCACGTTACCATATGCTTTATGGTAATACAAATCTTATTAACGATGAAATTAAAATATATCGTTCAATAACACGTGAAGAAATTAGAGATGTTGCTAAAAAGTACCTCAATAAAAACCAACGTTTGGTTTTAAAATATTTACCTAAAGCTAAAACGGACACAAAAAAATAGAATATATGAAGACTAAAATTTTTACATTAGTAATAAGCCTTTTGTTTACATTAAACATCTCGGCACAATTAGATAGAAGCATTAGACCTAAACCAGGGCCAGCTCCTAAAATAAACTTAGGAACACCAGCCACGTTTACTCTTAAAAATGGCCTTAAAGTATTGGTGGTAGAAAATCATAAATTACCACGCGTATCGGCAACTTTAACAATAGACAATAGTCCTGTTATTTTTGGTGATAAAAAAGGAGAAGACGATTTATTAGGAGCTTTAATGGGTAATGGTACAACTAATATCTCTAAAGATAAATTTAATGAAGAAGTAGATTATTTAGGAGCGCGTCTTAATTTTTGGGATACAGGTGCTAGCGCCAGTTCTCTCACTAAGTACTTTGAAAGAATTGTAAGCCTTATGGCCGATGGTGTTAAAAATCCATTATTCACGCAAGAAGAATTTGATGCAGAGAAGACAAAACTTTTAGAAGGTCTTAAAAATCAAGACACCGATGTAAAAGCTATTGCTAGACGTATTCAAAATATTGTAGCCTATGGTAAAGGACATCCTTATGGCGAATATACTTCAAAAAATACTGTTAATAAAGTTACTTTGGCAGATGTTATAAATTATTACAAAGCCAATTACAGACCTAATAATGCTTACCTTGTTGTAGTTGGAGATATAAATGTGAAGACCGCTAAAAAATTGATTAAGAAACAGTTTAAAGGCTGGAAAGCAGGTGCAATTGTAAAAACCGATTTACCTGTATTGAAAAAACGCGCTAAAACAACTGTTTATTTTGTAGATATGCCCAATGCTGTTCAGTCTGAAGTAGCTATAATAGATATGTCTAATCTTAAAAAAACAAGCTCAGATTATTTTGACATGCTTTTGGCTAATAAAATTCTAGGTGGTGGTGCAACTGCGCGCTTATTTATGAATTTAAGAGAAGATAAAGCTTTTACTTATGGTGCCTATTCACGTTTACAACTGAGAAAATATGGGCCAAGTCGTTTTAGTGCTTCTGCAAGTGTACGTAACGCTGTAACAGATAGTGCTGTGGTTGAATTTATGAAAGAAATTAAAAAAATTCGTTCAGAAAAAGTCAGTGTAAAAGAGTTAAAAGATGCCAAAGCAAATTATGTGGGTAGTTTTGTAATGGCTTTAGAAAGACCTGCAACAATTGCACAATATGCTTTAGCTATTCAACGTGATAATTTACCAGCCGATTTTTATACAACTTATCTTCAAAAATTAAATGCTGTAAATGTTGATGGTGTTCAATTAGCTTCAAATAAATATATAGCATTTAACAAAGAAGCTATTGTGATTGTTGGTAAAGCTGCCGATGTATTACCGAACTTAGAAAAGTTGCCTTACCCTATAGTATATCTTGATAAATATGGAAACAACACTAAAAAACCTGTTATAAATATTCCAATTCCTAAAGGCGTTACAGCCACAACTGTTTTAAACGCTTATTTTAAAGCTATTGGTGGTGTTGATAAAGTGAAAGCTGTAAAAACAGCTATGTATAATTATGAAGCTACTATGCAAGGTATGACACTTGCTTTAACAGTTAAAGCAATGGCGCCAAACTCTGTAAATGTAACTATGTCTATGATGGGGAATGTGATGTCTAAACAAGTTTTTGATGGCGAAAAAGCTTACGCTGAAGGACGTGGTCAAAAAAAGGAAATTACGGGAGCTCCTTTGGATAAAATGAAATCTGAAACAACACCTTTTGGTGAAATAGGCTATTTAAAAACAGCTAAGCTTCTTAAAATTGAAAAAGTAGATGGTGAAAATGCTTATGTTTTAGAAGTTGCTAAAAACACAAAAGCATTTTACAGTACTAATACCGGTTTAAAATTAAAAGAAGTCACTACTCAAAAATTACCTAATGGTAAAGAAATGAGTCAAGCTGTTAGTTTTTCTGATTATAAAGCCGTTAATGGTATAATGGTTCCTTATAACAGAAATATGATAATTGGTCCTCAAACCATAAAATTTAAACTTCTTTCTGTAAAGTTAAACGAAGGTGTAACAAAAGACGATTTTAAATAATCAACTAATATGTCATTTTGAGCGGAGTCGAGAAATAAGACATTTCGACTGCGCTCAATGTGACATTTTAAATTCAAAAAGCGGAATCTAACGATTTCGCTTTTTTTATGCCTTTTTTCTACTCGATAAATAAACCCCTAAAAAGATAAACAAAGAAGCCAGTAATTGTGATATATAAAACTTTTCACCATCTAAAACACCCCATAAAACGGCTATAACCGGAATTAAATAAGTCACTGAGGACGAGTAAACAGGCGAAGATATTTGAACTAGTTTATTGTACAAAGTTTTGGCAATTGCTGTACCAAATAACGATAATAAGATGAGGTAAAATAAAGAAATATTTACCTCGTAGTTAGAGACGTCATAAGAATTAAAGAAGCCAGTAAAATACAGAATGACTAATGCTGGGATAAACATAATCACAAAGTTTCCAGTAGCAATACTTAAAGCACTTACATCTGCTAAAGATTTCTTTAAAATATTGACATTAAATGCATAGCCAATAGAGGCTAAAACGGGTAAAAGCGCATAGAAATAATTTTGATTGGTATTAACTTTAGCACTAGAAAGAATAAGAATTATTGTTCCTATAAAACCAATTAAAACACCGGCTTTTTGGTATTTATTAAAAGTAAAACTAAAGAACATAGCGCCAATTATAAGGGTGTTTAAAGGCGTCAATGAATTTAAAATAGAAGCTATGGCGCTATCTATATCATTTATGGCATAAGCAAATAAAAATACGGGAATAAACGTCCCCAAAAGGGCAGTAGTAATAATGGGTTTATAATGTTTTCTTTTTAGTTGTTTAAGACTTTTAAATCCAACTATAAATAAAAAAAAGCTCGTAAATAATATTCTTAAAGTGCCTACCTGAATAGGCGTTAACCCTATTAAAGCTTTTTTCATTAAAATAAATGAGCTGCCCCATATTATGGCTAATATTATAAGGTATATCCAACGTTTTTTAGAGAGGCTCATCTTTAGCTTTGAAAAACGCAAAATTCAACATTTTTTATTTAATAAAGCTAAAGCACAGAATAAATTTATTCTTTCCAACTAAGACTTTCAAGAATGTGTTTGACTTCGGTTTCTAAATAGTTAACGGCGGGGTAGATAGAATCATAATTTGGCGAAGCGTTAAAATAGACAGCACCAGTTAAAAAATGTCGCGTGCTATCTGTAGCGTGAAATTGAATTTGAGAGGCAGCGTTACCCGTAACATTATACAGTGTGGCATACACTTTTTTATTTGGGTTTATATATGGCTGATTAGTAATTTCGTCTGCTTTTATTGCGTGGCTGTAAGTCAGTTTTTCGGCGTCTTGTAGCAATAGCTTTAAATTATTTTTAATAGGCTTGTAAGTAATGTCGATTGAAGCATTTAATTGCGGATAATTTATGGTAACCCAGCATTTCTTATTTATATTAATGTTAGCCAACTTATTGTATTCAAAAGTAAAATCACAAGGACTGTTTAGAAATGTGTAATGTGGTTTGGCATAGCTTAAACTCAGTTGTGCTTTTGGTTTTGGCAAAGTTGGTTTTGATTGGCATCCCCATAAAAAAGAAACTAATAAAAGAAAAAAGAAGAAGTGTCCCTTTTTAAACATTATCTGGATTTATATTTACTTTAATTTGTTTGATGCGCTTTTTATCGACAACCTCTACTGTAAAAGTTAAGAATTTAAACTTTAGTTGGCTGTTTTTATGTGGAAATTTACCATTGATTTCTAGAAGAAATCCAGCTAGTGTTTCGGCTTCACCTTTTTCTTCTTCAATGACGTCTTCTTCTATCTGAATAATTTGACAAAACTCTTTTAAGGCAATTTTACCTTCGAAAACATAATTGTTATTATCTATTTTAGAATAGTTTAATTCCTCATTATCAAATTCATCACTAATCTCACCTACAATTTCTTCAATAATATCTTCTAAAGATAAGATACCCGATGTGCCTCCATATTCATCTACAACTATGGCTAAATGTATTTTCTTTTCTTGAAATTCTTTGAGTAAATCGTCTAGCTTTTTATTCTCAGGTACATAAAAAGGCTCTCGGATAATTTTTACCCAATCAAAGCTTTTTTTATTGAGATGTGGCAATAAATCTTTAGCGTATAGAACCCCTATAATTTTATCGATGCTATCGCTATAAACAGGAATTCTAGAAAATCCATTTTTAACAATTTTAGTTATGATATTTGCATAATCTTCATCTTGAGAAAGCGCAAAAACATCCATTCTTGGAATCATTATTTGACGGGCTTCTGTATTGCCAAAATTAACAATACCTTTTAATATTTTTTGCTCGTCTTTATTGGCATTTTCTTGAGTTAATTCGAGTGCTTGCGATAATTTCTTGACAGAAATATCACTGTCTTTTTTATGTAATTTAGTTTCTATACTGTTGTTTAAATAGGTTAGTGGGATACTTAAAAAGCCAAAAAAGCCATTTAAAAACTTAATAGGATACACTATTCTAGAAGCAAAAGACAATGCATTGCGGTTGGCATATATTTTTGGAAGCACTTCGCCAAAAAGTAGTATTACAAAAGTAATAGCAATAAGTTCTATTAATATTTTTAAATTGGCTACAAAAAAATAGAAGTTTACATTTATAGAGGTCTCTTTAAAATAATTCTCTATTATTAAATGCGATAAAATGACAATGGCAATATTTATAAAATTATTTGATATTAAAATAGTTGCTAAGAGTTTTTTTGGCTTTTCTAACAGTTTTACAACTGTGTGCTGTTGTTTAGATTTTGATTCTTGAGCGGCATCTAAATCGGTTTGTGAAAGTGAAAAAAAAGCAACTTCAGAACCAGAAATTAAACCCGAAAGTATTAACAGAATAAGTAAACTAAGTCCGTAAACAAAGGGACTCCAATTTACAATAAGGGATATTAAATTTAAAAATAACGCGGGCTCTGTATCCAAATTAAATAAACTTATAATTGTTTAGAATGGTAAATCGTCTTCAGTATCTGAGGGCGTTTCTGTAGCAGGTTTGTTCTCTGTCTTGGGTTGTTGTTGTGTAGGAGCTTGTGCTTGGGGTGTGGGTGAAGTAGCGCCCGATTGTTGCCCTCTTTTATCAGATAAAAAAGTCATATCAACAACATGGATTTCAGTAGAATAACGTTTTATACCATCTTGTCCTTCCCATTGACGTGTTTTTATACGCCCTTCAACATATACTTTATCGCCTTTAGTAAGGTATTTTTCACAAATCTGAGCCAACTTGTTTTTAACAACAATGTTATGCCATTCTGTAGTAGTAACTTTTTCACCCGTTTGTTTATTTGTATAAGTTTCGTTTGTGGCTATAGGAAAGCGTCCTATAGCATTGCCACCGTCAAAATAATGCATTTTTATTTCGTCTCCAAGATGCCCAATTAGCATTACTTTATTTAATGTTCCAGCCATTTTTATGTTGATTTTTAATGTGAGTTTGTAAGTTCAAAAGTAGTGAAAAATTTAACTTAAATTAATTGCTTCTAAAAAATTATGAATTAAAGTAGGGACAGGATATTTATTGAGTTCAGAAACAGGTATTGTAGCTTTAGGGTGTTGTGTCGTTTTGATTATCCAAAATTTGGTATAAATATGCTGATGGGTTAACTTATGAACGATTTCTTTTTGGTTAAAGCAACTTATTTTTAAAGGATGTTCTTGATTAAAGAGTTTTAGAAAGTCGGGATGGTTTATGAGCTCAGAAATATTGGTTGATGTTAGCGTTTCTATTAAAGGAAATTCATATAAATTATGCCAGATTCCTTTGTGTATGCGCTTATTTAGAAGGCTAGTATTTAAATCAGTCTGAATAAATAAATAATTAAAAAAGCGCTTTTTAATTTTCAATTTTTTAAGCTTTACAGGTAGCTTGCTTTGATTTTTGTTTTTTAAAGCCAAACAGCCATTGTTGATAGGACAATTCTGGCAATCGGGATTATTAGGTTTGCAAACAAGTGCCCCTAATTCCATAATAGCTTGATTAAATGTAGCAGGTTCTTTTAGGCTAATCAGACTTTGAGAAAGGATTTTGAATTCTTTTATCCCTTTAGGGCTATTAATAGGTGTGTCTATATTAAAATAACGTGCTAAAACTCTAAAGACATTACCATCTAAAACAGCCACAGGTTCGTTGTAACAGATTGAGGCTATAGCAGCTGCTGTATAAGGGCCAATTCCTTTTAATGTGAGTAAATCTTTGTAATTATCAGGGAATTGTCCTTTAAGATTATTAGAAATATATCTAGCAGTAGCCAATAAATTACGCGCTCTAGAATAATAGCCTAAGCCTTGCCATTGTTTTAAAACAAATTCTTCGTCGGCGTTAGCCAAATCTTCAAGTGTTTTAAAAGTATCTGTAAATTTATTGTAATAAGGTAAACCTTGCGCAACGGTAGTTTGTTGTAGGATGATTTCAGATAACCAGATATTATACGGATTAGCTGTTAAACGCCAAGGCAATACACGTTTATTTTGTGAATACCACTGAATTAAAGGCTTTGAGAGGGGCATATGTTAAAAAAAGTGTAAAACTACAATTTTACGGATTAAAAATTAAGGCATTAGCTTTTTTGTTTCACAAAATATATGTTATATTTGCGGACTCAATTATTAAATATAACAATTAAAATTAAATAAAATGACAAAAGCAGAAATTGTATCGAATATTTCAGAAAAGACTGGAATCGAAAAAGCAGATGTTTTAGCAACTGTAGAAGCGTTTATGGAAGAAGTTAAAGGTTCTTTAAGTAGTAACAGTAATGTATATTTAAGAGGATTTGGTAGCTTTATCGTTAAAAAGAGAGCCGAAAAAACAGGCAGAAACATTACTAAAAATACAACAATAATTATCCCTGCACACAACATTCCTGCATTTAAACCTGCAAAAACTTTTGTAGAAGGTGTAAAAAGTAATGTACCCGTTTAATTAAACGGTATTAAGTAATTTTTAAATTATAATAAAAAATGCCAAGCGGTAAAAAAAGAAAACGCAGCAAGATTTCTACGCACAAGCGTAAGAAAAGAAGCAGACAAAACAGACACAAAAAGAAAAAATAAGCTTCGGCTTATTTTTTCTTTTAAAGAAATTAAGTAGTAAGTTCTTTGACATGAAATTTAATTTTAAACAAAGTTAAATTTTACCGTAAACACAAAATACTCTGTGTAATTGTATAACCATCATGCTTTTAGCGTGATAAAAATAAAATAAAATGAAAACAGAATTAATCATTAGATCTAGTTCTGCTGATATTGATTTTGCCCTTTTAAAAGATGGCAAATTAAACGAATTACATAAAGAAAGTAATAAAAATAACTTTTCTGTAGGCGATATTTTTTTAGCAAAAATTAAAAAAATACTCCCAAGTTTAAACGCTGCATTTGTAGATGTAGGGTACGAAAGAGATGCCTTTTTGCATTATCACGACTTGGGGCCACAATTACTTTCTTTAATGAACTTTCATAACAGAGTCATCTCAGGAAAACAAAAAGATTTCACTTTAAAAAATGTCCGTTTAGAAAAAGACATTGACAAAAACGGAAAAATAGAAAATATTTTAAAGGCAGGTCAGTCATTATTGGTTCAAATAGTAAAAGAACCCATCTCAACAAAAGGACCCAGAATTAGCTCTGAGCTTTCAATAGCCGGACGCTTTTTGGTATTAGTACCTTTTTCAGATCGTGTATCTGTATCACAAAAAATAGAAGATAATAAAGAAAAAGACCGTCTTAAAAGATTAGCTAAAAGTATTAAACCAAAAGGATTTGGTATAATTTTGCGAACTGTTGCCAAAGGTAAAAAAGTTGCAGAATTAGACAAAGATTTACAAAACTCTTTAAAGCGCTGGTACGCTATGTGTAAAGATGTTAAGAACGCAAAGCCTAAGGCGAAAGTTCTTAGCGAACTCAATAGAGGCACCTCTATTTTAAGAGATGTTTTTAACGATTCTTTTACTAACATAGTTACAAATAATGAAGCTTTATATATTTCATTAAAAGAATATATAAGCAGAATTGCACCAGAAAAAGAGTCCATTGTAAAATTGTACAAATCTGATGTCCCTATTTTTGAGAATTATGGTATAGAACGCCAAATAAAAAGTGCGTTTGGTCGTACCGTATCTATGTCAAAAGGCGCTTATCTTGTTATAGAACATACCGAAGCTTTACACGTTATTGATGTAAATAGTGGTAATCGTTCTGGAAAAGGATCTTCTCAAGAAGATGCTGCTTTAGAAGTTAATTTAATAGCAGCTAGCGAAATTGCAAGACAATTGCAATTGCGAGACATGGGAGGCATAATTGTGGTAGATTTTATCGATATGCAAAAAGCTGAACATAGAAAAAAACTCTATGATCATTTAAGAACGCAAATGGATTTCGATAGAACCAAACATAAAATTTTACCACCCAGTAAATTTGGTTTAATTCAAATAACACGTCAGCGTGTTAGGCCCGAAAGAAATATTAAAACAACAGAGCCTAATCCAAATGTTAATGGCGAAGTAGAAGCCCCAATTGTTTTGTTAGATAAAATAGAAAATGCACTAGAACGCATTATCCAAAGTAGGAAAAACCCTAATGGTATTGTTTTAAATGTGCATCCTTTTATTGCTGCCTATATCAATCAAGGTGTCCCATCTATCAAACAAAAATGGTTTTTAAAATATAAAAAGTGGATTAAAGTATTACCTAGAGATGCTTATCAGTATTTAGAATTTAAATTTTTAGATAAAAAATCGCAAAAAATTTAAAAGAACAACTAAGCCCAATACCATTTAAGGTATTGGGCTTTTTTTATGAATTAATAGTATTTTTGTTTACCGATGAAACCAACCAAAACTTATACAGTAGAAGAAGCTAAGCGTGCTTTAGAGCACTATTGTGCCTATCAAGAGCGTTGTCATAAAGAAGTAGAAAACAAACTATATGACATGCGTATGATTAAAGTGGCGCAAGAAGTTATTATTTTGCATTTACTAAAAGAGAATTATCTCAATGAAGAACGCTTTGCCAAAAGTTTTGCTCGTGGTAAATTTTTAATAAAACATTATGGTCGTGTCCGAATTGCAAACCAATTAAAACAACGCAACATAACGCCAACCTTAATAACGCAAGCTTTAAAAGAAATTGACGATGAAGCTTATCTCGAAACGCTCAAAACTTTAATGAGCAAAAAAGTAGAAAGTGTTAAAGAAAGTAATCCGTTTAAAAAGAAGAAAAAGATAATCGATTATTTATTGCGTAAAGGGTATGAATATAACTCGATTGATACGTGTTATAAAGCTCAAATTAAGTAATTCACAGACTATCTTTTAACTGTAAAATTTCTTTTTCTAATTGTTGCTGTACCACCAAATTGTTGAGTTTAGCATTAGTGGCATTAAAGGCATTTAATATTTTTATAAGCTGCGCTCTAACATCTTCTGTTTTTAAATTGCTAATTGTCATCATATCCTCTAAACGCATCGTTTCACTTTGTAAAACATTTAATCTTGCTTTAAAAGCGGGTATTTTTAATGATTCAATTTTTAAGGAATCTTTTAATTGTAAAGCTAACGAATTTAGTTCTTGGGCATTGCTAAAAGCTTCACTTTGGGTGGTTTTTAAAAATTGATTAAACTGTTCCTTAAAATTTTGATAATCTTGCCATTTCGCGTAATTTTTGGCAGCTTCTTTATTTAATTTTAAAGGTTCTTTTAAGGTTATAATAGGTTCTTGAACTATTTTATCCTTTTTCTCATCAGATTTTTGAGTTGATGTTGAACAAGAAAAGAATCCAAAAAATATTGAAAATAAAAGGATTGATTTAAAAGGCATATTAAAAAAGAGTATGAATTATAGGGTATTTTAATACACAAATATACTATTTAAATATATAAAAACAGGGTATGTTAAAATAGTAATAATTTAATACAAACAGGCTTTATTTAGTATATTTGTAAACCTTAAAATTATAGTTAAAGAGGTTTATGAAACAGCGTATTTTAATTATAGGAGCCAGTGGCCAAATCGGTACAGAATTAACCTTAAAATTGCGCCAAGAATATGGCAAAGAAAACGTTATTGCTTCCGATTTAAAAGAAGGATCAAAAGAACTTATGGTATCTGGTTTGTTTTTAAAGCTTGACGCCACAGATAAAGAAAGTATCACAAAAGTTTTAACTACCCATAAGGTTACGCAAGTTTATATGATGGCGGCAATGTTATCGGCTACTGCCGAAAAAATTCCACTAAAAGCGTGGCATCTAAATATGACGGCTCTGCTTACTATTCTTGAACTGGGTAAAGAAGGCCTTTATAAACAACTATTTTGGCCGAGCTCAATTGGGGCTTTTGGACCAACTTCTCCCAAAGAAAATACACCTCAAACTACTGTCATGCTACCTACAACAGTTTATGGTATAAGTAAATATGCGGGTGAAATGTGGTGTTTGTATTATGCTACACATTGCGGTGTAGATGTACGAACAGTACGTTATCCTGGTATTATTAGTTATAAAACAAAACCGGGTGGAGGTACTACAGATTATGCCATTGAGATTTATTTTGAAGCACTTAAAAACAGACAATACACCAGTTTTTTATCAGAAAACACTACTTTACCTATGATGTATATGGACGATGCTATTCGCGCGACTTATAGTTTAATGGCACATCCTAAATTAGAATCATATAAAGCTTATAATATTTCGGGTGTTAATTTTAGTCCCAAAGAAATTGCAGAGGAAATTAAAAAGCAGTTACCCGATTTTAAAATAGATTACAAACCCGATTTTAGACAGGCTATTGCCGATAGTTGGCCTAAAAGTATTGACGATTCTGAAGCTAAAGCCGATTGGCATTGGCAACCGGAATTTGATTTAGAGCGTATGACAGAAGTAATGTTGGCGCATTGTAAACTCAAATGAACAATTAACTTTAGTACGTCAGTTCGAGTTTTGCGTAGCAAAGTATCGAGAACTATTGTTTATTAAAATTGTACAAATACTTGATTTTTAAAGACTTTCTATAAATCCCTCAATTGTCATAGCGTCCTCAACTTTAAAATCACCTATTTCTGTCCGACGCAAAGCAGATAAATGAGCGCCAGAATTTAAAGCTAACCCAAAATCGTAAGCTAAAGAGCGGATGTAAGTTCCTTTACTACAAGTCACCAAGAAGTCCACTTTTGGTAAATCTACTTTTGTAATCTCAAACTTTTTTATCTCAATTTGTCTTGTGGGTATTTCGACTGTTTCACCTGCACGCGCTACGTCATAGAGTCTTCTGCCATCTTGCCATATAGCCGAAAAAAGAGGTGGTTTTTGTGCTATTTTACCTACAAACTGCTCAGTAGTTTTTTCAATCAATTCTGGAGTAATATGTTCAGTTGGAAAAGTTTCATCAATCTCAGACTCTAAATCGTATGATGGAGTGGTAGCTCCCAAAGTAAAAGTACCCGTATAGGTTTTTTCTTGTGCCTGAAAAGTATCAATTTGTTTGGTTAATTTACCTGCACAAATAATGAGTAAACCTGTAGCTAACGGGTCTAAAGTCCCCGCATGACCGACTTTAATTTTTTTGATATCAAAGCGCTTGCGAATAACACCGCGTAGTTTGTTAACCACTTGAAACGACGTCCACGTTAAAGGCTTGTCAATGAG
The DNA here is from genome assembly GCA_045046885.1 of Flavobacteriaceae bacterium. Classification (GTDB taxonomy): domain Bacteria; phylum Bacteroidota; class Bacteroidia; order Flavobacteriales; family Flavobacteriaceae; genus CG1-02-35-72. The sequence continues at coordinate 16,580 of JASFYX010000029.1, forward strand.
CAGTAATTGCCCGTTTTTAAAATCATCTGCTGTAAGCATTACAATGTACTTAAAGGATAGAAATAATTTAAAACAAGTAAAAATATTCCAATTATAATTCTGTAATAACCAAATACTTTAAAGCCGTTTTTAGATAGAAAATCTATAAATGTTTTTATAGCAAATAGCGCCACAATAAAGGCCACTACATTTCCTAAAATAAGCAGATTTATTTGTTCAGATGATAGTACAAATCCGTCCTGATAATAATCGAATAATTTTTTAGCTGTAGCCCCAAACATGGTAGGAACAGCTAGAAAAAACGAGAATTCAGCTGCTGTCTTTCTGTTGATTTTCTGACTCATCCCTCCTACAATACTCGCGCCACTTCTAGAAACACCCGGTATCATAGCAATGGTTTGGAAAAAGCCGATTTTAAGAGCGGTGAGGTAAGAAATCTTATCGTTATCTGGGGCAGTTTCAGCACTTTTAAACCAGGTATCCACTTTAAGTAAAATAAAACCACCTATGACCAATGAAATGGCTACCGTAACAGGACTTTCTAATAATTTATCTATCACATCATTTAACAATAAACCCAAAACAACGGCGGGTAAAAAAGCGACTAAAAGTTTAAAATAAAAATCCCAAGTTTGGAAAAAGCGTTTAAAATATAAAACCACTACCGATAGGATGGCGCCCAACTGAATAACGATGGTAAATAGTTTTGTAAAATCGTCACTGGCAATACCCATCAAAGAAGAGGTTATTATCATATGACCGGTAGATGATACAGGAAGGTATTCTGTTATACCCTCAATTATAGCTAAAATTAAAGCTTGTAGATAATTCATGTGTTTTAAAAAAGGTATTTATTTTTTCTTAGGATTGGCTAAAATGGCATAAACCTGTAATCCAAGACCAATTAAGATTAAAGTTGGTGCCAAACGAATACGTCTAAAATTAAAAATAGCCTCATTAAAATGTTCAGGATCCGGACTACTTCCGCCGGCCATAAGGATAAATCCGCCAGCAATAATAATTATTCCGATAAGCATAATTTGGTAATTTCTCTTGCCAAATAAAAATTGGGGTTCAGGTTTTTTTGGTGTTTTATCTTTTTTACTCATTGTTATAATTTTAGTAGTATATGTCGTTTGAACGCAGATTTAAAAAACGTTGAGCTGCAAAATAAGTACTCAACCAAGTTATAATAAAGCTAAAAATAAAGATACTTAAAGCGAGAATTCCTAACATTATTTTATTGTCTATGATATGTAAAATAGGTAAATATTTATCTAAATAGTAAACACAAATTCCCAAACCAATATTGGCTATAAATGCGCCTAAAAATCCTAATTTTATACTGCGCCAAATAAAAGGACGCCTAATAAACCCTTTTGTGGCGCCTACCATTTGCATGGTTTTTATGATAAAACGCTTGGCATAAACCGATAATCTTATAGAGCTATTTATAAGTAAAACAGATATAAAGGTAAAAATGCCACTTAAAATCAATAACCAAAAACCAATGGTATTGATGTTTTTAGTGAGCAAGTTTATAAGTGGTTTGTCGTAAGTTACATCATCAATAAAGCTCTTTTTATTGACTGCTGTGGCGATACTATCAATTTTATAAGATGTTACATAATTGGCCTTTAAGTGTAAGCTAATAGCATTTTGTAAAGGATTGTAACCTAAAAATGACACGAAATCTTCGCCAGTAGATTTTGTCAAATCTTTGGCGGCTTGTTTTTTAGAAATAAAAGAAACCGATTTGCTAAAAGTGGCCTTTTTTAAATCGTTTTGAAGTGCTGTAATTGAATCTTTTGGAGTATTGTTTTTAATAAAAAGTGTGAGGGCTATTTTTTCTTTAAGGATATCACTTCCTTTTTTTGTATTAATTATAAGAAGTCCAAAGACACCCACCATAAAAAGGACTAAGCCAATGCTTATAACCACAGAAATATACGAAGATCGTAAGCGGCGTTTTTGATAAGTTTCGAAGGAAGCACTCATATTTTAGTACAAAATTGCTGCAAGATACTAATTATTTATGGTAAATTTTGACACAGTTCTATCAAAACACCCGCCGTGTTTTTAGGATGTACAAAGGCCACTAATTTATTATCGGCACCACGTTTTGGCTCTTTATTGAGAATTGTAAAACCTTCTTTTTCTAGACGCATCATTTCAGATTTTATATCGGTAACTTCAAAAGCAATATGATGTATACCTTGTCCTCTTTTGGCTATAAATTTGGCAATAGGGCTTTCTGGATTAGTCGCTTCTAAAAGTTCTATTTTTGAATCGCCTACTTTAAAAAATGACGTTTTAACGCCTTCGCTGGCTACTGTTTCTTTTTTATAGCTTGGTACACCTAAAAGTTTTTCATAAAGACTGTTGGCTTCGTTTAAATCGGCTACAGCTATACCAATATGTTCAATTTTATCCATTAAAAATAAATCTATAGCTACAAAAATAAACATTATTAATAACTGTTGTTGGTAAATAAATATTTATCACTTTAAAATAATTATAAAATCATTAGTCCTTATTACCTGTAAGAATATATATTAGTTTAATTAAATGTTTATCTGTTAGTTACAGTCAAATCTTAATTCTTGATTCTTTCAGCAAAGCGGTCTTACATCTTTAATTAAATGATTACTTTTGCACTATGGAAACAAATAGACAAAAAAAGATTGCTGGCGTCATTCAACAGGACTTAGCTACTATTTTACAGAATGAAGCACGGAATACAATGCCAGGTGTTATTCTGTCTGTTACAAAAGTGTATGTCACAACAGATTTAAGTATAGCCAAAGTGTATTTAAGTATTTTTCCAGACACCAATAGAGCGTCTATTTTAGAGGGTATTATAACACATATGCCACATATTAAACACCAAGTGGCACAACTCACTAAACACCAATTGCGTAAAATGCCCGATTTGACTTTTTTTCTGGATGATTCTTTAGATTATATAGAAAATATTGATGCCGCTTTACGCGGAGATGAGGACAACCCTATTAAAAATCCTGAAATATTACCGAGACGCAAAAAAATCTGATTTGAATTTTCCGCTTTACATCGCCAAACGTTATTTATTTTATAAAAGTCGCAATGCGACGATAAATATTATAACCGCAATAGCTTTGGTAGGAGTTGCTATTGGCACGATGGCTTTGTTTATTGTGCTGTCAGTTTTTTCGGGTTTAAAAGCTTTTAATATAAATTTTATCAGCGCTTCAGATCCCGATTTAACCATTACGGCAACTCAAGGAAAATCGTTTGTTTTTAATGAGGATATTGAAACAATTCTCAAAGATAAATCTATCGCGCAATATTCCAAATATTTAGAAGAGCGTGCTTTTTTAAGTTACCAAGATAAGCGTGTTATTGCTGTTGTTAAAGGTGTTGATATTCATTTTACAGATGTTGTTCAAATGGACACAACTGTTTATGCGGGTAGGTGGTTAAATCCAGAAGCTTTAAATCAGGTGGTTATAGGAAATACTATTTCCAGGCAGTTGAGTTTAGGCATAAGCGATTATATCAATTCTTTAAAAGTGTATGTCCCTAAACCAGGAAAGGGTTATATAAATAATCCGTCACAGGCTTTTAAAATGCTTTCTTCAAGACCTGTGGGGGTGTTTTCTGTAACGGAAAAACTCGATAAAAAATACGTTTTTGCAAATTTGCCTTTTGCGCAAGAGTTACTCAATTATAAACCGAATCAAATAAGTGGGATTGCGTTAAAATTAAAACCAAAGATTCAGCCAGATACTTATGTAGAAGTCCTACAAAAAAAGTTAGGAAATACATTTAAAGTGAGAACACGTACACAGCTCAATGCTGTTTTTTACAAAATGCTGAATACCGAGAATTTGGTATCTTACCTTATATTCACACTAATCGTTATCATTGCTATTTTTAATGTGATTGGTGCGATTGTGATGATGATTTTAGACAAAAAAGAAAACCTTAAAACCCTGTATAATTTGGGAACGCCTTTGCCTCAAATAAAACGTATTTTTGTATTGCATGGCTTATTATTACAAGGTGTTGGACTATTTATTGGTTTACTTTTAGGCGTTATTTTAGTATTACTACAACTGCATTTTGGTTTTTTAAAAATTACCGCTGTTTTGGCCTATCCAGTTGAATTTAAATGGACAAATTTATTTGTCGTTATGATAACCATAACCGTTTTAGGTTATGTAGCTGCTAGATTGGCGAGTAGTCGTATAAAGTTATTGTTCTAATTTCCTTTCGGTAAACTGATATAATAGAGCTTTCGCGACTTATTATTCAGATGGTTTTCGCGCAACCATGGATTGTGCAGTTTTAAAATCTTATAATTTATCTTAAAACCTTTTGCAAACAAGGCTATATTGTGGATTGGTGTATCAACTTTTACTTTATAAATAGGGGTGGGATAATATAAATCCGTTGCATCAAACACAAAACCGTATTTTTCGGGATGTGTCAAAATTTCTTTAACGGCAATAAGACGTGGAATGTATCTGCCGGTTTCATCGCCAACAAGTAAATCGTAATAGTTGTTCACTTTTTGAGCCCCTATTTTACGGGCTATACCGTTTATACCATTGTTATAAGCCGCTGCCGCCAACGTCCAAGAGCCAAATTTTTCTTTGGCTTTTAAAAAATAATCGCAAGCTACCTGTGTGCTTAACTCGAGATTGTAACGTTCATCTACATTTTTATTGACTTCTAAATGATTTTCTTTAGCCGTACTTTTCATCAATTGCCAAAAACCTTTAGCTCCTTTTGGTGATGTCACATTTTGCAAACCACTTTCTATAACGGCAATGTATTTAAAGTCATTTGGAATGCCATTTTTTTTAAGAATGGGCTCAATAATAGGAAAGTATTTACTGGCGCGTTTTATGAGCAATAAGCCATTAGACTGCCAATAGGTATTTACCAAAAGCTCTCTGTCCATCCGTTCTTTTATATCGGGTTTGTTTACAGGAATAGCTTCGTTGGCAAAATTGAGATGAGTAGGTAATTTTAAAGCCTTAATTTTATAGGTATCACTTGTATAAGTCGGCCCGTCGTAAGTGATAGTTTTGTCAGATTTAGCATTGATAAAAATAAATCCCAAAACGAGGAGGCCGATTAAAATTACTACGGGTGCTATTTTCTTCATAATTTAATTTTGTTTAAAACGGACTTTCAAAAGTGTCAAACTCAAGACCCTTTTCATCCTTTTGTGATAGGGTAGGATTTGTTATTTGCCAATCAATGTCAAGTGTTTTGTCGTTCCAAAGTAAAGAAACTTCCGATTCAGGCTTATAAAATTCAGAACATTTGTAATTTATGATAGTATTGTCTTCAAGACACAAAAATCCGTGAGCAAATCCCACAGGAACATAAAATTGGTATTTATTGTCCTCGTTGAGTTCAATTTTATAATGTTGCCCAAAAGTTTCAGAATCTTTTCTGATATCTACCACAATATCTAAAATACTGCCTTTAATAACGCGTATGAGTTTGGCTTGAGTAAAAGGCGGTTTCTGAAAATGTAAACCACGCAAAACACCTTTTTGAGAACAAGATTCATTGTCTTGAACAAAATCATCAATAATTTCTGTAGCTAATTTTTCTTTGTTATAACTCTCTAGAAAGTAACCTCTAGAATCTTTAAAAACTTTTGGTTTTATGACGAGAAGTTCTTTAAATGGCGTGTACTCTATTTTCATAAATACTTAAAATAGTATGTTTTATTAAAAGTTTAAAAATATAAAAGTTAAATGATTTCTTGGAGTATTTTGCTAATTTCTTTAGCCTTATTTAAAATCATAATATGGGTACCGTTTTTAACCGGAATGTAATTGCTGATGTATTTTACAGGAAAAATTTTATCGGCTTCACCGTGAATGTGGTACAAGTTGAGCGTTGTGTAATTCTTTTGCCAATTCAAAAGGGTTTTAAAAGACCAATCTAAATAGAGCGGGTCAAGAATATTTTGATATTTTTCGTAAAGTTCAACACGTTTCCTAACTTTTTTACCCAAATATTCTTTAGCAAAACCACCTAAATTTTTGAAATAAGCACTCGGAAACAGTTTGTAAATCCCGGTTGCTTTGGCAATCTGCATTCCTTTAGGTAATTCGGCAGGACTTTTAACACTAGAAATAATAATCACCTTATCGGTTTTGAGAATTCGTGCTATTTCTTGTACCATAATACCCCCAAACGAAACTCCTATTAACACTGGGTTGGGCGCTGTAATCTCTTGCGAAAGACGGGTGGCGTAAGCTAAGATGTCTTCGCTTTTGTCGTTAGGTATAAGCCATTCCAAATAATGAAAGCTGTATTTTTCAGTATTGAGCCTGAGGTGTTCAAATATTTTTGAGCTCGCCCCCAATCCGGGCATAAAATAGATATGTTTCTTTTTAGTAACCATTAAATTTGAATGACTTTGGTGTGAGTTTGTGGTATCAAGTCATATAAAACAAGACCATCTGCGTCTATTTCTTTGAGCCTGACTTGCTGTATGGTATTGATTAAATCTTTGTTAAAAAGCGTTTTTACTTTGACGTAATTTTCTGTAAACCCGTGCATAAAACCGTCCTTGTTATCACTTTCAAGCAAAACGTTTAAGGTGTTGCCTATCTGTGTTTCGTAAAAAGCACGTCGTTTTTTAACCGATAAGCCGCGTAACATTTTACTGCGTTTATGACGGACTTTTAAAGGCACTACACCATCCATTAAAACGGCTTCGGTATTGGGTCGCTCGGAATAGGTAAAGACGTGTAAATAAGAAATATCCAATGCGTTTAAAAAGTTATAAGTTTCTAAAAAATGGGCATCGGTTTCCCCCGGGAAACCTACAATCACATCAACGCCAATACAAGCATTGGGCATTAATTTTTTAATCTGTGTCACTCGATTGACGTACACATCACGCAAATAACGACGTTTCATCAATTTGAGTAATTCATTACTGCCACTTTGCAACGGTATATGGAAATGTGGGACAAAACTAGTGGATTGTGCTACAAAAGCGATGGTGTCATTGGTTAGTAAATTGGGTTCTATAGAAGAAATCCGAATACGGTTAACACCTTCAACTTTATCAAGCGCCTGAATCAAATCTAAAAAAGTATGGTCGTGTTTTTTATCACCCAACTCACCTTTACCGTAATCGCCAATATTAACACCTGTTAAAACGATTTCTTTGATGCCTTTTGAAGCAATCGTTTTGGCATTTTTAATAACATTTTCTAAAGTATCGCTTCGAGAAATACCGCGTGCAAGCGGAATAGTGCAATAGGTACATTTATAATCGCACCCATCTTGGACTTTTAAAAAAGCGCGTGTTCTGTCGCCAAAAGAGTAAGCACTTTCATAGATGTTTGCCTCTTCAATTTCGCAAGCGTGTACAGTGCCCATATCATTTTTAGTCAGGTCGTTGAGATAATCGGTGACTTTAAACTTTTCGGTAGCGCCCAAAACCAAATCAACACCATCAACTTCTGCCAAGGTTTCGGGTTTTAATTGTGCATAACAACCCACCGCAATAACAAAAGCTTTTTCGTTTTGTTTTAAACAACTTTTTACGATATTTTTAAACCGTTTATCAGCATTTTCGGTTACAGAGCAGGTGTTTATCACATAGATATCGGCCTTGGTTTCAAAAGCCACGCGTTCAAAACCTTCTGAACCGAATTGTCTGGCAATAGTAGAAGTTTCAGAAAAATTGAGTTTACATCCTAAAGTGTAAAAAGCGACTTTTTTTTGTGCGGGCATTAGTTTATATTTATCGATTGCAAATTTACAACAATAATTATGATAGCAAACACGCCAACCCCTCCTTATTACGCTGTGATTTTTACTTCGGTTCGCACCGATGGAGATAATGATTACAGCAGTACTTCTGCTAAAATGATGTCTTTAGCGACTGATCAAAAAGGGTTTTTGGGCGTCGAATCTGCCAGAGAAGAAGTTGGAATAACCGTTTCTTATTGGGAAAGTTTAGCAGCTATAAAAAATTGGAAAGAACAGGTTAAACATAGTCAGGCACGTACTAAAGGACGCGATTTGTGGTATAAAAAATTTAAAGTACGTATTTGTAAAGTAGAAAAAGCTTATGAATTTGAAAAGTAACAAACTTGTATTTGGTGTTTTGTTGTTGTTGTTTGTCCTCTCTTTGACGGGATGTCATACTGCTTACAAAAAATCCAATTTAAAAGTATTTAGGTATAATGAGCACAGTAATATTTCGTCTTTAGATCCTGCTTTTGCCAAAACGCTTGCCAATACTTGGGTGGTTAATCAGTTGTTTAATAGTTTGGTGCAATTAGACGATAGTTTGCACATACAACCCGATGTGGCTAAGTCTTGGAATATTTCAAATCAAGGAAAAACATACACATTTAAACTGCGTAACGATGTGTATTTCCACCGGCATATTTTGTTTGGTATAGACAGTACACGCGCTGTTGTGGCACAAGATTTTACTTACAGTTTTAACCGTTTAAAAGATCCAAAAGTGGCTTCGCCTGGGGGGTGGATTTTACAAAATGTAGCCAATTATAAAGCTATAAGTGATTCGGTTTTTCAGATAAATTTAAAAAAAGCTTTTCCGCCATTTCTCGGCTTACTGGCTATGAAATACTGCTCGGTTGTACCCAAAGAAGCTGTCGATTATTTTGGAGATAAATTCAGAGAACATCCCATAGGTACCGGCCCATTTAAATTCAAACTGTGGATAGAGAATACAAAATTGGTATTTTTAAAAAATACAGAGTATCATGAAGTTGACAATCAAGGTTATAAGTTACCTTATCTTGACGCTGTTGCCATTACTTTTTTACCCGATAAACAAAGCGAATTTTTACAACTCATACAGGGTAATTTAGATTATATAACAGGGTTAGATCCTTCGTATAAAGATGATATTATAGATTTTAATGGGCATTTAAATCCGCGTTATGCCAATAAATTATATATGATTTCTGGCCCTTATTTAAATACAGAATACTTAGGATTTTTATTAGACCCTAAAAAGAAGAATGCCATTCAGAATATTAATTTACGCAAAGCTGTCAATTATGGTTTTGATCGCAAAAAAATGATTCGCTTTTTGCGAAATGGCATTGGAACACCTGCTGTAAACGGTATTATTCCTAAAGGATTACCCGCTTTTAACAACATAAAAGGTTATAGTTTTAATCCTGAAAAAGCAAAAGAATACTTAAAAAAATATGTAGCTGAAACAGGAGATAGATATCCAAAAATTGCCATCAATACAGATGCTACTTATTTAGATTTATGCGAATATATTCAGCGAGAATTACAAAAGATAGGGATTGAGGTAGCAGTTGATGTCAATCCGCCCGCCACTTTACGACAAGCCAAAGCCAATGGTAAACTACCTGTTTTTCGTGCCAGTTGGATAGCCGATTATCCTGATGCTGAGAATTATTTATCGCTTTTTTACAGTCAGTATTTTGCCCCTAATGGTCCAAATTACACTCATTTTAACAGCCCTGTTTTCGATAAACTTTACGAACAAAGTTTTACAATGATGCCTCTAAAAGAACGTTATAAATTGTATCGGAAAATGGATAGTTTGGTTATGGCCGAAGCGCCAATTGTACCTTTGTATTATGACCAAGTAGTGCGTTTTGTACAGAAAAATGTGACAGGTTTAGAAGTGAATCCTATAAACTTGTTACAATTAAAATGGGTCAATAAAAATTAAAATTCTATTGTGCTTAAAATAGGGTAGTGGTCTGAGTATTTGACTCTATAATTTTTAAAACGCAGTACTTTTAAAGTCTTATCAGTTAAAATAAAATCTATCCTTATAGGAAGGTGTTTAAAATTATAAGTTGTGCCAAATCCTGAGCCCGCCTCAGAAAAGCTATCATTAAATCCCAACTTTAAATTACGATAAGCCCAAGAAAAAGCAGTGTTGTTAAAATCACCACAGAGTATTTTTTTGTAAGCTGTTTGTTCTATGTTATTTTTAATTGTTAAAACTTGCTCTTGTTGCTTAGAAAAAGTCTTCCCTATACGTTTTAAAAGTCTTTGAGAATTATCTTTACTCAGGTTTTCTTTGTCAGGATTTATATGTAATGATTCTAAATGCACATTATAAATCCGTAAAGTATCACGTTTTTTTACAATATCGATATAAATACTGCTATTCGATGAATTGTTAAAACGCAAAGCCCCTTTGTTGATTATTTTATACTTTGAAAAAATAACCAAACCCGACTTGTTTTTAGTATCGGTAAAATCTTCATATCTGTATGGATACGCTTTTTCTAGACGCTCTTGCGGATGGTATTCTTGTAAACAAAGAACATCAGGATTTTCTTGCTGAACAAAATTGAGGATTTTATTTTTTATCTGATTGTCGTCTATCCAATTATAAATATTAAAAAGTCTGACGTTATACGACATAAGATTTATTTTGGTGTTGCTGATAATTTCTTTTGACTGAAATTTATAAAATGAAGTCGCGTAATTAAATCCTAAAAGTAAACAAAGCAAAGAAAGTAACATCTGCTTTTTGAGACCAACTAACCAATAAAAAAAAAATAATAAATTGATAATCAATAAAACGGGGACGAGTAAACTCAGTGTGGAAATAGCAGGCAGATAAGAAGGTTTTATAAACGGAATTAAATACGACAGTAAAAGTAACACAGCAAAAATACTGTTTAAAAAATAAATTACTTTATTGCCAAAACTCAGTTTTTTCAAGACTTACCCGATTTAAATAAAAAATCTTTTTCTTCTTTTGTCAGTGTTTCGTAACCCGACTTGCTAATTTTATCAAGTATGGCGTCCACCTTTTTTTGATTGGCCATGGTACTCGTCGTTTTGGTACGCTTAGCCGATTTATAAACGGTTTTTAAAGGTCTTTGTTTTTTAGATTTGAATAAATTTGAAAAATAATCGAATATAGGACTGTCTTTTTTTGTTTGAGAAGTCAATAAAAAGCCTACCAATGCCCCTCCTAAATGAGCTAGATGTCCGCCAGCATTTTCAACAGGAATTTGAATGATATCTAAACCGACCCAAATAGCTGCCAGATGCCACAATTTGACAAAACCTATAAAACGGATTTTAATTTCGTAATTGGGCATATAAGTGGCAATGCCTATAAAAATAGCTGTAACAGATGCCGAAGCGCCCACCAATACCGTATTAGTTTGTTTTAAGATGGGAAAATAATTATAACTCAGCATAAATATTAAGCCACCAAATAAGGCTCCTAAAACGTAGTAGTTTAAAAAATGTTTTGGTGTAAAGTATTCTAAAAAGAGATTTCCTATATAAAATAAAACTAACAAATTAGACAATATATGCCATAAACCTGCGTGTAAAAAAGCGTACGTAAAAAGTGTCCAAGGTTTGTAAATAAAGGTGTTGAAATCGGCTGGTAAGGCAAACCAATCGAACACAAAATTGGATTGCGAAGCCATTAAAAAAGCCAATGTGTTAAATAGGAAGCCTAGAAAAAATACAACGACGTTTATATAGATTAATTTTTCTACTATAGTGCCTTTTTTAAAACGATATTTTATGTTATTTATAAAGTTGTTCATTATTTAATGCCACCTTTTAAATTGGTTGTTGCGCCAGTAGAGCATCATTATAAAACCGAATAAAGCCCCACCAATATGGGCAAAATGGGCAATACTACCACCGCCACTAAAGCCAAAATAAAGGTCACTTAAAATTAAAAGCGGAATAAAATATTTGGCCGCAATGGGTACTGGAAAAAATATAAGTGCCAATTTGGAATTTGGAAAAGACATACCAAAAGCAACTAAAACACCATAAATAGCACCCGAAGCGCCTACAGCAGGGATATTATAAACTTGAAATAAATAATTAGATAGCGTATGAATAGCTGCAGCCCCTAATCCGGCAGAGAAATAAAAGAATAAGAATTTTTTTGAACCCCACATTTGCTCTAAAGGCGACCCAAAGGCATATAAAGCATACATATTGAAAAGGATGTGCATAAAACCACCGTGCATAAACATATGTGTGACAATTTGCCACGCATGAAAATAAGGACTCGTTGGGTAAAACAAAGCAAGATATTCAAACATTAAATTGGTGTCGAATACATAAAACGTGGCTATATAAAATAACACATTTATAATGATAAGGTTTTTTATAGCGGGTTGTAATTGAATCATAAACAGTTAATTAAAATGCATTAAATTTTTTTTCTATATCTTCTAAAGATAAGGTTATAAAACAGGGTTTGCCTTGCGGCGATACAGAAGGTTCTTTACAAGCAAACAAATTATTGAGCAACTCTTCTTGTTCTTTTGTGTCTAAAGAAACCCCTTTTTTAACAGCCAAATTTCTTGCCAAACTTTTGGCAATGCAGTCAACCTGACTATAATTGCTGTTTTTTGTCTGATTTTGAATAGCGTCTAAAAGACTTTCTATAAGATTTTGAACATCTTGTTCATTAACCGTTTCAGGACGTCCTACAATGACAATTTCTGAAGCGTTTTTTTGCTCGAATTTAAATCCAATACTTTCAAAATCTGATTGTAAACTCAAAAGAAGTGCTTGATCTTGCTTGTTTAAATTTAAATTTATTGGAAAGAGTAGTTGCTGACTGGCCGATTCTTCTAAAGTTATTTTGGTTAAATAGTCTTCGTACAAAATACGTTGATGTGCCAAATTTTGATCTATTAAAACCAATCCCGATTTAATGGTACTTAAAATATATCTATTGCGAATTTGCATACACACGTGTGTATCTAAATTAAAACCAGTGTCAAATAAGTCCTCATTTTCTGTGGCATTTTCTATTGTAGTGTTATTTACAGCGTATAAATCTTCCCAATTTGTACTAGGTTTTTTAAAAGTATCCCCTTTAAAAGGATTAAAATCGGCATCTACACTAATCCGTGGTGTAGAGGTTGCTTTATCTTTAAAATTGTAGGGAATGTCTAAAGCCGCATTTCTTTCGAAATCGAGTGCTGGTGCTATTTGATATTGCCCTAAACTGTGCTTAATTGTAGAACGAATAATGGCATATAAAGCCTTTTCATTTTCAAATTTCACTTCCGTTTTTGTGGGGTGAATATTGATATCAATTTGCGCGGTTGGCACCTCTAAATACAAGAAATAGGTAGGGTGATAACCAGAGCCCAACAACCCTTCAAAAGCTGTAATAACCGCGTGGTGTAAATAATTACTTTTTATAAAACGGTTGTTGGCAAAAAAGAATTGTTCGCCACGTTTTTTCTTGGCGTATTCTGGTTTGGCAACAAATCCTATAATATTAACCAGTTCGGTTTCTTCACTAATTGGTACTAAACGTTCATTGGTTTTTTTACCGAAAACACCTACTATGCGTTGTCTTAAATTAGAAACGGGTAATTGATAGATGTTATTACTGTTGTGATACAAAGAAAAAGCAATATGTGGATGTGCCAAAGCCACCCGTTGAAATTCGTCAACTATATGACGTGTTTCTAAGGTGTCAGATTTTAAGAAATTCCGCCTAGCCGGAATATTGTAAAACAAATTTTTAACGGCAATGCTCGTCCCAGTTGGGTTCGAAATGACTTCTTGTTTTTTAACTTTGCTCCCCTCAATAATTATTTGAGTCCCTAAATCTTGATTATCGGTTTTGGTTTTTAACTCAACATGTGCAATAGCTGCAATTGAAGCTAAGGCTTCACCTCTAAAGCCTTTTGTGTGTAAATTGTAGAGATCTTTAGCTTCTCTAATTTTTGAAGTGGCGTGGCGTTCAAAAGACAAACGCGCGTCTGTGGCACTCATACCACTGCCATTATCTATGACTTGTATAAGCGTTTTTCCCGCATCCTTAATGAGTAATTTTATTAAAGTAGCATTGGCGTCAATGGCATTTTCTAACAATTCTTTAGCAACAGAAGCAGGGCGTTGCACCACTTCTCCTGCAGCAATTTGATTGGCCACATGGTCTGGTAATAATTGAATTATATCTGCCATTAAAAGAATGAGATTCCTATATATTTAAAATATATGTAAACAAAGAATACTAAAATAACAATAATTAAGGCTGTTTTCACATTGGCATTATTGCGTGATGGCTGTTTACTTTTTTTCCAACTTTCTCTAAAATTGGTACGTGTTCTTGTTACCGTTTCTTTGTCTTCAATAGCGTATTTTTTCTTTACAGCCTCTAGGCGTTCTTTCCGTTCGTTGTAAAAACGGGGTTTGTAATTAAAAACATAATGCGCGCGTTGTTTAAAAAAATTGCCAATCATAGTATAATATGTGCTTACAGCCCAAAAGTAATTAAATTGTAATGAGTGGTCAAATTTTGTGGAAAAGTTGCTGTTAATTCTCTCTTAAATTTGCCATTTTAAGCGCAGCAACGGCACATTCAACTCCTTTATTGCCGTGTTTGCCACCAGATCTGTCTAGAGCCTGTTGTAAAGTGTTATCTGTTAAAACGCAAAAAACAATTGGTGTGTCGTATTTAATATTTAAATCTTTAATTCCTAATGAAACAGCATTACAAACAAAATCAAAATGTTTTGTTTCGCCTTGAATAACGCTGCCAATGGCTACAACAGCATCTAATTTATGAGAAGATACAAGCCGTTTTGAGGCGTAAATTAATTCAAAACTTCCGGGAACGTTTAATGTAATGATATGCTCTTTAAGAATACCATTTTCTTTGAGCGTTTCTAAAGCCCCTTTGTAAAGTGCTTTTGTAATTTTAGGATTCCACTCAGAAACGGCAATGCCAATTTTTAATTTCTCGGGATTTTTTATAACAAGTTTGTTATAAACCGATAAATTTTTTTCAGACGTTGCCATAAAATTTATTTAACAGAATACAGAGCTTTACTTTTATAATAATCAAGGTCTTTAGCAGAAGGAGACGTTTTAAAGTCGTTTTCTACACGTGTAAAATATTTTAAGGCTTTTTTGTTTTTACCTAAATTTAAAGCTGTTATGCCAGCTTTCATTAAAAACATAGGAGTCGTAAATTCGTTATCCTTAGCGTTGGCGGCTTTTACATAATAGTCTAAAGCGTCGTCTAACTGATTTATTTCTGCAAAGGCATCGCCAATAGCCCCGTAAGAAGTAGGCGCTAATAACTCGTCATCTGAAGAATAATTACCTAAATGTATTATGGCATTTTTGTAATCACGCATTTTTAAATAAGAAATACCAGCGTAATACTCGGCTAAATTACCGGCTTTTGTACTACTATAAGTATCGGCTATATCTAAAAATCCATATTTACCATCGGCGCCTTCTAAGCCAAGAGTTAATAACGAATCACGTTCCTTTTCTTGTAAAATAGCAGCTTTATCGCCTAAAGCAGCTTCAAAATATTTTCTAGGAAATGACAATTCATTAGTTGCTTCAACTTCTTTAGGTTCTTGTACGTATTTGGTGTAGCCCATATAACCTAAAATTAAAACAGCAATAAGTGCTAATGTCACAAAAAGAGGTTTCTGATTTTTTTCTATCCACTGCTCTGATTTTGAAGCAGTAATATCGAGTGTTTCGAATACTTCTCTTGTTGTGCTTTGTGATTTTTGGTTTTCGGTTGTAGCCTTTTTAGTTTTTACTTTTTTATAAGTAGCCATAGTCTTTATTTTTCAAGCGCAAAAATATAATTTTTTATTATAAAAAGGGCATAAGTTAACGTCTAAATTTGTTATTTTGCTTGATGTAATTACAATTGCAAATGCATTTAAAAAAATTAAATCTTCTAAATTTTAAAAATTTCGAATCGGTTCAATTCGATTTCGACGCTAAAATTAATTGTTTTGTGGGCGCTAACGGCATTGGCAAGACAAATGTTTTAGACGCCATTTATTATTTGTCGTTTACTAAAAGTTATTTTAATCCAAATACTTCGCAAATTATAAAGCACGATACAGATTTTTTTGTGATAGAAGGCCTGTTTAATAAGTTCGAGAACGAAGAAAATATTGTATGCAGCCTTAAAAAAGGACAAAAGAAAATTTTAAAACGCAATGGTAAGATTTACGAAAAGCTACAACATCATATTGGTTTACTGCCTGCTGTGATGATTTCGCCGGCAGATAGCGATTTAATCGCCGCGGGTAGCGATGTAAGACGCAAGTTTATAGATGGGGTGATTTCGCAATCTGATACAATTTATTTAAACGATTTAATGCAGTACAATAAAGTCATATCGCAACGCAATCACCTGCTTAAATACTTTGCGGCCAATCATACTTTTAATGCACTAAATCTTGAAGTTTACGACGATAAACTGATAGATTTAGGGACAAAAATATTCGAAAAACGCAAAGCCTTTTTAGCCATATTTATTCCGATATTTAAAGAACGCTATAAATTAATATCTAACGATAAAGAAGCGGTCAATGTGGTTTATAATTCGCATTTAGAAGCGGCTGATTTTAAACAATTGTTAAAAGACAACCAGTCTAAAGACCGCCTTTTTCAATACTCTACAGTTGGCGTTCATAAAGATGATTTGGTTTTTACCATAAAAGATTATCCCATTAAGAAATTTGGTTCTCAAGGACAGCAAAAATCGTATTTAATCGCTTTAAAACTAGCACAATTCGATTTTATAAAATCGCAAACCAATGACACGCCTATATTGCTTTTAGACGATATTTTTGACAAGCTAGACGAAAGCCGTGTTTTGCAACTCATCAATTTGGTAAATAAAGATAATTTTGGACAGTTGTTTATATCGGATACCCATCCCGAAAGGACAGAAAATGTCATCAAACAAATTAATCAAACCTACAAGATGTTTAACCTAACTTAATATGGCCAAACGCAACGCAGAATCTAAATCTATTAAAGATTTAATGGGGGCTTTTATATCGGAAAACAACCTGAGCAAAGGTTTTAAAAAAATTAAAGTTGAGGAAGCTTGGGCACAAGTTATGGGACCCGGGGTGCAGTCTTATACAACAGCTGTAAAAATTCAGAATGAAGTATTGGTAGTGCACTTAACATCGTCGGTTTTACGCGAAGAATTGGGTTATGGTAAAGATAAAATTATAACCATGATGAATGAGGTTTTGGGAGAAGCGCTAATCAAAAAAGTACGGCTGACGTAATGCTTAATAATAGTAGTCAGGGCTTCACTTTGAGTGAAACCTTGACTAAATTTGTTATTGATACGATGACTCGAATCATCGTATCAATCTAAAGATACCGTCTTGGCGAGGCCTGATAAATCGGAGCGTGATGACCTTATGAAATGGATTTTAATCATAAGATTGCTTAGTTAAATCCCATCCCTAGCCCCTGCCTACCGGCAGGTAGGCTTCCCAAGGGGAAGGGTATAATTTCTTCCCTTAGGTCAGCTATCCGCAGGACAGATGGGATAAATTAAAAATCGGTATGACGTTGGCTATCTCACCCGAACGTACCTTTTCGGTACGGACAGGTTTCGCCTTTCAGGCTAGCAAAAGGCAACAATTTATTTTACTTAATTTTTTTAAACAATAAGGTGTTGTTTTTTAGAAATTTAAAACGATTATATTTGTTGGGATGTAACGAGTTATGTGTAATTATAAAAAAAGATAATGAAGTTAAAAAAGATAATAAAATCTATTATATTGGGCGTAGGAATTTTGATTTTAATAGCACTAATTTATTCATTAGTTCCAAGAGTTGGCAATCCCTCGCCTGATTTTCAGACTGAATTAGCACATGGCAACCCAATAGACAAAGAGATAGAAAGTATTTTAACTCCCAAAAAAGAACCAAAAAGAACCAGAGCTGTAATAATTCTTGATAATGAAAAAATTATTTATGAATATGGACCAACCGATAAGATAATGAATATTGCTTCTATTCGTAAATCAATCCTAAGCTTATTGTATGGTATTGCTACTGACAAAGGACTGATCAACTTAAATAAAACCTTATCAGAATTAAATATTGATGAAGTTTATCATTTAACAACAGAAGAAAAACAAGCTACCATTCGTGATTTATTAATGTTTAAGTCTGGAATATATTTACCCGCTCAAGGCGAACACGATTCTCAAATTACCGACCGCCCAAAAAGAGGAAGTCACAAACACGGAACCTACTTTTTTAGTAACAATTTTGATGCAAATACTCTCGGAAGCATATTCACCCAAGAAACAGGAATGTCAATTGGGGAATTTATGGAAGAGAATCTAGTTAAGCCTTTAGGAATGCAAGATTTCACAAAAGATAATGTAATCTTAGGAGATCCTTGGTTTTTCCCCAAAAAAAAATCACTACACAAACAGTATTATATTTATATGAGTACTCGTGACTTGGCCAGAATTGGTGCAATGGTCGCCAATAATGGTCAATGGAGAGATAAACAAGTAGTGTCAAAAAAATGGATACAAGAAAGCACTACCGAATATTCTCATATAAAAGATAGTCATAATCGTTATGACGGAGTTGCATACCAATGGTATTTGGATTCCAAAAGCAAAAATATTTGGGCAGATGGCTATGGTGAAAGATTTTTGATTATTAATCCAGATAAAAAATTGACCTTAGTTGAGCAAAATTTTACAGGTAATTCTTTTATGACAACAGGGTTGTGGCTTATGAATAAAAATATGGATTCTGGTCTGGATAATTTGATAAAAGCACATCGAATGCTTACTCAAAAATGAATTCATTAACTACACGCAACAAAAAATATAGTGTATTTATCAGATAGTGCTAAAAATGAAGATGATAGCAATAAATATAGTGCAAAACTATAAATTTAGAGCGTTTAAATGCCAAATACACTATATTCAAACCGTGAAATGTTAATCGTTTAGCAAAACTTTTAAAAACAGAAAGATGAAAAAATCAATAACGAATAGAAACCTGACACTTATTAATTTTATAATTGTAGGCTATTTTATTCTTATTTATGCGGTTGATTTCTATAAAATAGATTTTGTTTTAGTTGGCGTTTTTAGAGAATTATTTACCATTCCTTTTTTAATCGCCCAAATAGTTTTTTTAATCATCGGTGTCAAATATTTAACTGAACATAAAAGTCATTTATTAACAACTGTGAGTATTATGCTTTTAGCAATTTGTACTACTATTACAATTGGTAGTTTCTTTTAAGTTTTATAAATGTATATTTGCTATTGTGTTGCCTGTTGTAGCACAATATTATTACTAATAAAAAACAATTTATGAAAAAAGCCATACTATTTTTAGTTGCAATACTTAGCATCAGTTATTCAAATGCTCAAGAACAGAAAAAAAATTATCATTTTAATGGTATCTTAGAATCATCAGGACAAATAGATGAAAATAATTTCCCAATAGGCGAATGGAAATACTATTCAAAAGAGGGTGATTTAAATTACGAACTTAATCATACTACCAATTATTCAAAAGAATATTATACAACAGGCAAATTAAAAGCTGAAGGAACATTTAATCCTTTAACAGGTGTTCATATTAAAAAATGGATTACTTATTATAAGAATGGACAAATTAAAACAAAAGGAGTCTTTGATGAGAATGGTGAGAAAAATGGTAAATTTAAAACCTATTTTAAAAATGGAACTTTAGATAATATTGCGATATACAAAGAGGGAGTGAAACAGGAATAAGGCTAAAAATACCAGTTTTGGGTATGCATTATTTTATTGAAAGCAAATAATCTTCTTTATTCTTAAATAAGATATCTATAAGCTCTAAATAGCGTTCTTCTTTAAATAAAGGGACAATTCCTTTTGGTATGCAAAAACCTATTAAACCGTTAATATTTTCTTTGGAAACATGTAAAGTCTTTAGGAAGAAATCGTCTTGAAAATGATTTCTAATTTCCAAAATATATTCCTGATTTATTTTTCTTTGTTTATCTTCATCTAATAATTTTTTTAATTTTCGGTCTCTTTTTCGGTTTCCCGAAATAATATTATACAAATCATCAATACCACCACCTTTACCCAAGAGCATTTCTAAAATAACGATGTGCGTTTTTTTCTGACTATAAGCATTAAGATTTCTTTCTAATTTATTCAGGGGTTTTTTACCGGCATTTGGCAAACCTAATGACACGGCCATATTTTCAATAACAACTTCTGGTAATTCATTGTTTTTTTGAATTAGATTGAGGGTGATTTTTTTTCTTTCTAAATGGTGCTTTGTAATTTTAATTTCTTTGTTAGAAAACTGTAATCCTGAAAAAAGTATGATATCATTTAGTTTAACAGAAATTTGAAATCTACCTAAGGCATTAGAAACCGTCCCTTTTTTTGAATTTAGATTGATTATATGGATATTTTCAAGAGAAATAGAATCACTTGTAATTACGCCATCAATTACAACGCTATCTTCTTGAGCAGATAAGTTTAAGGTGATAAATAATAAAATAATAAAGTAGAGTTGCTTCACTATTCAAATTAAACAAATCAAAATTATAATAATCGTATTTATAGTGATAAATTTTTGTTAAACAAATGGGTTTTTTATCATTAAGTATTTTAATCAGTGAGAATTGTTAAGGCTCTGCATAGGGAAATCTTATTAAAACTCTCCACTGAAAAAGCTCTTGCAACTGTAGTTGCAAGAGCTTTTGAATTTTTAATAGAGACCTTTTAATAACTCTGTCGGGTTGGTGCTTGGGCGACAGGAAATAAGTTAAAACATTTGTATATCTTATAACAATTAATTATTTACGTCATAATGTTCGCCTGATAAGGTTCTAAGAATTCTTTTATCAGATCTTAATTTTAAACCCAGTATTGCAAAATCTACTAAATAGTCTTTTTTAGTATATTTAAAAATCTTTTCTTGAGATCGTTTAGCGCGTTCGTAATTTTTTAGAAATCTTTTTTTCCAGTTAGATTCGTATTCAGATAAATAATTCAAATCGTTTTTATCAAGAGATTTATTTATAGCTTTGCTTGCCATTAAGGCTGATTCAAAAATAAATTTATACCCTTCGCCAACAATTGGGTTTACCTGTGAAACACTATCGCCCACACAAACCAAATTATTAATAACAAATTTCTTTAACACTGGTGTAACGGGGATACTGCCACCTTCTACATTGTCATTGTCTTTAATTACTAATTTTTTAATGACAGGTAAATCTAAAATTTTATTTAATCGCGGTTTTAATTCTTTTACTATTTTATTGTCTAAGGTGCCGAATCCAATAATGGCTCTACCGTTTTTTAACGGAAAAATCCATCCATAACCCCCTTCATAGGTTTTACCAATAAAAAGATGGGCTTCATTAGGTTTTCCTAAATATTTAACATTATATTCAACACCTGTTGCTAAATTCGTTTTTTGTTCAATCAACCCCACTTTCTTGCTAATAACACCTTTAGTGCCAGAAGCATCAACTAATATTTTTCCGTAATATTGATTCCCTTCAGCATCTGTAACCGATGTAAATTGTTTGTTATTGTTTTGCTCAATACTTTTAATTTGAACACCTGTCCTGATGGAAATAAACGCCTTATCTAAAGCATTTAAAAGTTCTTGGTGTACTTTTTTCTTATCTAAAACATAGCCCTGACCTTTACCTGTACGTTTAAAGTGTTTAGAATGAAAAACTAAGCTATCAACTTTTTGAGCAATAACTTGCTCAGATAAATCGAAATATTTTAAATCTATCAAACTTCCAAGCGTGTTAAAGGAAAAATTTAATAAATTATCTTTCTTATCAACAATAAGTGTTTTACATTTAAATTTCCCTAACTCTCTGGCTAACATTAGGCCTGCGGTGCCTCCTCCAACAATAACTACATCATATATATTCATAGAATGAAAATTTAGTTGCCAAATATAAAATATTTATTGGTTTGATTTAGAATTGTATTTAAAAAGCCCTTGCAATTTTTTGCAAGGGCCTTTTAAAGAATGTATTTTTTAAGATTCTTCACTTCACTTATGTTCCGTTCAGAATGACAAAGGTTTTAAAACTGTTCTCTACCCGAAAAATGGAAAGCACTTTCTATAGTGGCATTCTCGTCGCTGTCAGAACCGTGAACGGCATTTTCGCTGATAGAATCGGCAAATAATTTACGGATAGTACCTTCGGCGGCATCTTCGGGGTTTGTAGCGCCAATAAGCGTTCTAAAATCGTCAACTGCATTGTCTTTTTCTAAGATAGCTGCAACAATTGGACCGCGTGTCATATAGGTTACCAACTCACCAAAAAATGGCCGTTCTTTATGAACTTCGTAAAAAGCTTCGGCATCACGCGTTGTCATTTGTGTCATTTTCATCGCTACAATTCTAAAGCCAGAAACGTTAATTTTTTCTAAGATTGCGCCTATGTTTCCTTTTTCTACAGAATCAGGTTTAAGCATTGTAAATGTTCTATTTGTTGCCATTTGTATTTTTTAAATTTTGTGCAAAAATAGATTTTTTTGGCAAAGCAAAAAATTATATCTCATTAATATTGTTGCGTTTTACTCAAATAGAGCACGTTTTTTAAACCACGTATTTCAAAAGTGACTTTATTAGCTTTAAAATCGAATTTTAACAAGCCAAAATTCTTTTTGGGTACAACCTCAGAAATACGGTATTTATTGGGTTCACCACTATAACTTGAGTAGGAGTGGGTCAAGCCACTTGAAGTGATATCTATTAATGGATAGCTCATATCGGGTACTTCTGTTTGTGAAATCTCGGCTATATGACGGTCGCCCGACAAAAGAATAACGCCTTTTGCTTTAGAATCGGCAATGGTTTTTTCTAGCTTAGCCACTTCGTTGGGCATATTGCCCCAAGTTTCGAAGCCGTGTTCGTAAGAAAGCACCTGAATACTGCTTTCTATAATGTTAAAGTCGGCTTTAGAATTGTCAAGTTCTTGTTTAAGCCAATCCCATTGGGCGTTACCCAACATAGTACTTTTGGGGTCGGTATTAGGGATGTAGCGTTTTACCCCTGTTGGATCTTTGGTTAATTGACTTCTAAAATAACGGGTGTCGAGCACGATAATTTTCACACTTTTACCTTTAACCGTATAAGTTTTACTGTAATAAACACCACCTCTGGTACGTCTAACATCATTGGTAGGGGCATCCATAAAATTTAAAAAGAGCTCTTTAACTTTGTCCTTTTCGGGATATTCTTTTCCACCGTCGTTTTTGCCGTAATCGTGATCGTCCCAAGTACCGATAACGGGTACTTTTTTAAGGAAAGTTTGATAGGCTGTATCATTTTTTTGTTGGATGTAATTCTGTTTCATAAAAGCCATATCGTGTGTATCGCTATAAATAACATCGCCACCCCAAACCCACACATCGGGTTGATTTTTAACAATTTCTCGCCACATTTTATTGGGTATGTTTTGGTTGTTACACGACCCAAATGACAAGATGAAATCGGCTGTTTTAGATTCTGAATTATTGGTTGCATTAGTTTTTTCTGTTGGATTACAAGACATTAAAAGGGATAATCCTAAAAGAGTAGTTAAGAATTTCATTGAAAATTGATTTTAGTAAACGGTAAATATAACTATCTAACCCAAGCAAAAAAAATGAATTTGTTGTATATTCGCAGCTTATGAATAAAAAAGTTTTACAAGAGTTAGCACAGCTATTAAAAAATTCAAAAAATATTGTTGTAGTACCGCATCAAAATCCCGATGGCGACGCTATGGGCTCAACTTTGGCTTTAAATAGGTTTTTAAATAAAACAGGTCATAAATCTACAGTTATTGCACCCAATGACTATCCTACGTTTTTAAAATGGTTACCTGCGTCAGACGACGTTATTTTATTTGACAGCAATACAGAAGACGCCTCTGATTTAATAGCTAAAGCTGACATCATTTTTATTTTAGACTTTAACGCTTTGCATCGCACAGGTGATGCTATGGCGTCAGTTTTAGAAAAGAGTAAAGCAACTTTTGTTATGATAGACCATCATCAGCAACCCGAAGCTATTTCTGAGTTTATTTATTCTGATGTTTCTATTAGTTCAACAAGTCAGATGGTGTACCATTTTATCGATAAATTAAACAAATTAGACATAATTGACGCCGCCATTGCCACCTGTTTATACACGGGCATAATGACAGATACGGGCTCGTTTAAATACAATACCACTACCAGTACCACGCACAGGGTAGTAGCTGCATTAATTGACAAAGGGGCTGACAATAACGCTATTCATACACAGGTTTACGATAACAATTCGTATCACCGTGTGCAACTATTGGGGCACGTACTTGAAACTATGAAAGTTTTAAAGCAATACAATGCAGCTTATATGGTTTTAACTGAAGCTGATAAAGAAAAATATAACTTTAAAAAAGGCGATTCAGAAGGGTTTGTAAACTACGGTTTATCGATTAAAGGGATTAAACTAGCCGTTATTTTTATAGAAGACAAAGTGCAAAGCATTGTAAAGATGTCGTTTAGGTCTCAAGGCACTTTTTCTGTCAACGATTTTTCAAGAGCCCACTTTAGCGGTGGCGGTCATATAAATGCGGCAGGCGGTAGAAGTCAGGATGATATAGAAACAACTGTCGCAAAATTTTTAGAAGTATTACCGCAATACGCGTCTGAATTAAATTCTTAAATAATGCGTTTGCTAAATTTTTTTATTGCGGGTCTTGTTTTTTTATGTGTCGCGTGTGACAATCCGATACCGAGAGCTCCGATAAATAAGCGTGTTAAAACAGATTATTCTTTGCAAATAAAGCAAAGTAAATTACTTTATAAACTACAAGATAAAGCGTTTAGACAGTACATTAAGGAAAACCCCGACAAACATTTTAAAAGTTCACAAAAAGGCTTTTGGTATGCTATAATTAAAGAAAATAAAAAGTCAAATTATTATCCAAAACTTGGCGATGAAATACTTTTTAATTACGAAATAACCGATTTAGAAAACAATATTATTTACAGTAAAAAGACAGTAGGTTTACAAAAATATAAAGTTGATAAGGAAGAAATAATTAGCGGCTTACAACAGGGTTTAAAGTTTATGAAAGAAGGCGAAACAGCCATGTTTTTAATGCCCTCATTTAAAGCTTTTGGTGTTTTGGGCGATAGAAATAAAATAAAAACCAACCAACCTTTAATTTATACTGTATATTTGAAAAAATTAATAATCCATAAAAATAATAAGAAATGAAAATTTTAAAAAGAACTTTGCTGTTAGCAGTGCTAATAGCTTCGTTTAGTGCTTGTGTAAAAGATAAAACAGCCGATTTAGGTGATGGTATTTATGCCGATATTCAAACAAATAAAGGGGATATTTTACTCAATCTCACTTTTAAAGAAACGCCTATTACAGTAGCTAATTTTGTGAGTTTAGCAGAGGGGACAAATACTTTTGTTAAAGATTCAACACTTAAAGGAAAACCATTCTATAATGGTATTAAATTCCACCGTGTTATTAAAAAGTTTATGATTCAGTCTGGAGATCCTAATTCATTAGATACTATTCCAACAAATGATGGTCAAGGTGGCCCCGGTTACCGTTTTCAAGACGAGTTTCCAAAGGATTCTACAGGTAAACTATTGCGAACATTCGATAAAAAAGGACTTTTAGCTATGGCCAATGCGGGGACTAACACAAATGGTAGTCAGTTTTTTATTACCCATGTGCCTACGCGGCATTTAAACGGACGTCATACTATTTTTGGCTATGTTTTAGAAGGTCAGAATGTTGTAGATACCATTGTTAAAAATGATACTATTTTAAAAATTAGCATTATAAGAAAAGGAAAAGAAGCCAAAGATTTTAAGGCCAATGAAATATTAGGCAAGAGCTTAGACAACTTAAAAAAACTAGAATTAGATGCTATAGAAAAAGCCAAAGCAATTACAGTAAAAGAAACAGCGGCTTTTATAAAAGAAATGAAAAAGAAAGGCTACAAGATAAAAACGTTTGACAACGGTTTGGTTATTGCCACTGCCAAAAAAGGGCGTGGTAAACAGCCAAAAGCAGGACAGAAAGTATCTGTACATTATGCGGGCAGATTAACAACAGGTGTTGAGTTTGATTCGTCTTACAAAAAAAATCAACCCATTCAATTTGTATTGGGCAGTGGTCGTGTAATAAAAGGTTGGGATATAGGTATATCACAATTGAATGTGGGAACAAAAGCAATTCTTTTTATTCCTTCAAAACTTGGATGGGGCGCGAGAGGTGCAGGAGGTGTTATACCTGCCAATGCTAACGTTATTTTCGACGTTGAGTTGCTAAAAATAGATAAATAATAAAATTAAATTATAATTAAAAAAGCGAAGTCTAATTCAGGCTTCGCTTTTTTATTAGTTGCTAAGTTCGAGTAACTTTTTGGCAGCCATAAAGGGTGTGGTCTTTTGTTTGTTAACGGCATCTAATTGTTTATTGAAAGCTTCTTTAACTTTAGGATGGTTTTCAAAATTTTGAAGGAGTTGCTGTTTAATAGTGTTTTCTAGCCAAAATTTATTTTGTAATCGTCGGTTCGTCTCAAAAAAACCATTGTTTTTAGTCAGTTTTAAGTACGATGTAATGAGTTGCCATATGGCTTCAATACCCTTATTTTCTGTAGCACTACAGGTCAGTACTTTGGGTTGCCAATTATTTTCTTTGGCAGGATAGAGATGTAGTGCCCTGTCAAAATCAGTTTTAGCTAGATTAGCCGCTTTTACATTATCGCCATCGGCTTTATTTATAACTATGGCATCGGCCATTTCTATAATACCGCGTTTAATACCTTGTAACCCATCGCCGGCACCAGCTAATTTGAGTAATAAGAAAAAATCGACCATATTATGGACATTGGTTTCCGATTGTCCCACACCGACTGTTTCAACAATAATAATATCAAATCCGGCGGCTTCACACAGCAAAATACTTTCTCTTGTTGTTTTGGCAACGCCGCCTAAAGTATTACCGGAAGGTGAGGGGCGTATAAAAGCCATTTTATCTTTAACCAAATCTTCCATACGGGTTTTGTCGCCCAAAATACTGCCTTTGTTTACAGAACTACTGGGGTCTATGGCTAAAACAGCAACGCTCTTACCTAGAGATGTTAAGTGTTTGCCAAAGACTTCAATAAACGAACTTTTACCTACGCCGGGAACCCCAGTAATACCTATTCTAACCGCTTTATTGGCAAAGGGCAAACACGCTTCTAATAGTTTGACAGCTTTTGTTTGGTGTTTAGGATTTTGACTTTCAATTAAGGTAATAGCCCGACTTAAATAGCTTATATCTCCTTTAGTAATATGTTTAACAAAACTATTTACATCGGGGCGTTTAGGTTTATTTAATCTCATTTTTTGTGTAGAATTTTGCCTGATATTGTCAGGTTTAATCACACCTTTCTTGGTAGATAACGCGCTATTATTTTTATTTTTTAAAGTCATTTTAAACTCAAAAAGTATTTATTTTGGTAAAAATAATTAAAATTATGCAACAGCTTTACTTTTTTGTCGTATTAATAGTAGAGCCTTCTAAAAGAGATGAATCGAAAAGTTGAAGATGTACACCTTATTTTTTTGTGTAAGCAGCATAATGCCAAAGCACAAATGCAATTGTATGACAAGTATTGTGATGCGATGTTTAAAGTGGCTGTGCGTTACGTAAACGACGCTTACATAGCCGAAGATATTATGCAGGAATCTTTTTTAAAAGCTTTTACAAAGATATCAGATTTTAATACCGCGAACACCTTTGGTGGTTGGCTTAAACGGATAGTCATTAATCAGGCTCTAGATTGGTTAAAAGAAAAAAAACTAAATCAGGAAAGTTTTAACGAATCTCATTTTAAAATAATTGAACACAAAGAAAAAGACATGCTTATTGATATAAATGAATCGGTTGAGGCTATTTACAAGGCTATAAATAAACTGCCGGAGCAGTTTAAATTAGTATTAAAATTATTTTTATTAGAAGGTTATGATCACAATGAAATTTCATCGATTTTAAATATTACAAATGTGGCTTCAAGAACGATTTTACATCGTGGTAAACAAAAATTATTAGCACAATTAAAAGAGAAAAGATATGCTTGAATTGAGAAATAAAATGCAAGAAAGTAGTTTTGAAACACGGCAAAAATTATCCCAAAATCATAGAGATAGATTTAAAGTTAAGCTAGAAAAAAAATTACACAAAAGATATCTTACAATTAGGCCATTATTTAAAGTTGCGGCCGTTATTTTAATACTTTTAAGTGCGGGGTATTTTATAAATGGAAGTTTTAAAAATACAAATCAAGTAGCAAAGAAGCCCACTTTAAGTATAAATGACTTGTCACCTGAATTGGGAAAAATAGAAAACTACTATACAACAGCCATTAATTACGAGCTGGCTAATTTGCCGGAATCGGCAGACAAAGCAGTACTTATAAAATCATATCTAACAAAATTAGAAAAGTTATCAAACCAATACAATAGGCTTAATGCGAAACTCTTAAAAGGAGATTTTAGTGAGAAGGTTATAAATAATTTAATCAACAATTTGCAAATGCGTTTGCAATTATTATTAGAATTAAAATCAGAATTGAATAAAACAAAATCTATAGAAAATGAAAACAATATATTATAAATTAATAGTTTTAAACCTTCTTTTTATAGGGGGGATACAATTAATAACGGCACAAACATTTGAAAAAAAGTATCACGAAAACTTTAAGGTGAATAAAGATGTTGTGATAAGTATAAACACATATTATACAGACGTTGTTATTGAAACGTGGAATAGAAATACAGTAGATGTGAGTGCCACAATTACTGTAGCGGGTAAAGATATAAAACAAGAAGATGCTGATAAATATTTTAAAAATTGGCAATTTGAAGCTTTAGGAAATCATCAAAAGGTTTCTATAAAAGGAGAAAACTCACACTTCTATGCCTATTTAAACAGAGTAACTGATAGAATTCCGATTCCAGAAATGCCACCAATGCCTGAAATACCCGAGATGCCGGAATTGGCAGTAATGCCAGAATTATCAATCAAAAATTTAGATATTTTAGATTCGTTTAAAGTTGTTGCACCGCGAATTTTAGATTCCTTTAAAATAGTTGCTCCTCGAATGTTAGATTCTTTGTTAGCAAATACACCACGTATGCTAAAAGCTCTAGGAAATATAAAATTAGATTCCTTAAATTTTGATTTTGATGCTTACAAAAAAGATAGTAGTTATTTAGAAAAATGGCAAAAAAAAGCGCGCAAAAAACATCATTTAACCTATTTTCAAAGAACTTTAATAGATACATCAAAACGTAAGCAAGATTTTGAGACATTAAAAAAGGATTTAGAAAAGGCCAAAGTAGCCGTGGCTAAACAAAGAAAAGAATATGTTTTACAACGTAAAGAATTGCTTAAAAATCAGACAAAAATGAGATTGAAACAACGCGATGCCGCCAAAAAAATAAGAGCTGTTTTGGTAAAACGCAATAGGATAAAACTCAAAAAGACTATTTATATAAAAGCGCCAAAAGGAGCTAAGTTTAATATGAAAGTAAGTTATGGATCGGTTAAATTTCCTAAATAAATTTTTTTAATATAAAAGAGGTGTTTAGAATTTATTAAACACCTCTTTATTAAATTAAAATTCTTGTTTTATGTTAATATTTGATTTACTAAAGAAGCTCCGTTACCCGGAAGGTCTGAATATTTTACAACACCTTTTTCAATTTTCACCCCTTTTGCAACGTCATTTTTAAGGAGTAGAGCGCCGTCCATATCAACGTAATTTAAAAGTGGTAATAAATGGGCAATTGCAGAAATCCCTACAGTCGATTCTGTCATACAACCTACCATAGTCTTCATACCTAATTTTCGTGCTTTTTCTAACATCCTTTTACCAGGCGTGAGGCCACCACATTTTGTGAGTTTGACATTAACGCCATGAAAATGATTAAAACATTTAGCTACGTCAGATTCTATAATACAACTTTCGTCGGCAATTATAGGGAGATATGAATTTAAAAATACTTTTTTAGCACCTTCTAAATCGTCAGCATTTAAAGGTTGTTCTATAAATTCTACACCCAGATTCTTGAGTTTTTTAGAATTCTCTATAGTTTCATCCACACCCCAACTGCAATTGGCATCAACTCTAAAAATGGCATTGGTATGTTTTCGTAAGGCTGTAATGATGGCAATATCTTCTTTTGTGCCCAATTTTATTTTGTAAATAGGCCAAGGCAATTCTTTCATTTTAGAAATCATCTTGTCAATTGTATCTATACCAATAGTATAATTAGTCAGTGGATTATGAGTGGTATTAAGATGCCATAATTGGTATAATTTTACCCCTTTTTTACGGGCGTATAAATCATTAAAAGCTTCATCTAAAGCACACAAGGCAAACATATTTTCTTTTAAATAAGGATGGATTTTAGACCAAAATTCATCTGGAGTAACATTAGACAATGATTCTATCAGTGATTTTATTTTATTAATATCGTCGGTCATTTTATCAACTGAAATATTGTAATACGGATTTGAAGTAGCTTCACCATAACCCGATAAAATGCCATCTGATAATTCAACAATTAGGCTAGGCTGAATGTCATGTGATTTTCTTGAAATGGTAAAGGTGTGTTTTAACTGTAGATTAAAGGGATGAAAGGTTAATAGCATAATTAATTAAAGTAATATTATAATACAAATTAACAAAAA
This sequence comes from Flavobacteriaceae bacterium, assembly GCA_045046885.1. Classification (GTDB taxonomy): domain Bacteria; phylum Bacteroidota; class Bacteroidia; order Flavobacteriales; family Flavobacteriaceae; genus CG1-02-35-72. The sequence continues at coordinate 47,150 of JASFYX010000029.1, forward strand.
TATATAGACATATTATCTTTCTGAATAGGTGTATCACGCTACTTTATATTACATTTTTTAATAGTAATAAATTAAATTTTTCTACTTTAGAAACTTTACATCAATAGTTAGTATATTTGAAGCTTTAAAGATTTAATTTTATTCGATAGATGTCGCAGCTCAAAATATACAATTCACTTTCAAATTCTAAAGAAATATTTAAACCTATTCACAAAGGCCATTTAGGAATGTATGTTTGTGGGCCTACGGTTTACAGTAATGTGCACTTGGGTAATGTGCGGACTTTTATGTCGTTCGATATGATTTATCGTTATTTTAAACACTTGGGTTATAAAGTGCGTTATGTTAGAAATATAACCGATGCAGGTCATTTAGAAGACGATTCTACCGAAGATAAAATTTCAAAAAAAGCACGACTTGAAAAGCTAGAGCCGATGGAAATTGTGCAACAATACACAGTAGATTTCCATCATATTTTAGAAAAATTTAATTGTTTTTCGCCCAGTATAGAACCCACAGCTACAGGACATATAGTAGAACAAATTGAAGCCATTAAAATTATTTTAGAAAAAGGTTTGGCCTATGAGGTTAACGGCTCGGTTTATTTTGACGTCAATAAATACAATGAGAAAAAGCATTACGGCATTCTATCAGGTAGAAATCTAGAGGATATGATTTCTAATACCCGCGCTTTAGACGGGCAATCTGAAAAGAAAAATCCGCAAGATTTTGCACTGTGGAAAAAAGCGGCACCACAACATATTATGCGTTGGCCGTCGCCTTGGAGTATTGGTTTTCCAGGGTGGCATTTAGAATGCTCGGTTATGAGTACCAAATATTTAGGTAATACTTATGATATTCACGGGGGCGGCATGGACTTAAAATTCCCACATCACGAATGTGAAATTGCCCAAGCCGAAGCTTGTAACGGCGTACCACACGTCAATTATTGGTTACACGCCAATATGTTGACTTTAAATGGTAAAAAAATGTCGAAATCTACGGGAAATAACATTTTGCCCGAAGAGATTTTTACAGGTACAAATCCGATTTTAAAAAAGACTTTTACGCCTAGTGCTGTGCGCTTCTTTATGATGCAAGCTCATTATCGCAGTATTTTAGATTTATCAAATGACGCTTTAGAAGCATCAGAAAAAGGTTATAAACGCTTGATGGATGCTGTTAAAATTTTGATGGATATAAATCCGTCAGATAAATCAACATTCGATGTAGATTCTTGGAAAGAAAATTGCTATAAGGCAATGAATGACGATTTTAACACACCTATTCTCATTGCGCATTTATTCGACGCCGTTAAACAAATAAACCTGATAAAAGATGCTAAAGCTGGTTTAACTCAGGACGATTTGGATAATTTTAAAAATACTTTAAACGCCTTTGTTTTCGATATTTTGGGATTAAAAGACGATGCAGAAAATACGCGAACCAAAGTTTTAGACGATGTGGTTAAAATGCTTATCAAAATGAGAAATCAGGCAAGAGCTGATAAAAATTGGACTTTATCTGACGAAATTAGAGATGAGTTAGCCAGTTTAGGTGTTCAGTTAAAAGATGGTAAAGACGGTACAAGTTTTAGTTTAAACTAATTGAAAAAGATTTTAGCATATCCGTTTATATTGTTGGTAAAATTTTATCAAGCAGCCATATCACCCTATATACCTTCAAGTTGTCGTTATACACCAACTTGTTCGCACTATACTGTAGAGGCTTTACAAAAGCACGGCTTATTTAAAGGCGGTTGGCTGGCTATAAAACGTATCGGCAGTTGCCATCCTTGGGGAGGAAAAGGCTATGATCCGGTACCGTAAGTAAATTACAAGCACCAAAAATTAAAAAACAAGCATCAAAAAGCAAATCACAATTAGATAAAAAAAATTAACTTTATCAACTTAAAAAAATAAATATGTTCGCATTTAGTATTGATTGGAATCCGTCACCTATTTTATTTCACGTAGGCTCTTTTGCTATTCGTTATTACAGTTTGATGTTTGTAATAGCTTTTGTGTTAGGGTTGCAATTGATGAAGAAGATGTATATAGCCGACAAAGTGCCTTTAGATAAACTCGATCCGTTGTTTATGTATGTGGTTTTAGCCACAATTTTAGGAGCGCGTTTGGGTCATGTGTTTTTTTACGATTGGGCTTATTTTCAAAATCATTTAACAGAAATCCTTCTTCCAATTAGACAAGAGCAAGGAAAAACAATGTTTTTTGGATTAATTAAAAATTATACTTTGACAGGTTTTAGAGGTTTAGCGAGTCATGGTGCTGCTGTCGGAATTATCTTATCACTCTACTATTACAGTAAAAAAGTTATAAACAAGCCTTTACTATTTATTTTAGATAGAGTTGGCATTGTTGTAGCATTAGCTGGATTTTTTATTAGGATTGGTAATTTAATGAATTCTGAAATTATTGGCAAGCCCACACATAGTAATTTCGGCTTTGTTTTTAAACGCTTAGGCGAAGACTTTCCGAGATATCCCACACAACTTTTTGAAGCTTTTTCTTACCTTGTAATTTTCTTTATTTTATGGAGAATATATTGGAAAACAGATAGAAAGAAACAATTAGGCTATTTATTTGGTGTCTTTTTTGCTTTGTTATGGACGGTGCGTTTTTTAATAGAATTTTTAAAAGAACCTCAAGTAGAAGACAGAACCACTTGGCTGTTAAATACGGGGCAATGGTTGAGTATTCCACTTGTTTTAATAGGTTTATATTTTATTTTTAAAGCTTCTAAAAAACCAATTTAGTATTTGTAACTTTTATTACATTAGTTAATAAATATTCTTAATAACTCAAGATTTTTATTGAAAGTATAAATTAATTGTTATGTTTGCATAATTAATTTAACAAATCATTAACAATTTAATCATTAAATTTTATTTTTATGAAAGCAAAATTTTACTCATTCCTTTTTGCTATTTTATTGACTATGCCTATTTTAGCACAGTCTGGTAAAGTAAGCGGAACTGTTGTAGATACCGAAGGTCAACCAATCCCTGGTGTATCGGTTATTGTAAAAGGTACCTCTAATGGTACTTCAACAGATTTTGACGGAAAGTATTCCGTAAACGCAGCTTCAGACGCTACTTTAGTATTTTCTTATGTAGGCTACGAAACTGCAAACGTTAAAGTTAACGGTAGATCTACTGTAAACGTAACCTTGCAATCTGGTGTTGCCTTAGACGAAGTAGTTGTAATTGGCTCACGTAACAAAAACAGAACAGTAACAGATTCACCTGTTCCTGTAGACATTATTGATGTTAAAGCATTGGTGGCAGACAGCCCACAAACAAGTTTAAATCAAATGTTAAATTATGTAGCACCTTCTTTTACCTCAAACACACAAACTATTTCTGATGGTACTGACCATATAGATCCTGCTTCTTTAAGAGGTTTAGGGCCAGATCAAGTTTTGGTTTTAATTAATGGTAAACGTCGTCATACATCTTCTTTAGTAAATGTTAACGGTACATTTGGTCGTGGTTCTGTTGGAACAGATTTAAATGCAATCCCTACAGCAGCTATAGAACGTATAGAAGTGCTTCGTGATGGCGCTGCTTCTCAATATGGCTCTGATGCCATTGCGGGTGTTATAAACATCGTAATGAAAAAAACGACTAACACTGTTTTAGTTACAACTAATTCAGGTGCATATGCTTCTAAAAACTCAGGTGGATGGCATCAAGGTGGTACTGATGGTGAAACCAATGGTGTAAGTATTAACTATGGTTTACCTATAGGAGATAAAGGCGGATTTATAAATCTTACAGGTATGTTTGATTCTAGAAACAGAACAAATAGAATGATAGAATGGGAAGGAAAAATTTTCCAAGGCTACAATGCCGTAGAAAGACTTGCCGATAATGCTGGTTACGATTTATCTAAATTATTATTGCCAGCAAATATGGCCGATGTACAAAATTTTGCACAACAAGTACCTTTTTTCTCTACAGGATTAAAATCTGATATAGCTGCCGCAACTGATATAGGTACATTGCGTTCATTGTTAAGTGGTGATATCACTACTGACGAACTTGCAGCTAGAGGTTTGCAAAGAAAAGATTTCAATATGAAAGTTGGTCAATCTGCTTTAAGAAGTGCTAAAGCTTTCTTTAATATGGAATTACCAACTGGAGAAGAAGGAACTATTTATGCTTTTGGTGGTGTGAGTTATAGAAATGGTGATGCAGCTGGTTTTTACAGACTGCCTTACCAAAGTCGTGCTTATACACCTGCTTATATTAACGGATTTTTACCAGAAATACATTCAAATGTTATAGATAAATCTATCGCTGCTGGTATTCGTGGTAAAATAGGCGATTGGGATGTTGACTTTAGTCAAACTTGGGGACAAAATAGTTTCGGATATAATATCCAAAACACTTCAAATGCAACATTACAAAATGCAACCCCATTTGAATTCAATGCTGGTGGATTTGCATTCACACAAACAACTACAAACTTCGATATGTCTAAATATTATGAAGACGAAATGGAAGGCTTAAACGTGGCTTTTGGAGCAGAATACAGATTAGAAAATTATGAAATATTTGCAGGAGAAGAAGGTTCTTATGCCAAATATGACACAAAAGGAAATCCTATAACATCTCCTGATGCAGACCCTGCTTTAACTGTTCGCGATTTTTATGGCAATGCCAGACCTGGTGGCTCACAAGTATTCCCTGGATTTAGCCCAGCAAATCAATTGAGTAAATACAGAAGTAGTTTTGCTACTTATGCTGATGTTGAAGCTCAATTTACAGAGTCATTTTTATTGACAGGTGCTGTCCGTTATGAAAATTACAGTGACTTTGGAGAAACCACTACTTTTAAATTAGCCACTCAAATTAAAGCTTCAGATAACTTCTCTTTTAGAAGTTCATTTAATACAGGTTTTAGAGCCCCCTCTTTACACCAGTTAAACTTTAACAGTACGTCAACCATATTTGTTGATGGTATTCCAACTGAAGTAGGCACGTTCTCTAATGACAGTCGTGCTGCTAAATTATTAGGTATCCCTAAATTAAAACAAGAAGAATCAACTAGTTTTAGTGTTGGATTTACAGGTAAAATGCCAGATGCCAATATTAAATTTACAGTTGATGCTTATACAATTAAAATAAACGATCGTATCGTTTATACAGGTCAATTTAAAGGGCCAGGTACGGATACAGAATTAGACCGCCTTTTAGCACAAGCCAATGCAGGTTCTGCTACATTCTTTGCTAATGCTATTGATACCAGGAGTACAGGTTTAGATATTGTTATTACACATAATGGTAATTTAGGTGCTGGTAAATTAAGAACAGATTTATCGGCTACTTTTTCTAAAACAGAACAAGTAGGTGGTGTTAAAGCCTCAAAAGTTTTAAAAGATGCAGGTTTAACAGATACTTATTTCGATAAAACGAGTCGTATTTATTTAGAAAAAGCGGTACCAAGAGCTAAAGCTAATTTAACTTTTAACTATACTAAAGATAAATTTAATGTGATGTTTAGAAACGTGTATTTTGGCCCTGTAACAGAGGCTACAAATACTGTTGCCAACCAACAAGAATTTAGTTCTAAGGTTGTAACCGATTTAACATTTGGTTATAAATTATCTGACAACACTAAATTTTCTTTTGGTGCCAGTAACTTATTAGATGTTTATCCAGATGAAGCAATTGAAGCCAATCGTAGTGGAGGTCGTTTTAATTATTCAAGACGTTCTCAACAATTTGGTGCAAATGGTCGTTTTATCTTTGCTAGATTGTCTTTTACTTTAAAACAATAGTAAAAATACATTTAAATAATAAATGATAAAACTGCTCATATTTTTAAATATGAGCAGTTTTTTTTGTTTAAATAATTCTCATCATTTTACTATTTAAGTCCTATTCTTTTTTATTACTTTGCAAAACGTAATAAATTAGCATCATGGGAATATCTACACAATCGTTATCACAACAAAATATAGACTTAGAAAATAAATACGGCGCACATAATTACCATCCACTGCCAGTTGTTTTAAACAGAGGTGAAGGTGTTTACGTATGGGACGTCGACGGAAAACGTTATTACGATTTTTTATCGGCTTATTCTGCTGTAAATCAAGGTCATTGTCATCCTAAAATTACAGAAGCTCTAACTTCTCAAGCCAGTACTTTGGCACTAACTTCTCGTGCATTTTACAACGATGTGTTGGGAAAGTATGAAGAGTACGTTACCAAATATTTTGGATTTGATAAGGTATTACCGATGAACTCAGGTGCCGAAGCTGTAGAGACAGCTATTAAATTGTGTAGAAAATATGCTTATGAGAAAAAAGATATTGCCGAAAATAAAGCCAATATTATAGTATGCGAAGGTAATTTTCACGGCCGTACAACAACCATAATTTCTTTTTCTAATGATCCAGAAGCACGAGAAAATTTTGGTCCTTATACACCTGGATTTGTTAAAATACCCTATAATGATTTAGCTGCTTTGCAAAATGCTTTAGAAAACACACCAAACGTTGCAGGCTTTTTAGTAGAACCTATTCAGGGCGAGGCAGGTGTTTTTGTGCCAGATGAAGGTTATTTAAAATTGGCAAAGGCTCTGTGTGAGAAGCATGAGGCTCTTTTTATTGCTGATGAGGTTCAAACTGGAATTGCTAGGACGGGTAAATTGTTAGCGGTAGATCACGAAAACGTAAAACCTGATATTTTAATTTTAGGGAAAGCACTTTCTGGAGGGGCGTATCCTGTTTCGGCTGTTTTAGCAAATGACGACATTATGATGGTTATAAAACCTGGTCAACATGGCTCTACTTTTGGCGGAAATCCTATTGCAGCGCGTGTAGCTATTGCGGCTCTAAAAGTTATTAAAGATGAAAATTTAGCTGATAACGCAGAAACATTAGGACAATTGTTTAGAAGCGAATTACAAAAACATATAGATACCAATCCTTTGATAAAATTAGTACGTGGCAAAGGGCTTTTAAACGCCATAGTTATTAATGATAAAGAAGATAGTGATGCCGCTTGGAATATCTGTTTAAAATTAAGAGATAATGGTTTATTAGCCAAACCTACACACGGCAATATTATTCGTTTTGCACCGCCTCTTGTAATGACTAAAGCACAATTATTAGACTGTGTGTCAATTATTATTAAGACTTTTTCTGAATTTATAAAGGGTTAATTAAAATCCGTCAGAGATATGTATTAATTTAGCTTTGTCTAACAGTTTTATTTGTTTACCGTGAAGTTTAATAACACCATCGCGTTTAAACTCAGATAATAAACGAATGGCAGATTCTGTAGCAGTACCAATGGCATTGGCAATTTCTTCTCTTGTAAGTTTAACGGCGACAAATCCTTCATCATCTGTACCAAACATTTTTTCGAAATACAATAAGAATTCGGCTAAACGTTCTCTAACATTTTTTTGAGCCATAGTAGCAACAGTCATATTGGCTTTGTCTAGACTAGCGCAAAGTGATTTTGTTAATTCTAAAGAAAACTGTTTATTTCTAGCAAATAAATCAAGCAATTCTTGTTTGGGAATAAAACACACTTCCATATCTTCTAAGGCTGTAACAGTTAATTTTGCACTACTGCTACTCAATATTGATTTATGCCCAACAATTTCGCCCTTTTTAATAAATCTAATTATCTGGTCTTTGCCATTTGGTGTTAATTTTGAAACCTTACATTCACCACTTTGTAAACAATAAACGCCGTTTAAAACACTACCTTCAACAAAAAGAGGTTGTCCTCTTTTAACGTGGAGTACATTTTTTTTATGATTCAAATTGGCAAGTTCATCTCTGTCTAGCGATTTAAATGAATTGAGTTCTCTTATTAAACAGTGTTCGCAATCGGACATATCTTTTTAACTTTTTTAGGAGGAGCAAATATACAAAAACTGTAGTTTATTAATGTGACCTTTGTTATATAAAAAATGTTGAGATTTGCAATATTAAAAAACTAGAAATGTCTAAAGAGCCTTGTTATCATTGTGGTTTAACATGTAATACTTCTCAATTTAAAATTGAGGATAAATATTTTTGTTGTAACGGATGTAAGACTGTTTATGAAATATTGAATCAGAATGAATTAGAATGTTATTACGATTTAACTTCAACACCAGGTAACATCCCAAAAGAAATTAAAGGAAAATACAATTATCTAGACAACCAAGAAATCAGTTCTAAATTATTAGAATTTAATGATGGTAAAACGGCTGTTATAAATTTTAATATACCTAGTATTCATTGTAGCTCTTGTATATGGGTTCTAGAAAATCTACATAAACTCAATCGAAATATAAAGAATACACTCGTTAATTTTCCTAAAAAAACGGTTCGAATCACTTTTGCAATTAAAAATATTAGCTTAAAAGAAGTCGTAGAGCTTATGACTTCTATAGGTTATGAGCCTTATATTAGTTTAGAAGACGCGTCGTCTGGTAAGAAAAAGCATAATAGACGCCTGACTTATCAAGTAGCTGTAGCTGGATTTTCTTTTGGTAATATTATGTTGATGTCTTTGCCAGAATACTTTCAAATGGACGAGTATTGGCTAAACCTTTACAAACCTTTTTTTAGAGGGCTGATGTTGGCTTTGGCTATACCTGTAATATTGTATTCGGCTCAAGATTATTTTATATCTGCTTATAAAGGTTTAAAACACAAAATATTAAATATTGACGTGCCTATTGCCTTAGGAATTAGTGTGCTTTTTATAAGAAGTAGTTACGATATTATTTTAAATATAGGTCAAGGCTATTTTGACAGCCTTGCCGGGTTGGTTTTCTTTCTCCTTTTAGGGAAAATATTCCAACAACAGACTTACAATTTTTTATCTTTTGAGCGCGATTATAAATCGTATTTTCCTATTGCTGTTACAAAAATTGATTCCGACAGAAAAGAACACAACATTCCGGTTTACGATGTTAAAAAAGGTGATAGACTCTTAATAAGGCATCAAGAATTAGTGCCAGTAGATGGTATTCTAATAAAAGGCAGTGCACAACTTGATTACAGTTTTGTTACAGGAGAATCGGCACCTGTTGAGAAAATTTCTGGCGATAAAATATTTGCAGGAGGCAAACAATTAAGGGGTAATTTTGAAATGGATGTTTTAGAAACGGTATCGCAAAGTTATTTAACACAGTTGTGGAGTAATGAGGCTTTTACAAAAAAAAGAAACCACAGTATAAAATCGTTAACTGATGCTATTAGTAAAAAATTTACAATTATAATTCTTTCAATTGCTGTGATTTCTTCAGTAATTTGGTATAATATTAATCCAACAGAAGCTTTTAATGTATTTACAGCTGTTTTAATAATAGCATGTCCTTGCGCATTGGCTTTAGCGGCTCCTTTTGCCATGGGTAATATGTTGCGCATATTTGGAAATACTAAATTCTATCTTAAAAATGCCGGAATAATAGAATCCTTATCGAAAGTAGATACTTTGGTTTTTGATAAAACAGGGACTTTAACAACCAAAGAGTCAAAGATAAACTACAGCGGTGAGGATTTATCAGAAATTGAAAAGCAATATGTAAAATCACTTTTAAGACATTCTAATCATACATTGAGTAGGAAGTTATACAATTTTTTAAATGCCGATTCTAAATTTGAAGTTATTAATTTTAATGAAGATGTAGGAAAGGGTATCTCTGGTAAAATAGAGAATACATTGGTTAAAATAGGCTCGGCAACATTTGTAAATGCTAAAGAAAAAAGTTCTGTATTACAGACCAGTATTTGGATTAAAATAGGTGTAGCGGTAAAAGGTTCTTTTACTTTTGAGAGTACTTATAGAGAAGATTTATCAAAAATGTTTAATGCTTTAAAAGAAAAATATAATTTAATTGTTTTATCTGGCGATAATGACGGAGAGAAAGAAAGGTTGAGTAAGTTATTACCTGTTGATGTCAACTACTATTTTAATCAGAAACCACAACAAAAACTAGATTTTATAAAAAACCTGCAATCTCAAGGTAAAAATGTTATGATGATTGGCGATGGTCTTAACGATGCGGGTGCCTTAGCGCAGAGTAATGTAGGTATGGCTGTGTCTGAAGATATCAATATTTTTTCACCTGCTTGCGACGGCATTATAGCTGCAGAGAAATTTAGAATCATTCCAAATTACTTAAAATCGGCAAAACACACACTTTTACTTATTAAAATAAGTTTTGCTATATCGTTTATTTACAATATCTTAGGAATGTTTTTTGCAGTACGGGGAGAATTATCGCCCATTTTGGCAGCTATACTAATGCCCATAAGTTCTATATCTGTAGTCCTTTTTGTAACAATTGGTACAAATATTTTGTTTAGAAAAGATGATATTTGTCAGTAAATTAGTATTTTGCATACTGTATTTTTACAAACAATTAACTAAAAATCAAAATAGCAACCTATGGGTGTTGTTTATATAATGATACTGGTAAGTTTATTAATAGCCTTACTTTTCTTTTTCTTGTTTATTGCCTCTGTTAAATCGGGTCAATATGACGATACCTATACACCTTCTGTACGTATGCTTTTTGATGATGAAATAGTTGTAGAAAAAAAATCAGAAAAATCAAAATCAACAAATTAAATATTAACTAACTTAATTATTAACTATTAGTATGGAAAAAGAACAGTTTTATTACGATAACAAAATTGTTAGATTATTCTTGTATGCCACTATAATTTGGGGTGTTGTAGGAATGCTTGTCGGTTTAATGGTAGCATTCTTATTTATATTTCCAAATTATATGGAAGGGATTCCTTGGTTGAGTTTTGGTCGTTTGCGTCCATTACATACCAATGCCGCCATTTTTGCATTTGTAGGTAATGGCTTCTTTTTAGGAATGTATTATTCAATGCAACGCTTACTTAAAACACGTATGTTTAGCGATGTTTTAAGTAAAGTTCATTTTTGGGGATGGCAAACAATAATTGTAGCCGCTGCCATAACATTGCCTTTAGGATTTACATCATCTAAAGAATATGCCGAACTTGAATGGCCTATAGATATTGCCATAACCATTATTTGGGTTGTGATGGGTATCAATATGATTGGGACTATCTTAAAACGACGTCAACGTCATATATATGTAGCCATTTGGTTTTATATAGCAACCTTTGTAACGGTTGCTGTTTTACATATTTTTAATAATCTTGAAATGCCTGTAACAGCCTTTAAAAGCTATTCTGTTTATGCAGGTGTACAAGATGCAATGGTACAATGGTGGTACGGTCATAATGCTGTGGCTTTTTTCTTAACAACACCTATATTAGGCTTGATGTACTATTTTGTACCCAAAGCGGCTAATAGGCCAGTTTACTCATACAGGCTGTCAATAGTGCATTTTTGGTCTTTAATATTTATTTATATTTGGGCAGGACCACATCATTTATTATATACAGCTTTACCGGAATGGGCTCAAAATTTAGGAACTGTATTCTCTATTATGCTTATTTTCCCATCTTGGGGAGGTATGATTAATGGTTTGCTTACGCTTCGCGGTGCTTGGGATAAAGTAAGAGAAGACCCTATCTTAAAATTCTTTGTTGTGGCCATTACTGGTTATGGCATGAGTACTTTTGAAGGCCCAATGTTATCCTTTAAAAATGTAAATGCTATTGGCCATTATACAGATTGGATTATTGCCCATGTTCATATTGGTACGCTAGCCTGGAATGGTTTTATGATATCGGGTATGTTGTACTGGTTGGTTCAAAAATTATGGAAAACCGAATTGTTTTCTAAAAAATTAGCCAATGCCCATTTCTGGATAGGTACTATAGGTATCTTGTTTTATACCATTCCGCTTTACGTTGCCGGATTTACACAGGCCAGTATGTGGAAAGAGTTTAACCCAGATGGTACTTTAGTATATGGTAACTTTTTAGAAACAGTTACTAAAATTATACCTATGTATATGATGCGCGCCTTTGGGGGGACTTTATATTTAACAGGGTTTATTTTATTAGCAGTTAATATATTTAAAACTATAAAAATAGGCAGTTTTATTAATGATGAGCTAGCCGAAGCAGTACCGCTTAAACCTATTGCTTCTGGTCGTTTGGCTGGAGAAGGTTTTCACTCTTGGTTAGAGCGTAAAACAGTATTATTTACAATTTTAACAACTGTTGCCATTTTAATTGGAGGAGCTGTGGAAATTGTGCCCTTATTGGTAGTGCCATCTAACATACCCACTATTTCTAGTGTTAAACCTTATACACCATTAGAATTAGAAGGTCGTGATATCTATATAAGAGAAGGTTGTAACAACTGTCATTCGCAAATGATTAGACCTTTCCGTTCTGAAGTAGAACGTTATGGCGAGTACTCTAAAGCAGGCGAGTTTGTTTATGACCATCCATTCTTGTGGGGGTCTAGAAGAACAGGTCCAGATTTACATCGTATAGGTCAAAAATACAACGATAATTGGCATTTTAATCATATGATAGATCCTAGATCAACATCTCCGGGCTCTATAATGCCACGTTATCCTTGGTTGGTTAAAAATGATTTAGACATTTCTGCTACTACAGCCAAAATGGAAGCTATGGTTAAATTAGGTGTTCCTTATACCCAATTTGAAATAGATAAAGCTTTGTATTTATTAAAAAATCAAGCGGCAGCTATAGAAAATAATTTAAGTCAAGACCCTGAGTTTAAAAAAGCTTATGGCTCTAGTAATATAAAAGACAAAGAAATAGTAGCCTTAATTGCCTATTTACAACGTCTTGGTACAGATATTAAAGCCAATAAAACAGCATCAAATTAATTATGATACGATTTGCTAAACACTATTTTGAAGGTATAGGAGGTATAGAAATATATCCCATAATATCACTATTACTCTTTTTTACGGTATTTATTACTATGGTAGTTATAGTAACTAGAATACCTAAAAAAAGTATAAAAGAACACAGCGAAATTCCGTTAGACTCAAAAAATTAGAAACATGACAACTCAAAATAAACAATCATTATATACTAGAATAATAAAGTCGTTAACCAAAGCCAATGAGTTAGGTCAAGAAGATTTGGTTATGACAGACCATAACTATGATGGTATAAGAGAATTAGATAATGTATTGCCCCCTTGGTGGTTATACGGATTTTATATAACTATAATTATAGGCATTTTTTACTATTTTCAAGTCTTTACAAATTCAGAAGAGTACAGTCAAGAAAAAGAATTTGCAACAGAAGTAGCCAATGGTAAAAAAGAAGTAGAAGCTTATAAAAAAGCACATCCCGAATTATTTAAAGTAGATGTGGTTTTATTTACCGATGCCGATAATTTGTCAGCAGGTAAAACGATTTTCGAAACAAACTGTGTTGCTTGCCATATGGCAGATGGCGGGGGAGGAATAGGTCCTAACCTTACAGACGACCATTGGATTTTAGGCGGTGGCATAGATAAAATATATCATACTATATCAGAAGGAGGACGCCCGGGTAAAGGGATGATTGCTTGGAAGGCGGCTTTAAAACCTTTACAAAGACAGCAAGTTGCTAGTTTTGTAATATCGTTGCAAGGCTCTAAACCAGCTAATCCTAAAGCGCCTCAAGGCGATATAGTATGGACAAAACAGTAGTGTATTTTCGTCCTGAAAATGCGCTAATGTGTTTTTGATTTTTTTAGTTAGTAGTAGGAAAGGCTACTTTAAGGTTTTGTGATGTAAGTGTCATAACAAATTAATAATCTGTTGTACATTTGTAACCAAAATTTTAGGTAGCCTTTTTTCAATTTAATTTTCTCATGACAAATCAAGATAAAGAAGTATTTAGAGATTCCATTGGTACTATTAGAGATGATGGTGCACGTAATTTCTTACATCCCAAAAAACCAAAAGGCATTTTTTATAAATATCGCAGTATAGTAAGCTGGCTATTATTAGCTATTTTAGTAAGTGCCCCATTTATAAAGATAAATGGTAATCAGTTTTTATTGTTTAATGTATTAAAAGGTAAATACAGTATTTTTGGACAACCTTTTTGGCCTCAAGATTTTTATCTTTTGGTTTTATCTTTACTTATTGGCATTGTTTTTATTATTTTGTTTACCGTCATATTTGGGCGCATATTTTGCGGATGGATGTGTCCGCAAACCATTTTTCTCGAAATGGTTTTCCGTAAAATAGAATATCTTATTGAAGGCGATAGAAGTAAACAAATAAAACTTAAAAAACAGGCTTGGAATACCGAAAAAATTCTTAAAAAAGGAACTAAATGGCTCATATTCTTAATTTTATCATTCGGAATAGCCAATGTGTTTCTAGCTTATTTTATAGGAAGTGATGTCCTGTTAAAATACATTAGCGAAGGCCCGGCTAACCATATTGATACACTCATTAAGCTAGGTGTATTTTCAATGGTTTTCTTTTTTGTGTTTTCTTGGTTTAGAGAACAAGTGTGCATCATTGCATGTCCTTATGGGCGTTTACAAGGCGTTTTGTTAGACGACAATTCTGTTGTGGTAGCTTACGATTATAAACGTGGTGAGAGTACTATCGGTCGGTCTAAAATCCGTAAAGGTGAAGATAGAAATGAAAAAGGTTATGGCGATTGTATAGACTGTAAACAATGTGTACAAGTATGTCCGACGGGTATTGATATTCGTAACGGAACACAGCTAGAATGTGTTAATTGTACGGCTTGTATAGATGCTTGTGATGCTATGATGGATAAGGTAGGTTACGATAGAGGATTGGTGAGATATGCCTCTGAAAACAATATAGCTAAGGGAGAAAATTTTAAATTTGATGCAAGAATTAAAGGATATACAGTTGTTTTAACTTTAATGGTTATTGCACTTGTAACACTCTTGTTTTTACGAAGTGATATTGAAGCGACAGTATTGAGATTGCCAGGGCAAATGTTTACAACAACAGAAACAACTGTTACAAATGTATATACAATTACTTTGGTAAATAAAACGCTTGATGAATTTAAAGACTTACAAATAAAATTATTATCTCAAAAGGGTGAAATTAAAGTAGTTGGAACAAAATTGTCTCTTGCTAAAGAAAGTTTAAAAGAAGGGACACTCTTTATTACCATCGCTAAAAAAGATTTAACATCGTCTAAAGTTAAACTCAAAATAGGGGTTTATCAAGGCGATAAATTGGTGGAAACAACAACAACTAATTTTCCATCACCGCTAATTATAAAGTAAGAAATGAAAATTAAAATAAATTGGGGTTGGGGTCTCGTCATAGCAATGGCACTTTTTATGGCATTTATTTTGCAATATGTGTATCGTGTATCTGTGTATGATAAATACGAGCATCATTTAGTTGCAGAAGACTATTATAAAGACGAACTCAACTACCAAAAGGAAATTGATAGAGAAGAAAATGCCAATAAATTGATTGAAAATGTCAAGATACTTAAAACAAATGAGGGCTTGAAAATTATTTTTCCTAAAGAATTTGAATTTGATAAAGTGAGCGGCGTGATAAAACTTTTACGACCCTCTAATTATAAATTAGATCTTAAAAAAGATTTAAAACTCAGTTCAAATACCTTTCTAATTTTAGATGATGAATTGGCTACAGGAAAGTATATAGTTTCTGTAAATTGGACGTATAACGAAAAAAAGTATCTTTATAAAACATCATTGTATTATTAAATAATGCTTTACACAGCACTTGTTTTAGGTTTATTAGGAAGCTTCCATTGTTTAGGCATGTGTGGACCAATAGCTTTTGTTTTACCTTTAAATAGAGATAATAAAATTAAGGCATTTTTACAAACATTTTTATACCATCTAGGCAGAATTATAAGTTATGCACTAATTGGCTTACTCTTCGGTCTATTAGGTAAGGGGCTTTATTTAAGTGGGTTACAACAAAATTTATCTATTGTAATTGGTGTTTTAATGATTCTTGTTGTTATGGTGCCAGCTTCATTTTTTAATAAATTTAACCTTACAAAACCTCTTTACTTTGCCGTTGGAAAAGTGAAATCTAATTTGGGTATTTATCTTAAAAAATCATCCTTAAAAGCCTTTTTTGTAATTGGTTTTTTAAATGGATTCTTACCTTGCGGATTGGTATATATGTCACTCTTTGCAGCTATTTCTACAGGGTCAAGTATTAACGGTGCATTGTATATGGCTTTATTCGGTTTAGGAACGGTTCCTATGATGACAGCTGCTTTGTTGTTTGGGAATTTTATAAAATTGTCAATCAGGAATAAAATTCAAAAAGCAATTCCTATCTTTGTAGTCATAATAGGATTACTATTTATTTTAAGGGGATTGGGGTTAGGGATTAAATATCTCTCACCACCCAATCATAAATTAAAAATACCCTCAAAACCAATGATAATGAATGGTACTTCTAGTTTGTACGACTATAAAGTTATCTATGGAAAATCACAATCAAAAAATAACGGCTGAAGAATTTCAAGATATAATTTCAATTGAACAATTGAGTCAATTATTGCAAAATAAAAATCTTGATACAAAAAAGGTTGACCAAACCTTAGATTACGAAAAAGATTTACACTTACTTCAAATAGAATTGGTTAAGCTCCAGCAATGGATTTTAAAAAATAAAAAACGCGTAGTCATTATTTTCGAAGGACGTGATGCCGCTGGAAAAGGAGGCAATATTCGCCGATTTACAGAACATTTAAATCCCCGTTCGGTACGTCAAGTTGCGCTTAATAAGCCTACAGATATAGAAAGAGGACAATGGTATTTTAGACGCTATATAAAACACTTACCAAACGAAGGGGAACTCTGTTTTTTTGATAGAAGTTGGTATAATCGTGCTGTTGTAGAGCCTGTTATGGGTTTTTGCAATGAACATCAATACAAGCAATTTATTCATAAAGTTCCAGAATTTGAACATATGCTTTACGAAGATGGGGTTACTATTATTAAATTTTGGTTGTCTATTACTAAAGACGAACAATTACGCCGTTTTAATGCACGTAATAACAATCCGCTTAAGCGATGGAAGTTTAGTCCTGTCGATCAAAAAGGACAAGAATTATGGGATAAATACACTTATTACAAAGAGCAAATGTTTAGTAAAACACATACCTCGTATAGCCCTTGGATAATTGTAAAAACCAATGATAAAATGGCGGCGCGCTTAGAGTGTATAAGGTATGTTTTATCGCAATTTGATTATGAAGAATCAAAAGAGTCTAACACTAATATTATTCCAGACCCCAATGTAATTATGCGTTACTTTAGATCATCAAGACATTTAAACGATTAAAAAATGGAATTAAACTTAACAGAAAGAGATGTTAAAAGGCTTAATTCTAAAAAGGGATTATTAGCCTTATTTAATACCAAACCCTTTAGTGTAGCAAAAGCTTTGCGGTATGTAAATTATCAAAATGATTTAAAAAAATATCAAGAAGAGCTTATAAAAATGCAAACTTGGGTAATAGAAAATAATAAACGTGTTATTGTATTATTTGAAGGACGTGATGGTGCCGGAAAAGGGGGCGCTATTAGGCGTATTACAGAACGTTTAAATCCACGTCATTATCATATTGTAGCTTTACCTAAGCCTTCTGTAGAAGAACAAGGACAATGGTATTTTCAGAGGTATATTTCAGAATTTCCACGCTCTAGCGAAATTGTTTTTTTTGACAGAAGTTGGTATAATCGTGCTGTTGTAGAACCTGTTAATGGTTTTTGTTCTCAAGAACAATATCAAATATTTATGAATCAGGTGAATGATTTTGAACGCATGGTAGTCGAATCTGGTATTCAGATTGTAAAGATATATATGTCTATTTCAAAATCTGAACAGGCTAAACGTTTTAATGATATTAAAAGCAGTCCGTTAAAACAATGGAAAATGACAGCTGTAGATGAAAAAGCACAAGAATTATGGGATTCTTACACCCAATATAAAAGTGATATGTTTAATAAATCGAGTACACAAATAGTTCCTTGGAAAGTTATAAAAGGGAACAGAAAAACTTCTGCCCGTGTAGATTCTATCAAGCATATTTTAAATGTCATTCCTTACGATAAATCTATAGAAGTATAAATTTATGGCGTAGTAGGTGCCAACCAGTTAAAAGGGGCATACGGTAGGTTGCGTAAAATCCAAAATAAAACAATTATTATTAAAACAATTAGCGGTGTTTTAGGATGATTTAAGATACTGTTCCAGTTTTTGTTAAAAAATCTGTTTGCCAGTAGTATTATACCGTGATAGCCTAATAATATTAAAGCCAAAAGATATAAGGCATTGTGATGGATGACACCCATTATATTGAGGTGTAATAAATCATGTGTCGCTCTCTGACTACCACAAACCGGGGCAGTAAATACCTGTTGTGGTATAAAGCGGACATTTAGGTAAATAATCTACGCCACTGGGGTTGATTAGAAAATAAAATAATGCCAATGTGATAAAGAGCACCAGCATTAAAATATATTTAAGTTTCATTTAATTAAGATAATAAATTATTTATTAACCGTGAACCAAAGCTGTTTTACCTAGCTTATTTATATAAGCAGCTTCGTAAGTTGTTAAAGCCTCCCATTTATTTGATACGATTTCTTTAGATTCATAACTCCTAGCCAAGCCTAAAAATAGGGTATGGTGTCCTGCTTCCGAAGCCAATAAATCTTTATAAAAAGCAGCTAGTTCGGTATCTTTTAAGTATAGCGATAACATTTTAAAACGTTCACAACTACGGGCTTCTATTAAAGCAGAAATAAGTAATCGGTTTACCAAACTTTGGGTGCGGTCTTTTGTCTTGTCAAAAAAATTAAATAAATGTTTGGCATAAGCGTTTCTTTGGTCTTGAAGCAATGTCATACCACGATCGACTATTATTTTATGAACCCTACCAAAATGTTCTATTTCTTCTAAGGCGATACTTTGCATTTTTGTCACCAAGTCAGAATCCTCTGAATAACCTATTATTAAAGACATGGCTGCTGCAGCTGCTTTTTGTTCCGCAAAAGCGTGATCTGAGAGTAATTGCTGTAAATTATTTTCAGCTATTTTGACCCACGATGCGGGTGTATTGCTTTTTAAACCCAACATTAGTTTTCAAATTTATTCTTAATATCTTCTAGAGAATCGTGTTTACCCACTAAGGTTACAATATCTCCAACTCTTAAAGTTGTATAACCATGGGTTATTAAAAGTTGTCCTTTGCGTTTTAAGGAAAGCATGATTAAATCTGATGGCAGTCGTAAATCGCGGAGGCGTAAGCCAGCAACATCTCTGTTTTTAACTTCAATATCTAACGAGTCTTGACCTTCATCCATACCCAATAATAAACTGGCGGCATTTGGTGAGCGGACAAAATGATCTAACAAACTCACAATAGCTGTGGATGGGTCGATGATTTTAGCACCAAGTGCGTGGAATTTTTCAAAATTCTTACGTTCGTTTAAGCGTACAATGATATCTTTTGTGCCGTATTCTTCAAAAATAAGTGTTGCCAATTCGTAATTGCGTTCATCATCTAACATTAAAATAGTGGCTTCCGTAAGCTCTAACTTTAAGAGATTTAAATCGGGTTTCGATAAACTTTTTACAAGCACAATATCAAATTCATTATATTTTTCTACTAAACTCTCAACCGAGGTCACTAACTTTACTTGCCAATTATTTTTTACCAATTGTTTAGCTAAAGCAATAGACTGATTTTCTACACCAAAAATTACAGCATCACGTGAAGTGTCTGTATCTCCTTTAGCTTTTAAATGACTTTCTTTCACATAATTTAAAGACCATTTAAATAGAGGCGGACCAATAAGTTGGTTGATAACTATTATAGCAATAATAATGGTTTCAAACTCGTGTCCCCAAGTTGGAAATTCGTGCGATATAATGGTTGCTAAACCCAAAGCAACACCTGCTTGTGTAAGGTAGGGCATCCAAGAAATGAAGGCATATTTTTTATTGTCTTTAGCAATAATAACGCCAAAAAGGCCACCAAAAAAGATAGAAATCATGCGTAAAACAAATAAGCTTAAGGCTATTCCGAAAACACTTATTAAGGTTTGAAAAGATAAGGAAGCACCTGTAAGGGTAAAGAATACTATATAAATAATCGGACTAATTTTGTGAAGCAATTCAGAAAACTCAATACGGTGTTTGCTGTAGTTTGTCAATACAAAACTGCCAATTATAGCAATTAGTAATGGTTCTATAATAATTTCATGATGGAACAAAATTTCTGATTCAATTTTTACAAAATCAGCAAATAAATAAATGGCATAGCCTACAATTAAAATAAAGATAGCTTTTATGTTGGCGTGTAATTTTAATGAAAAAGGAATAGTTAAAAGTTTACCAATAAGATAGCCTAAAACAAATGAAAATAAGAGTTCTAAAGCTAAAATCACAAGAAAAAAGAATCCTATGGTTTCGCCATTTATGAGTGTTTTTGCTAGAGAAAAGCAGATAGCAAATAATATTATTACAAGAACATCAGTTACAACTGTAACGCCCATTACAGTTTTTGTAAAAGGGCCATTTGCACGCATTTCGTTTATTATAGCTATAGCCGATGAAGGCGATCTAGCAACGAAAATAGTACCAAACAATACGGCAACACCAAACCTTGTGGCATTTGGTAATTTTGCCATAAACGGAATATAATTGGCAGCGTAATAAATAAGGACGCTACTTAAAATAAAAGTGATAAAGAGTTGCCCAATAACCATCCATTTAATACTGCTAATACGGCTGCGCAAATCGTTTAAATACAACTCAGAACCAGCAGAAAAAGCAATAATAGCCAAAGCAATATCATTTAAAAAGTCTAGATCTTCTAATGTCTCTTGCTGAATAAAATTAAGCATAGACGACCCTGCAACAATACCTGTAATAATTAGACCTGTAATTAAAGGAAACTTAACTTTTTGAAAAAGTATAGCAATCTGATTAGAGGCCAATGCCACTATCAAAAATCCAATAAGTAAAGTTAATAGCTTATAATATTCCAAATTAATTAAGGTTTTAAGTTGTTAAATATAGCAAAAGAAAAGCAATACTTATAAATCTAACTTAAAGGTTTTTTTAAGTAATTCTAAATTTGGATTTTTCTTTTTAAGAGCTTGATATTTTTCTTGCGAAGTATAAATGTATTCTTTTGTAACACTTTCATTTACTATGACTTTTATATCTATTTTAAAATTATTGAGTTCTTGCCTCAAATATTTTATTAAATTACTTTTTCCTTTGTTAAAAGAAGCCTCCATTACTTTATTGGGAAACACCAATTCTATAGAACTGCCATTGACTTTTGGTTTTTCTGCTTTTAAAATTGATAACATTAGCTTTTCGCCAGTTCTTTCTAAATAAGCTAAATAACTGTGCCAAGTTTTTAAAAATGTTTCGCTTGTAAAAATATCTTGTGGTAAATTTTCATTCGATTCTTTTGAAACATCTTTTTCTTTAATTTTTTCTTTCTGATTGAGACTTTTTAAAGAAAGGGCAGAAGGACGTCTTGATTTAATATTTAAAGTCGGCTTTTCTACTGGCTGTTTTACAGGCTTTTCTTCTTCTGATAGTTTTTTTGCTGTTTCTAGAATCTTTTCTACTACTTCAGCTTTTTTGTATGCTTCTTTTGGTTCGGCAGTTTGTGTAGATTTTGGAATGTTAATAGCTGCTTTTTTTTCTGAAGTATCTTTAAAAGTAGCCGCCGGAATTAAACTTGGTTTAGACTTTTTTTTTTGAGCGTCATAGTCAATAGACGCTAATTGCATTAAAGTAAGCTCTATTAGCAACCGCTGATTTTTACTGGTCTTAAAATTTAAATCACAAGAATTGGCTAAATCAATAGCTCTTGTTAAAAAGATTGTAGAACAGGCTTTAGCCTGATTTGAGTAGCTTTCTTTAGCTTTGTCATCTACTTCTAATAGACTGATTGTTACGGCGTCTTTCGCTACCAAAAGATCTCTAAAATGTGAAGCCAAACCTATTATAAAATTATGGCCCTCAAACCCTTTACTCAATATAGCATCCAACGCCATTAGTAATTTTGGAATGTCTTGTTTTAAGATTAAATCGGTGATATTAAAATACACTTCATAATCTAAAACATTTAAGTTTTCTAAAACCGATTGACGTGTAATTTTGTTCCCAGTAAAACTGACTATTCTATCAAAAATAGACAGTGCATCGCGTAAAGCACCATCCGCCTTTTGAGCGATAATATGTAAAGCAGCATCATCGGCTTCTATGCCTTGTGCTGTCGTAATTTTTTTGAGATATTCTTTTATATCTAAAACACCAATGCGTTTAAAGTCAAAAATCTGGCAACGTGATAGAATTGTGGGGATAATCTTGTGTTTTTCTGTAGTTGCTAAAATAAATATGGCGTGAGCAGGCGGTTCTTCAAGGGTTTTTAAAAAGGCATTAAAAGCACTTTGGCTCAGCATATGCACCTCATCAATTATATAAACTTTGTAATGACCTGTTTGAGGTGGAATGCGGACTTGTTCTGTTAAGTTTCTGATATCATCAACAGAATTATTAGAAGCAGCATCAAGTTCAAAAATATTAAAAGCAAAATCTTCATCTGGATTTAAAGTGTTTAACTTTTCTTGATTGATGCGTTTGGCTAGTATTCTTGCACAAGTAGTTTTACCGACACCTCTAGGACCTGTAAATAACAGTGCCTGAGCTAAATGATTATTCTGAATGGCATTTTCTAAAGTAGCAGTAATGGCTTTCTGACCCACAACATCTTCAAATATTTGGGGTCTGTATTTTCGTGCCGATACTATAAATTGCTCCATAAAATGGTTTTAATTGGGGTGAACAAATATAGGTAATTAGCCATAAATTTTGTTGTATAAATCGGCGTATTTTTTTAAAATTATAGCCCGTTTTGGTTTCATAGTAGGCGTTAATAACCCATTTTCTACACCCCATACATCTGGAGTGAGTTCAAATCGTTTTATTTTTTCCCATTTACCAAATTTAGAATTGCCTTTATCTATTTCTTCTTGAATGCGTTCTATAACTTTTTCGTTAGATATAATAGCCTCATTTGTGTTGAGTTCTAGTAATAGATGTCTTTCTGCCCATTCCATTATAAAGCCAAAATTTGGCTGAATAATGGCTGCCGGCATTTTTTGTCCTTCGCCAACTACCATGATTTGCTCTATAAATAATGACTGTTTCATTTCGTTTTCTAAAAGGGCAGGAGAGATGTATTTACCACCCGAGGTTTTGAAAATTTCTTTTTTACGACCTGTTATCTTTAAGAAACCATCACTGTCAATTTCACCTTTATCACCTGTATGGAAATAACCGTTTTTAATAACTTCGGCTGTTTTTTCGAGGTCTTTATAATAACCCACCATTACATTTGGACCTTTACAAAGAATTTCGCCATCATCTGCAATTTTAACTTCTACATCGTCAATAACTTTACCTACAGAACCAATTCTTTGAAGATGGTTTTCATACATATTCACAGAAATAACAGGCGAAGTTTCTGTAAGACCATAACCTTCCATAATTGGAATACCAGCAGCACAAAATATTTTAGACAAACGGGGTTGTAAAGCGGCACTACCAGAAACGATGGTTTTTATATTGCCACCAAGTGCTTCTTGCCATTTAGTAAAAATAAGTTTACGGGCAATGCCTAATCTAAATTCGTACCACCAACCATTTTCACCGTAGGGCATATAGTTTAGACCTAATTTTACTGCCCAGAAAAATAAGGCTTTTTTAATACCGTTTAACTCAGTACCTTTTGCAATAATGGCGTCGTACATTTTTTCTAATAAGCGTGGTACAACGGTCATTAAATCGGGTTGCACTTCTTTAATATTGATCCCTATTTTATCGATACCTTCTGCAAAATAAATTGCAATATTTAAGTATTGATATAAGTACAAAATCATCCGTTCAAAAACATGGCAGACAGGTAAAAAACTCAAAGCTTTTGGGCCATTTTCTATCCTTGGAAACCTAAGACTTGAAGCCAGCACATTACTTACTATATTGCTATGGGTCAGCATAACGCCTTTAGGTTTACCAGTGGTGCCAGAAGTGTAAATAAAAGTAGCTAAATCTGTAGGTTTTACAGCATCTTTTCTTTTTTCGACTTCTTTTTGTAATGATTTGTCACTACCTTGACTTAAAAATTCTGACCAATTTGTGCAACTGTCAATTTCATTAAAAGAATAAATATTTTTAAGATTTGGCGCATTTTCTTTGGCCTTTAAAGCTTTTTGATAGACTTCTTCATCAGAAACAAAGCAATACATAACCTCGGCATGATTAAAAATATATTCGTAATCTGAAGCGGCAATTGTAGGATAAATAGGTACATTTTGAGCGCCGACTTGTAAAACACCTACATCCATAATATTCCACTCTGTACGGTTCGTGCTAGAGATAATAGCTATTTTATCATTGGGTTTAATACCTAGTTTTAAAAGAGCTCTGCTAACAGTATTTGCTTTTTCAAGGAAATCTTTTGTCGAGGTTTTATCCCACGAGCCATTTTTTTTATATACGAAAGCATCTTCAAGACCGCCATTTTTTAATTGATAATAAGCAAAATCAAACAGGCGCGTTATATTTTTAGACATAAAATTAAATTTTGGAGTTTGCAAAGTAGTAAAATTTATCAAGATATAAAACTGTTAATTACACAATTAAAAATTGTAATAAGAGGTTGAGATTCTCTTAATACTATTGTTTATCTTTGCACATTAAATTTAGAGAAAAAAGAGTATGAAAATTTCTTACAAGTGGTTACAAGAGTATTTACCAATTGATTTAGATATAGAAAAAACCAGTGAAATTTTAACCGATTTAGGCTTAGAAGTTGAAGGTGTAGAAGTTGTAGAAAGTATAAAAGGAAGCCTTAAAGGCGTTGTTGTAGGTAAAGTTTTGACTTGCGAAAAACATCCAAATGCAGATAGATTAAAAGTAACAACGGTTGATTTAGGGAACGGAGAACCTGTACAAATTGTTTGTGGTGCTCCTAATGTTGATAAAGGTCAAAAAGTACCTGTGGCTACTGTTGGCACAACTTTATACGATGAAAAAGGAGACGGCTTTAAAATTAAAAAGAGTAAAATCCGTGGTGAAGAAAGTTTCGGAATGATTTGTGCCGAAGACGAATTGGGTTTAGGTAAATCACATGACGGTATTATGATTCTTGATAAAACTCTTAAACCCGGTCTTGTTGCCGCCGAAGTTTTTGATATTGAAACCGATTATATGATAGAAATTGGGTTGACTCCCAATCGCGCTGATGCTATGAGTCACCTTGGTACAGCACGCGATTTGAGAGCCGGTTTAATACAACAAAACATTACAGTCGAATTAATAACACCATCTGTAAGCGATTTCCACGTAGATGATCATACCTTTAAAATTGATATAGAAGTTCAAGATAACAAACGTGCACCTAGATATGTAGGACTTACAATAAGTGACGTTAAAATTTCTGAATCACCAAAATGGCTGCAAAATAAACTTAAGACTATTGGTTTAGCATCTATCAATAATATAGTAGATATAACAAATTTTGTTTTACACGATTTAGGACAACCCCTTCATGCTTTTGATGCTAATAAAATCAGCAAAAATAAAGTCATTGTAAAAACGTTAAAAAAAGACACTCTTTTTACAACTCTAGACGGCGTTGAAAGAAAATTGCACGAAGAAGATTTAATGATTTGCGATGGCGACGAAAAACCAATGTGTATTGCAGGTGTTTTTGGTGGTATTGATTCTGGGATAACAGAAAATACCAATGCTGTATTTTTAGAAAGTGCTTATTTTAATCCGGTAAGTATTCGTAAAACAGCCAAACGTCACGCTTTAAATACAGATGCCTCTTTCCGTTTCGAACGTGGTATTGATCCAAATATAACAGAATACGCTATTAAGCGCGCTGCCAATTTAATAATTGAATTAGCAGGTGGTAAAATCACTTCAGAAATTATTGATATTTATCCACATAAAATAGACGATTTTCAAATATTTTTATCTTACGAGCGTCTCAATAAATTAATTGGTCATTTTATTCCATCAGAAGAAGTACAAAATATATTGGCTTCACTCGATATTAAAATAAACAATCATACAGAATCTGGTCTCAATCTTACAATCCCAGCTTATCGGGTAGATGTTACCCGTGAAGTGGATGTTATAGAAGAAGTTTTACGTGTTTATGGCTATAATAATGTCGATTTTTCTGAAAAGTTGAATATGTCAATTACGTCTTCTCAAGAACAAAAAAATGAGCATATTCAAAAAACAGTAACGTCACAATTAATCAGCCAAGGGTTTTACGAAACTATGGCCAATTCGCTCACAAAACCTGAGTACACTGATTTATCAGATCAAATAAATAGCGACGCCAACGTAACAATTTTAAATCCATTGAGTCAAGATTTATCTGTTTTACGACAGTCTTTATTGTTTAGTGGATTGGAAACTATTTTGTTCAATATCAATCGTAAAAATAAGGATTTAAAACTTTTTGAGTTTGGTAAAACCTATCATAAATACCAAGATAATTATCAAGAAGACAAACATTTAAGTCTGTTTGTTTCGGGTAATAAAACACAAGCTGCTTGGAATGTGCCAGCTCAAAAATCTGACTTCTTTTTCCTTAAAGGGATTGTTACCAGTTTGCTTGAAAGAATTGGTGTTACCAGTTTAAAATCGAGACCCACTAAAAGTGATGTTTTTTCTGAAGGCATAAGCTTGAGCTTGGGTAAGATGAAATTGGTAGATTTAGGCCTTTTAAAGAATGCAATTATTAAAGAATTTGGTATTAAACAAGCCATTTTGTATGCCGATTTTAATTGGGATAATATTTTGAAAATTGCGCAAAATAAAAATATTAGTGTGGTGCTGCCTTCTAAATTCCCAGAAGTAAAACGCGATTTAGCTTTGATGATTGATGAAGAAGTAAGCTTTTTAGATATTTATAATTTGGCGAAACAAACAGAACGTAATAATTTAAAATCAGTAGATTTATTTGACGTGTATCAAGGTAAAAACCTTCCAGCAGGTAAAAAGTCTTATGCGGTAAGTTTTGTGTTAGAAGACACAGAAAAAACATTGGCAGAAAAGCAAATAGAATCTATTATGTCTAAATTGCAAAAAGCATTCGAAAGTAAGTTAGGTGCTAGTTTAAGATAAAAAACGTCATTGCGAAGCCCGTAGGGCTGTGGCAATCTTTTTTATTATAATACATCATCCTTGTTTGTCTGCCCTTGGCAGAAGAGAAGTTAATAAGAAACCAAATGTCACCCTGAGCGTAGTCGAAGGGTCTCTATAAAATGTATAAACGTTTAATCCGCCCCATATTATTTCTCTTCCCACCGGAGTTTATCCATCACATTACTTTCGCAACGCTTAAAATACTGTTTAAGATTCCGGGTATTTTTAGCTTGGTTAATAAACAATTTGGAGTAGCCAATAAAAAGTTAGAGAAAACTCTTTTCGGATTAACCTTTAAAAACCCTGTTGGTTTGGCAGCCGGATTTGATAAAAATGCGGTATTATTTGACGAATTATCTGCGTTCGGATTTGGTTTTATAGAAATAGGTACGGTCACACCAAAACCACAACCCGGTAATCCAAAGCCACGTTTGTTCAGATTAAAAAAAGATCAAGCTTTAATTAACCGTATGGGCTTTAACAATGATGGGGTAGATGTGATAGCCGAAAGATTGAGACATCGCAAAACCGCTATAATTATTGGTGGGAATATCGGTAAAAACAAAATAACACCCAATGAAAAAGCAGTGGAAGATTATCTGATTTGTTTTGACAAACTCTTTGACGTTGTCGATTATTTCGTGGTGAATGTCAGTTCACCCAACACACCTAATTTACGGGCTTTGCAAGATAAAAAACCGCTGACACATATTTTACAATCGCTTCAAAACGAAAATAATAAGAAAGAAAAACCCAAACCTATTTTATTAAAAATTGCGCCCGATTTAACAGATAGTCAGTTGTTAGATATTATTGACATTGTAAAAGAAACTCAAATAGCGGGTATTATAGCCACAAACACAACTACTTATAGAGAAGGATTAATTTCAGAAAGTAAAATAGAAACAGGCGGTTTAAGTGGAAAACCACTAACCAATCGAGCCACAGATGTTATTCGTTTCTTATCAGAAAAATCAAAAAAAGCCTTTCCAATTATAGGTGTAGGGGGTATTCATTCGGAAAATGACGCACAAGAAAAAATAAAAGCAGGAGCTACTTTAGTACAACTTTTTACCGGATTTATTTACCAAGGACCTGGTTTGGTTAAACGCATTAACAATTATTCAGAGCTTCACTCTGAACCTTGAATTATAATTCCTCAGCGAAAATCATAAAAATCAGCGTCATCAGCGTTCTATAAAATTATTGTTGTCCACTCATTTTAAGAACTATAAAGGCAAGTGGCAGTGAGATTAAAATAGCTATCATTATAGGATTCCAAATATTACGCGGTGCCGTTTTTAAATCTTCAGGCATTTCTTTATTGCTGTAAAAACTCAACATATACACACCTAATAAAGAGGAAGCCACACTTATTAATGGCGATGTGGTTTTAAAAATACTAAAGACAAACATTTGAAAGAGCGAGTAACCCAATCCGGCAAATAGATAAATACGTGCTGTTTTTACTTTTTTGAGTTGCATAAAATTCATAGCAATTAAAATTCCAGCGCCGAAGACCGAAAATAAAACGCCAAAAATTAATATGAAATTATTGGAATAAATTAAAGGAATTGCATTGTTTTTAGAAACAGTATTTCCAATAGGCTCATCTGCCTCTTTTAAATTTCTTGATAAAGCTTCTTTTAAAGTCGAAATAGCTGTACTTAAAGCACCTCTTTTTTCAAGTTCACAAATAGCTGCTAAAACGGCTTCTTCCTGAAAATCATCTTTTTGATTAACATATTCTTGCAATTCGGTATCCGATTTACTCGGCATAGATTTACTGTAATAATTTTCTACAATCATGCTATAAAGTTAGTAATTTTACTTCAAATCGTTCAGCCAATTTTTAGCATTAACAAATGCTTCTAACCACGGACTCACTTCATCATTCCTGCCCTCTGGATAATAAGGCCAATTCCATGGGAAAGTTGAGCGTTCTAAATGCGGCATCATCACCGTATGACGACCATTATCCGAAGTCAGTATGGCGGTGTTAAAGTCAGAGCCATTAGGGTTAGCTGGATAGGCGTCATAACCGTATTTACCTACAATATTGTAGCGATTTTCATTATAAGGGAAACTGAATTTTCCTTCGCCGTGTGCCGCCCAAATACCCAATTTGCTTCCAGCAAGACTTGATAGCATAACCGAATTATTCTTAAGAATCTCAACAGACGTAAAGTTACATTCAAATTTGCCAGAATCGTTGTGTAGCATCTTAGGTTTTTCGGTATGATTGGGTGTCATTAAACCCAGCTCAATAAACAATTGACAACCATTACAAACACCTAAAGAAAGGGTGTCTTTTCTTGCAAAGAAATTATCTAAAGCTTTTTTGGCTTTAGGATTGTACAAAAATGAGCCAGCCCAACCTTTGGCAGAGCCCAAAACATCAGAATTCGAAAAACCACCCACAGCAACTATAAACTGTATATCTTCTAAACTTTCGCGGCCACTAACCAAATCTGTCATATGCACATCTTTTACATCAAAGCCTGCTAAGTGCATAGCGTAGGCCATTTCACGCTCAGAATTGCTACCTTTTTCACGTATAACAGCCGCTTTAGGTCGTATTCCGTCTTTGCGAGGCATTTTTGCCGTGGCAATCTCATCCTTTTTTAGAGATTGCCACGCTTCGCTCGCAATGACGTCCTTTAATTGCTCCATAGATGTCACCTCGAGCGCAGTCGAGAGGTCTCTCAATTTCCCTGTAAAATGTTCTGGAAAATTATACTTTAACGGCTGCTTTTTATAATTGTCAAAACGTTCTTTAGCCTTTAATTTTCCAGATTGGTGTTGGTCTAGTAGATACGAAGTTTCGTACCAATAATCGCGGTATTCAGAAATGTTAAACCCAAAATTATCCTCTCCATTTTTAATAGCTAAATCGTCTCTATCTTGTGCAGAACCAATAGTGCAATAGTCAACTTCATTAAAATCTAAAACAGATTCCAAAGATTTAGAATCGACAGTTTGAATGACTAAGCCACTATTTTCTGAAAATAATAATTTGATACTGTCTTTTTCATTCAATCCTGTTAAATCGATAGTAGCACCCACATAATTTTCGGGGAAACACATCTCTAACAAGCAGGTTAATAAACCACCCGATGACACATCGTGTCCTGCAATAATCAAATTTTTATCTATACATTTTTGTAAGGCATTAAAGACCTTTTTAAAATAAGCAGTATCTTTAATATCAGGTGTTTCTGTGCCAATTTTAGCTTGCGTTTGTGCAAAACTAGACCCCCCTAATTTAAATTTATCTTGTGATAAATTTAAATAATAAATTTTATTGTTGACTTGTGTTTTTAAAACAGGTTCAACAACTTTGGTAATGTCTTTACAATGAGCTCCTGCAGAAATAATGACAGTTCCTGGTGCCATCACATTTTCTGTTGGATATTTTTGCGTCATAGAGAGCGAATCTTTCCCTGTTGGTATGTTGATGCCTAAATCTAGTGCAAAATCAGACACCGCTTTAACGGCATTGTACAAGCGGACATCTTCACCTTTATTCCGACAAGGCCACATCCAATTGGCAGATAAAGAAACCGATTTTAATCCATTTTCTAGGGGCGCCCAAATAATG
Organism: Flavobacteriaceae bacterium; assembly: GCA_045046885.1. GTDB lineage: Bacteria > Bacteroidota > Bacteroidia > Flavobacteriales > Flavobacteriaceae > CG1-02-35-72. The sequence goes on from JASFYX010000029.1 coordinate 77,927, forward strand.
TTAGTTAAGGCCTCTGCAATAGCATTCCGTGATCCTGCTTCTACATCAATTAAAGCACTTAAAGGAGCGTGTCCAATAGAAGTGGCCATACCATTTTTACCTTTGTAATCTAAGGCCATAACCCCAACATTATTAAGAGGGATTTGCAAACTACCACAGGTTTGTTGTTTAGCGACTTTACCCGTAACACATCTATCCACTTTATTAGTCAACCAATCTTTGCAGGCAACGGCTTCTAGCTGTAAAATATTTTTCGTATAAGTATAAATAGCGGATACTTGATAAGTTATATCTTCATAATTTTGAACAACTGTTTTGTCATTCATAAGTGTTTTAGGAGAACTGCCAAACATATCGTTTAAAGCCAAATCAATCGGATTTTTATCCTCCTTTTTTGAAGTAAAAGTAAAGCATTTGTTATCTGTTACTTCACCCACTTCATAAAATGGCGCCCGTTCTCTTGCCGCTATTTTTTTAAGTTTTTCAGCATTTTTTTTAGAAATAACCAAACCCATACGCTCTTGCGATTCGTTACCGATAATTTCCTTTGCTGATAGGGTAGGGTCACCCAAAGGCAATTTATCAATGGCAATTGTGCCACCTGTTTCCTCTACCAATTCCGATAAGCAATTTAAATGACCTCCAGCTCCGTGATCGTGAATAGACACAATAGGATTAATGTCACTTTCTACCATAGCCCGAATGGCATTGGCAGCACGTTTTTGCATTTCTGGATTGGAGCGTTGTACCGCATTCAGTTCAATCTGATTACTCATATCGCCGGTATTTGCAGAAGAGACTGCAGCGCCCCCCATACCAATACGGTAATTATCGCCACCCAATATCACAATTTTATTACCTGCTTTTGGGGTATCTTTTAAACTGTCTTGTGCTTTGCCAAAACCAATACCACCAGCCTGCATGATGACTTTATCGTAACCTAATTTTCTACCTGTCATGTTGAGCCTTTCGACTTCGCTCAAGACAGGCTTTGTTGAAACATCTCCTGTTTCATCATACTCAAATGTCAAAACAGAACCTGCAATAAGTGGTTGACCAAATTTATTACCAAAATCAGACGCACCATTAGAAGCTTTTATCAATATGTCAATAGGCGTTTGATATAACCAAGGACGTTCGCCCATTGTCTCCCAAGTTCGTTTTTTTAATCTAGAATAAGACGTCATATAAACCGCTGTCCCTGCTAGCGGCAAAGAGCCTTTTCCACCTGCCAAACGGTCACGGATTTCACCGCCTGAACCAGTAGCGGCGCCGTTAAATGGCTCAACTGTTGTGGGAAAATTATGTGTTTCTGCTTTAAGCGATAAGACGCTGTCTATTTCTTTGGTGGTGTAAAAATCGGGTTTGTCGGCAGATTTTGGTGCCCATTGTTCAATTTTTGGCCCTTTTACAAATGCCACATTGTCTTTATAAGCCGAAACGATGTCATTTGGGTTTTGCTCGGAGGTCTTTTTTATCAGCTTAAATAATGAGCTTGGCATCGTTTCGCCATCCAAAATAAAAGTACCATTAAATATTTTATGACGGCAGTGTTCTGAGTTGATTTGCGAAAAACCAAAAACTTCAGAATCCGTCAAATTGCGGTTTAACTTTTTGGCAAGCCCTTTTAAATAATCTATTTCTTCTGTACTTAACGAAAGTCCTTCTTGTTGATTATAAGCTTCTAAATTGGTAATTTCTAAAACGGCTTCAGGTTGAGTGTCGATAGTAAAAATAGCCTGATTTAAATCGGTGTATTTTACCTGTAACATTGGGTCAAAATCAGCGAAAGCGCTTTCTGCTTTTTTAAATTGTTCTATACGCTCAATGCCATTAAGACTCATATTTTGAGTAATTTCTACAGCATTTGTACTCCACGGGGTAATCATTTCGGCGCGCGGGCCGATAAATGTACCTTTTATTGTAGATTCTTTAACGGGCGTTGCATCGTCAAATAACCAGCTGAGCTTTGCAATGTTTTCTGCAGATTGCGGAGTGCTTTTTACAGCAAAAAAGAAATTGTTTTTATTGAAATATAAGATCATTGTACAGTAGGTCTTAGGTTTGAGCTTTGGCGCAAATTTATTACAATGATTTTTAAGGCGGAAATAATTGTTGATAAGAAATGGAAAATAAAAATTATTATGTATTCAGTAAAAGAAAAACACTAAAGCACTTTTTATTTTACTGTTTTTATTAAGACACCTTCTTTGCTGTTAGGAATCTTAAGCATATTTGATTCCGTTCTGTATATTCGTTCAACACAATATTCAAATTTGTGATATAATAGACAAAAGGTTATTATACTAATTTGCATTGCCCAGTTATCAAAACTAAAACCTGATTTTGATAGAAGTTGCCAATGCCCTAAAATAATATCGACAATTGTACATTTTCTGTCTTTTCGTTTACTTAAGTTTAATTTCTTTGCTAATGCCATAGGATTTAAAAATCCTATTTTTTGTTTAATTTAGAAAACTGGTTGCAGTTGGGTATTCTGTCTTTGCATTTTTAAGGCGTATTAAATTTTTACAAATATAAATACGCTCCTGTTAACCAAATTCTTATAGAAAATATTCAACCTCTAAATCCTGAAATTTTAAAAATAAGGTTAACGCCAATGTGACAGTTATTGGAACTCCTCGTGGAAACGTATTATTTCAAAAAGAAGAATTTACTTTTTACTAAAAAAACTAAACATACTGCCCCCATATCTTTTAGAATTCTTAAAATAGGGGAGTTGCGATAAGTCGGTTTGTTTGGCGTGTTCTATGATGAGTAAGCCGTCCTCATTTAATAAATTGCGATCGAAAACCGTTTTGGCAATTTTTTCGAATTGGGCATCCGTAAAACTATAAGGTGGATCTGTAAAAATAAGGTCGAATCGTTGCGTTGTTTTGTCTAAGAATTTAAACAAATCACTTTTTACAGTGGTTATTTTTAAATCTAAATCCTCAGCTGTTTTATTTATAAATCTAAGTGTACTACTTTGCTGATCGACACTTGTAATATTTTTACAACCACGTGATCCAAATTCAAAACTGATACTGCCAATGCCACAACACAAATCGAGGACACTTAAATTGTCAAAATAATATTGGTTGTTAAGGATGTTAAAAAGCGCTTCTTTGGCAAAATCGGTTGTAGGTCTTATCGAATTATTATGAGGCGCTATAATGCGTTTTCCTTTGTGAATACCAGATATTATGCGCATTAGTTTTGTTGTAAAAGCGTTAGGAATTGCAATTTTTGCTTATCCGTTAAGGTAAAATCGGTTTTATAGGGCAAATCAAAATCGTATAAAGCCACATCTTTAATGTATTTATAAGCAATAGTAAAGAGACTGTCTTGAGCAGAAACGTCACCTAATAATCGCAATTTAAAAGTTTCTGTATTGAGTTTTAATTGTTCTGCCACAAAGAGGAGGTAGTAAATAAAATCTTCTTTAGTTTGATAAACAAAGCTGTTGTATAAAAGTAATTGCTTATTTTTAATCACCACTATTTCAAAATGAGCTCTGGCAATATGTGCAAAAACTTGTGGGTTATCAGATTTTGGACTAAAAGTTATGAGGTGTTTTATTAAAAAACTAGAAAAGTGATTGTAATTAAAACTACCAAAGGCATCTATAAAGTAATTGTTGACGTTTACAAACGGAATATACACATTTACAGCTTCTAAGGTGTCAATTGTGTCGTAAGTGTAATAATCGTTTTTTAGTGTTTTTACAGCATAACCCAAATAAGCTGCTAGATTGTCTTTATCGAATAAGCTATTAGGAACTAAGGTTGATAAGTTGTTTTCGTGACAAACACTTACGCTTTTAAATTCGTTTTTTAAAAGCTCTGAAGATTCAAAAATAGCTTCAATTTCGGCTAAAAGGGCTTCGGGTGTAGTTGCTTTAAAAGGGTAGTGGTAAAGAGCTAAAATAGTTTCAGTAAAGACATCGGTTATACAAAAAGAAAATCCATCCAAACTAAGTTGGATGGATAATGTATTTTCTTTTAAAGTGCTTAACTCTAAATTATTTCTTTTTAGCGCGACGAGCGGCTGCTTTTTCGGCTTTGTCATATAATGGAGGCCAATTGCCATTTGTTACCACATCTTCTAAAGAACCAACAGAAATATAGGCGCCACGGACTTCGTTACCGCCCAATTGTTCTTTTTCTTGTTTAATAAGGTAGTTTTCTTCGCCTTTTAAAACGATAGCTTTGTCAACTTGTGCCAAAAATACGGGTACTTTATGACCTTGTATTTTTTCTAGATAGCCCGTTTTTAATTCAAACTTGGCATCTGTTCCAGGTACATTCATCATAGATTTATAATCTCTATTTCTAAAATGATTTTTAACATCATCATAACCAATAGTATCGGTTATTTTACGCTCTTCGTCAACAGTAATACGGCCTTTTCTTACAGTAACAACAGTATCTCTGTTTTCTATGATTGCAAATCTTGCTGTATCAATAAACTTAATTAAATCGTCGCCATTAGCGGTAAAGTCACCAGTAATAGTTTTGTGAGCTAATTCAGCATCTCTAATCATTTTTAAATGATTGACTACTTTTTCAAATTTAACAACCTTACGCTGGTTAAAATTTATAGGCGCCATAATTCCCGAATAAATTTTGTATCCTAAGAAAATTATGAGTAACCATAACACAATAGAAATTAGTGTCTGGAATTTTTTAGGGATAAAGGTAACTATTCCCTTAGCTAAAAAAACAGTTAAAGCAATACCTAAAACCGTTAATAGAACAAATTGTAACATTCTTTTTTTATTTTAATTGATGGTACGCAAATTTACATTTTTTTTTTAATCGTAAAAATTTTTAGGCATAAATCAATTCGTATATTTGAAAAAAGATTTTAAAACACATGATTAAAGCCGCAGAACCGTTTAAAAAACAGCTTTTAGAGAAATTTGAATATGCCCCAACGGCTTTGCAAAATCTTTTATTCGATAAGATATCCGATTTTATTTTCAGCACAAATAATGAAACACTCTTTTTACTAAAAGGTTATGCGGGTACAGGAAAAACGTCAACAGTGAGTACTGTTGTCAATAATTTATGGCGTGCTGGTAAAAAAGCAGTGCTGCTAGCGCCCACAGGTCGTGCCGCAAAAGTAATAGCTAATTACTCAAAACGACAGGCTTTTACAATTCATAAAAAGATATATTATCCTAAAAAGACAAGTAGTGGTAACGTCAGTTTTACTTTACAAGTCAATAAACACAGTGATACTATTTTTATTGTAGACGAATCGTCGATGTTATCTAACAGTAATGGAGAAGCTAAATTGTTTGAAAATGGCGGTTTGCTTGACGATTTAATGAAATATGTTTACAATGGTAGGAATTGTAAACTCATTTTAATTGGCGATACGGCGCAATTACCCCCTGTAAAATTAGAAACAAGTCCGGCCTTGGAAGTAGATACTTTATCTTTTAATTATCAGAAAGAGGTTACAGAAATAGAATTGACCGAAGTGATGCGTCAACATCAAGATTCTGGTATTCTGATAAATGCTACAAATTTGAGAGAGTACATTCAGATGGATAATAGTGATGGCTTTGTTTTTAATTTAGACCATCCCGATTTAGTGCGATTAGAAGACGGTTACGATATTGAAGATGCCATTCAGACTGCTTATGACGATTCCGGTGTAGAAGATACGGCCTTTATTGTACGCTCTAATAAACGCGCCAATCAATACAATCAGCAAATAAGAAGTAAAATTCGCGGGTTAGATAATGAGATTACTACAGGCGATTATGTTATGGTTGTAAAGAATAATTATTTTTGGCTCGATCAAAATTCTGAAGCGGGTTTTATTGCCAACGGCGATATTTGCGAAATTATGGAAGTACGTCATATAAAAAACCTATACGGATTTAGATTTGCAGAAGTTAAAGTACGGATGATTGATTATCCCAATCAGAAACCATTTGACACCGTGTTGCTTTTAGATACATTGACGCTAGAAACCCCTTCTTTACCTTATGAAGAATCAAATAGATTGTATCAAGAGGTGTCAAAAGATTTTGATAATTTAAAATCGAAATATAAAAAGATGTTGGCTATTAAAAGCAATAAATATTTTAATGCTTTACAGGTTAAATTTTCTTATGCTATGACTTGTCATAAATCGCAAGGAGGGCAGTGGAAAACTGTTTTTGTAGAGCAACCTTATTTACCAAACGGACAAGATATTGGTTATTACAGATGGCTTTACACCGCCATTACGCGGGCGCAAGAAAAACTCTATTTAATAGGTTTTAAGTCAGCAAATTTTGAATCTTAATGTATTATTATGAAGCAGTTTTTAGGTAGTTTTATTTTATGGATTAGTGGTTGGAAAGCCGACTATCCTGAAACTTTTAAAATAGATAAATGTGTGATGTTGGCTGTGCCACATACCTCTAATTGGGATTTAATGTATGCCATAGCCGTGTATTGGAAAGAGGGTATTAATGCCAAGTTTTTAATAAAAGATTCTTATACAAAAGGTCTTTTAGGTTTTATTTTTAAAAGTTTGGGAGCCTTAGGTATAGACAGAAGTAAGCACACAAATTTTGTAGAATATGCGGTTCATTTATTAAAAACATCAGAAAAGTTGGTGTTGTTAGTCCCCGCAGAAGGGACTAGGAAAAGAGTTGATAAATGGAAAACGGGCTTTTATCATATTGCTAGTCAGACGGATGTGCCTGTGGCTTTGGGCTTTTTAGATTATAAAAATAAAGTAGCGGGTGTTGGTGGTTTGTATAAACTGACAGGTGAATTTAAAGTTGATATGGCCAATATTCAGACGTTTTACTTGTCTAAAACGGCTAAACATCCCGAGTTGTATAACAAGCAGATTTATTAAAAAATATAAGGTTCAAATATCTTTGCCTTTAGTTTAGATTGATGCAAAGACTTCAAGTTCATCATATCAATAACAATTTAGTCAGGGTTTCGCTTGGAGTGAAGCCCTGACTGTTAGCTTTAACCATCGCGTCTTTGCGAGCCCCGATAGTTATCGGGGCGTGGTTCCTTCCGCTTTTGCGAAGTTTTTGTAAAAAAACTGTGGCAATCTCATGATTAATTGGTACACCACTTCATGAGATCGCCACACCCACGCTTCTGGCGTGGGTTCGCGAAGACGTATTTTAATAAACAAACGGAACCAACCTTTTTGTTTGGGCTTTATAAGTGCTATAAGCGTTCCCAAACTTTTGGGTGAGAAAAACTTCTTCGCTTTTAATTTTTAAAAGTAAGACTGTGATTAATACAAGCAATACCACCATTCTGTAAACCGTAAAATAAGTACTTACACTCACACTAAAAAACAAGATGATGCCTGTGTACATAGGGTTGCGAATGTATTTAAAAGGACCTGAAGTAATTAGTTGTGCATTGGGTTTGACTTCAGGCTGAATGTTAAAACGCCCTTTTCTTATGGTAGAAATACCCCAAAATGCCACAACAATGCCTAAAATTTGAATACCCAAAAGGTAATTATACGCCAACAGATGTCTGTCGGCTATAAAAAATAACAAACTAGTGAACTGAATAAATACTAAAACAGCGGATTTTACAGACATTTAATCGGAATAATTTTATTTACAATAATACTTATCTTAACTTTACAAATCTACTTTTATATTTGTAAAAATTTATTAAAAATGAAATCCTTAAAATATCTCTTAAGTCTGTGTATTGTTTTATTCATTACATCTTGTACAAATCAATCTAAAGTTAATGTCACGCTCTTACAAATAAACGATGTGTATGAAATTGCCGCACTAGAAGGGGGTGCCGTAGGTGGTATGGCACGTGTTGAGACGGTTTACAAAAAACTCTTAAAAGAAAACCCTAACACTTATATCTTGATGGCAGGAGATTTTTTAAATCCCTCTCTTTTAGGAACCCTCAAACTAAACGGCGAACGCATTCAAGGGCGTCAAATGGTAGAAGTAATGAATGCCTTACCTGTTAAATTAGCAGCTTTTGGAAATCATGAATTTGATTTAAAATATCCCGACTTTCAAAAACGATTAAACGAATCGACTTTCGATTGGGTTTCGGCCAATGCCAAGCACAGTTTTAAAGATAGTTTAGCGCTGTTCTACAAAAATCAAAATAATACCATTACACCTGTTCCTGAGACCTATACATTATCTGTTACACAAAACAACCATACTTTTAAAATAGGTTTTTTAAGTCTTGTAATCGACTCTAATAAAAAGGATTACGTCAATTATGAAGATAAATTTAAAGCTGCCAATCGTGTTTATGCAACTTTAAAATCTAATTCAGATGTCGTTATAGGTTTTACGCATTTAACCAAGGCAATGGATAGAGAAGTATTAAAAAAATATCCCGAAATACCTTTAATAATTGGCGGTCATGAGCATACCAATATGTTTTTAACCGAAGGCACTTCGCATATTGCAAAAGCCGATGCCAATGCAAAATCAGTTTATGTACACAGATTACAATACGATACAAAAACCAAAAAGACGATTATAAAATCGACTTTGGTCTATTTAGATTCAACAATATCACAAGATAAAGACATTTTAAAAATCGTCAATAAATGGCAAGCTATTCAAGACGCCAAAATAAAGAATGTTATTAAAAATCCAGAAACGGTGGTTTATCATACTGCTGTTCCGCTTGACGGACGCGATACCCCCATTCGTTCTATACAAACTAATTTAGGGCAGTTAATTGCACAAAGTATGTTTGTGGCGTCAAAAGAACCAGCCGATTGTGCTTTTGTAAACGGCGGATCTATTAGAATTGACGATGAATTAGACGGCAATATAACAGGTATAGATATTTTTAGAGTTCTGCCTTTTGGAGGCGGTATGTTAGAGATAGATATTAAGGGTAAACTATTAAATGACGTGCTTAATTACGGTCAGAATGCTGCCGGAACAGGGGCTTATTTACAACGCTATAATGCCGTATTAAAAGACGGTAAATGGTTGGTAAAAGGTAAGCCTATAAAAGCCCAAAAGACCTATCATGTTGCCATAACAGATTATTTGATAAAAGGTTTTGACATACCTATGCTTAAAGCCTCAAATCCGCAGGTTTTAAAAGTAGATACGCCAAATAGCACAGACGCCTCAGATGTTAGAGCCGACATCCGCAAGACGGTAATTAGTTTTATTAAAACTTTAAAGTAATAACCTTTTAAAATGGATTATAACTTGGGTATTGTTTTATCGGGGGGTGGCGTAAGAGCCATTGCACATATTGGTTTGTTACAAGCCTTAAAAGAAAACGATATCCATCCCGAAATTATTTCTGGCACCAGTGGTGGCGCTATGGTTGGGGCACTTTATGCTGCGGGGTATGATACCCAAACGATGCTACAGTTTTTTAAAGACACGCCTTTGTTTAAGTTTTCTTTATATACACTCAATAAACCCGGTATTATGGATACCGACAAATACAGTGTGTTTTTTAAATCGTATTTTAAAGAAGATAGTTTTGAAAGCCTAAAAAAGGCATTGTATGTTACGGCGACTAATTTATTGACAGGAAAACTCGAGTTTTTTAGTTCAGGTGAATTGATTAGACCTATTTTAGCCAGTGCAGCACTGCCGCCGATATTTTCACCCATAGAAATTGAGGGAAATTTGTATTCAGACGGGGGTATATTAAACAACTTTCCTGTAGAACCATTGCACGTATCTTGTAAGAAAATAATTGGCAGTTTTGTAAACCCTTTATCATCCATAACTATAAATGACGTAAAAAGTACGATGGATTTAATCCAACGCGTTTATCACATTGGTTTAGACGCGAAGGATTTAATTAAGTTCGACAAATGCAATTACGTTTTTACGCCCTATGACATTAAACACGTGGGGGTTTTTGACAGCAAATCTATTGCTAAATCATACAAAATAGGTTATGAACAAGCCTTGGATGAAATGCCAAAATTATTAGCATCACTTCAATAAAATTCCTTATTTAGAATAATTCTAAATAAAATGATAATTGTTATCTTTTTTAGAATATTTTAATATACATTTGCACTCTATTTATAATCATTCTAAATAAGAGAAAAGTGAAAAAAATTACAATAACAGTATTATTATTAGTATTTTATACCTTTATTAATGCACAAGAAACAAATAATAAATTTACAATTGGCGGTTATGCACAAGTCGATTATATCAGACCTAAAAGCGATGTTGCCACGGTAGATTTACACCGTATGGTCATGTATTTAGGTTATGAATTTAACGATAAAGTCAGTTTCGAATCGGAAACCGAATTTGAACATGTAAAAGAACTAGAGGTAGAGCAAGCATTTATCAATTACCGTTTGGGCTCTAGCATAACGGCCAAAGCAGGTTTAATGTTAGTGCCCATGGGACTTATTAATCAGACACATGAACCCACAACTTTTTTTACGGTAAACAGACCAAGTCAAGACAAAAATATAATCCCCACTACGTGGAGTCAGATAGGTATAGGTCTAAGTGGCAACATAAACAGTATATCTTTAAAGTACCAAGCTTATATTTTTAACGGTGTTAAATCTTATCAAGACGGTACGGCTTTTTTACGGGGTGTTGATGGTTTGCGTAAAGGGCGTCAAGGCGGTGCTGAAGCCTTTTCGAGTCAGGCCAACTTTTCGACAAAAATAAATTACTATGGTGTACATGGTTTAAATGTCGGTTTGGCCGGCTATTTTGGCAATACACAGACTACAGATTTGACTTTAAAAGATTCGTATGTTGGCGTTTCTATGATTGGTTTAGATGCCGTTTATAAAAGGAATGCTTTTATTATTCGCGGACAATATGTAGTTAACAATCTGTCTAATACAGCCGCTTATAATACACTTACAGGAAGAGATATTGGCTCTAAAATGGAAGGATTTTATATTGAATCGGCTTACGATGTGATGTCGTTTATAGACAACCAAGCAACCGAAAGAATATTGCTTTTTACCCGTTACGAAAACTACGACACACAGGCAAGTGTGGCCGGAATACTGACAAAAAATAAGGCTTACAACCGTAATAGTACCACTATTGGACTGAATTATTTAATGGTACCTACAGCGGTTTTTAAAATGGAGTATAAGATAAGAGATAATGCAGATGTCAGAGCTGTTACCAATCAATTTAATATGGGAATTGGAGTTACTTTTTAATGTATTAAAATGAAGAAAACGTCCTTAATATTATTTCTAGCCTTTATTTTTCTGAGTTTTAGTTATCCAAAAAACATGGATAAAAAAATAACAAAAGAAATAAAAAGCACCTTAGATTTAATTGATTTTAAATTGCAACCCATATCGGTTAATTCCGAAAAGGGCTTACCATTAAAAATTAACGAAGCCTCTCTTTTTAAAATACAAACAGGTTCTGCGTTAAAAGGTTATTTTTATTTCGGACAAGCCAAAGGCAAAGCAGCTAAATTTGATTTTATCGTCATATTCGACAAAGATTTAATCGTAGCTAAAGTTAAGTTAATGGTTTATCGTGAAAGTTATGGTGGCGAGATTGGCAGTTTTAGGTGGCTTAGGCAATTTATAGGTTTAGCACCTACGTCGTCAGTAGTTTATAAAAAAGATATTGCCGGTATATCGGGGGCAACCATATCGGCTAGTTCTTTGACAAGAGCTGTTAATAAATTATTGCAAACAATATCAATTTTAAAAGAAAAACACATTTTGTAATGAAATTAAACGGATTAATTTACACACTTCCAAGATTCTACAAACAAGCTGTTTTCGCTTTTGTTGTGATGGTAAATATAGGATTTTTTACAGGACTATTTTTTATTGAAGACACTACTAATTTTAATCCGACAGGAATTCAAGAACAATATGTAGGAAATGACAGTGATATGAAAGCCGTTGAAATGAAATTCAAAAAACCTAAAAAAGAAATGCTTACGTTGATTCATAACCACGTTATGTCATTATCGGTACTATTTTTTGTAATGGCAACTTTAGTGTCAATTACAGGTATTAACAAACACTTAAAATCATTCTTAATGATAGAGCCTTTTGTGTCGGTTTTGCTCACATTTGGAGGGCTGTATATTGTATGGAGTGGCGCTCTGTGGTTTTCGTATATCGTTATAATATCGGGTATTTTAATGACATTCAGTTTTTTAGGAGAATCGGTTATTATTATAAAAGAATTATTTAAAAAATCATAAAATTCCTGTTTATCAATTTAAAACATGTAAATTTGCCTGCAATTAATTACTAAAAACAAGACTTCGGTTTTAAAATTGGTTGCTTATGATTTCTAAATCCCAAAAATTTATAGGAGAAGGTTTAACTTACGATGATGTATTGTTAGTTCCTGCACACTCAAAAGTACTTCCCAGAGATGTATCAATAAAGTCAAAATTGACTAAAAATATAGCCATTAACACCCCCATTGTTTCGGCGGCTATGGATACCGTTACCGAAGCTGCTATGGCTATTGCTATGGCGCGCGAAGGCGGTATTGGTGTTTTACACAAAAATATGACGGCAGCGCAACAAGCTTTAGAAGTTAAGAAAGTAAAACGATCTGAATCGGGTATGATTTTAGAACCGGTTACTTTGTCTAAAGACGATACTGTTTTAGATGCTAAAAAATGTATGGCCGAATATAAAATAGGTGGAATTCCTATTGTTGATGCAAAGGGTATTTTAATTGGCATAATCACCAATCGCGATTTGCGTTTCGAGCGCGATGACACACATAAAATTGAAGAAGTAATGACCTCTAAAAACGTTATTACAACGCATGAAGGAACGTCATTAAAAGAAGCTGCAGTTATTTTACAACGTCATAAAATTGAAAAATTACCGGTGGTAACAGCTGATAATAAGTTAATTGGACTTATTACTTATCGTGATATTATAAAGGTAAGCGAAAATCCCGATGCTAATAAAGATACTTATGGACGTTTGCGTGTAGCCGCGGCCATTGGTGTAACTGCAGATGCTGTAGAGCGTGCTAACTTGTTGATAGAAGCGGGTGTAGATGCCTTGGTAATAGATACAGCCCATGGGCATACAGAAGGTGTTGTAAAGACATTACAAAATATTAAGAAAATCCATCCAAATATTGATGTTATCGTGGGTAATATTGCCACAGGAGCCGCCGCTAAATTTTTAGCCGCTGCTGGAGCCGATGCTGTTAAAGTGGGTATTGGCCCAGGGTCTATTTGTACTACACGCATTGTAGCCGGTGTAGGCTATCCACAATTATCTGCTATTATTGAAGTCGCTAAAGCTTTAAAAGACACCAATATTCCTATTATTGCTGATGGAGGTGTACGCTTTACAGGCGATATAACAAAAGCTATTGCTGCCGGCGCCTCAACCGTTATGTTGGGGTCTTTATTAGCGGGTACAAAAGAGTCGCCGGGTGAAACTATTATTTTCGAAGGACGTAAATTTAAATCGTATCGTGGCATGGGTTCTGTAGAAGCGATGAAACAAGGCTCAAAAGATCGTTATTTTCAGGATGTAGAAGATGATATTAAAAAATTAGTCCCAGAGGGTATTGTAGGACGTGTGCCCTATAAAGGCGACCTTTTTGAAACCATGCACCAGTTTATTGGCGGTTTACGTGCCGGTATGGGTTATTGTGGTACTGCAACAATAGAAGCATTAAAAGAAAAAGGCCAATTTGTTAAAATAACAAGTGCCGGTGTAAAAGAAAGTCATCCACATGATATTACGATTACTAAAGAATCGCCTAACTATTCTAGAGGATAATCGCTTATACTTTTTATAGCATTTATAACAAGTGTAGTCCATAATTCTGGATTTTCTAACATAGGGTAGTGACCTGTTTTTTCTAGCCAAGAGAGACGGCTATTTTTAATATCTATATCTAACTGACTAGCAATTGCTTTAACAGCGACAGGGTCTTCTGTAGCCCAAAGTAATGCAATAGTTAAATTGGTTTTTTTGAGTGCGCCTATCCATCTATCCCAATATGTATAGCGTTCGTTTATATATCGGGTTATTTTTGGCAACACTTTTTTGCCATTATTTTGAATGAGCAAATACCACATATTTTCTATTTCGTCTTTTGTGAGTTTAGAGGGTGTATAAAAAATACTTTTCATATTTCTACTAAAGGTTTTTTGAGAAGCAAAAAAGGCTACAAAACGTCCTGATATTTTTGATTTTAGTATTTTTTGTATAGGACGTAATTTAGCCAACTCAATATGCACACTGCCATTGCAAAGAATAACACCCTTAAAGTCAATGTTTAATTTATTTTCATTCTGTCTGGCTATCAACTCAGTGGCTACGCTCGTGCCATAATCGTGTGCTAAAACTATTATATTTTGAAGATTGAGCTTAAGCCATAATTTTTCTGCAATACTGGCTTGCGTTTTAAGGCTGTATTTTTCGTAACTGGGTTTATCAGAAAAACCAAATCCGAGATGGTCGTGTAAAACAATGCGGTATTTTTTAGAAAGTGGTTTAAGCACTTTGTAAAAGTCGTATGACGAAGTAGGGTAGCCGTGTAAAATGACAATAGTTGTTTTAAAATTACCGCCGGTATCAATTACAAAAATGTTATGGTCTAAAACACTGTGATAAGTGCCCTTGTTTTGCCATTCGCTACAGGTCATCTGTTTTCAATTTAGTGTCTAAGAAGGGAATAATTGCTCTTGTATTTTTATAATCAAACCAAGTAATGTCCTTATTTTTCTTAAACCAAGTTAATTGTCGTTTGGCGAAACGGCGGGTGTTTTTTTTGATTTCTTCTGAAGTAGTTTCAATATTGTAATTACCGTCAAATAGTTGAAAAAATTCCTTGTAACCAACTGTTTGTAACGCATTTAAATCTTTAGATGGATACAATTTAAAAGCCTCTTCTTTTAGGCCTTCAGTAAACATTATATCAACACGTTTGTTAATACGCTCGTATAGGATTTTACGCTCAGCATCAAGCCCTATTAAAATTGTTTTAAAAGGCCGTTTTGTTTTTTCTTTGTTTTTAAAACTACTATACGTTTTGCCTGTACCAATACAGATTTCTAGTGCTCGACAAACGCGTTGGGGATTGTCAATTTCTAAATTATTGTAACTGTCAATATCTAATTCTTTGAGCTTTAATTGTAGATTTTCTAAGCCTTTATCTTTGAGCTCTTTTTTTAGTTGTATTCTAATATCTGGATCTACATCAGGAAAATAATCTAATCCGTTTATAACAGCATCGGCATATAGGCCACTACCACCCACCATTATAACCACATCTTTAGTGGCGAATAAAGTGTTTAAAGTCTCTAAGGCTTCACGTTCGAATTGTCCAACGTTATAGGGTTCAAAAATAGATTTTGATTGGATAAAGTAATGTTTAGCACTTGCCAGCTCTTCTTTTGAGGGCACAGCTGTACCAATGGTCATTTCTTTAAAAACCTGACGAGAATCGCACGAAACAATAGCCGTGTTAAAATATTTGGCAAGCGCTATACTTAGCGATGTCTTACCAATGGCTGTAGGCCCTACTATAGCTATTAAATATTTTGTCATTATTTCTTTTTAAGGACTATTGCATCATTTTGTAAATTTAGAACACTTTGATAAAAGGTTTTTAGAGCACTGTATTCTTTAGGTAAAAAAATTGTTTTGTTTATATTGATTTTATAATCAATAATAATATTATTATT